>JAQGMG010000025.1 GCA_028292485.1 Rhodocyclales bacterium | reverse complement strand
AATAGGTGAACACCACTTGGTGCGCTTGGCCCGAAGCGGGCTCGATGCTGGTCAGCGATACGTCCGAGAGTGCCAGTAGCGGGCAGCTATAGGTTTGAGTCAGTGCTTGCGCAAGGTCGATGGCTGTTGGTGGCTGCGATGAGCAGGCCGTGAGCAAGAAGATGAAACTCCATAGACTCTTGATTCTCATGAGCGCCCAGCTTGTGCAGGGCGTCTCATTCCGAGCTTCTTTTTTTACTACCTTCATTTCACTTCTCGACTGGTTATGCCGAAGGACTATGGCACAGTCGGTCAATAATTGCTAATCACAGTATGTAGAATCATAGTATGCAAAAACGGACATTCCGTAAATGTCCGTCAAGTCAGCCAAACTCTCGCTCGTTTCCGTTTTTGCCGCCAACATCCGGCGCAGAAGACTTGCGCTCGGCTGGTCGCAAGAGGAGTTCGCCGAACAGGCCGGGGTGCATCGCACCTACATCGGGATGCTGGAAAGAGGCGAAAAGAACGTCACCATTTACAACATCGAAAAGATCGCTCTGGCTTTGGGTGTCGAGCCTGCCTTGTTACTCAAGCGCTAAAGAGCGCGCCGTTCGCTGACCGCCCTGCCCGGCAGCATTCCCATCAGCGAACACAGTGATCGTCTGCTTCCTTTCTGCAAATTTCTCCTTGCCATGAAGAGCAGCCCTTCTAACTCTCTGCGTGCAAATGTGGGGCCGTATCGCATGGCAGTTCGTAGCTGTTCCTGCAACCGTGCATCTGCCACAGACGCAAGCCCTATCTGGCTCGACCAGACATTTGCAAGCGATTGTAAGTCTGCTGGCAATCGGCCTTCGTTGTGCCGAAAATACATAAAGAAGGTTGTACGCTGGTTGGGGTTTGCTGATGTGAATTGACGAGGTTGAAATGAACAAGCTTTTGATGGTGACGGCTCTGACGGCCTTGAGCGTCCAGGCCCATGCCGCCGAATACGGGCATGTGGTTTCGAGTACGCCGGTACTGCAGCAAGTGCAGGTGCCACAGCGATCCTGCTGGGACGAACAGGTGGTAGTACAGCAACCACGTTCAGCGGGCGGTGCGATTGTCGGCGGCATTGCCGGTGGCGTGCTGGGCAGCACGATAGGCAAAGGCGGCGGAAAGATGGCGGCAACCGCCATCGGTGCAGTGACAGGCGCTGTCGTGGGCGACAGGATCGACAACCAGGACGGGCAGACGACTACGCAGACCGTTCGCCGCTGTCAGACGACGCAGACATCGCAGCAACGCACATTGGGATATGACGTTACCTACGAGTACGCCGGCCAGCGCTACACGACCCGCATGAACAACGACCCTGGCGAGTGGGTGCCCATCGTCGTCAGCGTCGAGGGAACGACGCCAGCGCCGGCGAGCACGACAATCGTGGAGACCCAGGCTGCTCCTGCCACCACATACATCGAACAGGGTCCCGTGGTTGTATATCGTCGCCCTGCAGTAATCTGGGGCCCATCGATTTATTTCGGTTTCGGGCATTCGTATCACCGCCACGGCCGTCACTGGTAGGGCACGATCACCGACGGCCTGCTGTCCAGGAGCCTGTTCACGAATCCTTGGTCTGATACAGAACGCGGGAATCCATCCGGTATTACCCGGTAATACAAGTCTCACGTAGAAGCAGATTCCTGCTTGGGAGAGCTTTTGGCTTACGCCAAAACGCCTGCATATTCCACCATGCGGGAATGACTTGTCTTTGGCATAAATCGGATTTGCAAACGTGTTTTGCCGTTCAGCAAATCAAGTATGCCCAATCATTGCAATTCAATGCAGAGCCTGTCCCAACGAAGCGGGCTCGATGAAGCCACCCGGGACGACGCCGGGAACGAATCTTGAAGTCGCATTTGCTGCGCGGCCCTGATACGCTTGCGAACCCCCGCCAGCGGCCGCGAAAGGCACACGAAGTGAACGATACCGCCGCACTGCCTCTGGATCCCGAGGAAGAGGATCTGCGTCTCAGCGACCTGGAGTTTCCGGTCGTCGGTCTTGGTGCTTCAGCCGGTGGTCTGCAGGCTGTTTCGGATTTCCTCCAGCACACGCCTGCCGATACCGGCATGGCCTTTGTCGTGGTCCTGCACCTCTCGCCAAAACACGATAGCAAGTCGGACGAAATCCTGCAGCGTGTGACGCGCATGCCGGTGCTGCAGGTGACCGAGCCTGTGAAGATCGAAGCGAACCGCGTGTATGTGATTGCGCCGAACAAGCACCTGTCGATGGATGACGGCACGCTTACACTTTCGCCGCTGGAGCGCCCACGCGAACGTCATGTCGCTATCGACCTTTTCTTCCGTACGCTAGCCCATGTGCATCGCGAACGCGCGATCTGCATCATCCTGTCCGGCACCGGTTCCGACGGCGCCGTTGGCCTGACGCGCGTCAAGGAGCGTGGCGGCGTTGCGCTGGCACAGTCGCCCGATGAGGCTGAATACGACGGCATGCCGGCGAGCGCCATCGCGACCGGCCTGATCGATTTCATCCTGCCAGTCGCGGATATGCCGCACAAGCTCATCGAGCTGTGGCGGAACGCGCGCAGCATTGAGCTGCCCGGCCCGGTCGATCCCGACCTCCGTGTCGACACCCCAAGCTCGACGGCACGCAGTGCGGCGGCCGAAGAAGCCCTGCGCGAGATCATGGTGCTGTTGCGCTCGCGCACCGGCCACGATTTCCGTCATTACAAGCGCGCTACCGTATTGCGCCGTATCGAGCGGCGCCTGCAGGTCAATGCCCTGCCCGACTTGCCGACCTACCGCAGCTTCCTGCAGGCAAACGTCGATGAAACGCCTTTGCTGCTGAAAGACATGCTCATCAGCGTGACGAATTTCTTCCGCGACCGGGAGGCTTTCGAGGCACTGGAGCGCGAGGTCATTCCTGCCATCTTCGCCAAGCGTGAGCCGGGCGAACAGGTGCGCGCCTGGATCGCTGGCTGTGCAACGGGTGAAGAGGCGTATTCCATCACCATGCTGTTGCGCGAGGAACAGACGCGCCATCCCGAACCGCCGGATATCCAGGTCTTCGCTACCGACATCGACACCAGTGCGATTGCCATCGGACGCAGTGCCGCCTACCCGGAATCCATCGTGACCGATGTACCGCCGGCACGGCTGCGCGAGTTCTTCAGCAAGGAACAGTCGCGCTACCGTATACGCAAAGGTCTGCGCGAAAAAGTGCTGTTTGCCGCACATAACATCCTGCGCGACCCGCCTTTCTCCAAGCTCGACCTGATCTGCTGCCGCAACCTGATGATCTACCTGGATCGCAGCGTGCAGGCCGAGGTGCTGGACATGCTGTACTTCGCCTTGCGGCCGGGCGGCTACCTGTTTCTTGGCACTTCCGAATCGGCCGACGCGGCCGGCCAGCAATTCAGCATCGTAGACAAGAAGAACCGCATCTATCGCGCCAATCCTGTTTCGCGCAGCCGCTACGTGCCGACATTGCCGCTCGGCGCGCTCGGTGTGGCCAATGCGCCCATGCTGGCATCGGCGCCGGAGAACCGCTACGTGCCCTATGCCGAATTGCATCAGAAGCTGCTCGAGCACTATGCGCCGCCGAGCGTGCTGGTAGCACCGGACTACGACATCGTGCACGTCACCGACCGTGCTGGCGACTTCCTGCGTTATGCCGCTGGCGTACCGTCGCACACATCCTGACACTGATTCACCCCGAGCTGCGACTCGAGCTGCGCACCGCCATGTTCCAGGCTGCGCAGTCGCGCAAGAGTGTCGAGGCACGCCGCATCCAGATCAATCGCGACGAACGCGTGTTCTACGTGAACATGACGGTGCGGCCGGTCAATGAAAAAAACACCGACTTCCTGCTGGTCGTTTTCAATGAAGTGGAAGACACCACCAGCGATCACGTGGAGTCGAACGACGTCGATGGCACGGGCCTGATGGTGCAGCAACTCGAAACCGAGCTGCACCGCGTCAAGGAGCAGCTACAGCTCACTATCGAGCACGCCGAAACCTCGACCGAGGAACTCAAGGCCAGCAACGAAGAGCTGCAGGCCATCAACGAAGAATTGCGCTCTGCTACCGAAGAACTCGAAACCAGCCGCGAGGAATTGCAGTCGATCAATGAAGAGCTGATCACCGTCAATCACGAACTCAAGATAAAGGTGGACGAGACCAGCAAGATCAACGACGACCTGCAGAACCTCATCGCCTCGACCGACATCGGCACCGTGTTCATCGACAGCGATATGCGCATCAAGCGCTATACGCCACGCGCCACCGACATCTTCAGCATCATCCCGTCGGACATCGGCCGCTCGCTGCTCGACATCACGCACCGTCTGGATTACGAATCGCTGGCGGCCGATGCCGCCGCCGCTTTCCGCTCGCTGCAGGTGATCGAGCGCGAAGTGCGCAGCAGTGACGACAAGTGGTACATCGCCCGCCTGCTGCCCTACCGCACGACCGAGGATCACATCGACGGCGCGGTGCTGACCTTCATCGACATATCCGGCCGGCGCCATGCCGAAGAAGCCCTGCGCGAAGGCGAAGAGCGCATGCGGCTGGTGGCGGACAGCACGCGCGACTACGCCATCATCACGATGGACAATGACGGCATCCTGACCGGCTGGAACATCGGCGCACAACGCATCTTCGGTTACACGGAACACGATGTGGTCGGGCATTCCGCAAGCATTATCTTCACGCCGGAGGACCGTCAGCGCGATGCGCCGGAAATGGAACTGAGCCAGGCCAGGGCCGAGGGCCGTGCCGAGGATGAACGCTGGCATCAACGCAAGGACGGCAGTACCTTTTTTTGCAGTGGCATTACCACCGTACTCGAAGGCGGCAAGGGTTTCGCCAAGATCGCGCGCGACCTTACCGGCAGGAAACTCCACGAGACCAATCGCGAGGAGCAATTCAAGCAGGAGAAGGCCGCCAGCAACCTCAAGGACGAACTACTGGCTGTCATGTCCCACGAGCTCAAGCACCCGCTCAACCTCATCGCCGTGAATGCGGAGATGCTGGCGCGCATGCCACTGATCCGTGACACCCCTCCCGCGGTGCGCGCGGCAGAAACGATACGGCGCACGGTTACCAACCAGGCACAGATCATCGACGATCTGCTCGACCTGTCGCGTGTGCGCATGGGCAAGCTTTCGCTCAACCGGGCGGGAGTTCCGTGGGCGGTCATCGTCGATGACATCGTCCATGCCATGCTCCCCAGCGCACAGGCCAGGGACGTCGCCTTGAGCCTGGAGGTCGAGGAGTCCGCGCTGGTCTTCGTCGATGTTACGCGGCTCGAGCAGATCGTATGGAATCTGCTGAGCAATGCCATCAAGTTCACCCCCGCCGGTGGCTCCGTCACTGTAAACCTGTCACGCGACGGCGCCTCCGGGCGGCTCGAAGTGAGCGACACCGGCCAAGGTATCGCACCCGAATTCATCGGCAAAGTGTTCGACATGTTCCGGCAGGCAGCGGGCCGCTCGAGCACGCGCAAGGACGGCGGCCTGGGTATCGGCTGCGCACTGGTGCGACAGCTTGTGGATGCTCACGGCGGCCGCGTCGAAGTGCGTTCGGAAGGCCTCGGCCACGGCACAACCTTCACGGTCTGGCTGCCGCTGTATGCCGGCACGCAGCGCGCAGACGGGGCGCCACGATCCACGGGTGCGCTGTCCGGTCGCCGCGTACTGCTCATCGACGACACCCTGGAAACGCTCGCCTCTTTCAGCGAGTTGCTGGAGCTCGACGGCGCCAGCATCACCTCTGCGTCCAGCGCGAAACAGGCGCTGCAGATCGCTGGCAATGAGGAGTTCGATCTCATCATTTCCGACATCGCCATGCCGGAAATGGACGGTCACGATCTGATCCGCGCGCTGCGCAAGATCGACAACATGCGCCAGATCCCGGCCATTGCCCTCACCGGCTTCGGCCGCCCTTCAGACACGCAACTTGCGCTGGAGGCGGGCTTCGATGCGCATATCAGCAAGCCGGTATCGCTCGATGCATTGATGCAGGCGGCGGAAAATCTCTTCGCCAGGAACGGACAGACAAGCAAGCGCAGCGACACGTGATGGGCCTGAGATGGACGTGAATGGGCGTGACCACAAAGGACAAGGTCTGCCTCGAAGCTTGTCGATGAGCAGCCTCCAGCACGTATGTTGGATTCGATTGCTGCCACGGCACAGCGGTACGCTTGGCCCGGGAATATGACAAGCCAATCCGTCGTGAACATCATCCAGGCACCTAGCTGGAGCGCTTGAAATATGAAGTTGTTACCCGGCGAATGAAATTCTTGCGCTTTGATTTTTCATGCTGATCAGGCCAACACCGGCAAGGCCTGTAAGCGACACGAGCGCCAGCCCGACTGCGAGCGAAGTTCCCCAGGCAGTCTGCGCCGCCCATTCATCAATGGTCCGCGCTACCAGCAGCGCATTCGCGGCCACGATGAGTGTCACGACAACCGCTGCCAGAATTTTTATCCAGCGAGGATTCGCGAAGCCACCCATAAGTGCTTCTGAATTGGTAAAGCGCACCAGTGGAATGACAGCAAAGGGGAGCTGCAGACTCAGCACGACCTGGCTGGCAATCAGCAAGGGTAAGGTACCCCGCTCGCCAAAAATGGACAGCACCAGCAGGGCCGGGACAAGCGCCAGCAAGCGCGTCAGTGCGCGGCGCAACACCGGCGCAATACGTAATTGCAGAAAGCCTTCCATCACGATCTGGCCGGCCAGCGTGCCGGTGATGGTGGAACTCTGCCCCGCACACAACAGGGCCAGGGCAAAGGCCGTCGCCGCCGTGCTGGTGCCCAGTAGCGGCGCCAGGAGCTGCTGGGCCTGGCGGATGTCATCGAACACGATTCCGCGCCCCCAGAAAGCGGCGGCCGCCAGCACGAGAATGGCCGCGTTGACGAGCAGCGCAAAGTTCAACGCAATACCTGTATCGATGAAGTAGTAACGCAGCGCCTGGCGCTTCTCCGCCACGCTCGGACCGATGCGTCGCGAGCTGACGATGGAAGAATGCAGATAGAGGTTGTGCGGCATCACCGTCGCACCGAGTATGCCAATGGCGATATACAGGTTCTGGTTGTCCAGTCGGGGCGCCAGATCGGCGAGGGCCGCGGTATGCCATGGCTTGACGAGCCAGATCTCATAGAAGAGACAGGCCGCGACAGTCAGCACCAGCGCGATGATGATCGTCTCCAGCGGGCGCATGCCGCGTCGCTGCAAGGCAAAGATCAGCAGTACGTCGAACACGGTCAGGATGGCACCCCATAGCAGCGGCAACCCGAACAGCATATTCAGGGCGAGCGCGCTGCCGATGACTTCGGCCAGGTCGCAGGCCACGATGGCCAGCTCGGCCAGCAGCCACAGCGCGCGCACGATGGACTTTGGATACGCGGCCCTGCAGGCCTGGGCCAGGTCCATCCCCGTCACGACACCGAGCCGTGCGGCAAGCGTCTGCAGCATCAGGGCCATGAGGTTGGAGACCACCAGCACCCACAACAACTGGTAACCGAATCTGGCGCCGCCCTCGAGGTCGGTCGCCCAGTTGCCCGGGTCCATATAGCCCACGCTGACCAGTGCAGCCGGGCCGAGAAAAAGCAGGAGCCGGCCACGTCCACCTGGCAGGGCAGGCGCGCGCGGCGGCAGACGTGCTGCCAGCTGTGCAGGCGGAAACGGCGGCGGCGGTTGCAGCTTATCGGGAATGGGTGACGGCGGCACTGCGTGTTCCTCGTAATAAAAAGGGGACCTGCATGTATTCACGTCCCCAGCTTCCAAATCAGTCATTCCCGCGAAAGCGGGAATCCACTCAATGGCACAGGTCTAGCGTAAAAGTGGATTCCCGCTTTCGCGGGAATGACGTTGTCTTTTCGCATCTGCGCCGGCCTGTCGCGAGACAGGCAATCAAAAATACAATTTCTCAAAAATGGCGGCAGCCGCCAAGCTGCCGCCCTTACTGCGATTACTTCTCGGTCACTCACAACCGCCGGGCTTGCCCGTTCGCAGAATCAGTCGTCTTTCCTGCGCCCGGGCCTGCGCCGAGATCGGCACCGGTCAGTGGATCAGCATCGACATTCGACTGTGTGCGCAAGGCGTATGCCGCAAGCGTTTGCGCGTCTGCCTCAGACACCTGGACCGAGGCAGAGCCGTCACCGCCATCGGCGGGGGTGAATGCATTCTCGCCATCGACGTAGTTCCATTGCTCACCCTCGTTCCACGGGCCGCGATGGTCGCCGCCGTTTCCGCTCGACAGACTGAAGTAGGTGTCTGCAAAGCGTGGATCGGCGGGCAGCTTTCCGGGCGGGAAGTTAGGCTCGATCGCGTACAGCGCCTTCTCGAAAGACTTCTGGTGAGCCACTTCGCGCGTCATCAGGAAACCCAGCGCTTCCTTGACGCCGGGATCGTCCGTCAGATTGATCAGGCGTTCATAAACGATCTTGGCGCGCGACTCGGCCGCGATGTTGGAGCGCAAGTCACACGTCGGGTCGCCGATGGTGTCGATGTAGGCCGCCGACCATGGCACGCCTGCCGAATTGATCAGCGGTGCACCAGCACCATAAAGCACCTGCGTAACGTGACTATCATTACCGGCACCGGTGATAGAGCGGTAAATTTCGCCCTCTTCCTCGACGCCCTCGGCAAGCTTTCCCTTGGCGCCCTTGTTGAGCATGACAACGATATTGCCGATGACTTCAAGGTGCGAAAGCTCCTCCGTGGCGATATCCAGCAGCATGTCCTTGCGGCTTGCATCATCCTCGGCGAGTGCCTGTGTGAAGTAGCGGATGGCAGCGGCAAGTTCGCCTTGCGGACCGCCGAATTGTTCCAGCATGAGATTGGCGAGACCAGGATTGGGACCGGCCACGCGCACTGTGTATTGCAGACGCTTGTTATGGGCGAACATGGTTTACTCCTCGAAGAAAAGTCAGCAACCGCCGGGGATGAAGGTTGCATGGCTTATCGCTGCAAGGGGCGTTCCCCGGCTTCGTCAAGCCCACTGAGAAACATGGATTCGATCAAAGCCCGCAACGGCTGGCATCAGGCAGGCGCGCACGTCTCTCTGCGAACATATCCAGCATGCCGAGTGCATGGACCAGGCTGTGCAGACACTCGACTTTGCGTCATCTGCTCGTGAGCAAGTTCAGGATGCAACAATCGATACATCCGGCAGACGCATCGCGCCTGTAAGAATTACGTCTCCGCGCAAATTGCACCATCCCTGCTCCGCGACTCGATCAGTCTGGATTCTTCATGCGAATGATACGGCAGGACGATGCCAACAGCATTGGCAATGCGATCCAATGCGCGGCGGGCGCGCACGATGCGGTGATCGCACTCAGGCCCGTTGCAGAGGAAGCATGTCAATAAATATGTAATGCCACGCTTTAGGACTGAGACTGAAGACGTCTGCATCCGGGTTTCATGAAGCGGTGCGGGAATATACGTTGCTGCTCTCTAGGTGCGCATGTCGCCGCCACGTCCGACAATCATTCCTTAACTAGGCGCACCGGAACCGGCGGCATAGGAGGCACTATGAGCAATTTTCTCAAACCCATAGACGAACAGGTAGTCGTCATAACAGGTGCGTCGAGCGGCATCGGGCTGGCGACGGCCATACAGGCTGCGTCGCATGGCGCGAAGCTGGTGCTCGCTGCCCGCAGCGAAGACGTTCTGGCCGACATCGTGGATGAACTCGTCGCAGCAGGCGCCGAGGCCATTTACGTCGCGGCCGATGTGGCAGAGCGTGACCAGGTAGAGCGCATCGCAGAGGCGGCGATATCGCGCTTCGGCCGTATTGATACCTGGGTGAACGATGCAGGCGTTTCGATCTACGGGCGTCTTGAAGAGGTCGACGAGGAAGATAGCCGTCGACTCTTTGACACGAATTTCTGGGGCATAGTGAATGGCTCCCTGGCCGCATTGCCTCATTTGCGCGCCAATGGCGGTGCGTTGATCAACCTTGGTAGCGAGGTGTCGGACGCCGTGGTGCCGTTGCAAGGCATGTACTCTGCCTCCAAGCATGCGGTGAAGGGCTTTACCGACGCGCTACGCGTCGAGGTGGCCGAGATCGACAAGGCGCCGGTGTCCATCACGCTCATCCAGCCGACGGCAGTGAATACACCTTATCCGCAACACGCCAAGAACTACATGGATCACGAACCCAAACTGCCAACGCCGATGATCGATCCGCAGCGCGTGGCCGAGGCCATCCTGCACGCTGCGACCGACCCTGAACGTTCCATCAAGGTAGGAGCCCTGTCCAAGCTCAACACAACGATGGAAAAGCTGTTTCCGGCGTTGGCCGAGAAGATGTCGGCAAAGCAGGCCGGTCGACAACAATACGCCGAGCCGCCACGCAACCCCGAAGGCGGACTGTATCGCCCGAGTGGCGAGGGTGAGATTCATGGTCGCGATACGACACGGCACTGAGAGCGCGTCGCTGATCTTCCTTGCCAACAAAAAGACGCCGCCGCTCCAATGGAGCGGCGGCGTTACTTGAAGAAGCGTTCAGACGTGTGCGAGTTCTCTGCGAGCGGCCATTTCCTTGCCAAGTGCGACGAGATCAAGGCCGGTCCTGCGCACCTTCGGAAACATCTCGGTTTCCTCTTCCTCGACGTGGTGTTCGATCTGTTCTGACAGCACTTTGACCTTGGCGTCATACAGCTCATCGTCCGGGTCCATGCTCTGGATCTGGGCAATAAGCTCTTTCGCACTTGCATGCTCGACCAGGGCTTCGTCCATCAGGTCACCGTCCTTGATTGCCGCACGCGCGGCCGGATAGAAAATCTCCTCCTCGATCTGCGTGTGCAGCGTCAGCGCCTCGCAGATGGCGTCTGCGATCTTTTTCTTGCTGGCTTTCGAACGGTCGGAAAGTCCTTCAAATTTTTTGAACATTTCTTTCACTTCTGCGTGGTCCTTGACCAACAGCGTTATGGCATTGCTTGCCTCGGTTTTCATGATAGAGCTCCTGAGTAATGTATGTGGGATTTGGTATCGCGTTGCCCATCAAAACGATGGGCGCAACTAACGGCGTAGCAATAAGCGTGACCAGACGTGCGGTCGTGGACGGGGGCAGCGGTTTTCGCGATGTGCAAGGTAGCGATGCATTCAAGGGCATGGCGATTGCTGCCTTGAAGGTTAGCGTCGTCACCCGGACGCATTCACGGAGGAGCCATGAAAGCACTTACCTACCAAGGGCCGCACGACGTGCGACTCGACAATGTTCCGGACCCGGTGTTGCAGCAGCCGGACGACATCATTCTGCGTGTCACCGCAACGGCAATATGCGGATCGGATTTGCATTTATATCGCGGCAAGGTACCGGGCATGGAGCATGGCGACATCCTCGGCCACGAATTCATGGGCATTGTGGAAGACACGGGACCGGGCGTCACCAGATTGCGGCGCGGTGACCGTGTAGTCGTTCCATTCACCATTTCGTGCGGTGACTGCTTCTTCTGCCGCAAGACGCTCTATGCCGCCTGCGAAACGACCAATCCGGCACGCGGCGCAATCCTGAACAAGAAGAACACCCGCTCAGGCAGCGGCATGTTTGGCTACACGCATTTGTATGGTGGTTACGCTGGCGGCCAGGCTGAGTACGTCCGCGTGCCCAAAGCAAACGTCGGCCCGCTGGTGCTACCGGCCATCTTGCCGGACGAGAAGGTGCTGTTCCTCTCCGACATTCTCCCTACCGGCTACCAGGCTGTGCTGAACGCGGAGATTGGCCCGGGCAGCACGGTGGCGATTTTTGGCGCAGGCCCTGTCGGCTTGATGACAGCAGCCTGTGCCCGCCTGCTGGGTGCAGAGCGCATTTTCATGGTCGACCATCACGACTATCGCCTTGCGTTTGCTGCAGAGACTTATGGCGTCGAACCGATCAATTTCGACGTGCATGAAGACCCGGCGGAGTTGATCATCGCAGCAACAGACAGACGTGGCGTAGATGCGTCCATTGACGCAATCGGCTTCGAAGCCAAAGGCAGCCTCGTGGAAACGGCACTCACCGCAGTCAAGCTCGAAGGCTCAAGCGGCAAGGCTTTGCGCCAAGCCATTGCTGCGACACGTCGCGGCGGCATCGTGATGCGTGCCAGGCGTTTATGCAGGGTTCATTCACACCTTCCTGTTCGGCGACGCTTTCGACAAGGGCCTGACGTTCAAGATGGGCCAGACGCATACCCAGCGTTACATGCCGGAGCTTCTGGCATGCATCGAACGTGGCGAGCTGAAACCCGAGGTGATCATCTCTCACCATCTGCCGCTCTCTGAAGCGGTGCTCGGTTACGAACTCTTTGCGAAGAAGGAAGATGGTTGTCGCAAAGTCGTGCTCACGCCCGAGGTTTCGACCCGTTCTGCGAACTAGGTGGCGGACTCTGGAAGCTGCGACACTCCGCCGCCTTCGGGCGGCTTTATTTCGTCCGGATTCATTCGCTCGTTACCTTACCGGGTGCGCTCGGGGAAGGCAGTGCGGGGGCAGCCTCTCTAGCGGGAGGGTTGGCTTTCCTCCCGGGAAGGCTTGCTGCTGGCGCCTCCGCCAACGATCGTATGTTTCTTTTTCACGCTGCCTGTAAAACGGCTACCGGTGGATGTGTCGTTTGATCGCGCATTGCCCGAGGGCGATGCCAGCGTAGTGCCCGGATTTTTGTCCTCGCGGCTCGCATGCTTTCGCGGTGTGCGGGGTGAACCCGTTTCGTTCGGTCCCGCGCTATTCCAGCCTGTGCCGGTGCCAGCGCCAGGCTCATCGGCACCGGCGCCACTTTTCCCATCCGGGCCTGCACCTTGTGCGAACGCGGCCGACGCGCCACAAAGAAGGACCAGAGTGATATTCGCGATGAGATTTTTCATGGTTTCTCCAGAATCAAATGAATGTCTCCGTGCTGCCGCGGCATCCCTGTACGCCGCAACGCATGTGCCCGCAAGGATGATCCTCAGAGCGGCGCGTGGCTTCGCAGCCGACATTGCCGGCTGGGAATACCGGTTGCGACTTTCTGATCAGGCACTTTCACGTATGCCATGACAAGGAGTTGAAAATGACACAGTCCAGAGATCGCACAACGAAGACGGCCAACCATCAGGGTCCGAAAACCACATCCAGCAAGTCTTCTGACGATGGTAAGACGCCAGGCAAGCGAGCCTCGCGTGCCGACGGCGCTGTGCGTCAGTCGCAACCGGAAGAAAAGCCCGGACTGGCGCCACTACGTTCGAAATCCGCCAGCAAGATGGCTGGCTGAAGTGCGTGGAGTTCTTCATGGCCTCCCTCACGTCATAACGCAATCAAGATCCCCATTGCAGACAGCAACGCGCGAGAACGCATGTCTTTGAAGCATGGAGACCACCTCACTCGTCTGCCAACAGAGCAACCGAAGTGAACCCTCTGAGCCGACCCTGGCGGAGCATGATGGCAGCCTCACCGCGGGTCTCGAGCAGGATTCCGGAGTCGCTGAATACGGGCGGATGGTGGAACGTCGCCGTGTCCGGTGAAAGATTGCAGTAGATGCTCAGCATGCTTCCATCGCCCATACGCCAGCTTGCCTTCACGGCTTTCGGGCCAAGCACCGTGGCGTCGACCGCGCGGACGCCCTGCAGATGCGGCACAAGCTTGCCGTGCCGGACCCTCAACGCCTGCCGATAGAATTCCAGCCATTTTGCATACTCGACCTCTTCACCGGTCGGATGGTCAGGTATCGAGCTGTGGTAAGTCGCAACATCGCAAGGATCGGGAATGACACTCTGATCATCATCAGGCTCGGCAGCCAGGGCGAACTCGTCGATACGGCCTTGCCAGATCGCCTTGGCGAGCTCGCCTTCATGATTGACGAAGTAGAGGAATGGCTTCGTGCTGCCCCATTCTTCGCCCATGAAAATCAGCGGAATCTGTGGTGAAAGCAACACCAGTGTGGCGGCTGCGCGCAAGGCGTTCGGGTCGGCAAGCGTCGTGAGACGGTCACCCCTCGCACGATTGCCGATCTGATCGTGGTTCTGCAGGAACGACACGAAAGCGGTTGGTGGTAGATCGTTGCTGGGTTCTCCACGTGGGGCGCCGTTGTGTATCGGCGAGGGCTCACCCTGGTAGGCAAAGCCTTCCTTCAGGCAGCGCGCCAGCATCTGGATCGGGTCCTGCGCATACGCGCTGTAGTACCCACGGGTCTCGTCCGTGAGTAATACATGGAGGACGTGATGCAGGTCGTCGTTCCACTGCGCGTTAAAGTTTTCGCGCAGGAAGCGCGCGTCGTTGTGATCGTTTTCGAGAATGAGGTGAATGTGTCGCGAGGCGTCAAAGTGGGCGCGAATTCTTTGACCGAGCTCTTGGACGAAAGTCGCATCGGTAATGGCGTGAACCGCATCGAAGCGTAGTCCGTCGAACCGATATTCTTCCAGCCAATAAATTGCATTCTCGATGAAAAAATTACGTACGGCGGCCTGTCTGTAGTCAATGCACGAGCCCCAGTTGTTCTTCACCTCGTCGTTGAAAAAAGTGGATGCGTAGGTATTGAGGAAATTTCCATCAGGTCCGAAGTGGTTGTAAACGACATCAAGAAACACCTGCAGCCCGAGATCGTGTGCAGTGTCGATGAGCGCCTTGAGCACCTCGGGAGAGCCATAGCTCGTATCCGGGGCGTAGCTTAGCACACCGTCATAACCCCAATTATGTGTACCGGGAAAATCTGCGATCGGCATCAATTCGATGGCCGTCACGCCAAGCGCTGCAAGGTCGGGGAGGCGCGCTATGACGCCGCGGAATCCGCCCATGGCGCCAACGTGCAACTCGTAGATGACTGTCTCATGCCAGGGGCGGCCCCGCCAGGCCGTATTGCGCCAGAAGTATGTGGCCGGGTCGACCACGACGCTGTCACCCACGGCGTCCACGGCCTGCAGACGCGAGGCAGGATCGGCGACCAGGACATCGTCTGCGACCTTGTACCTGTAGCGCGTCCCCGCGACGCAGGGCACCTCGGTTTCGTGCCAGCCGTCTTCAAGTCGCTTCATCGGGAACGAGCGCCCCATCTGCAGTTCCACACTTACCGCTTGCGCCTCGGGTGCCCACAAACGGAAACGCGTCTTGCCGGAATCCGTGATCTGCGCTCCATATGTGCCATTGAAAGAAGAAGTCCTGCTCATGTCATCTCCGCTGTCACGTTTTGAATCGGATGCTGCAAGCACCGATCCCAGAGGAAAGACTTGCCATGCGCTGATTTCCGTCATTGCCGCAAAGTGGAATGACTCGCCTTTGGCAAGTCGAATTTCAAATGTGTCTTGCCGTTTAAAAAATCAAGTGCAAAACCTACGTAAAACCCGATGTCATTAGATGGCATAACGTCACGACCATGAATTTGGCAGCGTGTCGGCGCAATCAGCCATGGGTGTTGATCGCCGACATGGCATTGAAGAATTTCCATGCAGCTGTTGCATCACGACACTTGTGGCAAAGGCATTGCGGGAATGGAGCTTGCACATAGACCACGGTCCAACAGTCGGGTGCAATAGGGCTACAAATGAAAATGCCTCGTGCCAGCGGTGTGCTGCTGCATATCACGTCTCTTCCGGGGCCTCATGGCAGCGGAGATTTCGGATCTGAAGCCCGCAGATTTGTCGACTGGCTTGCCGAAGCCGACCAGCAGCTCTGGCAGGTACTGCCTCTGACGAGCATTGGTAGCGGCAACTCGCCTTACGCCAGCCCGTCCGCCTTTGCAGTCAACCCTTTACTGATAGATCTGCAGGCATTGGAGCACTGTGGATGGCTGGAAAAAGATGGCGGCATCGAAGGCGCTTTTCCGGAAGACCGCGTCGCCTTCGAACGCGTCATCCCCTATCGCATGCGCCGTCTGCAGATGGCATGGCGTGGCTTCGAGAGCATTTGTACAGCTGCCGAGCAAAAGGAATTTTCGGACTTTTGCACGCAGCAGGCTTTCTGGATTAATGACTATGCGCTTTTCATGAGCCTGCACGCGCATCTCGAAACCCATTCGTGGCTGGAGTGGCCCGCAGCGCTGGCACGTCGTGAGCCTGATGCACTCGACGAGGCTCTTGCAGCGCATGCCGAAGCGGTCTCGTTCTGGAAATTCTGCCAATGGTACGGCCATCGCCAATGGCGGGGACTCAAACGCTACGCAAATGAAAGAGGCGTCAGCATCGTAGGCGACATGCCGATTTTCGTCGCGCATAACAGTGCCGATGTATGGACTCATCCGGAGTTGTTCGACCTCGACGAGATGGGTAGAAGCCGCGCCGTTGCTGGCGTACCACCCGATGTATTCAGCCCCGACGGGCAACGCTGGGGCAACCCGCTGTATCACTGGGATGTACACGCGGCGACAGGTTTCAAGTGGTGGATCCAGCGCTTTGCGGCCACTCTCGCGCAGGTGGACATGGTACGCATCGACCATTTCGCCGGTTTCGTCTGCTACTGGGAAGTGCCGGCTCACCAACCTACCGCTCGCGAAGGACGCTGGCGGCCAGCACCTGGTCAGGCGCTCTTCGAGGCCCTCACCGCAGCGCTCGGGCCCTTGCCTGCCATTGCAGAAGACCTCGGTGCTGCCGACCCCGAAGTGTTCGTATTGCGAACACGTTTTGGCATGCCCGGGATGTGCATCCTGCAGTTCGCCTTCGATGGCGAAGAGAGCCTGTTCCTGCCCCATGCGCACCATCACGACATGGTTATCTACACGGGCACGCACGACAACGACACGACCTGTGGCTGGTGGGATAAAACCACTGAGGACGCGCGCGAGTTCACCTGCCGTTACCTGGGTATGGATGGCAGCGAGATCCACTGGCAGCTCATAAGAGCGGCAAGCGCGAGCGTCGGCAAGATCGCCATACATCCGCTGCAGGATGTGCTCGGCCTGGGCACTGAAGCGCGCATGAACTTTCCGGGGCATGCCAGCGGCGAATGGAGCTGGCGCGTAGCCGCCGGGCAATTGATGACATCACATGCACAACGCCTCGCCGAAGTGACGAGACTGTATTGCCGGCACAAGCGTCGCAGCAGTGATGTGCCGGGATAGGGCAATCACCGTTACCAGGGACACCCCCATGCTGTCTATCCCGCAGTGATTCTCGCAATCCTGTTCATGCTGCGTCGAGGCGACGCATTGGCTACGCTCTACGCTGCATTCGCGGTACAGCTTTTGCTGAAAAATGAAGCAGCCCTCGAACCTTGGAGAAAACCTTGTTTTCGACTCGCACCAGTGGCGTACTGCTACATCTGACTTCTCTGCCAGGCCCGCACGGTAGTGGTGACTGCGGCGCACAGGCATATCGATTCCTGGACTGGCTCGTGAATGCGCGCCAGAGGTTCTGGCAGATCCTTCCCTTGACGAGTATCGGCGTGGGCAACTCGCCCTATGCAAGCCCGTCTGCGTTCGCAGGCAACCCTTTGTTGATAGACCTGGAAACCCTGCGTGCTGCCGGCTGGCTGACGTGTGATGATCTGTCCGCGGCGACACTGCCCGATGACCGCGTCGACTTTGAAAAAATGGCGCCATGCCGCATGCAATGCCTTGAGAAAGCCTGGCGGGCATTCCGTCGGCATGCGACGCAGGCGGAGCAAGTGGATCTGGAGAAATTTTGCGCAGAGCAGACACTCTGGCTTGATGACTATGCACTTTTCACGGCTCTGCTCCAACATCACGGTTCGGAATCCTGGGTGGATTGGCCAGCAGCCCTCGCGAAGCGACAGGATGCCGCAATGGAACAAGCGCGCCGAGAACATGCAAACAGCATTGATTTCTGGAAATTCTGCCAATGGTGTTTCCGTCGGCAATGGCTGCAACTCAAGGCCCATGCAAATGAATGCGGCATCGACATCATCGGCGACATGCCGATCTTCGTTGCACACAACAGTGCAGACGTATGGGCGCACCCGGAGCTTTTCGAGCTTCGCGAAGACGGCCACTGCCGTGTAATTGCAGGCGTTCCTCCTGACGTCTTCAACGCGGACGGGCAATGCTGGGGCAATCCGCTTTACCGCTGGGATGCGCATGCCCGCGAGGGCTACCGCTGGTGGGTCGAACGCTTTCGCACGACCCTGCAACTGGTGAACGTGGTGCGTATCGATCACTTCCGTGGCTTCAGCACTTGCTGGGAACTGCCTGCAGAGGCAACCACCGGGCGCGACGGCACATGGCGCGAGGCGCCGGGCGCTGCGGTGTTCAGTGCCATCGTTGCCGAGCTGGGATCTGTACCGGCAATTGCCGAAGACCCGGGTGTCGTGATTCCCGAAGTCGATGCCTTGCGGCGCCAGTTTTCACTGCCTGGCATGCGCATGCTGCAATTTGCTTTCAACGGCGAGGAAAGCACTTTTTTGCCGCACAAGCATGAGCGCGACGCCGTGGTTTATACGGGTACGCACGACAACGATACGGTGTGCGGCTGGTGGGCTGCCGCAAAACCGGCCGAGCACGAATATGCCATGCGCTATCTCCGGATCGACGCGCGTGAAATCCATTGGGATCTGATACACGCAGCCAGCGCCAGCGTCGCCAACACGGCCATCATTCCACTGCAGGATGTGCTTGGCCTGGGCTCTGAGGCACGCATGAACACGCCCGGCAAGCAGAGCGGCAACTGGACCTGGCGCTTCACTGCCGACACATTGACGGCAGCACATGCGCAACGCCTCGCCGACGTCACAGCTCTTTACGAGCGCAGCAACGATGCTGATGGTGGGCGCAAATCGCGATGATAACGCCTGCTACAAAAGGTGACGTCGTGTCGTCAGGCAGCTTGTTTCAAGCACTTTTCCCGGCTTTAACCGGCAACAAGATATCACCACTGAAAAATTTTCACGCGGCCGGAATGTTTGCTGTCGCGATAAACCGCCATCTCTGGAATACGTCCATCAGGCATAGCAGTTGCGGCGGAAAGTACATCTGCAATGGCGAATTATTCATCGCAGATTTTTGAAATTACTTATGAAGTTAACCTGCATCCAGCAGGTCTTCTCAATCAGATATCAAGGAGAAAAATCATGAAGCATCTTATCGCTCGAACTGCCATCGCCGCACTGTGCTGCGTTTCCATCGCAAGCTGGGCTCAGGCCGGTAATGGAGGCACCGGAAGCGTAGGTGGAGGAACAACTGGTGGCGCATCAGGCAACGGCAGTGCGACAGGGGTGACGGGTGGCGGCGTCTCGGGCGGCGGAACCGGAACAGGTGGTGACAGAAGTGGAGGCGTAAGCGGCACACAGGGCAATGGCACGGGTTCAGGCTCGGTGGGCGCAAGCGGTACCGGAAGCGCAACGGGCTCGGACGCTGTCTCCAGCAGCAACTCGTCCGGTGGCAAGGCATCAAAGCGCCGCAACAAGAGTTCCAGCTCTGCGCAGTAAGCAACAGTGATGACGTAAAGCGGGACATGCGGGCATGTCCCGCTTTTCTTTCGCTACTCTGCTCCAAGTTCCTCTGCGTCGGCTCATTGCATGATCTTCGTCGCGCGCCTCAGCACAGCTCTCGCCGCATCGGCGCCCTTATTCGCCACTACCAAATTTTTCCTGTGCGACAGCAGCGCCGGTTCCGATATTGAACCAGGCAAAGCGACGGCGTTCGGGCGCAACGTGAATCTGCTGCCACATGGCTTGCACATTGGCCGGCACGACATGCCTTTGGCGTATCAGCCAGCCTGATTTACGTAGCGTCTCGCCACAGATTTTCAAAACTGCGCGCTGGCTGAACATGGCAGGCAGCAGCACGACGATCTCCTTCATCGCCAGACGCCACGGTAGACGCAAACAAGCGGTCCACACGGCGTTACGCAACAGCAACCACCTGCGTTGTGGCACATCGCGTTGCGGCGATGGCAGATGGCGCGTGACGACTTGCGGGCAATAGACGATCTTCCATCCCAGCGACAACAGGTCGAGCGCCATAGGCGCTTCTTCGCCGCCGATGAATAGCTCGGGCATGTAGCCGCCCACTTCGCGGAACGCTGCTACGCGCATGACGCAGGCACCGGCCATGAAGCCGAGCAGCGCCTTTCCCGGCACACCATCGGAGTCGAGCGGACTGTTCGCCATGGGTCGGCACGCAGGGTCGTCGCGCCGCTCTGCGCCGATCAGCACGTGTGCAGAGATAACCGCGATGTCGGCATGCCTGTCGAGGATGTCTGCGGCGGCAGACAGGCTGCCGGGTTCCCAGATCGTGTCGTCATCGGAGAATGCAACGTAAGGCGTCGTCAGCCGCGCCACGCCAGCATTGCGCCCCGCTGCGCCGAGATTCTGTGACAGACGTGCGATTTCTACATCGGGAAAATTCTCTGCCACGGCATCGCTCGTACCGTCACGACTGCCGTTGTCTGCAACCACGATGGCGGCGCGCCCGGTCATCTGCGTCAGCGCGACGAGCGTCGATAGCACTTCCTCGCGGCGGTTGTACGTGAGCACCACGATGCCTACGCGGTTTTCAAAAAATTCCTCTGGTAAGTCATTTGGCATTTGCGGCTGTCTCCTCATGAATATCCTGCTCGCGCTGCAGGAACCAGTAACGTTCCGGCAGGAACAGATCGTCATGGCCGCCACGCCCGAATGCGGATAACTGACTGGCGTAGCACGCAACGGCCGCGCGCTTCTTCGCATAGTCGTCGGGTCTTATGACGGGCGTGACCGGCGTGGCAACGATGGCGTCGGCGGCGAATTGCCCCAGGCGCGCTTGCGCGACACCGGCCTGGCGGCGATACAGGGCGTCCTCGTAAGCGATGCACGGCCCGAGGCGGTCGTCCAGGAGCAAGGCAATGCAGGCCTTGGCAACACGCACATGGTCCGAGTGAAACAGACCAAAAGGCACAAGCACTACCGAATGCCCGGCGCCCTGCACGCACTCGTCGATGGCGGACAGGAGTGATCGTTCATCCTTGTCCTCGCCATACTGGTCGTCGACGAAATCGAGCCAGCGACAACGCGCGTTTGAAACGCGTGCGGCCTGCTCGTCTTCCATGCGCCGCGCAGCCAGCGCAGAAAACGCATCCGGAAAGCCACAGGCACGGTCCCAACCTGTCTGCACACGCAGGTCAGCTGGCGGGCCCGCGAAGACCGTCAGCAAGGTGCAGCCCGGGTGCGCGGCCATGAAGGCGCCGCAACTGAAGACGCCGTCATCCAGGTGTGGCGAAATCACCAGCGCATTCGGAATTCTCGCGACGAAGTCATGTATGGCACGGCTCATTGCACGCCTGTCAGCGCTCACGCAACCTGCGCGCTGCGTTCCGCAAAATAGATGCGCTCAAAGTATTCCGCCGCACGCCGCAGGCCCTGCTCGAGATGGGTGGTTGGCGTCCAGCCGAGCTTCTCTTTCGCAAGACTGATATCCGGGCAGCGTTGCAGCGGATCGTCGCAAGGCAAAGGCTTGAAGATGATTTCCGACGAGGAGCCGGTCACGCGCAACACTTCGCGTGCGGCGGTGAGCATGCTGATTTCATGCGGATTGCCGAGGTTGACGGGGCCGGTGAAGTCGTCCGGTGTCGCCATTAAACGCACGAAGGCGTCGATCATGTCATCGACATAGCAGAAGGCGCGTGTCTGCGAGCCGTCGCCATAGACGGTCAGCGGCTTGCCGGCCAGCGCCTGCATGATGAAGTTGGAGACCACGCGGCCGTCGTTCGGATGCATGCGCGGACCGTAGGTGTTGAAAATGCGCGCGATCTTCACTGACAAGCCATGCTGGCGACGGTAATCCATGAACAGCGTCTCCGCGCAACGCTTGCCTTCGTCGTAGCAAGAGCGCAGGCCAATAGAGTTGACATGACCCCAGTACTCTTCAGGCTGCGGGTGAATCTTCGGGTCGCCGTAGATCTCGCTCGTGGAGGCCTGGAAAATGCGCGCCTTCACGCGTTTGGCGAGACCGAGCATATTGATCGCGCCATGCACGCTGGTCTTGGTCGTCTGCACCGGGTCGAACTGGTAATGCACGGGCGACGCGGGGCACGCCAGATTGAAGATCTCATCGACTTCGACGTAGAGCGGAAAGGTGATGTCATGACGCATCAGCTCGAAGCGCGGGTTGTTGAGCAAGTGCTCGACGTTGCCGCGCGTGCCGGTGTAGAAATTGTCCACACACAATACGTCGTGCCCTTCGTCGAGCAGGCGCTCGCACAGATGCGAGCCGAGAAAACCTGCACCACCTGTTACCAGAACGCGTTTGCGGATATCACCTCTCATGCTGTCTCTCCTTGCTCAATCAGTTGTTCTTCGGCTAGCCAGCCACGGACGCAAATACCTTCAGCCAGTCGTTCACGAAGCGGTCGATGTTGAAGCGCTCGAGCGCCGTACGCCGTGCCTGCTCGCCCCACTCGCGTGCCAGCTTCGGCTCGCGCAACAATTGCTGCATGACATCGGCAAGTTTTTCCAGACGCGTGTCGACGTAGCCGCTCTTGCCGTTTTCGATTACGGTAACGAGTTCCGTCGTGGCCAGCCCGATGACAGGCATGCCTATCATCATGGCTTCGATGATGGCCAGGCCGAGGCTGGTGTAGCGGATCGGATTGAAGAAAAAGCGATAGCGCGCGCAGAAGGCGGCCAGCTCCAGGTTGCCGATTTCGCCGAGGCCGCCAGCGGCCTGCGCGTCCATGCCTACAAGATCGAGCGGCAGTTTTTCCGCAAGCTCGGCATACACATCGGCACCGAGCCGCCGACCGCGCCGCTTGATGTTGTTCACCACCGCGATGCCACGCTCCAGTTCACCGCTGTAGCGCACATCGCGCGGCACCACCACGCCGTGTTCGACGACGGTGTATGGCGTGGTGCCGTTGTCCCACATCAGCGCGTTGAAGGCGGTGACGTGAACGAGCAGCGTGTTGCTGTCCTGCACGAAGTGTCGCGTGGCAGTGGGATGCTCCTGCGGCGGATCGTGTTCGAGATAGATCGCAGGCAGATCGCGTTGCGCCGTACTGAGGAATTCCAGCCGGTCTTCGAGATAGTGTTTGCGCGACTGGAACAGCACGCAGTCGAACTGCTGGTTTTTCACTTCATCCTGCGGCACTTCGAAGACGTTGTCGCCCCACGGCAGCTGACCTGTGCGTCCGGCATAACCTGGCGGATTGCCCGGCCGCGTAACGAGATGGAAGTCGTGCGGCACATGCGTGAGGTAATACAGGTAGTTGCCATGCACGTGCCAGGTCAGCACGCGCAAACGGCGCCTCGAATTACTAGGCGGCATGCATCTCTCCCATGAGGTGTTCTGTCTGCTCGATGACCATGGCCGGCGACACACCGCGTGCGCAAGCGTGATCGGTCGGGCATTCGTGATGTGAGCAAGGACGGCACGGCACATGGTGCGCGAGCACGCGATGGCGTTCGCGATCCAGCGGTGCCCAGCGCGTAACGTCGCTGCCCGAGGCGATGACCACGCTGCGTGCGCCGACTGCTGCGGCGACGTGCGATACGCCAGTGTCATTGCAAACGAGTAATTGACTGGAGGCGATGAGCGCTGCGAGCCCGCCAAGGGTCGTGCGCCCGCAGAGGTCAACGATGTGTGGATTAACGTCGTCGTTGCCGACGGCGTTGCCACGATTGCGTATGTCCGCTTCCAGAATGGGGCGCAATGCATCGACCAGCGGCCGCTCCTCGGTCGCACCGGTCAGCACGATGGTCTTGCCCCGTCCGATGAAGTAGGCCGCCACTTCGGCGAAGCGTTCGAGGGGCCATCTGCGCGAGGGCAGACGCGCGCCGACATGCAGGCACACATAACGCCCTTCTTCGAGCCCGTGTTCGCGTGCAAGATTCGTCCACTCGCTCCAGTCGGCTTCATGCAGCGGCAGTTCCAGATGATCGCCGGCACTCCGCGCGCCGATGAATTTCATCATCTCGATATAGCGGTGCACCTCGGGCAGCTGCTCTGGCCAGCGCATGAAGCAGCCGTCTCGCACATCGTCGGTGTCCTGCTCATCGGGCTTGAAGCCCGCTGTAAGCTTTGCACCAAATTTCCGCACGATATCGTTGGCGATGGAGCCGCTGCCATGCAACTGGATTGCCAGGTCGAAATTGCGTGCGCGCATCGCTTCGAAAAAAGCCGGCAAGGCCTCTACGTCTGCCGGCTGTTCGGGAAACTCCGGCACGCCGGGAAACAGCACCAGCTCATCGATGTAATGCGGGTAACGCTCAAGGATTACCCGTGCCGAAGGCAGGCCGACCAGCACGATGCGTGCGTGTGGAGCAGCAGCACGCAAGGCACGCAGGGCCGGTATCGAGCACAGCATGTCACCCAGTTGCAAGGCGCGAAAAATCGCAATGCGTTGCGGCGCCGGTTGCCACAGCGACGCGACCTGTCGCGCGATCTGCCTGGCTTTGTTGGCACGCGCGCTACGCAGACTCTGCACGCTTGGTATGAAATTGATGACGTTGGAATGCATGACCGTTACCGTGAGTTGTTGCGCGTCTTCAAAGGAACAGAACCTTGAAATGCAAGGAGCCGCGTATGCGCCAATAGAGTGCGAGTGGTGGAATCGCAATGGAGGTGAGCGCCATCTCCGCAATGTGCGACAGCGTTCTCGCAGCACCACGCAGGCGCCTGATGCAGAACGCTGCTGTCAGCGCCAGCCACACCAGTGCGGCAAAAACGCACAAGGCAGGCTGCCCGGCAAGCGCAGCTCCCACGGCAATGACAATTGCAAGCAGCGACACGTAGTAGTTCCACGGCGGCGTCGGACGGATACGCTGGCGATACAGGCCCGGGTACTTGCTGTACAGCAGCGCATCGAAATACACCTTGCTCTGCATGCGCATGCTTACGCCCCAGGGCGCAGGGCGGATGGGGTGCAGCACCACCGCGTCGGGCGCATCCGCGATCGTCAATCCATGCTGCATGAGACTGAACTGCAAATCGGAGTCTTCGCGCCAGGCACGCGTGTAACGCTCGTCGAAGCCCTGCGTGGCAACCAGTGCGGCGCGGGTAACGAAGCAGTTGGCGGTTACGAACTCTGCCGTCGCCAGACCGCCGACATCGCGCTCGTAGTCGGTGGGGTGTTCGGGCACCGGCACCTTGACCTGCCCGGTGGCGGCATCGGCGCCGCCAGTCATGGCAGCAAGGCCTGCGCTGAGCCAGTTGCGGGCAGGCACGGTGTCGTCATCGGTGAAAGCGATAATGCGACCCCAGGCAGCCTGCCAGCCGCGATTCCGCGCGCCTGCGGGGCCTTGGGTAGCCACCACGGGGATATAGCGTATCTGAGGTGTCATTGAGGTCGCCTCCGAGCGGCTGGCGTAGGCCAGGACGGTCTGCTCGGTTTCAGCACTGGGCCCGTCGTCGGCAACAACGATTTCGTACCTGTGGTGCGGCAGATCCTGGTGACACAAGGCTTCGAGACATCGGCGCAACAGGTCGGGGCGACCGTAAGTCGGGATGACTACGGAAACATCGACATGACACTCCACGGGCTCGCTGCGCACAAGAGGCTCGTGCGGAAGAACTTCGGTATCGGGTGTCATGGTGCCGGCTTCTCCAGCAGATAAGAGCCAATGACAAGTGCATCGAGCGGCGAAGTCCAGAAGCATTCGATTGCATCGCGCGGCGAGCACACCACGGGTTCGCCGCGCGTGTTGAACGAGGTGTTGACCAGGATGGGCACGCCGGTCTTTTTCTCGAACGCGGCGAGCAGATCGTAGTAAGCCGCATGCTGGTCGCGCCGCACCGTCTGCACGCGTGCCGTGCCATCTACGTGCGTGACGGCAGGAATCTTCCCGGCCTTCTCCGGCTTCACATCGAAGATGAACAACATGAAAGGCGCAATGTAGGAGGACGGCGAGCGAGCGCTGAACCACTCACTGGCGTGCTCTTCCATGACGACCGGCGCGACCGGGCGGAAGTCTTCGCGATCCTTGATCTCGTTGAGGCGCTGCTGCATGTCGGGGCTGATCGGCGAAGCAAGGATCGACCGCGCACCGAGCGCACGCGGGCCGAACTCCATACGCCCTTGGAACCAGCCGATCACCTTGTTCTGCGCAAGGATGTCGGCAGTCTCTTCGGCAACATTGTCGAGCTTGCGAAACGGCACTTGCGTCCAGCGCAGGAATTCTTCGATCTCGGCGTCTTCGTATTCCGGCCCGAGATATGCATGATGCATTGCCCAGGGGCGACTGCGGTCGCCGCGCGCGTTGCGTTGCTCGAAGTCGGTCCACAATGCGGCGCCGAGTGCGGTGCCGGCATCGCCGGCAGCGGGTTGCACCCACACCTGCTCGAAGGGCCCGAGTTCGCGCACGCGTGCATTCATGACGCAATTCAGCGCCACGCCACCGGCCATGGCGAGATTCCTGGCACCCGTCTCGCGCTGCAGCCAGTTGGCCATGTGCAGCACCGTTTCTTCCAACACCTTCTGCAGCGAGTGGGCGATGTCGTAGTGCGTCTGCGTCAGCTCCGCACCACGTTCGCGTGCCGGGCCGAAGCGCTGTTCGAGCAAGGCTTCGACAACGCGATAACCACCTTCCGGCTGGATCTGCAGAATCTGGCGGAACTGCTCGATATGCGTCGGCTTGCCGAAGGACGCCAAAGCCATGACCTTGTATTCATCGGAGGAATGCAGGAAGCCGAGATAGCGCGTCACGTCTTCGTACAACAGGCCCAGCGAGTCGGGCAGATTGACCTGCCTGATGCGCTCGTAACGCCCATCGCGGAACAGGCCGTAGCTGGTGGTGGCGGCCTCGCCGCGACCATCCATGGTCAGTACTGCCATATCGTCGAAAGGCGCAGCGAGGAAGGCGCTGGCTTCATGCGCCAGGTGATGCTCGACGAAGTGCCAGCGTGGCGCGATGTCCTGGTAGTGCACGCCACGAAAACGCTTCTGCAGATGCAACGGCGCGCCGGACGTAAGCTGGCGCGGCGCGTTCACGATGTAGGACATGAACAGCGGATCCCACGGCGAGGTGTGGCCGTTCGCAGTCTGCCTGGCCGAGGGCTGCAATGGCAGCGTGATGTCGGCGTCCTCGTTGTAGCCGGGCAGCACACGCGGGTCGTACGAGTAGGCGATGTGGTCGACATCGGCCAGCGTGATGCCTGCCTCGGCGAGACAGTAGTCGATGGCATTGAAAGGCAGTTGCCATGTCGAGAAAGGCACGGGCCGCTTGCCATGCTTGACGTGGTTGAAGCGCTCTTCTTCGGCGGCGGACAAAACCACGCCGTCCTTGACCAGACAAGCTGCGCAGTCGTGATAGACCGCGTTGATTCCAAGTGTGTACATGATGCCTCCAGACGATTCGGCTACTTGCCGCAGATGTGGCCCGATGGTCAGACTTCACGCCGCGTCGGCGGCAACGAGCGCTTCGCCAGCCTGCTGTGGCGAGAGGGAGAAGCACGCTCGTCGGCCGCCATGCTCCTGCCATAACTCGCATACGGCAGACACCACCTGTTGCGGCTCGACTTTCGTCAGGCAGTCGTGATGACCTTCGGGGCAGACACTCTTGTAGCAATTGCGGCAAGGGACGTCGTGAGACAACACGCGGCTCGGTACCTGCCAGGGCGTGTGCTGCGGATTGGTAAGCGCGTACAGATCGACGACAGGCGTGCCGAGGGCTGCGGCCAGATGAACCGGGCCGGAGTTATTGGATAGCAGCAAGGCGCTGCTGCCGATCAGCGTGCCCAGCTCGCCGAGCGTGAGATCGCCGGCCAGCGAAAATGCGTTCTTGCCGACCGCTTCCTGCAGCGCGTGGCACACAGCTATCTCCGGTTCGCTGCCCGTGATGAGGATCTGGCAATCGAGTTGCGCGCGAATGGCTTGCGCGGCGGCGGCATACTTTTCGGCCGGATAGCGGCGCGACGCAGCCGTGGCCCCCGGATGCAGCACAAGCCAGGGACGGCGCAGGTTCACCCCGCGTCGCGAAAGCTTCGCAAGCAGCGCGCTGCGGTCGGCATTGTTGATCCTGAAAGACAGGCGCTCGTCATCGCAGTGCGCACCGATGCTCGCCACCAGATCAAGCTGGCGCTGGACTTCGTGACGCACGCCGCTTTGCGGCTCGGTGTCGCGTACCCAGTCGGTCAGCAGCAGATAGGGATTTTCGCGGGCATGGGCAAGCCGCAGCGGAATGTCGGCCATCATGCACATCAGCGCAGCCGGCAAAGCGCTCTGGCTATACACGGTAAAAATGACGGCCGCATCGTAGTCGGCAGCATCGAGACGGCTGATCATGCGCCGGTCGGATGCCGCGTCATGCGTGTTCGGACTCTTCACCCACGGCGCGTCGTACATCAGCACCTGATCCACCTCGGGAATGTGATTCGCCACCGCGGCGCCCGAGGGCGAAGCCAGCAAGCTGAGGCGGCAGCCCGGCATGCTCTGCTTGAGCGCGCGCATGGCGGGTGTGGTCATCAGCACATCGCCCATATTATCCAGCCGCACGCATAGTATGTTTTTGGCATTACTCCATTGCGACATGATTTACCTCGATCTGCTGGTGCGAAGGATCGCGCAGGACAGCAGCGCGTGATTTGAGCGAATGACGACCAGCAGCAAAACTGCTGACGATGAGATCGGCCGCGTCGCCCAGATTGGCGACGCGGTGATGCGGCGTGCGCAGTGGCCCGCCGCACCATTCCGTCTCGTTGCCGTTGTCGATGAGAATGGCTTTGCAGCCCGCCCGGCGCCCGGCCTCGATGTCATCAAGAATGTCGCCTACCATCCAGGAGCTATCCAGCGCGATGCCTAGATCGGCTGCGGCCCGGCGCAGCATGCCGGATTGTGGTTTGCGGCAGTTGCATTCGATGGCATAGGTATTTACGCCCTGCGGATGATGCGGGCAGTAGTAGAAGTTGGCGAGGTGCGCGCCGCAGTCGTTGAACAGCTCGGCCAGCCGTTGCCGCACGCCACCGAGTGCCTCTTCTTCGAAGTGCCCGTGGGCCACGCCGGCCTGATTGCTGACGACCACAAGTGGCACGCCGAGCTGCCCTAGCGTGGTGAGCGCTTCGGCAGCGCGCTCGGCAAGCACCATGCGGGTGGCATCAACATTGAAAGGCACATCAACCAGCAGGGTGCCGTCCTTGTCCAGAAAGACTGCGGGTATCAAGGCCATGAGCTTTCCCGCATTGGCAACACCATGATTTCCGGAATGACGGTTTCATCCGGCTGCGACAAGGCGAAGCGCACGGCTTTGGCGACATTGACCGGATCCTGCAAGACACCCGGATCGATATCGGGGAAACGGTCGAGCAAAAATGGCGTACGCATACCGCCGGCTATCACGGCTGAGACCTTGATGCCATGCGGGCGCAGCTCGGCATGCAGCGCGTGCGACAAGCCGAGCAAGCCCCACTTGCTGGCGTGATAGGCCGCGGCATTCGGCCATGCACGGCGTGATGCGGTGGAAGCGATATTGACGATGTAGCCGCCGCCTTTCTCGCGCATGTGCGGCACCAGTTGCTTCGCCAGCAGAAAAGGACCACTCAGGTTCGTCTGCATGACACGCTGCCAGTCATCGATCTGCAATTCGTCGATGGGCAGCGTCACATCGACGGCGGCGTTATTGATCAGCGCATCGATGCGACCGAAGTGCGCGATGGCTTCGTCGACAACCTGTGTGACCTGCGTGGGGTTGGTGACGTCCAGCGCGGCGGCATGGACGTGATGGCCCGCGTCGCGCAGGCGGCCAGCGGTATCACGTGCCGATGCCGCATTCACATCGGCGATGAGTAGCGACCAGCGATCTTCTGTCAGTACGTCACAGATGGCGGCGCCCAGACCGCGACCGCCGCCGGTCACGAAGGCGACGCGCTGTGTGTTCTGTCCGTTCGAGGGAATGGACGTCGATGGTGATGTATGCATTGGAATGCCCCTGTCGGTTGCTGTGGGAAAGCTGCTGGAGTTGTTACGGCGTGGCTGCGTTGGCCAGACCGTCGCCTGGCAGCGCATCTTTCACGAAGGCAGGCAGATGAGTCGGCAAGAGCGATGAGGCCTGGGTCAGATGCGACATGAACCGGCTTTCCGTATGGCCACTGACGTAACCGTCCGGAGCGTGTGGCATGACACGCTGGCGACGTTCCGTGAGGCCGCAATAGATCTCTGCCAGACTCGCACTCACTTTGGCCCAGGTGAAACTGCGATGCACGCGTGCCCAGCCGGCTGCGCCCATGGCACCGCGCCGCGCGGGGTCGCTGGCCAGCAGCGCGAGGCGCTCGGCAATGGCGCGCGGATTTTTCGGCGGCACGAGATAGCCGGTCTTGCCATGCACGACGGTGTGCTGGATGCCACCGACGGCCGTGCCCACCACTGGCGTAGCGCAGGCCATTGCCTCCAGCGGCGTGATGCCGAAAGGCTCGTACCAGGGAGCGGTGACGAATACGTCGGCCGCGCTGTAGTAGGCGGCCAGTTGCTGTCGCCCCTTGCGGCCCGTGAATTGCACTTGCTCCTTTACATCGAGCGATTCAGCCAGCTCGGCAAGACGGCCGATCTCTGGCGTTGCAACCGGGTCTGGCGTGTCCGTATTGCCGCCGACTACGTACAGACGCGCCCGCACATTTGACTCCTGCTTCAGCACCGATAGCGCACGTATGACATCGTCAACCCCTTTGCGCGGCACCATGCGGCCAAGCTGCAGGATGGAGAATTCGTCCATGTCCCACTGCAGGCGCTCGCGCGCATGGGCCCGCGGGATGGGTTCGAATTCCGAAGTATCGAAGCCGCACGGCACGATGTCGATGCGGCTTGCATCGGCGCCGTACAGCTCGATCAGATCGCTGCGATCCTGCGGGCATTCGGCGATGATGCGATCGGCGTGCTGCACGATCTGCTGCTCGATGTCGAAACGTTCGCTGGGGAAAAGGTCGTCATCGCCTTGATGGATGCGGCGAACCTTGCCGAGCGCGTGGAAGGTCATGACAAGCGGGATGCCAAAGATATCGCGGAGCTGCAGGCCGACCCAGCCGGACATGAAGAAGTTGGCGTGGATCAGGTCATAGGCAACGGGCTCTTCGCGGATGTGATCTTCCATGAAGCGCGCAAACGCCGGCATGTGCGCCAGCAACTGCTCCTTGGCGATGGCGCTTGCGGGGCCGGCGGGAACATTGATTACACGCACGTGCGGCAGCCAGTCGATGACAATGGGCTGACCTGCATCGTCGCGGCGTGTGAACACGTCGACATGCCAGCCAGACTTTGCAAGCTGCTTCGCAACGTGCGCCACGTAAACATTCTGGCCGCCACTGTCGGTACTGCCTCCAATCGCGAGGGGCGATGCGTGTTCGCTAATGAGCGCGATTTTCTTCATGATATTTCCTCTCATCGACGGCTTCCCGGAGGGCCGGAAGTTTCAGCGTTTCCGCAGCAGGCGGCGTGCCCGCTGCGGACCCGGCCTCTGAAAATGCATGCTGAATTGTTACAAGCCCTTTGGTTCGGAAGCAGAATCAGACGCGGGGTAACATCGGCCGCACGGCGGAGGCATTGCGGTCAAGTCATGAACTTCATGGATGAAAAAACGCCTTGTACAAAGGCGTTTTTTCATTTTTGATGGAGGAGTTACACGCGGTTGGCAAATTACTGTCTGCTCGTATCCCGCATTGCAGTCTCTATGTCGGCTGCGAAGCGGTCAGGAAAAGTCCGCCGCGATAGCGCTCGCGCCTGTCCTTCACAAGTGCCCGCAAGCACATTGCCACTACGCCTGCAAATGCCTCGTCGTAACAGGCATTCGCACCGCTTGCACCTACGACGATTCCCTCGATTGCAACGCTGCCCCACAGCACCGTGTTGTCCGGTTCGAGCAGATGCGGGCGCTGGGTCTGCACGACATGGCTGTCCAGCCCGGTATTCCAGCTGATGCGTGTCTTGGCGTGCGCAAAGCCGGCGTAGTCGGCGTCCCACTTGCTCCTGTCGCCAATGGCATGTTCGTACAGGATGGCCTCCTCGAACGAGGAGTTGGCCGGCGTCAGCGTCGGCTGCATCACGACGATGAACAGGAAACCGCTCTCGCCGACGAAGCTGTGTTGCATCGCTCGCTCGATCAGCGGCAGCGCCATGCCAACGGCTTGGGCGGCCAGTTCGGCCGTGACGAAATGGCTACCTGAGGAGCTGCCTGAGGAAGAATTTGTGTGCGACATGATGGATAAGCTCCCGAAGAACGCGCCCGGAGCGGCACGTTCGGCGAGGTGAGCAAAGGATGTTCCCGTACCAACGACTACGCGTTGACGACGGCCGCGCTGCGGCGGACGGCATGCCCCGCGAGGCTGACGATGGCTGCCACCAGTTCGTTGGGATCGACGGGCTTGGCAAGATGCAGCTGGAACCCGGCCAGCAGCGCACGCATACGGTCGCCCGGTGTCGCAAACCCCGTCAGCGCGATCGCGGGTAACCGTTCGACGAGCGTGGTCGCACGCTCCGTTTCGAGTTCACGTATGCGGCGGATCACCGCATAGCCATCGGTGTAGACATCGTCGTCACCGAGACTGATGTCGCACAGGACAATGTCTGGCCAGCTAATGGATGGCAGGGTCGCCAGCAGAGCGAGCGCCTCGCGACCGGAGTTCACCGACGCGACCTTTGCGCCATGCATTTCCAGCACGATGCCGATGAGCTCGCGCGCTTCCACGTTGTCATCGATAGCCAGCACGCGCACGCCATCCAGTACATGAGCATCCAGCTTGCTGAGCGTTGCATGGTCGGCGCCGGTAGATTCGCTGGCACCGGCACTGCTGGCGAGCGCACGTACGGGCAGTTCGATGATGGCCGTATTGCCCGTATGGTCCTGCCACATCGTGAAGTGCCCGCCATGTTCCTCGATCACCGTATCGACTTCTGCGCGGGCCAGCGCTACAGGCAGCGGCGCAGATCTGCCCTCGGCATGCATCTGCGGCTCACCTTCGCCTGCGGGCGGTGACGTTACCAGATTGTCCATGATCATCAGGCGGCCGTTTGCGCCGCTGCGCTCCAGGCGCAACTCGATGCGCCCGCCCGGCGGATTGACGGCCATGAAATACTGCAGCACATCCCACGCCGCCTGATGCAACTGGCTGAGATTGCCGGTGACACGTATCTGTTCGTTGCCGAAAATCGTGTACAGATCGATATGCCGCTCTTGCATCTCGGCGCGCAAGCCAGCAAGCACGCCGGCAACCAGCACGCCCATGTCCACCGATTGCATTGCGAGTCGCCGCCCGGTCTGTTCGATCTCGCGTTCGTGCTGCTGCAAACGCCACATCTGTGCGTAGAGGCCTTCGCGTTCGAGCAATTCGTCATGCGTGCCGCGCTCGACGATGCGGCCCAGATCCATGACGAGGATCTCCGCAGCATCGACCACGGTGGATAAACGATGGGCAATGATCAGCGCCGTGCGGTCGCGAGCCAGCCGTCCCAACTCGTCCTGGATGCTGCGCTCGGAGCGCGTATCGAGCGCCGAGGTCGCCTCGTCGAGAATCAGGATCGGCGGGTTCTTCAGAATGGCGCGCGCAATCGCGATGCGTTGTCGCTCGCCGCCGGAAAGGCGCACGCCGCGTTCGCCTACCATGGTGTCATAACCCTGCGGCAGCGAGCTGATGAAGTCATGCACCTGCGCCGAACGCGCAGCAGCCTCGATCTCCTCGCGGCTGGCCCCGGGGCGTGCATAGCCAATGTTGTAGGCGATGCTGTCATTGAACAGGATGGTGTCCTGCGGCACTACGCCGATCGCGGTGCGCAGGCTCTCCTGCGTGACTTCGTAAATCGGCTGGCCGTCGATGCTGATCTGGCCCGTACCCACATCGTAGAAACGCAGCAGCAGCCGCACCAGGGTCGACTTGCCTGAACCACTGCCGCCCACCACCGCGACGGTCGTACCCGCTGCGATGGTGAAGCTCACATCGTGCAGGATGGGCCGGCTCGGCTCGTAGCCGAAGTCCACGTGTTCGAAGCGCACCTCGCCGACCTTCACCTGCAGCGTCGGCAAGCCCGGGCTTTCCTCGATTTCGGGCCGCTCACCGAGCAGGGAGAAAAGCCGCTCGGCGTTGATCGACGCGTCCTTCGCCTCGCGAAAAATGAAGCCGAGGGAATTCAGCGGCAGACATATCTGGATGACATAGGCATTGATCAGTACGAGATCGCCCACCGTCATGCCACGGTGCACGACCTGGTCGCCCGCGAACAGCATCACGCCGGCAACGCTGATCGCGATGATGGCGCTCTGACCGATATGCAGAAGACTCAAGGCTTTCTGATTGCGTATGCCCACCTCGATCCACTCGGACATGATGTTCTGGAAACGGGAGGTCTCGATCTTTTCGCCCGTGTAGTACTTGACGGTCTCATAGTTCAGCAGGCTATCGACCAGCCGACCGTTAGCGTTGGAGTCGAGGCGGTTGAGGGCACGCTGGTAAATCGCACGCCTTTCGGTAAACACCAGTGTGAAGACACCGTAGAGAACGAAGGTAAGGCCGAGAATCACCGTGAACCAGAGGCTGTAGCCCGCAGCGAGAATGATCAGCACCGAGGCCATCTCGACCAGGGTGGGCACGATGGTGAACAAGGCCACGCCGAGCAGGAAACCGATGCCGGCCGTACCACGCTCGACCTCGCGTGTCAGCACACCCGTCTGCCGCAGCGAGTGGAAACGCGGGCTCAGCCGGTGCAGATGCGTGAAGGTGCGAATGAGGAAATCCGAAACCGTGCGCTGCGTGACGCGTGCGAATACCACGTCACGAATCTCGCCGAAGAATGTGCCAAAAAAGCGCATGACGGCGTAGCCGACAAGCAGCAGAACGGGGATGGATGCAAGCATCTCCGGCCGGCTGAACTCATCCACTACCTTCTTGAGAACGAGCGGCACCGACACAGCAGCAAGCTTGGCGAGCACCACCAGCAAGACGGCAAGCGAGGTGCGTCGGCGGAAGCGCCAGATGGCGGCCACCAGAATCGGCCAGACAGGGTTGAGGCGCTTTTTGTCCATTCTCGTGCAATTCATCAACAAACCACTCGCTCGCCCCCCGGCTAACCGCGTGAGCGAAAGCCCATGACGTTTTGACAGGCGCATTTGACGGCGTGAGATTTCGGGCAGCAAGCGACGATCCCGTTTTATTTGGGAACTACATACTTAACTTGCAGAACGGCAAATCACGTTGGAAATTCGATTTCTGCCAAAAGACAAGTCATTCCCGCGAAAGCGGGAATCCACTTCTACGTGAGACCTGTGCTATCGAGTGGATTCCCGCTTTCGCGGGAATGACGAAAACCGGGGCTCTGCAAGTCAAGTATGTAATTCCCTTTTATTTCATGCACCTGAGCAATCTGCATTCACGACCATTTCACTACAAGGCATGTGTGTTGCTGTGCATTGCGGATATGCAGATTCACTTGCAGATGAGAAAGGCAAGAAATTGGATATGGAGCCCGGACAACCGCGGGAAGCAGCACATTTTGGGCACTGCGCATCGCCACAAGAAAAGCGAACCCGTTGCGATTCTTCAAAATACAGACACGTGACTGAAGATTTTTCAAATCCGGATGCGAACGGTTCGTCTGCGTTTGCTGCCGCAAGAGACGACATCCGATGTACGGATGCACTTATGGTCAACCGCCGAATGCGAGACATGAAAAGGCGTGAAGCACTGAACGCACACCATCGGGCGACAAGTCTTCCCCATGCATGAATGAAACCGGGCAGGTTTCCGGATGTGGAGTGGCGCCGATAGCGGCGCGAATTTTTTAGAAAGTATGTCAATCAGGTAAAGGAGTTGTCATGAATCACGAAAAACAAGGCGAGACATCCGCGCAGCCTGACGAAACCGATCATCCGGACCCGTCACGACGCGCGCTCGTCGGCGGGATGGCGACGGGCCTGCTCGCCAGCGTCATAACGCCCGCCATTGCGCAATCCGGCAGCCGCTCGTCTGCGTCAGGGACGGCGGCAAGCGCTGCACTACAGGACCCGAAAACGGCGTATCCGAAGCCGCCTTTTTCGAAGCAACAGCAACCTTGGCCAGGGCTCGCAAGTCGCATGGACCCCAAACCCAACCATGGCGAAAAAAGCTACAGGGGCTCCGGTCGTCTGACCGGACGCAAGGCACTCATCACTGGCGGCGACTCCGGCATTGGCCGCGCAGCGGCAATCGCCTACGCACGTGAAGGTGCCGATGTCGCGATCAACTACCTGCCTGCCGAAGAACCGGACGCTCGTGAAGTCGTACAACTGATCCAGGCGGAAGGGCGCAAGGCCGTTGCGATACCCGGAGATATCAAGAGCGAAGCCTTCTGCACACGCCTGGTGACAGACGCTGTCAAAGCACTCGGCGGTCTCGACATACTCGTGAACAACGCAGCGCGCCAGGTTTCGCAGGAGTCGATTCTTGACATCACGACGTCCCAGTTTGACGAAACGTTCAAGACCAATGTGTACGCCATGTTCTGGATCACGAAGGCTGCCGTGCCGCACCTGAAACCCGGATCAACGATCATCAATACGGCGTCGGTCAATGCCTACGATCCAGGCGAAACGATCATCGACTACGCCGCCACGAAGGGGGCGATCATGATCTTTACCAAAGGGCTCGCGAAGCAACTCGCAAAAAAAGGGGTCCGCGTCAATGCAGTAGCGCCAGGTCCGTTCTGGACTCCGCTGCAGGTTACAGGCGGTCAACCCCCGGACAAGCTGCCATCATTTGGTGAAGATACGCCGATGGGGCGTCCGGGCCAGCCGGCCGAGCTTGCGGGAATATACGTCCTGTTGGCTTCGCAAGAGTCCAGCTACTCAACGGGACAAGTCTTCGCTGCGGTTGGTGGACGTGGGGGGCCATAGCAGCGCAAGAACCTCACACAAAAAGCAGCCCGAACTTCCTCCGGCACACGGCGCTAAATTACCCGCCTTTCTCCTCATGGGCAGCAGCAGCCGGGACAAATGCATGTGTATTGCATATTTCCGCCCGCGCCTTGCCACACGGCTTCTGTGACAGGAAGCCGCGTAACGTTGGCCAGGGCTTAGGTCTGCTTCAACACGCTGATATTGCCGTCGCTTTCCAGGTAGGCGCGATGCACCTGACGGACGTCCTCGACGCCATGTTGCCGCAATTGACTCATCAGATCCTCATGGCTGATGAACTCGCGGCGCATATTGCGTCTGATGATCCTGCCGTCGCGCACAAGACACAAGGTCGGTGCCCCCATCAGCTTCTCTACTGCAGGAAAACGGTAGCACAGCCAATCCACCGCCAGGTTCCAGAACACCAGCGTCGCGATCAGCACAAACCCATCGCCAACGCTCGTGTATTCGTTCGCCATGGCATTTTGCGAAGCGTCCGCAAGCAGTACCAGCAAGAGCACGTCGGCGATGCCGATGGAGCCGACGTCGCGCCGCAATACGACGCGAAAAATAAGGAACAGGAACCAATATACGGCCGTTCCCCTGATGAACATCTCCAGCGGCATTTCGAGTGAAAACGTCTTCGAGATATCGAACAAAGTCATGTTGAACCTCCTCTCTCGTCACGTGCGCGTTCTGCCATCTACGCGGCCAGCAGGCACCTGAGCAAGTCCCACTCCCACATAGCTCACAGCGCCGCCATCAACCACGCTCATACAGTCCAGTCAGCGCTGCCAGGCGCTGCGCATGCCACGGCAGGAGTTCGTCCTGCTTGAAGCGCCACCGCCAGTTACCGTCCGGCCGCCCCGGCCGATTCATGCGCGCCTCTGCCCCGACTCCCAGCACGTCCTGCAGCGGATGAATTGCCGTATTCGCCACACTCGCACTGGCCACACGTATGAGCTCCCAATGAATTTCGTTCGTATCGATACGCAGATAGTGCCGGGCGCGCTCACGTTCAGCCTCGCTGGCCTCGGCCCACCAACCGCAAGCGGTGTTGGTGTCGTGTGTGCCCGTATAGAGGACGATGTCCTGTTCATGCCTGTGCGGCAGGAGGATGCTGTTCCCCGCACTGTCATCCGCGCGCTCATCCGTTCTGAACGCAAGCTGCAGAATGCGCGTGCCAGGCAGCGCAAGCTGTCGGCGCAGAGCGTCGACATCGGCAATGAATATGTCTGGCTCCTCGGCAATGGCGTGCAGCGGGCCGAGTGCAGCCACGACTGCATCCAGCAGCGCAGTGCCCGGCGCCCGGCGCCATCGCCCGCCGCGGCCGGAGGCTGCTTCCGCGGGCACTTCCCAGAAAGCTATCAGTCCACGGAAGTGGTCGATACGCACGATGTCTGCTACTTCGCGAGCGGATCGAAAACGTCTGACCCACCACTGAAAATCGTCGCGTGCGTGCGCGGCCCAGCAATAAAGCGGGGCCCCCCACCGCTGCCCCTCATCGCTGAATGCGTCAGGGGGCGCCCCCGCGACGGTCCGGTTCCTGCCGGTTTCATCGAGATCGAAAAGCGCTGGATGCGCCCATACGTCGGCGCTTTCGTGGCCGACAAACATGGGCAAGTCGCCGATGATATTGACATCACGCTGGTTGGCGTATCGCTTGAGCTTCAGCCACTGCGTGCAAAAGCACCATTGACAGAAGCACCAGAAGTCAATGCGATCGGCATGCAGTGCGCGGGCTTGTTCCAATGCTGCGGGCTGCCGATCAGCCAGGGCACGGGGCCAGGCAAGCCATGAGTCCGTGGCGTAATGCTCTTGCAAACTCATGAACAGCGCGTAGTCGTCGATCCAGAACGACTCGCGCTGGCAAAATGCCGCCAGCGCTTCCAGCTGAGGCGCCGTGGCCTGCTGTCTGAACCCCTGCCATGCGCTCCGTAGCCGGCTCATGCGATAGGGCACGACGACATCGAAATTGACACGCCCCTCTTCGAATTCACGGCTCAGGCAATCTGTCGGGTCATCTTCATCGGGCAGCCAGCCGCTTGTCTGTAAAGCGTCGAGATCTATCAGCAACGGGTTTCCGGCGAATGCCGAAGAACCGACATAGGGCGAATTGCCCAGGCCGATACTCGTCAATGGCAATACCTGCCACAACCGCTGGCGTGCTTTCACCAGCCAGTCAACGAATGCATAGGCTGATGCCCCAAAGTCGCCGCTGCCATGCGGGCCCGGCAAGCAGGTAATGTGCAGCAGCACGCCGCTGGAGCGGGGCAATTGCAAGAGGTCCTCCATGAAGTAATGCGGGCTGACCTGTGTCAGCAAATCATGTACCACCGGCGCTCATCCTTTCCGGTCGAGCCCCAAAACCGGCCGCCGCATTCCTTTGTCATTTCAGGTATTTTCGCGCGCACTCCGCTCAGGTCGGGAACACTTTCTGCTGCATGGCTGCGAGGAGGTGCAGACATGCAAGAGATCGCAGCACGAGGCCGCGAATTCGCGGGGAACAGGCCACCAGTCGAGATACCGGAACTGGAAGGCGTAACAATCATCAGTGCAAGATTGATCGTCAGTGACGATGGCAGGGACGCGCTCGTGCTGGATGGCGACGACGGCACCAGCGTCGTGATAAATGTTCGCCAGGCGCCCGGAGAGGCACCCTTTCTTGAGGTCAGTGGCGAGAATGTCCTGAACCAGGTAAATGAGGAGTTCCTGCGCGACGATTGATCTGGCCTGGCGCCCTGCCGTTGCTCGACTCCCGGTTGACCACTTCCCCTCTACGTCCCGTCCACTTCCCACCTCGCTCCAGCTTGGCTGTAGAGTTTGCGGTCTATGTTGATGAAATCCGCAAGACATCCGGTCGGCCCTTCGTTGCACGATCAGGCTGGCAGTTGCGCCACCACGCTCGCTTCCCTCCGTTGCCGGCGCCGCCATTGCCTTGGCAAGCGCGCACCATGACCCGGCCCCGCCGCGTTGCACATCTCGACATGGATGCCTTTTACGCATCGGTCGAACTGTTGCGCTATCCGGAACTGCGCGGCCAGGCCGTAGTGATCGGCGGTGGCCGCGACCGGGAACCGGAGCTGCTTGCCGACGGTAGCCGGCGCTTTGCCCGGCTGCGCGATTACGTCGGGCGCGGCGTCATTACCACTTCCACCTATGAAGCCCGTGCCCTTGGCGTCTTCTCTGCAATGGGAATGATGAAGGCAGCACAGCTGGCCCCCGACGCGGTGCTGCTGCCCGTCGACTTCGACGCTTACCGTCACTACTCGCGCCTGTTCAAGGCGGCTGTGGCGAGCATTGCGCCGCAGATCGAGGATCGCGGCATCGATGAGATCTACATCGATCTCAGCGGTCTCGACGAAGAAAGCCTGCCGCTGGCACAACGCATCAAGCAGGCAGTGCGTGAAGCGACGGGACTGTCGTGCTCCATCGGCATCACGCCGAACAAGCTGCTCTCGAAGATATGTTCCGATCTGGAAAAACCGGATGGCATTACCATTCTCGGCATGGAAGACATTGCGCAACGCATCTGGCCGCTGCCGGTCCGCAAGATCAACGGTATCGGTCCGAAAGCAACGGAGAAGCTTGCTGCACTCGGCATCAATACCATCGGTGAGCTGGCACAAGCCGACACGGCCTTGTTGCAAGACCAGTTCGGTCGCACCTATGCAATATGGTTGAATGAAGTGGCACATGGAATCGATGAACGTGCCATCGTAACGCGTTCGGAACCCAGGTCGATCAGTCGCGAAACGACGTTCGAACGCGACCTGCATGCGCGCCACGACCGCGACACACTGAGCACGATTTTCACGTCGCTGTGCACGCGTCTGGCGGAAGACCTGCAGCGCAAGGCTTACGTCAGCCGCACCATTGGCATCAAGCTGCGCTATGAAGATTTTCGTTCAGTTACACGCGACCTCACGCTGCCTGTCGCCACGGCTGATGCCGCGACGATTCGCCGGGCTGCGGGTGAGTGTTTGCGGCGCGTACCGCTGGAGAAAAGATTGCGTCTGCTCGGCGTGCGGGCAAGCGGGCTGTCTCCTGCCAGCGAATCCGAAACAGACAATGCGCCATCGCAAGGGGAACTTCCCTTGCGTGGGGGCTGATGCGCAGAGTAGGTTGCTTCGCGAACCCACCCTGCGACGATCAATGGATCTTCCGTGCAAAGGCACCGCACAGGCGCTCGAACACGAAAGCCTGCGCCTCGCGTGCAGCGCCGACGACAGGAGCCATGCCGAAGAACTCGTGCGTCACGCCTGCATAGTTCTGGTGCAACACCTCGGTGCCCTGCCCCATCAGACGAATCGCCAAGGTCTCGCCTTCAGAGCGCAGCGGATCGACTTCGGCCGTCACCACCGTTGTCGGAGGCAAGCCTGCAAGGTTCGCATCCACCACATTCACAAGCAGGCTGTCCTTGTCGGCGGCGTGTGCGAAAACATGGTCTACGAACCACTTCATCACCGCCTTGTTGAGCGGCCGGGCATGCCTGGTTTCCTTGTATGAAGGGGTTTCCGTATCGGTACTGACCAGCGGGTAGATCAGGGCCTGATGCACCGGCATGCGCACGCCATTGTCACGCGCCCAGATGGACACATTGATTGCAAGATTGCCGCCGGCGCTCTCGCCCATGACTGCGATGCTGTCAGCATACCCGCCGAGTGATTCCGCATTCTTCAGCAACCATGTGTACGCCACATTGGCGTCTTCATGCGCAGCAGGGAAAGGATGTTCGGGGGCCTGGCGATAGTGTGCCGAAACGACGATGGCATTTGCCTGCTGGGCAATGGAGCGCGGCGTGGCATCGTAATCGTCAAGATCGGCGATCACCCAGCCACCACCATGAAAATACAGGATCACAGGAAACGGCCCCTGACCGGAAGGTGTATAGACGCGCGCCGGGTTGGTGCCTGCTGCTGCAGGTATGGTGATGTTGGTTGCCGAAACGGATGCCACTGCCGCAAAGGCCTCCGCACCCCGGCGCTGATCCAGCAGGATTTTCTGCACGGCATCGGCCGGAGACGGCTGTGCCCGGGCCTTTTCTACCGACAGATGCTCGATCGGCAATGCGCCGAGTTCGCCAAGTGCGTCGATGACGCGCTTCATGTCGGCGTCAAGATTGTCTGCGGGGTTGATTCCCACTGCGGACTTCAGGTTTTCCACGATTTGTGTCAGGTGCATAGCGGTCTCCTTGATTTGCGTTCCTGAACACTATCCAGCAAACCCCATTCCCACCCTTCTGCATATGGCCTCCTCAGCATCTTTGCAGCTCAAGGACCGGCTGCGCGATGCCGTTACCGGGGGAAGCCTGTCTTTGTCAGCGGAGCAGCATGGTCACTGCAGTTGGAGCCTCTACAAGCTACAGCCCCGCCACGGCAGGCGGCGTCACGCCTGGCGCAAAGAGAGGACTCGAGGCGCAGGTCGACACGCTGAAAAAGCAGCTGTGCGACTGGGTCACGTGCCCTTCCGCCAAGACCCCTGAGGGCAAAGCCAAGATCGAGGATCTGACCAACAAGCTGAACTCGACCGAGGCGCGCATCAAGCAGATCGATAAGACTCAAATCGATAGGACGCAAACCTCGCGAGCCGCGAATTCCGGATCCATCACGGCCAATGAGCAAGCGGCGGCGGCGCTCGACGCTTCGCCTGCGCCACAAGACATCCAGGCCACGCGAAGCGTCGAAGCGCTTGAAAAAGCAGGCTCCACAGGCGCTGGGCCAGGGAGCCTCGTGGATGTATTCGTTTGATTGCTGCACTGCAACCAGGCTGCATACCCTTGCTACGAGCAAAGAATTAATACGGCCGTGAGTTTGATATGCGTCAGGAAGACTATGATTGTCAGGCACGATGATTTGGACGCCACTACTGAGGAGGTTCGCACATGCACTACACCGCCGATCTTGTCCATGAACTGAACACTTTGATACGTTTCGACCTGGCGACCAGCCAACAGGGAATCAAGATTCACAAGACTGCGGACCCCAGCGTGATCGCCGCCACGCAACGCCTGTATGACAAAGGCTTGCTCACCCAGTCAGACGGCGGTTATCTCACCAGCCTCGGGCGTGACGCTGCCGAGTTTGCACAGGCAGCCCTGACCATTCTCACGTCACAACCCACCACCGTGCCGCAGGCCCGCGAAGCAATGTCTGCAACGCAACAACCAACCCGTCTTTTTGCATAGCCGAAAATTCGCCAGGCGGCAAAGCCGCGCAGACAACAAGAAAGCCGACGTCATTACGTCGGCTTTCTTGTTTTCATGCACACAATAGCGTATGCGTTTGTCGTTTCTTGTGTTTGTCATTCTTTTTACGCCTTGATCGGTAACCAGAACTCCATGCCTCCCATACCTGTCCGTGGATCGAAACTTTCGTCGTAACGCTCGAAATTCGGCGCGTCCGCCGCCTCAAGTCCCGACTCGGGCAGCCACTTGTTCCAGATCGTGTTCAGACTGCGGCGTATCGTCGAAATGTGATCGCTCAACTGGAATACCGCGTATCGCTGCCCGGCAATCCGCACGCGACTCAAGCTTGCAGGCAGGCTCGAAAAGTCAGCGACCTCCACACCGCAGAGGTAGTCGAAATTGCCGGCGTCATCGAAGTTGCAGGTCACACCATAGGCAACACGGCTAATCTGCCCTGCCATGCCCGTCTCGAATTGCGGCATGAAGCGTTGCCACTGCGCGGGGATGCCTGCGCTGCTCGTGCAATCGTAGCGTTCGCGCAGTCCGGCGATGAGCAAGAGCCTGCCACTCTCGAAGCGCGGCGGCTCCACATCGACAAAGGTTTCGTCCATTTTTATCGGCTCCATCAGTTCAATATCGTTCAAATGACCTTGCGCGCGGATCGCTTCCGGCGTGGTGCCGAACTGCTCGCGAAAAGCCCGGGTGAATGCCTCGTGAGAACCATAGCCAGCGTCAAGCGCGATGGCCAGAATGTCCGGCGCGCCCTGCGACAAGCTGCGCGCCGCCGCGCTCAGCCGCCGCGCGCGTACATAGCGCATGACCGGAACACCCATCGCCGCCTCGAACGCTCGCGACAACTGGAAGCGCGACACGGTCAGCGTCGTGGCGATGTCGTCGAGCGTGATCTCGCCGGCAAAATGGCTCTCTATGAACCAGAGCGCTTTGCCCGCGGTATTTCCTGTCGGATTCATTTGATGTCTCGTTGGCATGGTCCTAGATTGCCTCATGCGGCGCCCGTCCATTTGATCGATCTTGCGCTGGCACGCTGAACCAAAGTGAGGAAATCGCGTCCAGAATGCAGGCTTCGACGTATCAGCTCAAAACCCCATGTAAGGATTGCCCACGGCGGCCGGTCTCCATCAGGGAGCATGTGAACGAATGAGGAAGGAAAAGATGTCACACGACGGGATGTCACACAATGGAATGTCGCAGGACGAAATCGACAGTCTCAGACAGCAGCGCCGGCGCGCGCTACTGCTCTCCGGCGTCTCGCTGAGTGCATTGGCGATGTCGAAATCGTTCGCCGCAGATACCGCCGGCAAGCCCGTGACGGAGGTGCTGATCGTGCCGGTGTCCGACGCGGGTGCGGTTCAACCTGCGGTGAAGATGGCCAAGGTGGTCAAGACTGAAGCGGAATGGCGCAAGCAGTTATCGCCCATCTCGTTCTCGGTCACGCGCCAGGAAGATACGGAGCGCGCCTACACCGGTGCCACCTGGGAAAACCACGAGAAGGGCCTGTATCGCTGCATCTGCTGTGATACGGCCCTGTTCAGCTCGGCGACAAAATTTGAATCCGGTACCGGCTGGCCAAGCTTCTGGCAACCCATTGCCAAAGAAAATATCAACGAAATATCGGATCGCACTTTCGGCATGCTGCGCACCGCCGTGGCCTGCAAGCGCTGCGACGCCCATCTCGGTCATGTGTTCGATGATGGCCCGAAGCCCACGGGCCTGCGCTACTGCATGAACTCGGCCTCGATGCGCTTCGTCAAGATGGCTTGAACGCCGCCGACTCTCACCTGGCTATACCCCTGAAAGGCACTCTCATGAATCTCCCCACGATACGTCAACGTCTGCAGCACAAGATCTGGCCCTTGATGTTTGCCTCGCTCATGGCCCTCACAACCGGATGCGCCAGCGCCAGGGAAGAGGCCGTGAAACTGCCCGACCCGGCTGTAGACACGCCAGTCAAAGGCATGCAGACAGCCGTATTCGCAGGCGGCTGTTTCTGGGGGGTACAGGCCGTTTTTCAGCACACCAAAGGCGTGATGACGGCGATTTCGGGCTACTCCGGTGGCGCTGCCAACCGGGCACACTATGAGGACGTAAGTAGCGGCGATACGGGGCACGCGGAGGCCGTCAAGGTGACGTATGACCCGACGAAGATCTCTTACGGCCAGTTGCTGAAGATTTTCATGTCAGTGGTGCACAACCCGACCGAATTGAATCGGCAAGGCCCTGACAGCGGCACGCAGTATCGCTCGGCAGTTTTCTATACAAGCGAAGATCAGCGGACTGTTACCCAGGCCTATTTCGAGCAGCTCAAGACTGCCAAGAGCTTCAGCAGACCCATCGTGACGCAGCTGGTGCCGCTCAAGGCTTTTTACGAAGCCGAGGCCTACCACCAGGACTATGCAACCCTGCACCCCGACCAACCCTACATTGCCTACAACGATTTGCCGAAGGTGGAGAATCTGAAAATGATATTCCCGGCGGTTTATCGCGATTCGATCAAGCCCTGAAAGCGCTTCGTACGAACCTGACAGTTCGGGTTTGTGCATCTGCGCTACGATGCTGAAAACGTATTCAGCGTAATCGGGATTGCAGATGGCACAGGCTCGATCAAGGGTTGTAATCATCGGTGCCGGCTTTGGCGGCTTGTCGACCGCCAAGGCGCTGGCTGGCGCAACGGTTGATGTCTTGCTGATCGACCAGCGCAACCATCACCTCTTCCAGCCCCTGCTCTATCAGGTTGCCACCGCCAGCCTGTCGCCCGCCGACATCGCCGCGCCAGTCCGCAGCCTGCTGTCGGATCAGAAGAATGTCAGCGTGATCCTCGGCAAGGTCACTGGCATCGACAGCGCGGCCCGGACAGTGGCCGTCGACAATGGCGTGCATGCCGAAAATATTCACTATGACTATCTGGTCGTTGCCACCGGCGCGCGCCATGCGTATTTCGGCAAGGACCATTGGGAGTCTTTTGCCCCAGGGTTGAAGACGATCGAGGATGCAACCGCGATTCGTCACCGTTTGCTGATGGCATTCGAGCTGGCGGAGATGGCAACCGACACGGTCGAGCGCGACCGCATGCTGACAATGGTGATCATCGGCGGCGGCCCCACCGGCGTTGAAATGGCCGGCTCGATTGCCGAACTGGCACGCGCTGCGCTGGCAAAAGACTTTCGCCACATCGATCCACGCAAGGCCAAGGTATTGCTGGTTGAAGCCGGGCCACGCCTGCTGGCCAGCTTCCCCGAAGACCTGTCGGCGGCAGCCGTCAGATCATTGCAACGACTTGGCGTGGAAGTGCGCCTCAACGCTCGCGTCAATGACTGCGACGCCGGCGGCGTGGTCATCGGCGATCAGCGCGTGCGCGCCGGCACTATCATCTGGGCCGCTGGCGTGCAGGCCTCGCCGGCAGCGGCCTGGTTGAATGTTGAAGCAGATCGTGCGGGGCGCGTGAAAGTCGCACCCGACTACAGCGTGCCGGGATATGACAATGTATTCGTCATCGGCGATACAGCGACCCTTACGGACACCAGAGGTGCGGTCGTTCCCGGCGTCGGCCCGGCGGCAAAGCAGGCGGGGAAGTATGTGGCACGGGTGATCTCTGCCAGGCTCCGCGGCGAGGCCTCGCCGCCGCCTTTCACTTACAAGAACTACGGCAATCTGGCGACCATCGGCCGGCGGGCCGCGGTTGTCGATTTCGGCTGGATCAAATTGCGCGGGCCGCTGGCATGGTGGCTATGGGGATTCGCGCACATTTTCTTCCTCATCGATTTTCGCAACCGCGTCGTGGTGGCATTCACCTGGTTGTGGTCGTTCCTTACCTACAAGCGCGGCGCACGGCTGATTACCGGCCCGCCGCCGCCAAATGCGAAAGCGTAACGGCCTGGTTGCGGAAAGTATTGCGCTTTAATTGCCAAAAACCGCACAAGGCAAAATCCTGCCGCGTGCTTTAATCACTTCACAGGCTTCAGCACAGAACTGTGCAAGCGCAAGAAGTGGTAACAAAGCGCAGATACTGTCTGTGTGCAAACACAGGCTTCATAACCCCGCTCCGGCGGGGTTTTTCATTTGGGAATTTCATACATGCCTTGCCGAACGGCAAGACAGGTTTGGAAATTCGATTTCTGCCAAAGACGCGTCATTCCCGCGAAAGCGGGAATCCACTCCTACGTGAGGCCTGTGCCACCGAGTGGATTCCGCTTTCGCGGGAATGACGAAAATTGGGGCTCAACAAGTCGAGCATGTAATTCCTCCTCATTTCCCCCTCCCAACAGGGGCACGTCATTTGCCCCACTCCCGCAACGCCTTCCATTTGCCGCAATAAATTCGCTTTCATTGCCGAAAGTACGGAACCACGCGGCAACAGGCCTGCCCAATCGCTCGCTTCCGCCAGGCTCGACTATGGTCCTTCCGGGCTAGCTTCGCGTCACTTCGACAGGCTTCCACTCACTTCCGGTATCAGAAACCATGTCCGTCAAGAAATCCTCTTCGCCGCCGGCTCTTCGTCCCTTGCCCAACCTGATCTTCCTGAGCCGCTGGCTGCAAGTCCCGCTCTACCTCGGTCTGATCGTGGCACAGCTGGTCTACGTCGTGCATTTCTGGGTAGAACTGGTCGACCTGGTTGGCGCCGCTTTCGGCAACCAGGCCGCCATGGATCATGTGACCAAGGCCGTCGGCCATGTCGGCGATACGGGCGGTTTGACGGAAACAACGATCATGCTGGTGGTGCTCGGGCTGATCGATGTGGTGATGATCTCCAACCTGCTCATCATGGTGATCGTCGGCGGCTACGAGACCTTCGTATCGCGCATGAACCTCGAAGAGCACCCGGACCAGCCGGAGTGGTTGTCGCACGTCAATGCCTCGGTGCTCAAGGTCAAGCTCGGCACTGCCATCATCGGCATCTCCTCGATTCATCTGCTCAAGACCTTCATCAATGCCGAGGCGTATTCGGAAAAGGCGCTGATCGCGCAGACCAGCATCCACATTGCCTTCCTGCTGTCAGCCATGGCGATCGCGGCGTGCGACCGCATCATGCCGAAACCGCCAGTCTCGAACGATACGGACGCTCACTGACACGGCATTTGCGAGGTGGAGCAACATCCGGCACGAGGAGCGTATGCGTAAATGCCTTGGCGGTCAGCGAGGCGCTGCCCGGCTATAATCGCTGACCACTCCAGCCGGTATCGCTCCGTCCACACCAGTGCAATGACGAGCGCTGAGCTGGAGACAAGAACACTCTCCCCGAGCCCCGAGGTATGACCATGACTTCCATCCGGCAAGACGATTTGATCGAAAGCGTCGCTGGCGCGCTGCAATACATCAGCTATTACCACCCCGTCGACTACATCACCAACCTCGCGCGCGCCTACGAGCTTGAACAAAGCCCGGCAGCGAAGGACGCGATGGCGCAGATCCTCATCAACTCACGCATGAGCGCCGAGGGCCACCGCCCGCTGTGTCAGGACACTGGCATTGTCACCGTTTTTCTCAAGGTCGGCATGGATGTGCGCTGGGAAGGTTTCACCGGCAGCCCATTTGTGTCAATTGAGGACGCCGTGAACGAAGGCGTGCGTCGCGCCTACAATCACCCGGACAACAAGCTGCGCGCTTCGGTGCTCGCCGACCCGGCAGGCAAGCGCACCAACACCAAAGACAACACGCCGGCCGTGGTCAACGTCAGCATCGTCCCCGGCGACAAGCTCGACGTGATCGTCGCCGCCAAGGGTGGTGGCTCTGAAGCCAAGTCCAAATTCGCCATGCTCAACCCGTCCGACTCCATCGTCGACTGGGTCATCAAGACCGTGCCCACCATGGGCGCGGGCTGGTGCCCGCCTGGCATGCTCGGCATAGGCATCGGCGGCACCGCCGAGAAAGCCATGCTGCTGGCCAAGGAAGCATTGATGGAGCCGATCGACATCCTCGATCTGATCGAGCGCGGCCCGCAGACACGTGCCGAAGAATTGCGGCTGGAAATCTACGAAAAGGTCAATGCACTTGGCATTGGCGCACAAGGCCTCGGCGGCCTGACCACCGTACTCGACGTCAAGGTCAGCGATTTCCCGACGCACGCCGCCAACCTGCCGGTAGCGATGATCCCGAACTGCGCGGCAACGCGCCATGCGCATTTCGTGCTCGATGGCAGCGGCCCGGTCTACCTCGATCCGCCGTCGCTCGACGACTGGCCGAAACTGACCTACGACACCTCGAAGGGCCGTCGCGTCAATCTCGACACCATCACGCGCGAAGAAGTGAACACCTGGAAGCCGGGCGAAGTACTGCTGCTCAACGGCAAGATGCTCACCGGCCGCGATGCCGCGCACAAGCGCATGACGGAAATGCTCGACAAGGGCGAAGCGCTGCCGGTCGATTTCCGCGGCCGCTTCATCTACTACGTCGGCCCGGTTGATCCGGTGCGTGACGAAGTCGTCGGCCCTGCCGGCCCGACTACCGCAACACGCATGGACAAGTTCACCGAACAAGTCCTTGCCGAGACTGGACTGCTTGGCATGATCGGCAAATCCGAGCGCGGTGACGCCGCCATTGAAGCAATCAAGAAGCACAAGTCGGTGTATCTGATGGCAGTCGGCGGTGCGGCATATCTTGTGTCGAAAGCAATCAAGGCGGCACGCGTCGTCGGCTTTGCCGACCTGGGCATGGAAGCCATTTACGAGTTTGAAGTGAAAGACATGCCGGTGACCGTGGCGGTCGACTCTGGTGGGACTTCAGTGCACAAGACTGGCCCCAAGGAATGGCAGGCGAAGATCGGCAAGATTCCGGTTGCAGTAGCCTGAGGGTTGGCATCACAAAGAAAAAGCCGACCTCATGGTCGGCTTTTTCCGTATGTCTTCCCAAAATCATTTCCCGGCGCGCCGCGCGATGAGTTATCTCAAAAGCATGTAGCATAAGCCCCGCTCTTGCATGGCGAAACGCGGGGTAAGTCAAATTCGTTGTGCAGCAGCACAATCCGGCATCCACGCGCCGATCAATCGCGCTGAACCTACGAAAGGCAACGATATGATACTTGGACAAAAAGTGAAGGATCAGGTTACCCAGTTTGAAGGCATCATCACCGCGCTGGCAGATCACATCACTGGCGACCGCCGAGCACTTGTGTCATCCCAATCCCTGCAGGATGGTTTCATGCCTGCTTCACGCTGGTTCGATGTGCGGCGCCTGTCCATCATCGGGACCAGTGTCCTGGTGCTGAAGCCGAACACCGGGGTCAAAGCGACCAAGCGCAAGAAGGCTTGATAGAACCGCACTCTGAAAACGCTCGGAAGCGTATCCCTTGATATCGCCCTCCCCCACAGGGGGAGGACACGACGCAAGAGCGAGGGGAAGATTTGAAAGCATTGATTGCCGTGTTGCTTGAATTCGCAGGCTGGGTCGACAGGCTCAACCGCGTTTTCGGCTGGATCGCCACCGGCTTCGTGCTGCTGTGTTGCCTCATCAGTACCGGCAATGCATTCACCCGTTACGCTTTCTCACTCAGCTCCAATGCGTGGCTGGAAATCCAGTGGTATCTCTTTGCCGGCATCGTCATGCTGGGCGCCGCGGTCACGCTGGCCCGCAACGAGCATGTGCGCGTGGATGTGCTCTACGGCCGTCTGCCACCGCGCGGCAAGGCCTGGCTCGATCTTGTCGGCCTGCTGATCTTTCTCATGCCGTCGATGCTTACCCTGCTTTATTTCTCGCTGCCCTACTTTCTCTCGGCATGGCATTCGCATGAAGTGTCGAGCAATGACGGCGGGCTCATCATCTGGCCCGCCCGCCTCGCGCTACCGCTCGGCTTCTTCCTGGTCAGCCTGCAAGGCGTTGCCGAAATCATCAAGCGTATAGGCTACCTGCGCGGCGAATACGATATGGACATCCACTACGAGAAGCCCCTGCAATGACGCTGCTTGAGTGGATGCCGCCGCTGATGTTCGGCGGCCTGATCGTATTCATCCTGCTCGGTTTTCCAGTCGCGTTCTCGCTTGCCGCACTGGGTCTTGCGTCGGCAGTCCTGAGCATCGAAATGGGCTACTTCCCGCCCGAATTCCTGCAAGGCCTGCCGCAGCGCGTCTTCGGCATCCTGTCGAACGAGCTGCTGCTGGCGATTCCCTTCTTCACGTTCATGGGCGCCATTCTCGAGCGCTGCGGACTTGCCGAAGACCTGCTCGAAGGCACCGGGCAACTCTTCGGCCCCATTCCGGGCGGCCTCGCTTATGCCGTCATCATCGTCGGCGCGATTCTTGGTGCAATCACCGGCACGGTCGCCGCATCGGTGATCGCCATGGGCATGATCTCGCTGCCGATCATGATCCGCTACGGCTACGACATGCGTCTGGCAACGGGGGTCATCGCGGCCTCCGGCACCATCACCCAGCTGATTCCGCCATCGCTGGTGCTGGTGGTGCTGGCCGATCAGCTCGGTCGTTCGGTCGGGGACATGTATGCCGGTGCGATTGGCCCCTCCATCGTGCAGACGCTGCTGTTCATCGCATACATCTTCGTCGTCTCGATACTCAAACCGCATTGGGTGCCTCCGCTTCCCAAAGAGGCGCGCACGCAATCGGGCTGGCCTCTGATCCGCCGCGTGCTGTGGGGAATGATTCCGTCCATCGTGCTGATCTTTCTCGTGCTGGGCACCATCTTCACCGGCATGGCGACGCCGACCGAAGCGGGCGCCGCAGGCGCTGTGGGCGCCATGGTCATCGCCGCGGCGCATCGTCGCCTGACCTGGGATCTGGTGCGTCAGGGCATGGAGTCGACCATGCGCATCACCGCCATGGTGATCTTCATCCTGATCGGTTCGACGGTTTTCAGCCTCGTGTTCCAGGGCGTCGATGGCGGCCGCTGGATCGAGCATCACCTGACCAATCTGCCCGGCGGCGTGGTCGGCTTCCTCATCGCAGTGAATGCCTTCATCTTCTTTCTGGCGTTTTTCCTCGACTTCTTCGAGATCGCCTTCATCATCATTCCCTTGCTTGTGCCGGTCGCCAATGCGCTGGGCATCGATCTGATCTGGTTCGGTGTGCTGCTCTGCGTGAATATGCAGACGTCGTTCATGCATCCGCCGTTCGGCTTCGCGCTTTTCTATCTGCGCGGCATCGCGCCGAAAGAAGTAAAGAGTTCGGATATCTATCTCGGCGCACTGCCCTGGGTAGGCCTGCAATTGATCATGGTCGTCATTGTCATCATGTGGCCCGGGCTTGTTACCAGCTTCGTGGACAAGGCACCGCAAATCGATCTGGACAAGGTCAGGATCGAAATCCCCGACAACGAAGGTAGCAATACTCCCGATACGGTGCCGTTCGCCGAGCCCGCACAATCCGGCGCGGCGGAAGACCCGCTTGAGAAAGCCTTGCGGAACTGATGCCGTGCCAGGTGCCTCGTTGAGTACAAGGATCTGCCTCGTGCGCCACGGCGAAACCGACTGGAACGTCGAGCGCCGCTTGCAGGGGCACGAAGACATTCCCCTCAACGCCACGGGCGTCCTGCAGGCGCGCGCGCTGGCTGCGGCACTCTCGGCTGCAAGATTCGACGCCATTTACAGTTCTGATCTGACGCGTGCCCTGCACACGGCCGAGCAGGTAGGCACACGGCTGGGGGTACCGGTCACCGTGTTGCCCGCAATCAGGGAACGGAATTTCGGTGTGTTCCAAGGCCTGACCCGGCACGAAGCGGAGCTGCGCTTTCCCGAAATGCAGGCAAAGGTCACGAGCCGTGAGCCCGACTTCATCCCGCCCGAAGGCGAAAGCCTGCGGCAGTGCTTCGAACGTATCGCGCGGGTACTCGATTCGCTTGCTGACAGCCATGACGGCCAGACCATCTTGCTGATAGCGCATGGCGGCGTACTCGACGCGGCCCGTCGTTTCGTCACCGGCATGCCGCTCAACGCGCCCCGCGATTTCGAACTTGGCAACGCAGCCCTTAACTGGCTGGCGCGTGTCGATGGACTTTGGGCGCTGGAGAACTGGAACGATCAAGAACACCTGGACGGCAGCCGCGACGAACTGCAGATTTGATATTGAACGCACTCTGGCAACAGCAGTGCATGAGCCGTATTCACGCGGGTTTGAGATTATTTCATCCTTGCCAGAATGGCTTAAATCACCATCAACGCGGTATTATTCGCGCCTGCCCAATCTTCGAAGAAACGCAAATGTTCTCCAAGCAAAACACCCTCGCCAAGGCCGATCCTGAGCTCTTTGCCACCATTACCGCTGAAAACAAGCGCCAGGAAGATCATATCGAATTGATCGCTTCTGAAAACTATGTCAGCTGCGCCGTGATGGAAGCCCAAGGCTCGCAACTGACTAACAAGTACGCCGAGGGTTATCCCGGCAAGCGCTACTACGGCGGCTGTGAATTCGTCGATGTGGCCGAACAGATCGCCATCGATCGCCTCAAGAAATTGTTCGGCGCAGACGCGGCCAATGTGCAGGCCAATTCCGGCTCACAAGCCAATCAGGCTGTGCTGATGGCCTTCGCCAAACCCGGCGACACCATCATGGGCATGAGTCTCGCCGAAGGCGGCCACCTCACCCATGGCATGCCGCTGAACATGTCCGGCAAGTGGTTCAACGTCGTTGCCTACGGCCTCGACGAGAAGGAAGAGATTGATTACGACGCGATGGAGCGCCTGGCGCATGAGCACAAGCCGCGCATCATCATCGCCGGCGCATCGGCCTATTCCCTGCGCATCGATTTCGAACGTTTCGCCAAGGTGGCCAAGGCCGTCGGCGCGATCTTCTGGGTCGATATGGCGCACTACGCAGGCCTGATCGCCGCCGGCATCTATCCGAATCCCGTACCGTTTGCCGACGTGGTGACTTCGACCACGCACAAGACTTTGCGCGGCCCGCGCGGCGGCGTGATCCTGATGAAGGCCGAACACGAGAAGGCCCTGAATTCAGCGATCTTCCCCGGCCTGCAAGGCGGCCCGCTGATGCACGTCATCGCCGCCAAGGCCGTCGCGTTCAAGGAAGCGGCTACACCGGAGTTCCGCAAATACCAGGAGCAGGTCGTCGCCAATGCACTCGTCATGGCACGCGTGCTGTCCGAGCAGCGTGGTCTGCGCATCGTTTCCGGCCGCACCGAGAGCCACCTGTTCCTCGTCGATCTGCGCTCGAAAAAGATCAATGGCAAGGAAGCGGAAGCTGCGCTGGGCCGCGCGCATATCACCGTCAACAAGAATGCGATTCCGAAAGACCCGGAGAAACCCTTCGTCACTTCCGGCATCCGCATCGGCAGCCCGGCCATGACTACGCGCGGTTTCACCGAGATCGAATCCGAACGCGTCGCACACCTGATTGCCGACGTGCTCGACGCACCGAACGATGAGGCAGTGCTGGCAAAGGTTCGCGAGGAAGTCAGCGCGTTGTGCAAGAAATTCCCCGTGTACGGCGCTTGATAATGACCCAAGCGAGGCGCGCACAATGAAATGCCCTTTCTGCGGCGCGCCCTCCACGCAGGTCACCGACACGCGTGAGAACGATGAGGGCGACATCATTCGCCGTCGTCGTCGTTGTGGCGAATGCGACAAACGTTTCACCACCTACGAGCGCATCGAACTCAAGCTGCCGCAGATCGTCAAGAAAAACGGCAGTCGCACAGAATTCGATCGCGACAAGGTGCTCGCCAGTATGAAACTGGCATTACGCAAGCGCCCCGTCACGGCTGAAAGCGTGGACAGCGCCATCGAGCGCATCGAAGGGCGCCTGCTGTCGATGGGCGAACGCGAAATTCCCTCGGACAAGGTGGGCGAACTGGTCATGCGCGAGCTCAAGCGCCTCGACAAGATCGCCTACATCCGCTTCGCCTCGGTGTATCGCAATTTCGAAGACGCCGAAGAATTCGCCGAAGTCATCCGCGAGCTCGGCCCGCACGCCAAACCAAAGCCGACAGCCAAATCCAAACCGCGCAGCAAGACCTGAGCGATGCTGGCTCCCGAAGACTACATGCGCCGTGCGCTCGAGCTTGCCGAGCGCGGCCTCTACACCACCTCACCCAATCCACGTGTGGGCTGCGTCCTCGTCGATGAAGCGGGCGAGATCATCGGCGAAGGCTGGACGCAACCGGCAGGCCAGAATCACGCTGAAATCCAGGCCTTGCTCGATGCCGCAGCACGCGGCAAGTCGGTAGCCGGCGCTACTGCCTACGTCACGCTCGAGCCCTGCTCCCACTTCGGTCGCACACCGCCTTGCTGCGATGCACTTATCAAGGCAGGAACAGGACGTGTCGTCGCCGCCATGCAGGACCCGAACCCGCTGATAGCAGGTCAAGGCTTCGAACGTCTGGGCGCTGCAGGTATTGCCGTCAGCTCCGGGCTCATGCAGGCCCAGGCAAGCGCCCTGAACGAGGGTTTCATTTCGCGCATCACGCATGGCAGGCCTTTCGTACGCCTCAAGATCGCAGCATCCCTCGATGGCAAAACGGCCTTGGCCAATGGCGTCAGTCAGTGGATCACCGGCGAAGCGGCGCGTGCCGATGCGCATCACTGGCGTGCCAGATCATGTGCCGTGCTGACCGGCATCGGTACTGTGCTTGCCGACGATCCGCTGCTCAATGTACGGGCAGTCGAAACGCCACGTCAGCCGCTGCGCATCGTGCTCGACAGTCAGTTGCGCACGCCTGTTAGCGCAAAGATCTTGCAAGGTGGCAATACGCTGATCGTCACCGCCAATGGTGATAGCACGCGCCACGAAGAGTTGAAAACGGCCGGCGCTGAAATCCTGCATCTGCCCGCAAGCGATGGACACATCGACATCGTCGCCCTGCTACCGATACTCGGCCAGCGCGGCATCAACGAATTGCTGGTGGAAGCAGGCGCCACACTCAACGCGGCCTTTATGCAATCGGGATATGTGGACGAGTATTTGTTCTACCTTGCACCGACGCTACTGGGTGACCCGGCAAGAGGAATTGCGGCACTGCCCGCATTTGAAAGTCTGGAAGAGCGCATCGCCCTGCACTTTCACGCCGTGACGCAAATAGGCGAAGATCTGCGGATATTGGCGCGACCGGCCTGGGTCGCGTAGGTCGGAAAAGCGAAGCGCCTTCCGACGTTTGTCGATCTTTCAACGAATGTATGTCGGGAGGCGCTTGCTCTTCCCTCCAAACAGCTCGCTGTAGCCAAGAATATCGTTAGACATGAACGGCAGATGCAGGCCAGCGATGCTTGTCGAGCCTATCCGCTCAATGGCCGGGTTAGGCGGTATCGTTGCCTCGAATGTCCGCGGCAACGCTTGTCAGATCGTTGCCAAACTGGTGGCCCCCACTGTCGACCGCGCGCACGACCGCCTGCGGGATTCGTGCGCCGTGAAGCGCCAGGTGGGCGAATGGAATGACATCGTCATCGCGGGCATGGTAGAGGAAGAGCCGCGGGACCAGGGCAAGCTTCTCAGCAATATCGCGGCGCAGCTTAAGGTCGTCGAAATTCCAACGATCCTCATCCCATGACGGGGCAGCAAGCAAGAACAGGCCAGCAATCGGTTTCTCAACCTTCTCTTCCGAGAGGTACCGCAACAGAATGGATGCGCCTACGGAGTGCGCTACCAGCACTACTTTCCCGGGTATGTGCGATAACTCCGAGGAGATTTTCTCTTTCCAGGACGCTACGTTCGGATCGGCTTCACCGGGCATTCGGGGAAAGTGCACGTCGTACTTGGGGCCGAGCGCTCGCTTCAGCGAGTTTGCAAGCGGCGCGTCTGCGGAGTGTGCACCCTTGCCTCCGCCCTGAATAAAGAGAACGCAAGTCGTCGTCATGTGGTTACTCCAGTCTGGAGTTGGGTTGCGGCGATGGGCGGTGTCCGCCTGACGCCCGCTTAGACTCCTGCCATTCAAAACACCACTGATACTCGTCGGGGGCATTCAAAGCAACCTTCCCCAAGTACAACCGGTACTACGTTGGTCACTTGCTACGTCCCACATACCGCGCAGCCCGCATCCTTGCAATAGCGAACGGTGCGCAGCCCCATCGTCAGCGCATTGATCAGCACCAGTCTGCCGATCAAAGGTTCGCCGCAGCCGGCGATGAGTTTCAGGGCTTCGGCCGCCTGCATGGTGCCGACGATGCCGGTCAGGGGCGCGAAGACGCCCATCACTGCACAGCGTGTTTCCTCGACATCTTCTCCATCGGGAAACAGGCAGTGATAGCAGGGATTCTCTGGATCGCGTTTGTCGAAGACGCTCAATTGCCCATCGAAACGTACAGCTGCGCCGGAGACAAGCGGGGTCGCGAGTTTCACGCAGGCGCGGTTGATGGCATGGCGCGTCGCAAAATTGTCGGAACAATCCAGCACCACGGTTGCAGCCGCGATCTGCTCTTCCAGTTCGGCATCGACGAGGCGACGCGGGATGCATTCGACATGCACCTCAGGATTGATGGTGTGTAGCGTGTCGTGGCCGGAATCGACCTTCAGGCGGCCGACGGAATCATTGCGATGCAGGATCTGGCGTTGCAGATTGGTCAGATCGACCGTATCGCCATCGCACAACACCAGTGTGCCGACACCTGCCGAGGCGAGGTACATGGCGGCCGGCGAACCGAGCCCACCCGCACCGACGATCAGTACACGGCTGTGAAGAATCGCTTCCTGCCCGGCAATGTCGAGTTCGGGCAGCAGGATGTGGCGAGAGTAGCGCAGCAGCTGGTCATCATTCATGCCACGAGTTTAAGCGCGGAACCCATGTTCTGGTCTTGCTAACTGCAACAGGCAAGGCCAAAAAAAGAAAAGCCGGCCGCCCCGCAAAGGGCGACCGGCCTTTCGGCTCGATCTTCTGATCAGGCGGCGAGCTTGTGACGCTCGACCGGTTCGGCGCGACGCCGTGCCGGCTTGCGCCGCACAGCACCTGGATCGAACGCGCCATCCAGCCCGCGCAATGCATCCTTGCGGGCTTTCAGGGCCATCTTGAAGGCACCTTCCTCGCCATACTTCTTGACGGAGAACTTCACGCGCTTGCGGCGCCCGTCTGGAAGCGGCCAGGAAGCAACCCAGAACCAGCGCTGCTTGTCTTCCGGCAAGTCGCGTGTTTCAGAGGCGCAGTAGCGGCAAACGCCGACCACACCCGAACGGTTGTTCTTCTTGACGATATTCGAATACTCACGCATTGAAAACGGGGGGTGATTGGTGATCACTTCATCGCGGTAACCCTTTGCTGCCGCAAAGGATTTCTGCTTGCCACCATGCACGCCGTCAGAAAAATGCTTGCGATGAATAATGCCGCGCCGCTGAATGGTTACTAGCCATCCATGCGTACGACTGACTTCATTATCCACACGACTTATTCCATAAACACTGCCTCGGCTCACGACGGTCCTCCATGGAGCTATCCAAGGTTATGGCGGCGATAAGTGATTTTCGGCCGTGGTCGATGAAACTTTAGGGGCCTCATCTCGTTCGCTGTGAACGCCTGCGGAGCAGGCTTTGGGCTGCTTGCAAGGAGTCCAAACCCCTGTCTGGCACTCAAGCACCGCGCTGCAATGCCGGTATGAATTGCATGATCGTCGTAGCTGGCCACATTGCAGGGCAGCCTGGTCAACGGAGGTTTACATGCGCATTTCACAATCCAGCCTGAGCTTGCAAGGCCAGTCGGCAAGCGTCAGCACGCATCGCGTTGAAGAACGCCTGCAGTTTGATTTTCGTGCTGCACCGCCAACCGTGGCGCCTGTCGAAACAGGTAACGTGGTCATCAGCGATGCAGCCAGAAACTCTCTTGCCGCAGCGCAGGAGTCCGACGGGGTGACGCCGGACGCGACCATCAAAGAGTCACTGGATGCGCGGCTGCAGATACTCATCGACATCGTCGAACAACTGACGGGTCACAGGATCAAGCTCTTCGACGCCTCGGACCTGACGGCTGAGGGCGGGCAAAGCGGCACTAACGAGAGCGCCGCCGGGCAAGAGACGGCAACCCCTGATGCCGGGCCGGAATGGTCGCTGCATTTCGAGCATCGCGAGGTGCATGCCGAAGCGCAAGTCATGCGCTTTCAGGCACGTGGCAGCGTCAATACGGCCGATGGCAGACAGATCGATTTCGATGTCGATTTACAGATGGCCCGCTTCGAGCGCAGTGAAAGCCTGACGACGATCGACGCCGGCAGTCCCAAACGCAAGGATCCGTTGATTCTCAATTTGCAAGGTGGGCCGGCAGTGCTGACTTCCGAGCGCATCGCCTTTGATCTGGATGCGAATCCGGACACCGCTCCCGATATGATTGCCAGGCTCGGACAGGGCAGCGTATTCCTGACACTGGATCGCAACGGCAACGGCAAGATCGATGATGGCAGCGAACTGTTCGGTCCGACCACGGGAGACGGCTTTGCCGAACTTGCGGAACTCGACGCAGACCATAACGGCTGGATCGACGAAGCTGATCCGGCGTTTGCGCGACTCGGTGTTGGCGCGCCTGGTGCCAAGGTGCAATCGTTGCGTGAGGCTGGCGTCGGCGCCATTGCGCTGCAGAATGTAGCCACGCCTTTTGCGTTGCGCGACAGCCAGGATGACAGAGGGATGATTCAGTCGAGCGGCGTTTTCCTGCATGAGGATGGCCGCCCCGGCACCATCCAGCACGTTGACTTGACGGTCTGACGGTCTGAACCGGGCAGTCGTCGATCGTCAGTTATCGACGAGCTGCAGGTTGAAGCCGATTGAAGTGATGTCGGTTGGCATGGTGGCCGCCGGGCCGTTACTGGCAATCACAGCTTCCGATTTGGCGAGGCGACGGGCAACGGTGGAGATCAGGCGCTGGCGGAAATGCTCGAGACATTCTTCCGAGGCCAGTGACAGCACGGCTGGAGAAATCTCGAGATATCGCACTGCTGTCAGGCTTACGACAGAAGCGTGTTGCGTGTGCTCCACTTCATCCAGATACGCTGTTTCGCCGAACGAATCGCCAGGCACAAGTTTCGAAACGACGCGCCCGGCGATGGACAATTCGACCTCGCCATCCAGCAAGATGCCGAAGCGCTGGTCGTTGCTGCCTTCCTTCATCAACTGGGTCAGCGGCTCGACTCTGCGCCACACCGCGAAGCGCACGACCTCCCAGATTTCGATGTCGTCGAATTCCGTGAAGAAGGTCAGCTTGCGCACCGCTGAAAACTTGGTGCTGTCGGGTGCGCGCTCGTTCTCGTCGACGATCTTGTAGCGCACCGCCGTCAGGTCCTTGGCGAACTCGGCGCCGTTCTTGTAGCGCGAGTACAAATCCTTTTCGAGCGATTTGCGGATCACCACATCCATCGCCTCAGGCACATCCGGATTGAGCTGGCTCGCAGAAGGCGGATCGGCATTGATGATCTTGTAAACGAGCTGCGCAGGATTCTTGGCGCGGAACGGCAGGCGCCCTGTCAACAGGTGGAACAGCACGATGCCAAGCGAATACAGGTCGGTTTTCTGGTTGAGCGGATAGCTCTTGATCTGCTCCGGCGACATGTAGGCCGGCGAGCCGACCCCCATGATGAAGGTCGAATCCTGGTGGCTGTTCTTGTTGATGTTCATCGCCAGACCGAAGTCCGTGATCTTCACGTTGTCCTGCTCGTCGATGAGGATGTTGGCCGGTTTGATGTCGCGATGCACGATGCCCTGCCGGTAGGCATAGTCCAGCGCCATGCAGCACTTGAAGACGATGCTCACCGTGCGGTGCAGCGGCAGCAATTTCTCGAAGCTGCAGTACTCCTCCAGCGACTTGCCGCCGAAGTATTCCATGACGATATAGGCTTGATCTTCCTCGATCACGGCCTCGAAAATCTTGATGATGTTCGGGTGATCGAGCTTGCCCGCCAGGTTTTCCTCTGCCCTCAGCAGCTTGAGCAGGCGCCTGTTCCACTTGGCCTCATCCTTCGATTTCTCACGGAAGGAGATGTGCTTGAGCGCGATAGGCTGCGGATAGAAAGGGTTTTCAGCGAGATAGACAATGGCTGTCGCGCCTCGTCCGAGTTCGCGGATGAGGCGGTACTTGCCGATTTTCTCGGGCATGCTTGCCATTGTGATCTTCGGGCCTGAGCCAGCAAGTGAAGGGTTTGGGGCTTGTAAAACAGAAAAACAAAGGTGACGACGTGCTCTCGTATATTAAACCGTAGTCGGCGTTACAAAACGGCAAAAGTTCTCGGAGAAGCCCTTGAAATAACGGATACGGCCCCAATAGTCCGTTCCTGAACACAATTTTGAGGATACTTCATGGACGACGTACAGGATTCCCAGGTTCCCGGGCAGCCGACAAATGGCACAGCGGAAAATACGGAGGGAGAAGGTCAGAAGCAGGACGGTCAGCCCAATCAGCTTTCACTCGAAGAACAACTTCGCCAGATGGAGATCAAGGCCACCGAACATCACGACGCCTGGCTTCGTGCCAAGGCCGAAACTGAAAACGTCCGCCGCCGCTCCCAGGAAGACGTCAGCAAGGCCGCCAAATTCGCTATCGAGCGTTTCGCCAACGAGCTATTGATTGTCAAGGACGGCCTCGAGCAGACGCTGGCGGCTGACAATGCGTCGATCGAAACAATCCGGGATGGCGTCGAACTGACCCTGCGCAACCTCGGCAAGGCTTTCGAGAAGAGCGGCCTGCTTGATCTGGACCCGGTGGGAGAGAAATTCGATCCGCATAAGCATCAGGCAATCAGCCAGGTGCCGTCGGACCAACCTGCGAACACAGTCGTGCAGGTGTTCCAGAAAGGCTATGCGCTGGAGGGCCGCGTACTTCGCCCGGCGCTGGTGGCTGTATCGAGCGGCGCAGCAGCATAAGCGCGCCCGGCTTGCGCATCCAGCTTGAATTCTGTCTGAATGCCCCTATTTGCGAGTCATGAATGAATCAAAAGGCGTGGTCACCTGCCACGCCGTCTGCGAACTTGAAGGAGTCTGAACATGGCAAAAATCATCGGTATCGACCTTGGCACCACCAATAGCTGCGTTTCCATCATGGAAGGTGGCCAGGCCAAGGTTATTGAAAACTCGGAAGGCGCACGTACGACCCCGTCCATCGTCGCCTACATGGAAGACGGTGAAGTGCTGGTCGGCGCACCGGCCAAACGTCAGGCCGTCACCAACGCCAAGAACACGCTGTACGCGGTCAAGCGCCTGATCGGCCGCCGCTTCGAAGAGAAGGAAGTGCAGAAGGACATCAACATGATGCCTTATGCCATCGTCAAGGCTGACAACGGCGACGCCTGGGTTGAAGTGCGCGGCAAGAAGATGGCGCCTCCCCAGATCTCCGCCGACGTGCTGCGCAAGATGAAGAAGACCGCTGAAGACTACCTCGGTGAGGAGGTCACCGAAGCCGTCATCACCGTACCGGCCTACTTCAACGACAGCCAGCGTCAGGCGACGAAGGATGCAGGCCGCATCGCCGGTCTGGACGTCAAGCGCATCATCAACGAACCGACGGCTGCTGCCCTTGCCTACGGTCTCGACAAGGTCGGCAAGAAAGATCAGAAGATTGCCGTATTCGACCTGGGTGGCGGCACGTTCGACATCTCCATCATCGAAATCGCTGACGTCGATGGCGACAAACAGTTCGAAGTGCTCGCGACCAATGGCGACACATTCCTTGGCGGTGAAGACTTCGACCAACGCCTGATCGACTACATCGTTGCCGAGTTCAAGACACAGCACGGTGTTGATCTTGGCCGCGACGCCATCGCTCTGCAACGTATCAAGGCAGCGGCTGAGCGCGCCAAGATCGAGCTGTCGAGCGGCCAACAGACCGAAATCAACGAGCCTTACATCACCATGGTCAATGGCGCGCCGTCGCACTTGACGATGAAGATCACCCGCGCCAAGTTTGAACAGCTTGTCGAAGAGCTGGTGAATGCGACCATCGAGCCTTGCCGCAAGGCACTGAAGGACGCAGGCCTGAAGGTCACGGACATCGACGACGTCATCCTCGTCGGTGGTCAGACCCGCATGCCTAAGGTGCAGGAAAAGGTTAAGGAATTCTTCGGCAAGGAAGCGCGCAAAGACGTGAATCCTGACGAAGCCGTCGCAGTTGGCGCTGCCGTTCAAGGTGGTGTGCTGCAAGGTGACGTGAAGGATGTGCTGCTGCTCGACGTATCGCCACTGACCCTGGGTATCGAAACCCTAGGTGGCGTGATGACGCCGATGATCAAGCGCAACACCACGATCCCGACCAAGCACGCACAAGTGTTTTCGACGGCCGACGACAATCAGCCTGCCGTGACCATCAAGGTCTACCAGGGTGAGCGCGAGATGGCCGCCGGCAACAAGATGCTGGGCGAGTTCAACCTCGAAGGCATTCCACCGGCAGCACGCGGCACGCCGCAGATCGAAGTGAGCTTCGACGTAGATGCCAACGGCATTCTGCACGTCAAGGCCATGGACAAGGCGACCGGCAAGGAAAACAAGATCACCATCAAGGCGAACTCGGGACTGTCGGAAGCCGAGATCCAGAACATGGTGAACGATGCGGCTGCGCATGCCGAAGATGACAAGCGTCAGCGCGAGCTCATCGACGCACGCAACCAGTGCGAGGCCCTGATTCATACGACGCGCAAGGCCCTCACGGACCACGGCGACAAGGTCGATGCAGACGAGAAGAGCAAGATCGAAGCGGCCCTGAAGGAAGCGGAAGAAGCGATCAAGGGCTCCGACAAGGAAGCGATCGAAGCCAAGGCGCAGGCGCTGGCCACTGCCAGCCAGAAGCTTGGCGAGGCTGTGTATGCGCAACAGCAAGCCGCAGCAGGTGGTGCCGAACAAGCTGCGGGCCATGAGGCCCCGGGTGCGGCAGCCGACGACAACGTGGTCGACGCCGAATTCACGGAAGTGAAGGACGCGAAGTAAGCATTGTGCGGGGCAAGGTTTGTCGCTTTGCGAAAAAACCGCTTTTCATTGCCTGTGTGGGCATCAAGCCGGAGACGGCTGGATGCCCACTGTCGTATCATCAGCGGCGATGAGTTTGGCTTTTTTGCGTTTCTTTCAAGGTTTTTCACATGTCCAGCAAGTCACTCGGTAAGTCACTCAGTAGATCAATAAGCGGCTCCGTGGTTTTTGCGCCTCGCGGCGAATTCTTCAGCACGCTCAAGACGCGTGTCGATACCTATTTCCGCGAGCATCGCATCGAGCCAACGGGTGGCTGGGCGCTCTACCGCAAGACGCTGGTCGGCTATGGCCTGATCCTGGGCGGCTATGTCAGCCTGGTGTGGCTTGTCGATTCGCTGTGGGCGGCACTGCTGGCCGGTTTTGCACTGGCACAGGGCTACATCATCGTTGCCTTCAACGTGATGCACGACGGAGCGCACGGCAGTTACTCGAAACGCCGCTGGGTGAACTGGCTGGCTGGCGCGACGATGGATGTCATCGGCAGCAGCCAGATGTTGTGGAAGCAGAAGCACAATCAGTTGCACCACACTTATCCGAACATCGACGGCAAGGACGACGACATCTCCATTGGCGCATTGATGCGGCTGTCACCAAACCAGAAGTGGTATCCGTGGCATCGTTTGCAAGCGATCTACGCGCCAGTGCTCTACAGCTTGCTGACCATGTACCTCGGCCTGTTCAGCGACTTCCAGAAGATCGTCAGCAACAAGATCGGCAACACGCCACTGCAGCCCAAGGCTGCCTGGGAGTTGCCCTGGTTCTTCGTCCACAAACTCGCCTATTTCGGTTACACGCTGGTGTTGCCCTCTTTTTTCCATCCCTTCTGGCAAGTAGCGCTGGCTTTCGTCGGTGTGCACGCGGTGTTTGGCCTGGTCCTGTCACTTGTATTTCAGCTGGCGCATACCGTCGAAGGCACCGACTTCCCGCTGCCGCCAGAAGGCAGCAACCGCATGCCAGATGAGTGGGCGGTGCATCAGATGAACACGACCGCCAACTTCGCGCCACGCAACAAACTGGCGAGCTTCTACATGGGTGGTCTGAATTTCCAGATCGAGCATCATCTGTTTCATCGGGTAAGCCACATCCACTACCCGGCCCTGAGCGCCATCGTGCGCAAGACCTGCGAAGAGTTCGCCGTGCGCTACCTGTGTTTTCCCAGCGTACGTGCAGCCGTGGCGGCGCACTTTCGCCTGCTGCATTCGCTTGGACACAAACCAATCAATACATTGCAGTCTGTTTAAAGAAAAATCCGGAAAGATTCGAGAAACTGAGCATGGCAAAACGCGATTATTACGAAGCCCTTGGTGTCGCTCGCGACGCAACCGACGATGACATCAAGAAGGCCTACCGCAAGGCGGCCATGAAGCACCATCCTGACCGCAACCCGGACAGCAAGGATGGCGGCGAAAAATTCAAGGAGATCAAGGAAGCCTACGAGGTGCTCTCCGACGACCAGAAGCGCGCGGCCTACGACCGCTATGGCCATGCCGGCGTCGACCAGTCGCACGGTGCTGGCGGCGGTGGTCAGGGCTTCGGTGATTTCGGCGATGCCTTCGGTGGCATATTCGACGAGATCTTCGGTGGTCGCGGTGGTGGTGGCGGAGGTGGTGGGCAGCGCGTCTATCGCGGCGCCGACCTGCGCTACAACATGGAAATCTCGCTGGAAGAAGCGGCCCGCGGCGTCGAGAAGACCATACGCATACCCGTCACCGAATCATGCGAGACCTGCAGCGGTTCCGGTGCAAAACCCGGCACGCAACCGAAGACCTGCGGCACCTGCGGCGGTGCCGGCCAGGTGCGCATCCAGCAAGGCTTCTTCTCGGTGCAGCAGACCTGCCCGAAGTGCCACGGCTCGGGCCGCGTGGTGACCGATCCATGCGTCACCTGCCACGGTGCGGGCCGCGTCAAGAAACAGAAAACGCTGGAAGTGAAGGTGCCGGCCGGTATCGACGAGGGCATGCGCCTGCGTCATGGAGGCTTTGGTGAAGCCGGCGTAAACGGTGGGCCAGCCGGTGATCTCTATGTCGAGATCCACATCAAGCGGCATACCGTGTTCGAGCGCGAAGGCGACGACCTGCATTGCGAAATGCCGATCAGCTTCACCACTGCGGCACTCGGTGGCGATATCGACATACCGACGCTCGACGGCGCAGCCAGTATCAAGATCCCCGCCGAGACCCAGACCGGCAAGGTATTCCGTTTGCGTGGCAAGGGCATCAAGAATTTGCGCAGCCATATGACGGGCGACTTGCATTGCCACGTCGTGGTAGAAACTCCCGTCAAGCTCACCGAGCGTCAACGCGAGCTGCTGCGGGAGTTCGACACGATCAACCGCAGCGAGGGAGATCGGCAGAATCCGCGAGCCAAGGGCTGGATGGACAAAGTGCGGGACTTTTTCGCCACTTGAGTCTTGACGAACCTCTTCGCGGAGGCGCAAGACATACTGTGTGAGCTTGGTCAGCAAAGGCAAAGGCCACATGAGCAAAACCCCGGTTTTGCTCATGTGGCCTTTTCTGTGGTCAGGCGTTCCGGCAACGACCTATGCCTAACTCCGCAGCCGCCATATCTGTTCGAAATTGACGTTCAACATGGTGGGTGGCAGGACGGTAACGACCGCGAACTGTGGCCCCGCCGCCGTATCTCGCCGCACCGGCTCCATCTGCTGCAGGCCTTTGGCATTGATCAGCGTCGACACCAACGGCGTATTGGCTTGCACGCCACGCTTGCTGACTACACCGACTTCGCCGTTGGCCAGCTTGACCAGGGTGCCAGGTGGATACATCCCGACCTCCTTGATGAGCAGGCCCGGAAAGGGATTGTCCTTGCCATGCCCCATGTCCAGATACACCCGCTTTGCCGCTTCGGCCGCCAGCATGGGTTTGCGATAGGCACGCTGGCTGAGCATTGCGGCATACACGTCGCAGGTGTGGATCAGATTGGCGAGAACGCTGGGCGCCTTGATCTGATGCGGATAGCCTGAACCTTCTTCATTTTCATGGTGTTCCAGGACAGCCCTGAGCCATTCCTGGTCCGCTACGCCAAGAGACATCAGCAGACGGCTTCCATCTTCAGGATGGGTGTTGATATGCAAACGTTGCTGCGGAGTAAGCGGGGTCTTCTGATGGGACAGAAGTTGCTGCAGCTCCAGGATGGCCATGTTCGCCGTCAGTGCTGCGCAGCACAAAGACAGGCGCGTGGCATCGTCAAAATCACTGCGACGCGCAACCAGTTCGCACAACACGGCGACGTGCAGGCCATGCGCAACGGGGTAGCGCTTGTATTCCTTGAGGAGAATGGCGGCGATTGCCAGATCGGGGCTGCGCTCGCACAGATCCATCACCAGCCGGGCATAGCCTTGCAGACTGCCAGCGAAGCTGCCATCTTTCGGCGGCGTTGTCATGAGCGCGCCAGTCCCCGCCTGCACACCCTGCCAGACAGAAAGCGGGTCATAAGCCTGACGCGCAGGCGCAGACCCGGCGGCCTCATAGGCCTTGAAAACTTCGGCATCGACGAACATGCCACGTTCGAGCAGGCGTTCGATCTGCTCGTCTTTCTGGATGACATAGCCTTTGCGCAGCAACAGTTGCCCGACGACGTCATAGACGTCCCAGGGCAAAGCCTCGTTGATGCGCAATTGATTGCTGTTCAGGCGATGAAAATCAGCCATGCATGTCCCCACACGGGTCAAAACCCCACATGGCAAACTACGACAGGGGTGACAATAAATTAAGGGCCTGGCCGAACTGCTGCAGCGAATTCGTCACGCATGACGACGCTGATGAGCCTGCAAGACCTCAAGAAAGGCCGTGCCATAGGCAGCAAGCTTGCGATCGCCAACGCCTGAAAGCTCGTACATGGCCTCCAGACTCATCGGCCGTTTTTCAAGCATCTGCTTGAGAGTGGCATCGCCGAAAATCATGTAGGCAGGCACGTTCTGCTCGTCCGCCAGGTCGCGCCGGCGCTGACGCAAGGCCGCCCAAAGCGTTCGCGCTTCGTCCGATTCAAACTCGATTTCGCGCTTGACGCTGGCTGCGCCACTCGGCGCCGTAGCCCGCACCTGGCGCGCCATGAAGCTGCTCTCGCCACGCAGCACCGGGCGGCAACTTTCCTGCAGGTTCATGCCACCGTGCTCGTTCACGCCGACCATGCCCTGCGCCACCATCTGGCGCAGCAAGGAGTTCCACTGTGCGTCCGACACCGATTTGCCGATGCCGAAAGTGGATAACTGCTGGTGATTGCGTTCAGTCACCTTGGCTGTTTCACGCCCTTGCAGAATGTCGATCAGGTGGCCGGAGCCATAACGCTGGCCGCTGCGATAGATCGTCGACAATATCTGTTGCGCAGGCAGCGCCGCATCGAAAGTCTGCGGCGGCGTCAGGCACATGTCGCAGTTACCGCATGGCGTTGCATCCTCGCCAAAGTAACGCAGCAGCACTTCACGGCGGCAGGCGGGCGCTTCGCAATAACCCAGCAAGGCGTCGAGCTTGCGCCGCTCGACGCGCTTGACCTCGTCGGGCGCCGTCGATTGCTCGATCATCTCGCGGTGCAGCACCATGTCCTGCAGGCCATACGCCATCCAGGCATTGGACGGCAGGCCGTCGCGCCCTGCCCGACCGGTTTCCTGATAGTAGGCTTCGAGGCTTTTGGGCAGATCGAGATGGGCGACAAAGCGTACGTCAGGCTTGTCGATACCCATGCCGAAAGCCACCGTGGCGACCATGACAATGCCCTCACCGCGCACGAACTGGGTCTGATGCGTCTCGCGAACCGAAGCGTCAAGACCAGCGTGATACGGCATGGCACGAATGCCTTCGGTCTTGAGCCAGATGGCCGTTTCCTCCACTTTCTTGCGCGACAGGCAATAGACGATGCCCGAGTCACCCTCATGATGGGCGCGGATGAAGCGCAGCAATTGCTTGCGTGGCGTGTCTTTCTCGACCACGGCGTAGCGGATGTTCGGACGGTCGAAGCTCGACAGGAACAGCCGCGCATCCTGCAACGCGAGGCGCTCGACGATTTCCTGGCGCGTCGCGGCATCAGCCGTTGCCGTGAGCGCAATGCGCGGCACTTGTGGAAAGCGCTCATGCAGGATGGATAACTGGATGTATTCCGGCCGGAAGTCGTGGCCCCATTGCGATACGCAGTGCGCCTCGTCAATGGCGAACAGTGCCAGCCGGGCGCGCGTCATCAGGTTCTGGAAACGCGGCGTCAGCAGTCGCTCTGGCGCGACGTAGAGCATGTCCAGTCCGCCGTCGACAAACTGACGCTCGATAGTGGCCGTTTCCTCGGCATCCAGCGTCGAATTGAGGAAAGCTGCGCGCACACCAACCTGACGCAGTGCCTGCACCTGGTCCTGCATCAGCGCAATCAGTGGCGACACGACGATGCCGCAGCCATCGCGCAACAAGGCGGGTATCTGGAAGCACAGCGACTTGCCGCCGCCAGTGGGCATCAGTACCAGGGCGTCGCCGCCATCGATCAGGTGCTCGACGACCGAGGCCTGCTCGCCACGAAAAGCGGCATAGCCGAAGACATGGCGCAGCGTGTGCTGCGCAGGGGAAAGGGGAGATAGAGTTTCGGAAGTCACGGCCGCTATTTTGACAGCTGCGACCCGCTGTGGGGCAAGGCTTATGGATTTATCGCGCAGGACCGCATGCGATTTCCGCTCGCCCGGTGTCAGGCATCGTGGCGATGCTTGATCTTGTACACAGCCGCATCGGCGCGCTGGATCAAATCGTGCGGATGGCGCGCATCGTTCGGATACACCGCCACGCCGAAATCGGCAGTCAGCCTGATGACGCGGTCTTCCACGAGAAAAGGCTTGCTCAGCCTGGTGCGCAGCTTGTCCAGCACTGTTTCGATATTGCGTGGGCGCTGCACCTCGGGCAGAAGGATCACGAATTCATCCGCGCCATAGCGGCCCACCGTGTCGCCGCCCCGCACACAGCTCTCGAGGCGCCGTGCAAGTTGCTGTAGCGCCTGGTCGCTGATATCGCGCCCATGTTGTTCATGGATGTGCTCGAAATCATGCAGATCCAGGAAGACCACACCGATCTTCTTGTTGTTGCGATCTGCCTGCACGATGGCATGTGCGAGCCGGTCGACCAGCAAACGCCGGTTCGCCAGTCCGGTCAGCTCATCGTGAATCGCTGTCCGATACAGATGGCGGGCACGCTCCGTCAGGCGCGCCAGCCGGTCCTTGGTGCGTTGCTGGCTATCCATGAGAATCTGAACGTCATGCTGGGCAGCCAGCCATTTCTGTTCGAAAAAAGCCAGCACGCGGTCCTGTTGCTCAAGGCGGCGCAGTGCCTGCTCGAGCAGTGCCGCCTTTTCAAATGCCTCGCTGACCTGCCCGTCGTAGAATTCGTTGCCGGCAAACACATCGGCTGCATGACCTGTCATGAACGAATCGCGACCCTGTTCCCTGATCTGCATACCCATTTGATTCTCCCGCGTGATAGCGCCGTAGCCATGACGATTGGCGTGGCGAATGACGTGGTTTCACTATACGAAGCCGTGGAACAAACATCTGTCCACGATCGAACACAAGACAACGCGGATTGGGCAAGGCTATGCGAAGAACGCTGGCACTGAACAAAGCATCGGATAGGGTCTGCAATGTTAAACTGCGCGGCCTTGCGACCGCTGCGTCGCAGCCCTTATTCCCCGATGATCGCCTCATGACCGCTCCGCTCAAGCGCGTGCTCCAGCGTACTGTCGCCCTGCTGTGCAGCGCCGCGCTCATCGTGTGGTTCCTGCACAGCGCACATCCGGAAAATCTGACCCTGCTTGTTTCGCGCGTACAGCCGCTGGAACTGCTGGGGCTGATCGGTGCTTTCGTGCTGACGTATCTGCTGCGCGCCGGCCGCGTCTTCGACGAATTCCGTGTCGGCACCGGGGCCAGTTACCTGGCCATCCTGCGTCTTACCCTGGTGCACAACGCGATGGTCAATGTCGTGCCTTTTCGCGGAGGTGAAGCGGCCTTTCCGATCCTGTTGTCGCGCTGGTTCGGTGTGCCCACGACGCGCGCTGTCGCTGCCCTGCTGTGGCTACGCCTGCAGGATGCTTTTGTCGTGCTGGCCCTGGCGGCGTTCGTGTGGCCGGGACCGCCAATGGTGCTGCGCATCCTGTGGGTCGCGGTAGTCGTACTGGCCGCGTGGGCGATACCGAAGTGGGCAAGGAATCATCCGCAAGCCCTGCCCGATCACGGCCGCTTCGCGCGCCTGTCGATCAAGCTGCGCGCTGCACTTGCCGAGTCGACAAAGAGCTCTGGCCGCGCATGGGGCTGGACCTTTGCCAACTGGTCGGTAAAGCTTGCCGCACAGGCCTGGATGCTCGCCATGTTGCTGGGTGTCTCACTGCAGGCCGGGCTGGCCGGGGCCATGGGCCTTGAACTGGCTGCAGTCCAGCCGATCCAGGGTGTGGCAGGATTTGGCACTGCCGAGTTCGGCGGTGCAGCATTGCTGCGCACTCACGGCATAATGCTCGCCGATGGCGTGCAGGCTGCGCTGGTACTCCACCTTTTCGTGATCGCCTGCGCCCTGTGCGCTGGCGCTGCTGCCGTGGCATTCCTGCCCGGCGCCAACAAGACATCGACCGACAACACGCCATGACCGAATTGCCTGCTACCTCGCCTGATGTTGCCTCCTCCTCCGCTGCAATGATGCTGCCACCCGTACCTTCAAACGCCGAACTGGCGCTCGAGACCCTGCCGGAGCATCGCCTGTCTGTCGTGGTGCCGATGTACAACGAGGCGGAGAGCGTGGCGCCGATGGTCGCCCGCGTTCATGAAGGGCTGGCCAATTACCCTTGGCCGTGGGAACTGGTGATCGTCGATGATGGCAGCTCCGACAACACGGTTGACGAGCTGCGCAGCGCCGCCGCCGAATACGGCCCGCATGTGCGCGTTGTCGAACTCATGCGCAACTTCAAGCAGACAGCCGCCATGCAGGCAGGTATCGATGCGGCGCGTGGCGATGTGATCGTGACCCTGGACGGCGATCTGCAGAACGACCCCGTGGACATCCCGCGCATGGTTGCGCGTCTGCTGCGCGAAGATCTCGATCTCGTCGCGGGCTGGCGCAAGAATCGCCAGGATGGCCTGTGGCTGCGCAAGATTCCGTCGCGCATTGCCAATCGCCTCATTGCGCGCATTACCGGCGTAAAGCTCAACGACTATGGCTGCAGTCTCAAGGCCTTCCGTGGCAGCGTCATCAAGAGCGTGCGCCTGTACGGCGAGATGCATCGCTTCATCCCGGCCTGGCTGGCGACCGTCACGACACCGCGTCGTATCTCCGAAGAAGTGGTCGAGCATCACGCACGCCAGTTCGGCGAATCGAAGTACGGCATTTCGCGCACCTTCCGCGTCGTGCTCGATCTGATCTCGGTGTATTTCTTCATGCGTTTTCGCACGCGCCCCGGTCATTTCTTCGGCGGCGTCGGCCTGTCGCTCGGCAGCATCGGCTCGCTGATTCTGGCCTGGCTGGCCTTCGACAAATTCGTGCTGGGAGAGAACATCGGCACCCGTCCCCTGCTGATGGCGGGCTTCTTCGCCGTGATCATGGGTGTGCAGTTCGTGCTGACCGGCGTGCTCGCAGAAACGCTGGCGCGCATTTATTTCGAATCCGGCACGGCGCGTCAGTACGAAGTCCGCAACCCCGACCAGTTCGGCAAAGACGAAGCATGGCGCAAGGCGGGTTGATGCAGCAGCCCGCCCTTGATCGTCGCTTGTGCTGGCTGCTGTTTCTTGTGCCGCTGGCCATGTTTCTCTTCAATCTCGGCGGCATCCCCTTGTTCGACGTCGACGAAGGCGCGTTCTCTGAAGCGACGCGCGAAATGTTCGAGCGCCACGACTTCATCTCGACCTGGCTCAATGGCGTACCGCGTTTTGACAAACCAATCCTGATCTATTGGTGTCAGGCAGCCTTTGTCTGGCTGTTCGGGCCGAACGAATGGGCCTTCCGCATGCCCTCGGCTATCGCTGCCTCCGCATGGTGCTGGGCTGCCGGCATGTTTGCGGGCGAGCAGGAGAGCAAGTCCGGTGGCAACGGCCGCCACGCGGCCATTTTCGGTACCACGGTGGCGGTTACCAGCCTTGGCGTCATCTTGATCGGCCGTGCGGCAACGGCCGACGCCCTGCTGAACATGCTGATTGCATTGAGCATGTTCGACAGCTGGCGTCACCTGCAATCGGGCAAGCGCGCACCCCTGCTGCGCAGCTACCTGTGGATCGGCCTGGGCGTGCTCACCAAGGGCCCCGTGGCCCTGCTGGTTCCGGCAGCCGCGACGCTGATCTATTGCGTCAGCTGCCGCCGTCTGCGCGACTGGGCGCGCAGCGTCTTCGATCCGGCAGGCTGGCTCATTCTGCTTGCGGTGACAGTTCCCTGGTACGCGGCCGAACTGCATATCCATGGTCGCGCCTTCATCGACGGCTTTCTGCTCAAGCACAATGTCGAGCGATTTTCGGGCTCGCTCGAAGGTCATTCCGGCGGCATATTTTATTATCTGGCTATCGTGCCGGCGCTGCTATTGCCGTGGCTGGCCTGGCTGCTTGCGGCACTGTTCAGACTCAAGGGCGACATGCGCGACACGGCCAACCCCGCGCGACGCTTCCTGTGGATCTGGGCAATCTTCGTCATTGCTTTTTTCTCCCTCTCCGGTACCAAGTTGCCGCACTACGGTTTGTATGGCTGCACGCCCTTGTTCGTCCTGATCGCATTGCATCGTGACGCGGTGCGTAGCGCCCGCCTCGCTGCACTACCCGCATTCGTTGTGCTGTGCCTGGCCCTGACCCTGCCGTCCCTGCTGACTGATGCGATCGCTCAGGGATGGATCAAGGAACCGTTCTACGTCATGCAGATCAGCCGCATCACCGAAATCGACCTGACGGGTTATCGCGGCATCGTGAGTCTGACTCTCATCGCCGCCGCAATGGGGCTATTCATGATGAGTAACGATGCATGGCGGCGCATGTCGTTCGTTGCCGTCATGCTGCTCATCTCGATCACAGCCGGGGTGGCGCCACTGATGGGTGAGCTGCTGCAGGGGCCAACCAGGCGGGCGGGCCTTGCGGCACGCGCTTACAAGGAACCGGCGGTCCTGTGGAACTTCCACGCGCCGAGCTTCAGCGTTTATCGGCAAGCCGCCACACCGTCAGTGCAGGCACAGCCAGGGCAAATCGCGCTGACACGTGCTGACCGTCTGCCAGCAGACGCCAATGTCGACATCCTGCACCGCGAAGGCGGTGTGCTACTGGTCCGCCTGAAGTCACTCGCCCAACCATGAACCAGCCCTCCATCACCCGGCCAACGACGCCGCGCGTCGGCATGCTCCTGGCATGGCTCATCGTCATCACGATGTATCGGGTATGGGTGCTGCCACGTCTGGGCATCACGCTTTATGTGGACGAGGCGCAATACTGGACCTGGGCACAGCATCCTGACTGGGGCTATTTCTCGAAACCTCCTGTCATAGCCTGGCTGATTGCCGCGTCAACCACGCTGTTCGGAGACGACATGCTGGCCGTCAAGCTGCCAGCCATCCTCCTTTACCCGGCCACGGCATGGTTGATGTTTGCGCTGGGCCGCGAGCTCTTCGATGCACGCATCGGCATGCGTTGTGCCGTTGCATTTTCCTTGCTGCCATTCGTGTCGGGCCTCGGGTTGTTCGTCTCGACGGATGCACCCCTGCTGTTCTTCTGGACGCTCGCCATTCTCGCCCTGGTGCGGGCCGTGACACACGACCGCTGGCGCGACTGGCTGCTGCTGGGCGTCGCCCTTGGCCTGGGTGTCATGTCGAAGTACACGATGGTAGCCTTCGGTGCCTCCGCCCTGCTCTATCTCGTGATCGCGCCACAGCGCCGCGTACAACTGCGCAACCCCCGGTTATGGCTTGCCGTGGCGCTCGCCTGCCTTCTGGTCTTGCCGAATCTGCTGTGGAACTGGTCGCTCGGTTTTCCGACATTGCGCCATACGGCCGACATCACCCATATCGAAGGCATCAACGCGAAAGACGGCAATTTGCTGGAGTTCCTGTTGGCGCAATGCATGTCGCTGGGCCCGGTCATGGCCCTGGCTTTCATGGCGGCACTGGCGAGCGCCTGGGGCCAGCGCCGCGATGCGCGCATACAACTGCTCATCTGTTTTTCTGTTCCGCTGCTGGCCGTTGTGCTGCTGCAGGCCATTCGTTCAGAAGCCAACGGCAACTGGGCCGCTCCGGCTTTCGTAACAGCAACCATGCTGGCTGTCGTTTTTCTGAGCCGCCTGAAACTGCGATGGTGGCTGCTGGCCCTGACGGTCAATATCCTCCTCATGCTGGCGGCTTACCACGTCAAGGATTTTTATCGCGTGGCAGGCAAGCCAATGCCCGCACGATTCGACATACTCAAACGCGCGAAAGCCTGGGACGTGCTTGCGCGACAGCTTCGGCCGATATTCGCCGAGCATCCGGATGTCATCCTGCTGACGGAAAACCGTACGCTGATGGCACATCTGCTATATGAATTACGCGACCTGCATTTGCAGCACGCTGCCTGGAAGCCGCAGGCAGCGCCACACGATCACTACCAGCTCACGGTGCCACTGACCAATCGGGAACTCGGCCGCTCGGCAATCCTGGTAGCGCCGGTTGGCGACGGCGATGAGGGCAGTCAGGCGCCGGCTACGATCATCGAACGTTTCAATTCACATCAGACGCTGGCGCATGTCTCCGTGCAGGCCGGGCCCAAACTGCGCCGTGAAGTGGATGTGATCTTGCTGGAGGGTTTCAAAGGCTACCGCTAGCAACATGTGGATGCGGCCGCATTGAGCAGTCTTCAGTTCAGTCGTCTTCGGAATCAAGCTGTCGTTTGTCCAGCCGGTTCATGTACCAGGCATAAATGCCGACCAGCAGCAGATAGACGATCAGCGTACCTTGCGCGGCCAGATAGAAGCCGACGGGAAAACCCATGAAGCTGTAGCCGTTCAACTCAGGCGCGAAGAGACAGGTAAGCAGCGTGGCGGCAAACCAGATCGACAGCAACACGCTTGTTATCCATCGCGTCTTGCTCCAGTAAGCACGATCGCGGCGCTCACTCATCTTTGTCGATCAGCCATGATGCATGGCGCAACCAGGCCTCGCATTGCTGCATCCAGGCGACGACCGGCCCCCTGTCGCGACGAACACCGAAGCCGTGCCCACCATTGCGATACACATGAAGTTCCGCCTTCACGCCAGCGCGGTGACAGGCCAGGTAGTAACGCACACCGTTTGCAGGCGGAACCAGCTCATCGTCGTCAGCCAGAACGATAAAACTCTCGGGTGTTTCAGCTGTCACGCACTCGTCGGATGACAACAATCTGATTGTTTCGTCAGCAAGCTCTTCCTGCCCGATGAGTTTCTCGCGCGATCCGGGATCGGCGATATCCGCACGCATTGAAATTACCGGATACGCGAGCACCACGAAGTCCGGCCGCGCCGATAGGGAATCGGATGCATCGCGGGCTTCGTAAACCGTGCGCCGAAAACCTGTGGCGAGCGATGAAACAACGTGCCCGCCCGCTGAGAAACCCATTGCGCCGATGCGGCTTGCATCGACGTTCCACGCTGCGGCGTGAGCACGCATGAGGCGCAGAGCACGCTGCGCGTCCTGCAGCGGCACATTCTCGCCGTGCTGGTGACCTTCTGAGGGGAGGCGGTAAAGCAGAACACACGCCGTCATGCCGAGACCGGTCAGCCACTGCGCCGCCTTGATGGCGGAATCCCAGACGATGCGTTGATAGCCGCCGCCGGGCACCACAAGGATTGCCAGACCGCTCGGTTTCTCAGGGTGGAAGACGGCCAGGCGAGGCCGTGAAATACCGGTAATGGCGCGATCGGTAAAGGCTTGCGTATCCGGGCTGCGCTCCTCGACACACTCCTCGATCACCAGCCCTTGCGAGCCGGGCGCTGTGCCTGGCCACAACGGAATTTCCTCCCCGTTCAGCATGACTCAGATCCGGTATGCCAGCGTCGTCATGACCTTCGATGCAAAACCCATTGCCTTCTTCACCGGCACCGGCAATTCGACAGCACCGAGGCTCACCGCCGTCGTGGCGTGCGCCATTTCGTCTGCCTGCATCTGATCGAGAATCGCCCGCGAACGCACATCTTCTTGCGGTATGCGATCGAGATGGCGCCCCAGATGTGCTTCAACCTGGCGTTCCGTCTCGGCCAGAAAACCCAGATTCCATTTATCGCCGGCCAGACCCGCGGCGACGCCCATGCCGAGCGCACCGAGATACCACAGCGGATTGAGCAGACTTGGCCGACCGCCAAGCTCCTTGATACGCTGTTCGGTCCACGCCAGGTGTTCGGTTTCTTCGTCGGCTGCCTGTTCGAGCGAGCGGCGCAAACCGGCATCGCGCGAAGTAATCGCCTGCCCTTGGTAGAGCGCCTGCGCGCAGATCTCGCCAACGTGATTGACGCGCATCAAAGCCGCCACCTCGCGTCGCTGCGCTTCGTCCAGATCGGCATCTGGCAACGCGTCGCCAGGCACCGGTCGCGTTGATTGCGCGGGCGCAGCGAGCGCACGCAGGATCTTGTCGAACTCGATAATGACGCGCTCGCTGAGGCGATGATTGCTGCCGAAGCGATCAGCTGGCATCGGTATTGGCCGAGGCCTTGTCGAGTTCGAGATAGCTTACCGGGCGTTGCGCCAGGTCGCCATGGAACAGAATCTGGCCGAGCTCATTCAACGCGTTGCGATAAACGGAGCGCTTGAATTCGATCACGTTCTCGAGCGGCACCCAGTATTGCGCCCAACGCCAGGCGTCGAACTCGGGGTGGCCGCTTGCGCGCAGACTGACATCGCAGTCGCGCCCGCGCATGCGCAGCAGGAACCAGATCTGTTTCTGGCCGCGGTAAGTGGTGCGCCACTCGCGCTTGATCCAGTTTTTTGGCACGTCGTAACGCAGCCAGTCACGCGTTCTGCCGAGCACCTGAACATGCTCTGGGCATAACCCGGTCTCTTCGAACAACTCGCGAAACATGGCCTGCTCGGGCGACTCGCCCTGCTTGATGCCACCTTGCGGAAACTGCCATGAGTGCTCGCGAATCCGCTTGCCCCAGAAGACCTCATTACGTGCGTTGGCGATGACGATGCCGACATTGGGCCGATAGCCGTCTCTGTCGAGCATGATGGACACCTTAATACATTGACTGCTGCCGATTGTTCCACAGTTCGGTCGCTGAGGAAACACGGAACTGCGACGGGAATGGGGGCGTAATGCGCGGGCATCGTACACCGCGTGCCAACTGGATTTGACGAATGCTTCGATGCGTTACAATCACTCGTTCCCGATTTTGCCGATTTCCGGTTTGCCGCTGATTCCCGGCCTTTGCTTTCCTGTTTTTTCCTATTTTTTGCCTTACTCGACCGACCATCCCATGCGCGCCAGCCAGTTCTTTATCTCCACTCTCAAGGATGCGCCCTCCGACGCAGAGATCGTCAGCCACAAGCTGATGATGCGCGCAGGGCTTATCAAGAAACTTTCCGCAGGCATCTACAACTACATGCCGATGGGCTTGCGCGTGATCCGCAAGATCGAAGGCATCATCCGCGACGAGATGAATCGCGCTGGCGCAATCGAGCTGTCCATGCCCGTCGTGCAACCCGCCGAACTCTGGCAGGAGACCGGGCGCTTCGACAAGATGGGTGATGAACTGCTGCGCCTGAAGGACAGGCACGGCCGCGATTTCGTGCTGCAACCGACTGCCGAAGAGGTCGTGACGGACATCGTGCGTCAGGAAATCCGCAGCTATCGCCAGCTGCCGAAAAACCTGTATCAGATCCAGACCAAGTTTCGCGATGAACGTCGTCCCCGCTTCGGCATCATGCGTGGCCGTGAATTCACGATGAAGGATGCGTATTCCTTCCACAGCAGCTTCGACGATCTGAAGCGTGAATACCAGAACATGTTCGATACCTATTCGCGCATCTTCACGCGACTGGGCTTGCAGTTCCGCGCGGTGGCGGCCGATACCGGCGCGATTGGCGGTACCGGTTCGCACGAATTCCACGTGACCGCAGAGACCGGCGAAGACGCGATTGCCTACAACCCCGACTCCGATTACGCCGCCAATGTCGAGCTGGCCGAGGCTGTAGCGCCCACAATCGCGCGCCCTGCCCCACAGGCTGCGCTGACGAAAGTGCATACGCCAGGCGCCAAGACCATCGATGAGCTGGCCACCTTCCTCAAGCTTTCGGCTGCGCAGACCGTCAAATCAGTAATAGCCGATGGCGATGAGGGCATCCCGGTCTTGCTACTGCTGCGTGGCGATCATGAACTGAACGAAGTGAAGGCCGGCAAGCTGGCAGGCGTCATGTCGCCTTTGCGTTTCTCGACCCCCGCAACCATCGAACAAGCCTTCGGTGCAGCGCCCGGCTCGCTCGGCCCGATCGGCTTCAAGGGCCGCATCTACATCGACCGTGCCGCCACCGTACTGGCGGATTTCGTCATCGGTGCCAACGAGAACGACTATCACTTTACCGGCGCGAACATCGGCCGCGATTTCCCCGAACCGGAAGTCGCTGATATCCGCAACGCCATCGCGGGTGACCCGTCTCCCGACGGCAAGGGCGCGCTGGCGATCTGCCGTGGTATCGAGGTCGGCCACATTTTCCAGCTTCGCACCAAGTACTCCGAAGCCATGGGCTGCAAGTTCATCGGTGAAGACGGCAAAGAGCAAGTCATGGAAATGGGCTGCTATGGCGTCGGTGTTACACGCATCATGGGCGCCGCAATCGAGCAGAATTTCGATGAGCGCGGCATTATCTGGCCGGACACGATTGCGCCCTTTAGCGTGGTGCTCTGCCCGATGGGCTGGAGCCGCTCGGAGACGGTGCGCGACACGGCAACCAAGCTGCATGACGATCTGCTGGCAGCGGGTATCGACGTGATTCTCGATGACCGCGACGAGCGCCCCGGCGCCATGTTCGCAGACTGGGAACTGATCGGCGTACCGCACCGGGTGGTAATCGGTGACCGTGGTCTGAAGGAAAATGTGCTTGAATATCAAGGTCGTCGCGATATCCAGGCGACCAAGGTCCCTGTTGCGGACATCGTCACCTTTGTGAAATCAAAACTCAGTATTCAATGAAGCGTTCGCAAACCAGCATTTCGTCCTCACTCAAAGCTCTGCTGATCTGTATCAGCATGGGCTTTTCAGGCCTGGTCGTGGCCGGCGGTCAGCAGCAGGAAGCACTCGCCGCCAGCGTGCAAACCTCCATGCAGAAAGCCATCAGCGACGCCGCTTCGCCTGAACCGATTTTCAGCTCCGAAGAAGAAAAGCTGCGCTGGCTGACCGAGATGTCGCCACGCCTCGCAAAACGCCTGCCGGACACGCGTGATCGCGTGGAGTTTCTCAAGACGGTCTATTACGAAGCGCAGCGCGCCGGGCTCGATCCGCAACTCGTGCTGGGTCTGATCGAAGTCGAAAGCGCCTTCCGTAAATATGCAGTCTCCTCTGTCGGGGCGCGTGGTTTCATGCAGGTCATGCCATTCTGGGTCAAGCAGATCGGCACGAGCGAGCAGAATCTGTTTCATCTGCGCACGAACCTGCGCTACGGCTGCACGATCCTGCGCCACTATCTCGACATCGAAAAGGGCGATCTCTACCGCGCGCTTGGCCGCTATAACGGTAGCCTCGGGCGTCCGGAGTATCCGAACGTCGTGCGCGCTGCGTGGGAAAAGAAGTGGGCCTACAACAAGCCTGCGGTTCAAATCAGCCTGACCGCTCCCACGACGCTGGCACAGCGCTGAGTTGTAATCCGGAAAGAAGCATCAGGCAGCAAATCCGGGGCGATGCCATTCAACTCATTCAAAGCGTGGTTCATCCTTCATTCGATGTGCCGACCTGATTCCGCAGCCTGCACTGAGTTTTTTTCGCTCCGCCCGTATCGTTCCTTCACCGCAATGGAATAAATATGTGCGGCCCGTGTTCATAGCATGTCACTCACAACCGCAGGAGACGTCACCATGAAACACCTAGCATTCCGTCGTATCTTTGGCACGACCGTTGTTGCCGCCGTGTTCGCCACCCTGTCTGCTTGCAGCATGATGTCGCCCGAGCCAGCGGCCCCGGCGAAAGTGGCTGATGGCGTATTCACCGACAGCAAGAGCATGACGCTGTACACCTTCGACAAGGACGCAGCGCCCGGCAAGAGCGTCTGTAATGGTCAATGCGCTACCAACTGGCCGCCACTGATGGTCACCGAAGGCGCTACTGCTTCAGGCGACTGGAGTGTTGTGACGCGCGACGATGGCAAGAAACAGTGGGCCTACAAGGGCAAACCGCTTTACACCTGGATCAAGGACACCAAGCCAGGCGACAAGACCGGCGAAGGCGCAGCAGGCAACACCTGGCACGTCGCCAAGCCGTAATTGTTCGGCACGTAAAAAAGGGCGCTTCGGCGCCCTTTTTCATTTTGTCATTCCCGCGAAAGCGGGAATCCACTTGGTTGAGACCAACTCACGTAGAAGTGGATTCCCGCTTTCGCGGGAATGACGGCTTTACTCAATAATTCGACGTGCCGCGCATGTAATTCTCGAAGCGCGTGTATTCACCGACGAAGGTCATCGGCACCATGCCCGTCGGGCCATTACGGTGTTTGGCGATGATGAGTTCGGCCATGCCCTTGTCCTTCGTATCCGGGTTGTATATCTCGTCGCGGTAGATGAACATGATGATGTCGGCATCCTGTTCAAGCGCGCCCGATTCTCGCAAGTCCGACGCCATCGGACGTTTGTCCGCACGCTGCTCGAGGCTTCGATTGAGCTGCGACAGCGCCATGATCGGCACCTTCAGCTCCTTCGCCAGTCCCTTCACCGAACGCGAGATCTCCGACAACTCGGCCGCACGGTTATCGCTCTCCTTGAGCGTCGTCATGAGCTGCAGGTAGTCGATGACGATGAGGCCCAGCTTGCCGCCGCACTGGCGGTGCAAGCGCCGCGCGCGCGCGCGCAGATCGGTCGGATTCAATCCCGGTGTCTCGTCGATATAGATCGGTGCCTCATGCAGCCGCCCCAGTGCATATGTCAGCTTCTGCCATTCGTCATCATTGAGCTTGCCGGTGCGCAAGCGATGCTGATCCAGCCTGCCCACTGAAGAGATGAAACGCATGGCCAGCTGGGTCGCAGGCATTTCCATTGAAAAGATGGCAACCGGCAAACCGGCCTCAAGCGCAACGCTTTCAGCTACGTTCAAGGCAAACGAAGTCTTGCCCATGCCTGGCCGCCCCGCCACGATGATCATGTCGGTAGGTTGCAGGCCGGAAGTCTTGTCGTCGAGATCGACCAGGCCGGTCGGCACACCCGTCACCGCAGCCTGATCGCCGCGTGAATACAACTCCTGGATGCGCTCGACAACCATGCCCAGCACAGGCTGGATCGGCGTGAAACCCTGTGTGCTCTTGCTGCCCTCATCGCGAATGTTGAGGATCTTCGATTCTGCTTCATCGAGAATGATGGCGGCATTGCGCCCGCCGGGCGCCAAGGCGCTGCCCGCAATCTCGTCGCCCACTGTGACCAGCTTGCGCAGGATGGCGCGTTCGCGAACGATTTCGGCATAGCGGCGCGCATTCGCCGCCGACGGCGTGTTGTTGGCGATCTCGCTCAGATACGCCAGGCCACCGATGTGCTGAGACTCGTTGTTCTTGTCGAGCGCTTCGAAGACGGTGACGATGTCGGCAGGCTTGCCCTGTTCGATGAGAATCGCGATCTGCCGGAAGATGCGTCGATGCTCGTCGCGGTAGAAATCCACTTCAGACGCGAGATCGGCAACGCGATCCCAGCATGTGTTGTCGAGAAGCAGACCGCCAATCAACGACTGCTCTGCCTCGATCGAATGTGGAGGTAACTTGAGCGCTGCAAGCTGCGGATCGTGTACCGGGGATTGCTGTCCGCCGCGTGGCTGGGCCATCAGATTTTGCTCCTGAATATGTGCAGCGATTTTACAGGTAGCGATGCTGCCCGATGCGTATCTTGGTAAACGAAAAAAGGGCTGCCACGCAGCCCTTTTCCATACGACACAGTTCGGTCGATCAGCTTTCGCTTACCACCGAAACCTTGACGGTCACGACCACGTCGGTGTGCAGCGCGATTTCCACGTCGTAGTCACCAATGGTCTTCAAAGCGCCATCAGGCAGGCGCACATCAGCCTTCACGACGGTGAAGCCCTTGGCAACCAGCGCTGCTGCAACATCGGCCGTGCTGACGGAACCGAACAAACGGCCATCAACGCGTGCCTTGCTCGGGATCTGGACTTCGGTGCCGTCAATCTTGGCGCCGAGGTCTTGAGCGAGCGCCAGGCGCTGGGCTGCAACTTTTTCCAGCTCGGCACGACGCACTGCGAACGCTTCGACATTGTTTGCCGTAGCGCGCTTGGCCTTGCCTTGCGGGATCAGGAAATTACGTGCATAGCCGTCTTTGACCTTCACGACTTCGCCCAGATTGCCGAGGTTGATAACCTTCTCAAGCAGAATGATTTGCATGGTCTAGTCTCCCGGTTACTGGTGCAGGTCGGTGTAAGGCATCAGCGCCAGGAAACGAGCGCGCTTGATGGCGGTAGACAGCTGACGCTGATAGCCGGTCTTGGTACCGGTAATACGCGCTGGCATGATCTTGCCGTTTTCGGTGATGAAGTCCTTGAGGATTTCAACATCCTTGTAGTCGATCTCTTCGATCTTTTCTGCCGAGAAGCGGCAGAACTTGCGACGCTTGAACAGGCTGCGATTGCCGCCACGTTCGTCTTTTTTCTTGGCACCGGGTCTGAAAGCCATTATTTCGTTCCTTCAACATTGTTTCGGGCTTCAAGAAGCTCGAATTTCGTTACATGCAAAACGGGATTCTGGTGGCGAGCGCTGCGTGCGGCGAGAAATCCCTGCAGCAGCATTTCGACTCCCATCGGCATCGCGGTGATCTGCTGTGCCAAGGGGCCGATTGCCAGCGCACTCAATTCGCAGGTCACGTTCCGTTCGACATCCAGTTCCATCTGGAGCGATTCGTGGCGGATCTTGAATCCCACCACCGGAATCCTTGCCGGCGTCATGCGAAGCGCGTCGCGCTCCATCAGGCTTCCGGCAATCGTGACTGCGTTACCAAGCACGCTGTTCAACACTCGTTCTCCAGCTTCTCCCAATCAGTTTGTCTGTCGTCTCGTTTCGAGATCAGGCAGCAGGCTGTTCTTCGGCTGCACTTTCCTCAGCAACGACGGGTGCCGGTCCGGTCAGCGAGCGCGACTTTTCTTCCTTCATCATTGGCGAAGGAGCAATTACGGCCTTCTTCGTTTTGATGGTCAGGTGGCGCAGCACAGCGTCGTTGAACTTGAAGGCGTGTTCCAGCTCGGTGAGCGTCTCGCCATCGACTTCAATGTTCATGAGCACGTAATGCGCTTTGTGAACCTTCTCGATCGGGTATGCCAACTGGCGGCGGCCCCAGTCTTCAAGGCGATGGATCACGCCGGACTTGGCGGTCACAAGAGCCTTGTAGCGCTCGATCATGGCGGGCACTTGCTCGCTCTGATCGGGGTGCACGATGAATACGATTTCGTAATGTCGCATGCGAACTCCTTTACGGTTAATTAAAGCCCCCCGGCATGCGTACCGGTGGAGCAAGGAAAGCCCGCGAGTATAGCGACCTATACAGCTTTGATCAAGGCATTCAATGGTTTGCAGAAGGTCCCGACTTCTGGCCGAGATGGCTGCCGCAAACATCTACACTTAAAGCATCGTCAGGCGCTGCGGCGCAACACCTGAGTATGCTAAAGTCGACGGTTGTCCCAAACCCCTATTCAGCCCCAAAGATCGATTCCATGAGCCGTTCCATCCGAAACATTGCCATCATCGCCCACGTCGATCATGGCAAGACCACCTTGGTCGACCAACTTCTCCGCCAGTCCGGCACCTTTGCCGCTCACCAGGCGGTGACCGAACGCGTGATGGACAGCAACGATCTCGAAAAAGAGCGCGGCATCACGATTCTGGCCAAGAACTGCGCCATTCAGTATGGCGACACCCACATCAACATCGTCGACACCCCCGGACACGCCGATTTCGGCGGTGAAGTCGAGCGCGTGCTGTCGATGGTCGACGGCGTGCTGCTGCTGGTCGATGCCGTCGAAGGCCCGATGCCGCAAACACGCTTCGTGACCCGCAAGGCTCTGGCGCTGGGTCTCAAGCCTATCGTCATCGTGAACAAGATCGACCGTCCCGGCGCACGTCCGGACTGGGTGATCAATCACACCTTCGATCTGTTCGACAAGCTCGGCGCTACCGAAGAGCAACTCGACTTCCCCGTTGTCTATGCGTCTGCACTGAATGGCTATGCCATGCTCGACGCGAGCCAACCCGGCACCGACATGACGGCGATCTACGAAGCCATTCTCAAGCATGTGCCGCAACCTGAAGTGAACGCTGACGGCCCGCTGCAAGTACAGATCTGCTCGCTCGACTACTCGACCTATATCGGTCAGCTGGGTATTGGCCGTATCAAGCGCGGCAGCATCAAGACGAATCAGGAAGTCGCCGTCATGATGGGCGACGAAGTCATCGGCAAGTCCAAGGTCGGTCAGGTTCTGACCTTCAAGGGCCTTGAGCGCGTACAGACGGATTACGCCGAAGCCGGCGACATCATTCTGGTCAGCGGCATTGAAAAGGTGGGTATCGGCGTAACGATCTGCTCACCTGAAAAGCTCGAAGGCATGACGCCCATCGCCGTGGATGAGCCCACGCTGACGATGAATTTCATGGTTAACAGCTCACCCCTGGCCGGCCGCGAAGGCAAATTCGTCACCAGCCGTCAGATCCGCGAGCGCCTTGAAAAAGAACTGCTCAAGAACGTGGCTCTGCGCGTTGCCTATACCGAAGATTCGGACGTTTTCGAGGTATCGGGCCGTGGCGAATTGCACCTGACCATCCTGCTGGAAACCATGCGTCGCGAAGGTTTCGAGCTGGCAGTTGGTCGCCCGCGCGTCGTGTTCAAGGAAATCGACGGCGTGAAGTGCGAGCCTTATGAAATGCTCTCGATTGACGTCGAAGAAGAGCACCAGGGCGGCGTCATGGAAGAACTTGGCCGCCGCCGCGGCGAGTTGCAGGACATGCAGCCGGACGGCAAGGGTCGTGTCCGCCTGGAATACCGCATTCCCGCACGTGGCCTGATCGGCTTCCAGGGCGAGTTCCTGACGCTGACACGCGGTACCGGCCTGGCCAGTCACGTGTTCGACGAATACGGCCCGATGTCGGCACAGATGTCCGAACGCCGCAATGGTGTGCTGATCAGCCAGGACGACGGCGTGGCGGTTGCCTATGCCATCTGGAAGCTGCAGGATCGCGGCAAGATGTTCGTGTCGCACAACGACCCGGTGTATGAAGGCATCATCATCGGTATCCACTCGCGCGACAACGATCTGGTCGTCAACCCGATCAAGGGCAAGCAGCTCACTAACGTGCGCTCTTCCGGCACTGATGAAGCCGTGCGCCTGGTGCCGCCAATCCAGCTGACGCTGGAAAGCGCGATCGAATTCATCGCCGATGATGAACTCGTGGAGATCACGCCGAAGTCGATCCGCCTGCGCAAGCGCTACCTCAAGGAACACGAGCGCAAGCGTGCCAACAAGGCTGACTGATCTCAGCTATCGCTCAAAAGAAAAGGCCACCTCGCGGTGGCCTTTTCTTTGTCTGATGCAGGATTAAATCCAGGCCCTGATGGCTTCCCATTGCACCAAGTCCTTCTCCACGCGATGCGGCGCCACATCGAACAGCGTCAAGCCATGCGCCGCAAGCTGCACGTAATTTTGGGTGTTACGCAAGCTGGTCAGCAACGGCAAGCCGGTCGATTCGATGAAGCGGTGAAACTGCTCCGCCGAGCGTGTGCGCTCGTCCACGCGCAGGCCGACAACGGCAATCGGCAGGCTGCGCGATGCCTTGATCTCTGCCAGTTCTTCGAAGAAAGCCTGGCTTGCCAGCAAGTCGAACATCGATGGCTGCACAGGCACCAGCACACGGTCAGCCACTTTCAGAAGCGCCTTGAGCTTCTCGTCATGCAAACCGGCAGGTGTATCGAGAACGGCATGCGAAGTACCACGCGGCGGTCGCGCCGGCTTGCCGGGTTCGATCTTCCAGCTTGAGATGGCCGGCGCCGAGGGAGGTCTGCGCTGCAACCAGAACGCAGCCGATTGCTGACGGTCCACGTCGCCAAGCATGACCTGGGCATTTTTTTCGTGGTGTGCCAGCAAGCCAGCGAGATTGGTAGCCAGCGTGCTCTTGCCTGAGCCACCCTTCGGATTTGCTACGAGATAGACCTTCAAGATCACGCCCCCTTGCTAGAAGTTGCACCGCCATCCCGACATCAAGCCCTGCGCCAGCTCGTACCCCCTGCGCCGTCCTCAAGCACGATGCCACGCGCTTTGAGTTCATCACGAATCCGGTCCGATTCGGCAAAATTGCGTGCCTTCTTGGCCTCCTGCCGTTGCAGGATCAGCGCATCGATTTCCGCAGCAGCATCCGCTGTCGCCTCGCCGCCCTGCACGAAGCGGGCGGGGTCCTGCGTCAGCAATCCGAGCGTGTTTCCAAGAGCCTTCAAGAGTCCCGACAGCTCGGTTGAACGCGTACGATTTACCTCGGCACGCAGCTCATGCAGGACCGCAAATGCCATGGAGGTATTGAAGTCGTCATCCATGACTTCACGGAAGCGTGCGGCATATGGGTGCTCCCAGTCAATCTGCATTGCGGCAGGCGGCACATCTCGCAGCGCCGTGTAAAGCGACAACAGGGATGCACGCGAATCCAGGAGCAGGTCCCAGGTGTAATTGATTTCAGAGCGGTAATGACCGCGCAACAGGAAGAAACGTACTGTTTCCCCTCCCTGCACTGGATCGAGTCTGGCGAGGATTTCACGCGTGGTGAACACATTGCCCAGCGACTTGGACATCTTCTCGTTGTCCATGTTGAGGAACGCAGCGTGCATCCAGTAATTCACGAAAGGCTTGCCGGATGCGCCCTCGCTCTGCGCGATCTCGTTTTCATGGTGGGGAAACTGCAGATCCCAGCCGCCGCCGTGGATATCGATGGTTTCGCCAAGCTCGGCACGGCTCATCGCCGAACACTCGATGTGCCAGCCGGGGCGCCCTTCGCCATAGTGCGAGTGCCAATGCGGCTCGTGCGGTTTGGCGGCTTTCCACAGGACAAAGTCCAACGGGTCACGCTTGTTGCCATCTACCGCCACGCGCTCGCCAACACGCAGATCATCGATGGATTTGCCGGAAAGCTTGCCGTAACCAGCAAACTCACGCACAGCGTAATAGACGTCACCATTACTGGCAGGATAGGCCTTGCTCTTGTCCACCAGATCGCCAATCAAGCCCAGCATGTCACCAATGTGATCGGTTGCCCTGGGCTCGGCGCTTGGGCGAAGCATCATCAGGCGATCAGTATCAGCGTGCATGGCAACGACCATACGCTCGGTCAGCGAATCTATCGATTCGCCGTTTTTGTTTGCACGATCGATGATCTTGTCGTCAACATCGGTGATATTTCGAACATATTTCACTTCATAGCCGGTCGCCAGCAGCCAGCGATAGACCATGTCGAAAACCGTAAGGGTGCGAGCGTTGCCGATATGAAAGAAGTCATACACGGTCAGCCCGCAGACGTACATGCGGACCTTGCCGGGTTCGAGTGGCGTGAATCCCTGCTTTTGACGCGCAAGGGTATTGTAGATTTTGAGCATATCTATTTTGTTATGGGGTGCGCAGAGCACGTACGTCTGGCACCGGAATGCGACGCGTCCGGCGGAAATTCTCGACGGGGTCAGTGTGAACGACGGAATGTAAAGTAAAATCCGGCGATTCAGAATCTTTCACAAACTCTCTCACAACGCCCCGGAAAACGCCCCGGACAACCTGAACTGACTCTAACACAATGCGCAGACAGATCGCCCGAACAGGGCTTGCTACCGCTGTTGCCACCCGCCCTTCGCTTCGCCCCGCAACCTGCTTGTCTGCGCTCATTGCCGCCATAGCGTCGCTTGCGCTTTTGTGTGCCGCGCCAGCAGCAACGGCCGCGAGCTTGCAGGATGCGCAAAACCTGCTTCGCCAGGGGCAGCACGCCAAAGCGCTGGAGGAAGTCAATGAGCTGGTTTCGGCTTCGCCGAAAGACCGCCAGGCGCGCTTCCTCAAGGGCGTGATCCTCGCCGAGATGAACAAGCTCGATGACGCCGCAGCCGTTTTTATCAAGCTGACGGAAGAAGCCCCTGAACTACCCGAGCCTTACAATAATCTTGCCGTGATCTATGCTCAGCAGAAGCAATACGACAAGGCCCGCACCGCGCTCGAAATGTCGATCCGCACGCATCCGACCTACGCCACTGCCCACGAGAATCTTGGTGACCTGTACACCCAGATGGCGCGGCAAGCTTACGACCGTGCGTTGCAAATCGATTCATCGAACTCCAACGCCCAGAACAAGCTCAAGATGCTGCGCGAGATCATGACGGTCGGCGGGCGCAATACAAACACAGTGGCGACGCGACCGACCGTCGTAGCCAGCGCCGCGTCTTCCTCCGTGGCACCCGCGCCGACGCCGCCTGCTGCAATCGTTCCGGCACCGGCCAAACCTGTTGCGATGCCGCCTGCTCCAACTCCTGTGCCGGCTCCCGTTGCGAAGCCCGCCCCGGCCCCGGAAAAACCAGCAGAGAAACCTGTAGAAAAGCCTGTAGAAAAACCCGTCGAAAAGCCGGCCGCTAAAGATGCCGCTCGCGCGGACGTACAGAAGGCTGTGGAAGCCTGGGCAGCGGCCTGGTCGCGCAAGGACGTGAAGAGCTATCTCGCAGCCTATGCGAAGGATTTCGATGTTCCCGGCGGCGGCTCACGCAAGGGCTGGGAGCAAGAGCGCGAAGCCCGTATCAGCAAGCCAGGCAACATCAAGGTCGGCCTCAGCGATATCCGCGTGCAGATCGAAGGCGATCAGGCAACTGTGCGCTTTCGCCAGCATTATTCATCCGCGACACTCAATACGGCGAGCAGCAAGACTCTTGAGCTCGCGCAGCGCGGCAACCGTTGGCTGATCCAGCAAGAACGTGTCGGCCGTTAATGGGAAGTTGATGTCGTTTTCCGTAAGTCGTTTCCTGCGATGCGTGCTGTTGATCGGCATACTCGCCAGCACTTCTGCAGCAGGTCCGGGCAGCATCATGGCCGGCGTCTCTGACGCCGGCGCCGACGCCACGATTGCGCTCGTCCTGCGCGATATCAATGACAACAAGCTGGATGCAGCACTGACGCGCACGGAGAACCTGCTGCGTCTTTATCCGAATTTCCGCCTTGCCCACCTCATCCGCGGTGACCTGCTGATGGCGCGCACCGCGCCACTGCGCACCTTCGGCAGCGCTGCGGATGCTCCCGCAGGGCGCATTGCCGATCTGCGCGATGAAGCGGTTGCGCGTCTCAAGGGTTACACCAATCGCCCGCAACAGGCCGTCGTGCCGCGCTATCTGTTGCAGATGCCGGAAGATCAGAAATATGCCGTTGTCGTTGATACGCAACGCTCCAGGCTGTACCTGTATCGTAACGACAAGGGCCGCCCAAGCTTCGTCGCGGATTACTACATCACGCAGGGCAAGGAAGGTGCGGACAAGACGCGCGAAGGCGACAAGCGCACACCGATCGGCGTCTACCACGTCACTTCGCATCTTTCGCGCGAAAAGCTCGGTGACTTCTATGGTGTTGGCGCGTTCCCGATCAGCTATCCGAACGAGTGGGATCGCATCAACGGTCGCGATGGCCACGGCATCTGGTTGCATGGCGTGCCCTCCAATACCTACTCGCGGCCACCCAAGGCCTCCGATGGCTGCGTGGTGCTCACCAACGAAGACCTGACGACCATCTCCGGCTTCCTGCAAGTCGGCGTCACGCCGGTCATCATCAGCTCCAGCATTGAGTGGTCGTCGATTGATGACTGGCAGGCCGAACGCAATGCGCTCGACGCACAGATCGATTCCTGGCGGCGCGACTGGGAAAGCCGCGATGTCGAGAAATACCTGCAGCACTATTCCAGCAATTTCCGCTCAAGCGACTATGCCTATGCCGGCTGGGTAGCACAAAAACGCAAGGTAGCTGGCAGCAAGACCTGGATCAAGGTGCAGGTGCAGCACCTGAGCATGTTGCGCAATCCGGGCAAGCAGGACATGGTGGTCGTCACCTTCGATCAGGATTACCGCAGCAATAATCTCAGCAACGTCGCCCACAAGCGCCAGTACTGGATCAAGGAGTCTGGCCAGTGGAAGATCATCTACGAGGGAACCGCATGACATTTGCCTGCTCAAGTTTTTTCAAAGCATCGTGCCGTACGGCCGCTGTCGCGCTTCTGGGTCTTGTCTTCGCTTCGAGCGTGTGGGCCGCCGACGCGCCACGCGTGAAATTCGACACCAGCCTGGGCAGCTTCACGGTAGAGCTCAATCCCGAAAAAGCGCCCAAGTCGGTTGCCAATTTCCTGAAGTACGTCGAAGACAAGATGTATGACAACACCGTTTTCCACCGCGTGATTGCCGGGTTCATGGCGCAAGGCGGGGGCTTCACGAAGGACATGCAGCAAAAATCGACGCGCTCGCCAATCGAAAACGAGTCGAAGAACGGATTACGCAATGTGGCCGGCAGCATTGCCATGGCGCGCACTTCCGATCCGAACTCGGCGACATCGCAGTTCTTCATCAACTTCGTGGACAACAAGATGCTCGATTACCCCAGCCCCGACGGCGTGGGCTATGCCGTCTTCGGCAAGGTCATCGAAGGCATGGATGTGGTGAACAAGATGGCCACGATCCCTACCGGCATGAACGATGTGCCGCGGCAACCAATCGTCGTGAACAGTGCCCGACTCATGGCAACCGAAAAGTAAGCAGCAGTATTTTCAGAATCGCACATCACACAGGAACATCACCATGGTCAAACTACAAACCCGCTTCGGCGATATCACGCTGGAACTGTTTCCCGAACAGGCCCCCGAGACGGTCAAGAACTTCCTGTCCTATGTCGAGTCCGGTCACTATGACGGCACCATTTTCCACCGCGTCATCAATAACTTCATGGTCCAGGGCGGCGGCATGACGGCCGACATGAGCCAGAAGTCCACCCAGGGTCAGATCAAGAACGAAGCGAACAATGGCCTGAAGAACGAGATCGGCACCGTGGCCATGGCACGCACCTCCGACCCTCATTCGGCCACTGCGCAGTTCTTCATCAACGTATCGAACAACGACTTCCTCAACTTCAGCAGCGAGTCCACGCAAGGCTGGGGTTACTGCGTGTTCGGCAAGGTCGTCGACGGCATGGACGTGGTCAATGAGATCAAGGCGGCCAAGACGGGTCGTGGTGGTTTTCATCAGGACGTACCGGTCGAAGCAATCGTCATCGACAAGGCTGAAGTGGTCTGAGGATTCCGGTCCCTGTTTGCGGGGATGATGAAAAATGACGATCAACTTCATCTCCGACCTTCACCTCAATCCTGACGAACCTGCGACCACGGAGGCCTTCCTCGGCTTTCTCGCAGGAGCGGCGCGCGAGGCGGATGCATTGTGGATACTCGGCGACCTGTTCGAATACTGGGCAGGCGATGATGATCTGGCCAGCCCGTTCAACGCCGGTATCGCCGGCGCATTACGTGAGCTCGTCTCGTCGGGCGTGACGACGAAACTCATTGTCGGCAATCGCGACTTCCTGCTCGGCAAAACCTTCTCTCAGGAGACCGGCGTCGACATCGTCAGCGAACCGATCCGCCTCATGCTCGGCGACAGGCAATGCGTACTACTGCATGGCGATGCGTTGTGCACCGATGACGTCGCCTATCAGCAGTTCCGGCTCATGGTGCGTAATCCTGCATGGCAGGCGAAATTTCTCGCGCAGCCACTGGCCGTGCGCCACCAGATCGCCGCCGACTTGCGTGCCAAGAGTGAAATGTCCAAACAGGGCAAAGCACTTGAAATCATGGATGTGAACGCCGATGCCGTGACGCGGGCTTTCCGCGACAGCGGCGCCAGCCTGATGATTCACGGCCACACGCATCGCCCGGCGATGCACAAGCTGGCCGTCGACGGAGGCACTAGCCAGCGATATGTGTTGCCTGACTGGCATGGACATGCCTGTGGCATACAGTGGGATGGAAAGGCGTTGCGGAATTTCGGTTCAAGATAGGTTCAAGGTAGGGTGTGCAACATCCTTTCGTTGCGCACGCCGCCCGGCCTCTCAATCTTCTCGGTCGATGTTTGAGCCCCCGCACGGTGCGCAAACGCCTGCGGCATTTTCACACCCTACAAGAATGACGCTGGGCTCACCGAATCCACCCTACGAATCCGTGTGGCCCCCCGCGTAGTGCAGAACGCCGTGTTCTTCATGAATCAGTGACAGCCCCGCCGATTCCGCAATACGCATTGAGGCGGTATTGCCGATCTTTACTTCGGCTCGTACCGGCCCGCTGGTCTCTTCGAGCAAAGCGACAAGCATGCGCTTGCCCACGCCCCGGCCGCGCGCCAAAGGCGCGACCGTCCATGAAAGCACAGTCGTTCCGTCCGGCTCGGTGTCCGCGCGTACGGAACCGACCGGCGTACCCGCTTCCTCGGCAATGAACAGCCGTCGCGCAACATCGTTCAATACCCGGTTCAACCAGGCAAGGTGCTGGGCAAGCGTGATTTCGTTCGTGTCGTGACTGGACAGCCGGGTATGCGGGTCATTGCGCCATGCCAGAAGCAGTTCAGCATCTTGCAGCGTGGCAGGTCGCAATGTGATGGCGACTGGCATGCCGGGTTACTGGCCGGAAGGCGCGGAAGAGAGCGGTGCCGGCGTTTCCGGCGTCTGAACGAACACTTCACCCGGCTTGACCAGGCCCAGCTCGAAACGCGCACGCTCTTCGATGGCTTCGTAGCCGGATTTAAGATCCTTCACTTCCGCAGCCGTATTGGCATTGCGCTGCTCGAGCTTCTGGTTGGCCTCGCGCAGCGATTGCAGCTGCGCACGTGAGTCCTGGACATGCCACCAACTGCCCTTGCCCATCCATAGCGGATACTGCAAGGCGCACAACAGGACAAAGACGATCAGGATGGGCCAGCGCATGAGAGCAGCGTTCTATGGGTTCGCGGCGATGATACCTGAAAGGGAAAATCCGGACGGATCGAAAAGGGAATGCCCAAACAAACGGGCCTGTCCGCTGATGCGCACAGGCCCGTTCATCTTGCTGGCTACGACTTACTTCAGACGCAGATTGTAAAAAGCGTCACGACCCGGATAGATGGCGGTATCGCCGAGGTCTTCCTCGATGCGCAAGATCTGGTTGTACTTGGCAACGCGGTCGGAGCGCGACAGCGAACCGGTCTTGATCTGGCCGGCCGACAAGCCGACAGCGATATCGGCAATGGTGCTGTCTTCCGTTTCGCCGGAACGATGCGATATGACAGAGGTATAGCCTGCACGCTTGGCCATTTCGACGGCCGCGAAGGTTTCTGTCAGCGTACCGATCTGGTTCACCTTGATCAGGATCGAGTTACAGATGCCGCGGTCGATGCCTTCCTTGAGGATCTTGGTGTTGGTGACGAACAAATCGTCGCCCACCAGCTGGATCTTCTTGCCGAGGCGATCGGTCAGCAGCTTCCAGCCGTCCCAATCCTGTTCAGCCATGCCGTCTTCGATGGAGATGATCGGGTACTTGTCGGCCAGTGTGGCGAGGAAGTCGACCTTCTGTGCCGAGGTCAGCGACAGTTTCTCACCTGTCATTTCGTACTTGCCGTTCTTGAAGTATTCCGAAGCGGCACAGTCCAGGCCAAGCACCACGTCCTTGCCTGCTTCGTAGCCGGCCTTGGTGATGGCTTCCATGATCATGTCGAGTGCTTCGTTTGCGCCCGACACATTCGGTGCAAAGCCGCCTTCATCGCCAACGGTCGTCGGGTAGCCCTTCTTGTCGACGATTTTCTTGAGCGTGTGAAAGATTTCGGCGCCGCAACGCAGGGCTTCACGGAAGCTGACCGCGCCGACCGGCAGGATCATGCATTCCTGGAAGTCGAGGCTGTTGTTGGCATGCGCGCCGCCGTTGATGACGTTCATCATCGGCACGGGCAAAGTCATCTGGCCCGAACCACCGAAGTAGCGATACAGCGGCAGACCGGCTTCTTCGGCAGCAGCACGAGCGGTCGCCATCGACACGGCCAGCAACGCGTTGGCGCCCAGGCGTGCCTTGTTTTCAGTACCGTCGAGTTCGATCATGATCTTGTCGATGAAGGTCTGCTCTTCAGCATCCAGCCCGATCAGCGATTCGCAGATTTCGGTATTGACGTTTTCGACGGCCTTGAGCACGCCTTTGCCCAGGTAACGCCTGGCATCGCCGTCGCGCAGCTCGATGGCTTCGCGCGTACCGGTGGAAGCGCCTGAAGGCACAGCAGCGCGCCCCATGACGCCGGATTCAAGAAGCACATCCGCTTCGACCGTGGGATTGCCACGTGAATCGAGTATTTCGCGGGCAATAACGTCAACAATCGCACTCATTTCTGATTTCCTTTTTTAACCATGATCTGACCTTCAATTCGGTCGCTCTCGCCCACCCTGATCGGGTACGAGTCGCAAAACGAGCGAATTTTAACGTTTTTGCATGACCACTGCTTGACAACTACCTTGCCAGGCTTGCGCTCAGTCAGAGCGCCTTCAATCATTTTCAATCAATATCGCCGAAACGGATCTCGGCGACTTTATCGATCAATCCCAGCACGTCCTCATGCGCGGGATGCTCAAAATAGCTATGGAGATCGTCACGCGTCTGGAAGGTCGCTACCAGCACGTAGTCCCAGGCTTTTTCATCGGGCGTGCTGTTGAAGCCGCACTGCCAGTCGCAAATCTCTTCGATGAGTCCAGGTAGCTTCTGCAAAGCAGAATGCATGGCCTGCACAGCGGCGTCATTGCGCGTCAGGCCATCAAACAGCTTGAACAGAACGACGTGCGTGACCATGCTCACTCTGGCCTCTTAGAGATCGAGTTCGGCGAAACCGGACTGCTTCACGGCCCGGTCAATCTGCTGCAGCGTCGCCAGCAAAGCGCGCATCTTGCCCAGAGGCCAGGCGTTCGGGCCGTCAGACATTGCCACCGCAGGATTGGGGTGTGTTTCCATGAACACGCCCGCGACACCGGCGGCAATCGCGGCGCGTGCCAGCACGGGTACGTGCTCGCGCTGACCGCCGCTCTTGTCGCCCTGCCCGCCCGGCAACTGCACCGAATGCGTCGCATCGAACACGACCGGGCAACCCGTCTCGCGCATGATGGCGAGACTGCGCATATCGGAAACGAGATTGTTGTAGCCGAACGAAGCACCGCGCTCACAGACCATGATCGTGTCAGCACCGCCGTTGGCTTCCTTGGCTTTCAGCACGACCTGCTTCATGTCGCCCGGTGCAAGGAATTGGCCTTTCTTGATATTTACCGGCTTGCCGGAAGCCGCTGCCGCGTGAATGAAGTCGGTCTGGCGACACAGGAAAGCCGGCGTCTGCAACACATCTACAGCAGCCGCCACATCGGCGATGTCTTCTATGCCGTGAATATCGGTCAGCACCGGTACGCCAAGCTTCTCGCGTACTTCCTTGAGGATGGCCAGACCGTTGTCGCGCCCGGGGCCGCGAAAGCTTTTGCCCGAGCTGCGGTTAGCCTTGTCGAAGGACGACTTGTAGATGAAGGGAATGCCCAGCGAAGCGGCAATTTCCTTGAGCTCGGCCGCGGTGTCCAGCGCCATCTCACGCGACTCGATGACGCATGGGCCGGCGATGAGGAAAAACGGTTTGTCGAGGCCGACGTCGAATCCGCAAAGTTTCATGCAACTGTCCTTTCCACCGGAGTCGCCAATCCTTCCGCATCTGGTTGCATCTGGCTTTGCGCCAGCGCTGCCTTGACGTAGGCAATGAACAGCGGATGACCCTGACGCGGGTTGGAGGTGAATTCGGGGTGGAACTGCACGCCGACGAACCACGGATGGGCGTGCTCGCCCGACTGCGGCAACTCCATCATCTCCGGCAGATCTTCGGTCGGCGTACGCGCAGAAATGATCAGGCCCGCCGCTTCCAGCTTCGGCACGTAGGTGTTGTTCACTTCGTAGCGATGACGGTGGCGTTCATTGACCTGCTTGCCGTAGATGCTCGCGGCCAGCGTGCCGGGTTTGATCGGGCATTTCTGCGCACCCAGGCGCATGGTGCCGCCCAGGTTCGACGTCTCCGAGCGCTTTTCGACGCGGCCTTCACGATCGAGCCATTCGGTAATCAATGCAACGACGGGATGCGGCGTTTCGGCATCGAATTCGGTGCTGTTGGCGCCTTCGAGACCCGCAACATTGCGCGCGAATTCGATGGTGGCGAGCTGCATGCCGAGACAGATGCCGAGATACGGAATCTTGTTCTCACGCGCATAGCGGATCGCGGCGATCTTGCCTTCGGTGCCGCGTACGCCGAAGCCACCTGGGACGAGGATGGCATTCATGTCCCTGAGTGCATCGCAACCCTGGTTGTCGATGTTTTCCGAATCGAGGAAATGGATCTTCACGCTGCATTCGGTATGCAGACCGGCGTGTTTGATGGCTTCGATCAGCGACTTGTAGGACTCGGTGAGATCGACATACTTGCCGACAAAAGCCACCTTGATTTCATGCTGCGGGTTCTGCAGCGCATGCACGATCTTGTTCCAGACTTTCAGGTCGGCGGCCTTGGCCAGAATCGCCAGCTTGTGGCAGACGATTTCATCGAGCATCTGGTCGTGCAGCATGGCCGGAATCTTGTAGATGGAATCGGAGTCCATCACTTCGATCACCGCCTCGGGCATGACGTTACAGAACAGCGCAATCTTGGCGCGCTCTTCCATCGGAATCGGGCGATCGCAACGGCACAGCAACACGTCGGGCTGGATACCGATCTCGCGCAGATCCTTCACCGAGTGTTGCGTCGGCTTGGTCTTGAGCTCGCCTGCGGTTGCGATATAAGGCAACAAGGTCAGATGGATGTAGCAGGTGTTGATGCGGCCTTCCTGGATGCCCATCTGGCGAATGGCTTCGAGGAACGGCAGCGACTCGATGTCGCCAACCGTGCCGCCAACTTCGATGATGGCCACATCGGCGCCTTCGGCACCGCGCTTGATCGATGCCTTGATCTCGTCGGTGATGTGAGGAATGACCTGCACCGTCTTGCCGAGATACTCGCCACGCCGTTCCTTGCGAATGACAGTGTCGTAGATCTGGCCGGTGGTGAAATTGTTACGCTTGGACATCTTGGCGCTGGTGAAGCGCTCGTAATGTCCGAGGTCAAGGTCGGTCTCGGCGCCGTCTTCAGTGACGAAGACCTCGCCGTGCTGGAACGGACTCATCGTGCCGGGGTCGACGTTGATGTACGGGTCCAGCTTGAGGTGGGTAACACGGATGCCTCGTGATTCGAGAATGGCACCCAGAGATGCGGCTGCAATGCCCTTGCCTAGCGAGGACACGACGCCGCCTGTGACGAATATGAACTTGGTCATGGGATGTCGACTGCGGGAAAAGCGGATGATACCGCAGAGCAGCGGGTCGGCTCAAATGCTGGCTTGAGATTGCGCAATGGCGGGCGTCTCGAGGAGCCAACGAAGCGGCCAACCAAGCCGCCAACAAAGGCTTACGACTCTTTACAGATGGCGTGTGCATCAAGCAACGAAGCTCGGCATACTCTGCCCCAAACAATAGAGACACGAAACCAATGCCCCGCCTCACCCGTAACAGCCCGGTATCCCTGACACGCCCGTCGCGGCTAATCTTCCTGAGCCTGCTATCGGGCGCTCTGTCCGCGTGCATCAGCGTCGGGCCGGACTACCAGCGCCCCGATGTGACGGCGCCGGCAAGCTGGCAGAACGCGCCCACAGGCCAGGCCGCCGACTCGGTGCGCCTGGCACGCTGGTGGGCGCAACTGCGTGACCCGACGCTGGACAGGCTCATCGAAACCGCACTGGCCAGCAGCCCGAATATGCTGACTGCGCAAACCAGGTTACGCGAGGCTCGCGCACGGCGTGGCTTGCAGGCCGTGCAGGATGCGCCGAGCGTTTCGGCCAGCGGTGGCGTCTCGCGTAACAGCACGCGCGGCGAGCAGAATAGCGGCAGCAGTCACAATCTGTCGGCGGGCCTCGATGCCAGCTGGGAAATCGACATCTTCGGCGGTCAGCGACGCGCGCTGGAATCAGCCAATGCCACGCTTGCCGCGACACAGGCGGATCTCGACGCAACGCGAGTTTCACTGGCTGCCGAAGTCGCCAGCAATTACATCAACCTGCGCACCGACGAAGCGCGACTCCTGGTAGCACGCGCCAATCTCGCCAGCCGCCAGCAGACCCTGCAACTGACGCAGTGGCGCGGCGAAGCGCGCCTCGTATCGGGGCTGGAAATCAATCAGGCGCGCAGCAGTGTGGAACAGACGCGTGCCAGCATTCCCGGCCTGCTGCGCAGTATTGAAGAAGACAGGCTGACACTCGCCTTGTTGCTCGGCCTGCAACGCCAGGACGTGGATGGGCTCCTGCCTGCCGGCCAACTGCCTGCCCTGCCCACAGATATCGCTGTCGGCATTCCTGCCGATACCTTGCGCCAACGCCCCGATGTGAGCGCCGCCGAGCGCCGCCTCGCCGCGCAGACGGCACAGATCGGCGTCGCCAAGGCGCAGCGCTATCCCAACCTCAATCTGTCGGGCAGCATCGGTATCGATGCGCTGTCACTGGCGGGCCTGTTGCGCGCCGACACCATCACCACCAATCTCGTCGCCAGCCTTGCCGCGCCCGTGTTCGATGCCGGACGCATCACGCAGAACATCGAAATCCAGTCCGCTCTGCAGGAACAGGCGCTGATAACGTATCGCCAGGCCGTGAACCAGGCGCTCAACGATGTCGAAAAAGCACTCAATGCCTGGGTGCGCAGCAGCGAACGCCTGCTGATCCTGCAGGTCGCCGCGGACACCGCGCGTGAAGCTGCGCGACTGGCAACAATCCGTTTCCAGGCCGGCCAGACCGATCTGCTCACCCAGCTCGACACACAGCGCATACAACTCACGCAGGAGGAATTGCTGGCGAGTGCGCAAGGCGACAGGGCGAACGCGCTGGTGCAGCTCTACAAGGCGCTCGGCGGCGGATGGCAGGGCATGCAGCCAGACACACAATCCAGCACCGCTACAGGCTCGGGGCAATAATCCAGATCATGACAAACAAGAATCCCGACATTCACGACATTCTCAATGCCTCCACGGGCACCCCACGCCGACGCTGGTTACGCCGGGGCCTCATCGTCCTGGTCATTGTCGTCATCGCGACAGCAGCCTGGCTGCTGTTTCGCGGCGCTTCAAAGGACATTCCGCGATTCAGGACCGTCCCGGTCGCACAGGGCGATCTCGCCTCCACCGTCACCGCGACCGGCACCCTGCAACCGACCAACAAGGTCGATGTCAGCTCGGAGCTTTCCGGCACCATCGCCGAAGTGCTGGCGGACTACAACAGCAAGGTGCGTCGCGGCGAGCCGCTGGCGATACTCAACACCAGCAAGCTGCAGGACCAGATGGCGCAAACGCGCGCCAACATCCAGAACCTGCAGGCCAAGGTGATGCAGGCGCGTGCCGATGTGGAACAGGCAAGGTCCTCCCTGGATCGGCTCGAAAAAGTTGCACAGCTTTCTGGCGGACAGCTTCCGTCGGGCGGCGAGCTCGATGACGCCCGCATCAAGCTCAAGAATACCCAGGCCGCACTGGCCGCCGCCGAAGCGAGCGTCGCGCAATTCACCGCCGCCCTGCACATCAATGAGACCGACCTCACCAAAGCCACCATCCGCTCGCCGATCGACGGCACGATACTCGTGCGCAGCGTCGACCCCGGCCAGACGGTCGCGGCCTCCTTGTCTGCACCGGTGCTGTTCACCATCGCGAAAGACCTCACGCAGATGGACCTGAACGTCGCCGTTGCCGAGGCCGATGTCGGCCAGGTGCGCGACGGTATGCAGGCGACATTCACCGTCGACGCCTGGCCGGGCAAGAAATACAACGCACGCGTTCGCCAGGTGCGCTACGGCTCGAAAACCGTCGACAACGTCGTCAGCTACGAGACCATCCTGCAGGTCAGGAACGAAGACCTCACGCTGCGCCCCGGCATGACCGCATCGGCCGAACTGCAGGTTGCCGAGCGCAGGAACGTGCTTTACGTGCCCAACGCCGCACTGCGCTTCTCGCCGCCGCAAGATGCAGCGCAGGCAGCTGGCAGCAAGAGCGTGCTTTCCAGCCTCTTTCCTGCACCACCGAACCTGCGCGGCGGTCGGCCCAAGGAAGTCACGCCCGTGGGCCGCAAGGCCAACGGTGCGCCAGGCCGCGTCTGGGTGCTGAAGGATGGCAAACCGGCAGCGATGATGGTCACGCTTGGCCTGTCTGACGGGCGCAATACCGAAATCAGCGGTGAAGGCGTTGTCGCCGGGCTGGAAGTCATTACGCGTGTTGAAAGCGGTAAGGACGGTGGCAAAGCGGGCGGCAAGGGAAGCGCAAAGCCGTGAGCCTGCTGGAATTCCGCGACATCACCAAAACGTACGGCATGGGCACGGCGGCCGTGCAGGCGCTGCGCGGTGTGAGCCTCGGCATCGACAAGGGCGAGTTCGTTGCCGTCATGGGGCCGAGCGGCTCCGGCAAATCGACAGCCATGAACATCCTCGGCTGCCTCGATACACCGAGCACCGGCGCCTACGTCTTCGAGGGCGCTCACGTCGAGACGCTGACGCGCGATCAGCGTGCCTTATTACGTCGGCATTATCTCGGCTTCGTCTTCCAGGGCTTCAACCTCTTGAATCGCACCTCAGCGCAGGAGAACGTCGAGCTGCCTCTGCTCTACCGCGGCGTCTCGCCCGCCGAGCGCCGCCGCATGGCGCTGGAGGCATTGGCCTCGGTCGGCCTGGCAGGCTGGGAGCACCATACGCCGGGAGAGCTTTCCGGTGGTCAGCAGCAACGCGTCGCCATCGCCCGCGCCATCGCTACCAACCCCAGCGTGCTGCTTGCCGACGAGCCCACCGGCAACCTCGACTCGGCCCGCAGCGTGGAAATCATGCAGCTGCTCACGCAGCTCAACCAGGAGCGCGGCATCACCGTGCTGATGGTCACGCACGAACCGGACATGGCGCAGTACGCGAATCGCATAATACGTTTCGTCGACGGGCTGGTTGCCGACGATACACGCAAGGAGGCAGCCCTGTGATCTGGAACGCCTTCCTCCTCGCCATCCGCGAAATCCGCCGCAACCTCATGCGCGCCTTTCTGACAACACTGGGCATCGTCATTGGCGTGGCCGCCGTGGTCACCATGGTGACACTCGGCAACGGCGCGACACGCTCGATCCAGGAACAGGTCTCCAGCCTCGGCAGCAACCTGCTCATCATGCGGCCCAACCGCAGCTTCGGTGCCGGCACCGGCGGCTCCTCACCGCCCGACTTCAAACTCGTCGATGCCGAGGCCATCGAGCGCGAAATTCCCGGCGTACGCGCCGTTGCACCCAGCGCGCTGCGCGGCGGCAGCGCCGTCTACCTGCAACAGAACTGGACCACCCAAGCCACCGGCATAACCAACGACTATTTCACCGTCGCCAACTGGGAGATCGCAGACGGCCGTATATTCAGCGATACCGAACAGGCCGGCGCACGCGCTGTCTGCATCATCGGCGACACGCTGCGTACCAAGCTCTTCGCCGGCCACGACCCGCTCGGCCAGAAAATGCGCTTCCGCTCGCTCACCTGCGAAGTCGTCGGCACGCTCAAACCCAAGGGCCAGGGCGGCTTCGGCAACGACCAGGACGACGTCATCCTGATGCCGCTCAAAACACTCCTGCGCCGCGTATGGGGCGCCAGCAGCTCGCAGGAAATTCCGACCATCTACATCTCGGCAAAAGACGGCTACGACACCGATGAAGTCACCCAGGACATCACCGCTCTGATGCGCCAGCGCCGCAACCTGCAAGGCGCGCAGGGCGACAACTTCCAGATCATCGACACCAAGCAGATCGCGCAAACCCTCTCCAGCACCACACAGATCCTCACCGCCCTGCTCGGCGCCGTCGCCGCCGTGAGCCTGCTGGTCGGCGGCATCGGCATCATGAACATCATGCTGGTTTCGGTGACCGAACGCACCCGCGAGATTGGCACACGCCTGGCCATCGGCGCGCTGGAGCGCGAGGTGTTATGGCAATTTCTCGTCGAGGCTGTCGTGCTCTCGTCGCTTGGTGGCGTAATCGGCATCGCGCTATCGCTCATCGCCTCAATCACGCTCTCGAATGTCATGAACCTGCCCTACCAGTTCGACCCGTTCATCAACCTGCTGGCGTTCGGATTTTCAGCGGGGATCGGGGTGTTGTTTGGCTTCATGCCGGCGAAGCGGGCGGCGAGGTTGGATCCGATTGAGGCGTTGCGGCATGAGTAGTCGAAGCGCGTAGGTTGGGCTGCATGCCATGAAGCCCAACCTATACTTGAGAACTTGCGGCGCGAGCAATCAGCAGGCGTGCAATTCGGGGCTCCACCGTCGCAGCGCACTTCAGGGCATGATTGCGCAGGCGGTTGTCATTTACGCGCACGATACGCCGCCACCCTGAAAATCGCGTTCGCGTTGCCGCTAAAGATGTTGCCTGCCTCAAGTTGAAAGCCACGGAGGAAGCCATGACCGAGAAAGCCTCTTCGTCATCTGTGATTCGCGTCCTGATTTGCGTACTCGTGCTCGCCTGCTGTGTAGCGGGCACCTGGTACTTCCTGCAGGACCGAGAAGCATGGCCACGCGGCGAAGCGCTGGGCGCCGCGCTGCGCCCGCTCGTCGAAGGCAAGAACTCAGAGCAGGCGCTCGTAGCGCGGGCAATCTGGGATAACTACCTGGAGACCAGATCGAATGCTTCGCGATGGAGTAGCGTCTACTGGGGTTTTACGTTCACGGCGGCCGTACTCAGCGCCCTCGCGGCGCTCATTCTCAAGCTTGAAACGATCATCAAGAACGAAGGCGCGAAGAAAGACCTGGCCGCCATGCTCTCCATCGTGGCTGCACTACTGATTACGATATCTACCAGTGGCGACTTCCAGCGCAAGTGGCAAGCCAATCGAATCGCCGCCGCCGAGCTTGAACGAACGGGCTATGAGTTTCTGGAAAAAGACGGTGCAAATGCACGCGCCTACCTTGCGGTAGTCGGGCAGAGTCTGCTGCGACGACAAATGGCAATTGTTGGCAGCTCCGAGCATCAACAATCGCCAGAAACCAGCAAGCCCACACCCGGAAACGACTGAAGAACGCGTAAGCCGGATGAGCAGGTCGGAAAAGCGAAGCGCCTTCCGACGTTTGGAATTGTCACCAACGTCGGAAGGCGCTTCGCTTTTCCGACCTACGACGTCAAAACCGATGGTTTTCGATTACGGAAAGGGGCGGCTTATGCCCAGATACATCGCCTTCCTCCGCGCAATAAACGTCGGTGGCCGCATCGTCAAGATGGAAGCCTTGCGGGCGCATTTCGAGTCGCTGGGCTTTACCGATGTGGAGACCTTCATTGCGAGCGGCAATGTGATCTTCGATGCGAAGGGCAAGGAGGATGCGCTACGTCGCAAGATCGAGGCGCATCTGGAATCAGCGCTGGGGCATGAGGTTGCGACGTTTCTGCGCACGCCTGTGGAGCTCGATGCAATCTCGCGGTTTGCGGCTTTTGATGGTGCGTTGCTGGCTTCAGCGCAGGCGCTTAACGTAGCCTTTCTGCACGAGCCTCTGGATGATGATGCTTGCGAGACCTTGATGGGTCTGCAGACGGATATCGATGAGTTCAGCGTGAGTGGACGCGAGGTGTATTGGTTGTGCCGCAAGAAGCAGAGCGAGTCGAAGTTTTCGAATGCCTTGTTCGAGCGCAAGCTGAAGGTTCAGGCGACGTTTCGCGGGATCAATACGGTACGCAAATTGGTGGAGAAGTATCCGGCTTAGACCGTCATTCCCCAGCTTTACAAACAGCGAAGCTGCACGACGTTCCCCTCGCCCGCTTGCGGGAGAGGGGCTAGGGGAGAGGGAGCCAGCGGGAATGACGAATAGGTACACGCATTTTTGCGTAGGTCGGATGAGCCACAGGCGTTATCCGACGTTTGCCACGCTTACGATCCATTCCAAACGTCGGATAACGCTTCGCTCATCCGACCTACGATCCTACGTGTGATTGAATACCTGTCGGTGCCTTCACGAATTCCGTCACATCCTTCAACACCGGTGCGAGCCATCTGAGTGGCCAGGCGAATACGCCCGCCGTCGTGTAGTGATTGAGCGAGTCGTAGCGTTTCACTTCGACACCGATATTGTTCTTGCGTAACTGCTCGGCCATACGCTCGGTGTTTTGCTCGGGATCGACGACCTTGTCCTTGCCCGGTGCGATCATCAGCGCATGAGGTGCTGCGGCTGTGACATGCGTGATGGGTTGCGTGCTCGGCTGCGTATTGGGCCAATCGAATACGGGCTTGGTGTCTGGCGACTCGATTGGCAGGAAGTTGTAGGGGCCGGCCAGGCCGATGAAGCCGGCAAGCGCTGTAGGCGAGAGTTTCTCGGCGGCGAGCCAGCGTGGGTCGTAGGCCATCATGGCGGCGTTGTAGGCGCCGGCGCTGTGCCCCATGACGAAGACGCGGTGCGGATCGCCGCCATATTTCACGACTTCACGCAGCGTCCAGGCGACGGCGTGAGCGGAATCCTGCAGGAAGGCTGGATACTCGACCTCGGGATAGAGCCGGTAATCCGGCACGACGACAAGAATGCCGCGTGTTGCAAGCGATGCGGCGAGGAAACGGTATTCGCCGCGCTCGCCGCTGCGCCAGTTGCCGCCGTAGAAGAACACGACGACCGGCGCGGGCGTTTCAGCTTTCTCCGGTACGTAGACATCGAGCTTCAGACGTGGCGACTCGCCGTAGGGCAGATCGGCATTGAGCGTGTAACCACTGCGCGGTGTGATGCCGTTGATGATGGAAACGGAAGAGCACGCGGATGTCATGAGCACGAAGACTGGAATGAGCCCGAGGCGCCAGGCATTGAGGTGACGGCAGAAGCCCGCTTGCAGTCGACGCCATGCTGAACCTGGCTTGCCCCAGGTATGGCTCTCGTCATTCCAACGAAGGCCGGAATTCAGGACAGGCGAACACTTCTGGATCTCGGCCTCAACCAAGACCACGGTATCAGGTGGCTGTGTCGATTTCATTGCTGTAGCGCTTTCTGCACAAGGGTTGCGAATGGCTGGCTTATTCCAGTCGATAATTCAGGCGGCGACCGCCAGCGACGGTTGACTGCAAACCGAGCCACTCTCCCTCGGCGCTGTACCAGAGATCGATAGGCCGCTCAGGGCCGCTGATGCGATAGCGCTTTGCCTGCACCGGGCGGCCGCGCACATCGATGCTCTCTTCGCCGGTCATCACAACGCTGACGTTTTCGTACACGCCAGTCTGCGGATTGAGCAGGCGCGACTGGCGCAGGATGGCCGGATTCCAGTAGGCAAATGTCATGACACAGCCATCGAGCGTTTCCGGGCCCTTTGTCGAAACGATATTCAGGCGTTCGCCTTCGCGTTGCGACTTGACGCTCAGCAGCTTGCCGTCGTCGTCGGTGCGCGAAACGAGACTGCGCAGGCAATCGCCCTGCCAGCGTTCGGTGGCTTCGTGGCGATAGCGGTAGGCATTGATGAACAGCACCTTCACATCGAAGCTGGCCTCGCTGCGCAACTCTTTCTGCTCGCCTTGGGTGGTCAGCGTAAAGCGCTGGTAGCCGATGGGGTCGTCGTTGAGCGCCACGCGGAAGTTCCAGCTGTGTGTCGTCTGTGCCGATGCGAGCAGCGGCATGCAAGCGATGGCACATATCACAGCGGTACGCCATGCCCTCATCATGACGTGCCTGCTTTACGCGGCCGACCCGGAATGAAGGAGTTGGTGCGCAAGATATATTCGCGATAACCGGGGCGGCGCTCGCCGATATCCTTTTCAAGCAGGCTGACGCCGGAGACTTTGAGCAGCAACAAGGTCAGCAAGGCCGGCGAAACGATTGTTACGATGCCGATCCACTCGCTGCCTGCCCCCAGCGCGATCAGAAAGAAGCCCCACCAGGTGCAGCTCTCGCCAAAGTAATTCGGGTGCCGCGTGTAACGCCACAGGCCACGATCCATGACGACGCCCTTGTTCGCAGGCTGAGCCTTGAAGCGCGCCATCTGCGTGTCGGCAATACCTTCGAAGACGATGCCGGATGCGGCAAGCAGAATCCCGATTGCATCGATCCAGCCGAGCGGGTTCTGTCCTGCAACTGCGACGAGAAGCGGTGACGAGATGATCCAGGCCAGCACGGCCTGCACTGCGAAGATCAGATACAGACTCTTGAAAGCGAAGTTCGGCTGGTTGCGTGCGCGAATTTCCTGGCAGCGCCGGTCCTCTTCGCCGCCCCAGTTGCGCCAAGTGATGTAGCCCGACAGGCGTAGCGCCCAGATGGCAGCCAGCAGCAGGATGATGTCGGTGCGCGGACCACTGGAGCCAAGCGTACAAGCATAAGTGAACCCTGCCGCCAACATGAAGATCGGCCAGACGCGGTCTACGATGCTGACGTCTTTGCAGACAATACTGATCAGCCAGGTAACGAGGCCGATGACAAGGATGACGCCGAAGCCCGCCAGCGCAGCATGAAGCAATGCCTGAAATTCAGACATGAACAGGCTCCTCTGGCACGACGCCGTCATAGCGGGCTGAAAGCCACATCATCAGCGGCATGAGGACAGCCCAGCCGATAGCCAGTGCCATGATTGAATAAACCCCAGCCGTCAAAGTTGCGGCGCCAAGACGCTGGCCGGCGAGGAAGGACAACGGGCCCGCCACCGTGCCCATAACTGCGGCAAGTAACCAGCGCTTTTTAAGCCAGCGCATCGAGACGTTGAGCGTGATGGCGAGCAAAGCCCACATGGCCACGATCCAGGGTGGTGCGATGCCTGCAACGAGGGTGCCATGCGTATAGCGCATCAAATCGGCGCTGACGAGAGCGCTCTCCCACACCATGCCGATGAGCATTGCTGCCCCGATCAATTGCAACTCGGGTTTGTAGCGCAGGGAGACGGCACAATGCCAAACACATACCAGCGCGATGACGAGCAGGCCCACCCAGGCCTGGTCATGCGCGGCGCCGAGCACACAAGCAAACCAGGCGATCTGGAAGAACACGAAATTGCCAGCCACTCTCCATGCACCAAGCCCTGCAAGCCGCGTAGGCGAGAGGTCAATAAGAATCGGCGCGAGTACCGGCTCGCTCATGGCTGCGACGGCGCGGGCTGCGCGGCAACGGATCCGGTGGCGGTGGCAGTAGCCGCAAAGAGGTAGTGGCTGACCCACCACTCCTGCCCGTCATTGAAACCGAAGAGCTCCGCGCAGGCCATGAAGAACAAACGCCAGCGTGTCCACCACAGCGCCGTCTGTTCCTTGCCATAGGCTTTCTCGAGCACGGGCCAGACCGTTTCACGGCGCTCGTCCATGTTGCGCAGCCAGGCATTGGCGGTGCGCTCGTAGTGTTTGCCGTCCCAACGCCAGCGCTGCACGATGCGCAGATCGTCCTGGAAGTACAGTGCCAGATCGTCGCTTGGCATCATGCCGCCAGAGAAAAAGTACTTGCTCATCCAGTCGCTCTCATCGCGCTCGATGAACGCATATGGCGTGGAGCGATGGACGAACACGTGCATGAAGAACTTGCCATCGGGCTTGAGCCAGCCATTGACGCGCCGGAACAGGTCTTGCCAGTTGCGCATATGCTCGAACATCTCGACTGACACGATGCGGTCGAAGCGCGCCTCGCTGGTAAACTCGTTCATGTCGCAAGTTACGACGCGTATGTTGGTCAAACCACGTTGCGCGGCTTGCCCTTCGATGTACTCGCGTTGCGATTGGGAGTTGGACACGGCGGTGATACGGCTGCCGCGATAGTGATCTGCCATCCACAGTGTCAGCGAGCCCCAGCCGCAACCGAGTTCCAGCACATCCTGTCCGTCGGCAAGACCTGCACGCTCGCAGGTGATGGCAAGCGCGTGTTCCTCGGCCTTGTCGAGGGCGTAAACATTCTCCGGAAAGTAGCAGCCGCTGTATTTGCGGTGCTTGCCCAGCACTTGCGCGAAGAATTCTGCAGGCACTTCGTAATGCTGTTCGTTGGCTTTCTCGGGAACCAGCGCGACGGGTGCTGCGCGCATGCCCGCAATGAAACTGGCAACAGCATCGGCGTTGGCCGAAGTATTGCCGGCCCCGATTTCGACGAGGCGCTCGCGCAGCAGTTGGCGTATCCCCGCGCGAGCCACGGCGTCCGGCAACACGCCCTGCTCTACCCATTTCAAACCCAGCTTTGTCGCGAAGTCCATTGCGCTCCCCTATGTGTGCCATTTGTCTTGTCAAAAGGCTTACGCAACGCAGGAGATTCCGGATGCGCCCCGCGTCATTCCGATTACGCACCCCGCAATGGGAACTACAGGCTTGACTGCTGAGTTCCAATTCCGTCATTCCCGCGAAAGCGGGAATCCACTTGATGGCACAGGCCTCACGTAGAAGTGGATTCCCGCTTTCGCGGGAATGACTCGCAAAAAATTCGAACCCCCAACGTGTCTTGCCCTTCAGCAGGTCAGGTACGCACGCCCCTACGCAATCTGGCGTATTCCTGCCGGCCGGGTAGCTCCCTACATTTGAGGCACCCGGCGCAGTCAGCACTCGGTTTACAAAGAGGAGTTGCCCGGCCGGAGCCAGCCAACTTTCTATCAGGGGGTCTTACACATGCAACGTCGTTCCTTCATCAAAGCCACGGCGATGACCATCGCCCTGGCCACCGCCGGGTTTGCCACCATGACAGCTTCGGCTGCCGACACCATCAAGGTGGGCGTGCTGCACTCACTGTCGGGCACGATGGCCATTTCCGAAACTGTGCTGAAAGACACCGTGCTGATGGCGATCGACGAGATCAATGCCAAGGGTGGTCTGCTCGGCAAACAACTCGAGCCAGTCGTTGTCGACCCGGCTTCCAACTGGCCACTGTTCGCCGAAAAGGCGCGCCAGCTGATCTCCAAGGACAAGGTTGCCGTGACTTTCGGCTGCTGGACGTCAGTCTCGCGCAAGTCGGTGCTGCCCGTCTTCGAAGAACTAAACAGCCTGCTCTTCTACCCTGTTCAGTACGAAGGTGAAGAACTTTCCAAGAACGTTTTCTACACGGGTGCTGCGCCTAACCAGCAAGCCATCCCTGCAGTCGAATACCTGATGAGCAAGGACGGCGGCTCGGCCAAGCGCTTCGTGCTGCTGGGTACCGACTATGTCTATCCACGTACCACCAACAAGATTCTTCGCGCCTTCCTGCACAGCAAGGGCATCAAGGACGAAGACATCATGGAAGAGTACACACCGTTTGGTCATAGCGATTACCAGACCATCATCGCCAACATCAAGAAGTTCGCCGCTGCCGGCAAGAAGACCGCCGTCGTGTCGACCATCAATGGCGACTCGAATGTGCCTTTCTACAAGGAACTGGGCAACCAGGGTCTGAAGGCTACGGACGTGCCGGTCGTGGCGTTCTCGGTGGGTGAAGAAGAGCTGCGCGGCGTCGATGCCAAGCCACTCGTCGGCCACCTGGCTGCATGGAACTACTTCATGAGCATCAAGAACCCGACCAATGACGCCTTCATCAAGAAGTGGAGCGCTTACGCCAAGGCCAAGAACATCCCCGGCCACAAGGACAAGCCTCTGACCAATGACCCGATGGAAGCTACCTACATCGGTATCAACATGTGGGCGCAGGCTGTAACCAAGGCCAAGTCGACGGACACCGACAAGGTGATCGCCGCCATGGCAGGTCAGACCTTCCCGGCTCCAGGTGGCTTCATCTCCACCATGGACAAGGAAAACCATCACCTGCACAAACCAGTGTTCATCGGCGAAGTGAAGGCCGACGGTCAGTTCAAGGTGGTGTGGAAGACCAAGGGTCCGGTCGTTGCCGATCCATGGAGCGACTACATCCCCGAAAACAAGGGCAAGAAAAACGTGCCTGAAGTGAAGAAGTAATTTGCAGAAAGTCTCTCCCGGCTTGCATGCGTCAGGGTGCATGGAAGTCGGTGAGAGGCACGGTCAAAGGTTGGGCGGGGTGACAGGGGAGTCCCTCTCCAGCCCTGACGGGCTCCCTCTCCCGGCAACGGGAGAGGGATCTGCACGAGATATTTGTTGGTCATAACCCCTTGCTGTCGTATTGCCGTGTTTGCTGTTCTCCGTCAGTTCAAGTTTTCGCATGCGATTCACTTGCCTCAAGCCTACAAGACCATGACTTCACTTCGTGCTCATGCCACTCAAGCAGTGCTCGGTTTGCTGGTAGTGCTGTTCAGCACATTGCTTGTCACAGCGGCGGTCGCCAAGCCATCGCCAGAGCTGATTCTCAAGCTCGCAGCAGGCGACAACGATGCCAAGGTCGAAGCGCTCAATGCCATTGCCGGTAGCGCCGATCCCGAAGCCCTGCCTTTGCTGCAAGCACTCGCCAACGATTCGCTGAAGGTGGTCGGCGACAAGCAGGCACTGATCATTGATGGCGACAAGGTTACCGATGCCGTGACCGGCGCAGTCTTGCCCGCGCTGCCGGAAAATGCCGAAGACGTCGTTACCAACAACCGCGTCACGCTCGCGCTACAGAACGCCTTTGCAGCACTCGACCTGACTTCACCTGATCGCAAGACACGCTTCGAAGCGGTCAAGAAACTACAGGACGCGCCCGACGAAGCCATCGTCCCGCTGCTCGACAAAGCACTCCAGGTGGAGAAAGACCCGAAGATCATTGTGATGTTGCGCCTGACGCAGGCCGCAGCCCAATTGCATAACGCCGACAAGGCCGTTCGCATGGCCGCCATCACCACACTCGGCGAGAGTGACGACCCGGCGATGAAGCAATTGCTTGCCGGGCTGCTGGAGAAAGAGGGCGACACGTTCAAGGAGCCCGACGAGAGTGTGCGCGTTGCCGCGCAGAACGGCATCAATGCGATCGACGCACGCCTGAAGCGCGGCGAATGGCTGGGCGGCATTTTCACAGGCATCTCGCTGGGCAGCATCCTGCTGCTGGCGGCCCTCGGCCTGGCGATCACTTACGGGCTGATGGGTGTCATCAACATGGCGCATGGCGAGCTGATCATGATTGGCGCCTATGCCACTTACATTACACAGAATATCGTGCGTGCGCACTTCCCGGGTCTCATCGAGTTCTATCCGCTATTCGCATTGCCGATTGCCTTCTTCGCTTCCGGTCTGGTCGGCGTGCTGATGGAGCGTCTCGTCATCAAGCACCTCTATGGCAGGCCGCTTGAAACGCTGCTCGCCACATGGGGCATCAGCCTGATCCTGATCCAGAGCGTGCGCAGTTTCTTCGGTGCGCAGAACGTGCTCGTCGAGAACCCGCAATGGCTCTCCGGCGGCGTACAGGTGATGAGCAATCTGATCCTGCCGTGGAACCGGCTGGCGATCATCCTGTTTGCAGCGCTCGTCGTGATCGGCATGACGCTCATTCTCACCAAGACGCGCCTCGGCCTCTTTGTGCGCGCCGTGACGCAGAACCGCCAGATGGCGAGCTGCGTGGGCGTGGCCACACCACGTGTCGACACCGTCGCCTTCGGCCTCGGCGCGGGCATTGCCGGTCTGGCAGGTTGCGCGCTGTCGCAGGTCACCAACGTCGGGCCCGATCTGGGTCAGGGCTACATCATTGATTCCTTCATGGTGGTGGTCACTGGTGGCGTTGGCCAATTGGCAGGCACCCTGTATGCCGCGATGGGTCTGGGGCTATTGAACAAATTGCTGGAAGGCTGGGCCGGTGCAGTGCTGGCCAAGATCGCCGTGCTGGTGTTCATCATCATCTTCATCCAGAAACGCCCGCAGGGTCTGTTTGCGATCAAGGGGAGGTTTGTGGATGCGTGACGTGAGCAAACTCTTCTTGTACGTCATTCCCGCGGAAGCTGGAATCCACGTGCCCCACGAAACTCACTCATCAAGTGGATTCCCGCGTACGCGGGAATGACGGTCCCCATGAACAAGACACTCACGGAACGCATCTTCGGGCCAAAGGCCTGGACCGGGCTGGCGATATTCGCAGCCATCGCACTGATCCTCGTGCCGGTTCTCAACCTGGTTGTGCCAGACGGTAACGCACTGCATCTCTCGACGTACTGGGTAACGCTGATCGCCAAGATCATGTGCTACGCCATCGTCGCGCTGGCCATGGACCTGGTGTGGGGCTACACCGGCATCCTGTCTCTGGGCCACGGCATTTTCTTTGCGCTTGGCGGCTATGCAATGGGCATGTATCTGATGCGCGCCATCGGCCGTGAAGGCAACTACCAGAGCGACCTGCCCGACTTCATGGTGTTCCTCAACTGGAAAGAGTTGCCCTGGTACTGGGTGGGCACCGAACACTTCCTGTGGGCCATGGTGCTGGTCGTGCTGGTGCCCGGCTTGCTGGCACTGATCTTCGGCTTCTTCGCTTTCCGCTCGCGCATCAAGGGCGTGTATTTTTCGATCATCACCCAGGCGCTGACCTTCGCCACCATGCTGCTGTTCTTCCGCAATGAAACCGGTTTCGGCGGCAACAACGGCTTCACCGACTTCAAGCGCATCCTCGGCTATCACATCACATCACCGACGACACGTATCGTGCTGTTCGCGCTCACCGCCCTTTTCCTGATGGGCTTCCTGCTGCTGGCGCGCTACATCGTCACCAGCAAGCTCGGCCGCGTACTCGCCGCGATTCGCGATGCGGAAACACGCGTCATGTTCTCCGGCTACAACCCGCTGCCGTACAAGCTCTTCATCTGGGTGGTGTCGGCGGTGATCTGCGCTATCGCCGGGGCGCTGTTCGTGCCGCAAGTCGGCATCATCAACCCGAGCGAAATGTCGCCGGCCAACTCCATCGAGATCGCCATCTGGGTGGCGGTCGGCGGGCGCGGCAGTCTGATCGGGCCGCTGATCGGCGCGGGCCTCATCAACGGTGTGAAGAGCTGGTTCACGGTGGCCTTCCCCGAATACTGGCTGTACTTCCTCGGCCTGATCTTTGTCCTGGTTACGCTTTACTTGCCGCGTGGTGTGCTCGGCGAATTGCAGGGTCTGATGCGGCGTGGCCTGTTGCAGAAACGCGGAGAGCGCGCATGAACGCCGCCATCACAGAAGAAAGCCCGGCTCACATCTCCAGCGGCGGCAGCGCCCAACCAAGCGCCCTCGGTGGCGGCCGCCCTGTCGATCCGACCCAGCTCGACACCACGCACGGCGTCATCCTTTATCTGGAAAGCATCAACGTCAGCTTCGATGGCTTCAAGGCAATCAACAACCTCAACCTGACCATCGACCGTGGCGAACTGCGCTGCGTGATCGGCCCGAACGGTGCGGGCAAGACAACGATGATGGACGTCATCACCGGCAAGACGCGGCCCGATAACGGCACCGCATTTTTTGGCCAGACCATCGATCTGACGAAGCTGAGCGAGCCGCAGATTGCCCATGCCGGCATCGGCCGCAAGTTCCAGAAACCGACTGTCTTCGAGCAGCTGAGCGTCTTCGAAAATCTCGAACTGGCGATGAAGACCGACAAGGGCATCTGGGCCAGTCTGCGTGCCAAACTCAGCGGCGAACAAGGCGACAAGATTGCAGCAAATCTGAAACTGATCCAGCTCGAAGACCAGGCGCATCGACCCGCCGGCCTGCTCTCGCACGGTCAGAAACAATGGCTCGAAATCGGCATGCTGCTGATGCAGGAGCCGCAACTGCTGCTGCTCGACGAGCCGGCCGCCGGCATGACCGACGCAGAGACCGAGCGCAGCGGCGAGCTGTTTCTCTCACTCGCCGGGCAATACACGCTGGTGGTCGTCGAGCACGACATGGACTTCATCAAGCAGATTTCCGAAGGACGCAAAGTCACCTGCCTGCACGAAGGGAGTGTGCTGTCGGAAGGCCCGCTGGACCAGGTGCAGAATGACGAGCGTGTGATCGAGGTGTATCTGGGGCGTTGATTGTAGGGTGGGCTCGGTGAGCCCACGCGGTCAGCGATGATTATTGGTTAACGCGTGGGCTCACCGAGCCCACCCTACGAATGTACGAACATGCTGACAGTCGAAAACCTCAACCAGTACTACGGCGGCAGCCACACCCTGCGGGGCGTCTCGTTGTCGCTCAAGCAAGGAGAAGTCACCACCCTGCTCGGCCGCAACGGTGTCGGCAAGACGACCCTGCTCAAATGCCTGATGGGGCTGCTGCCCGTCGCCAAGGGCTCGGTGTCTTTTGACGGCAAGGACATCACCAAGGCTGCTGCCTACCAGCGCGCTGCGATGGGCATGGCCTACGTGCCGCAAGGTCGCGAAATCTTCCCGCGCCTCACGGTGGAAGAGAACATCATCATGGGCCTCGCCAATGGCAAGGCTTCGCGCGGCATCCCCGGCTACATCTACGAGATGTTTCCTGTACTGAAAGACATGCTCAAGCGCCGTGGCGGCGACCTTTCAGGCGGTCAGCAACAACAGCTCGCCATTGCGCGCGCGCTGACCATGCGCCCCAAGGTGCTGATTCTCGACGAGCCCACCGAAGGCATCCAGCCTTCCATCATCAAGGACATCGGTGCGGCGATCCGCAAACTCGCGGAAGGCGGAGAAATGGCGATCCTGCTGGTTGAGCAGTATTACGATTTTGCGCAGTCACTAGCAGATCAATACGCTGTCATGGCGCGTGGAGAGATTGTCAAGGCGGGGCCGGGTAGCGAGATGGCGGCGGAGAATGTGCAGAGTCTGGTGGCGATTTGATCGGCTCTCAATTGCTCACTACGGATCCACCATTCCCCCTCTCCCGGCCCTGACGGGCCACCCTCCCCCTCATGGGGAGGGAACTGCTGAGATCACGACACACGTTGCCGTTCCCTCGCCCTGAGGGAGAGGGTGGCCGGTAGGCCGGGAGAGGGGGGAAACGTAGATCAAGACGTATCGTCATTCAGTACCCACCCCCCACCGCAAGCGGCATAATCCCAAAACACCATGAACGCCCCCTTGCCGCCCCTCGTGACAGAACAGAAGCACAGCACCGGCTGGCAAGCTTCGCTGAACCTGCGCGTCGAACGACGTGGCAATCGCAGCGCTCTCACTCACAACCTGCACAACGGTCCGCTGCGGGTACAGAAGGCCCTTCACCCCGAGGGCGATGATGTCTGCCAGATACTCATCCTGCATCCACCCGCAGGCATCGCCGGTGGCGATCAGTTACGCATCGCTCTCGAAGTTGGCAACAACGCCCACGCACAGATCACCACACCCGGCGCGGGCAAGTGGTATCGCAGTCTCGGCCCGACCGCCAACCAACGTATCCACCTTGATGTCGCAGAAAACGCGGTACTCGAATGGTTACCGCAAGAGGTCATCGTCTTCGACCGCGCCATTGCCGATACCGAAACAACGGTCACACTGGCGGCTGGTGCGAAAGCCATCGGTTGGGACATCGTCTGTCTCGGCCGCACGGCAAGTGGCGAGAGTTTCCGGCAAGGCACTTATCGCCAGAGCTTCCGCCTGCAGCGTCCTGACGGATCACCGATCTGGCGCGAGACGATGAACCTGCAAGGCAGCGATGCCGCAATGTCATCGAAGCTCGGCCTCGCCGATCACACCGTCTTCGGCACGCTGTGGCTGGCTGGCATCAAGCCCGATGCGGCATTGCTCGAAGCGCTGCGCGGTCTGTCTATCTCACAGGGCACATGCGGTATATCCGCCCTGCCCGATGTCACTGCAGTGCGGCTCGTGTCAAACTCTTCCGAAGCCGCACGCAAATATTTCGAAGCTGTCTGGGCAATTGCCCGCATGCATATTCTGCAACGAGGCGCGATTACACCGCGCATCTGGAGAACCTGAAACAATGGAACTGACGCCCCGCGAAAAAGACAAGCTGCTGATCTTCACGGCAGGCCTCGTCGCCGAACGCCGCAAGGCGCGCGGCCTCAAGCTCAACTACCCGGAAGCGGTCGCCTACATCAGCGCCGCCATCATGGAAGGCGCGCGCGATGGTCGCAGTGTCGCCGACCTGATGAACTTCGGCACCACGCTGCTGACGCGTGACGATGTCATGGACGGCATCGCCGAACTGATCCCCGAAATCCAGGTGGAAGCCACCTTCCCGGACGGCACGAAACTAGTCACCGTTCACCACCCTATTATCTGAGGAGTCATTGATGAAACGCGCACTCTCCGCTGCTCTCTTGTTGCTACCGACACTGGCCTTCGCCCACACCGGCGCCGATGGTGGCTCGCATCACGGGTCGGCTTTCATCGAAGGCCTCGTCCATCCCTTCACTGGCTTCGATCACCTCGCTGCGATGATTGCAGTCGGCATGTGGAGCGCGTTGGCCTTCCGCGATTCCGCAAAGCGCATGTGGGCTGTGCCCGTCGCATTTGCCACGCTTCTCCTGATCGGCGGCCTGCTGGCTTTTGGCGGTCTGCGCCTCACCGGTGTCGAACCGATGATTGCAGCTTCATTGCTCGTTCTCGGCGTCATGGTCGCTACGCAGATAAAATTGCCGGCCGCAGTCGGTGCCGCGCTGGTCGGCACGTTTGCGATCTTCCACGGTGTCGCACACGGCAGCGAGTTGCCCGCACAGCAGGCACTGGCGGCCCTCTCCGGCATGGTCTTCGGCACGATGACCTTGCACATAGCGGGCATGCTGCTTGGCCGCTTCGTGCTGGAGCGCAATGTCTGGCTGCCGCGGATTGCCGGTGCTGGCGTAGCCCTGTTGGGCATGGGTTTGCTCAGCGGCGCGATGTAATGCAGTTCCCTCTCCCGCTTGCGGGAGAGGGTGGCCGGAAGGCCGGGAGAGGGAAGGTTCGTGAAAGCCCCCTCCCCTGGCTCCCGCTTCGCGCCCCACGGTTGGCATTGCACTGCCAACCGGCTGCGCAAGCGGGTTGCATGCAACCCGAAACCCTTGCTCGCCCCACAAGTGTGAGAGGGAAACCGAACAGCGATTGAACTGGAGCTAGACATGATTCCCGGCGAACTGTTCACGGATGACGGCGACATCGAACTCAACGTCGGCCGTCGCACCACGACCATTGGCGTAGAGAACACTGGCGACCGCCCGATCCAGGTCGGCTCGCACTACCACTTTGCAGAAACCAATGCGGCGCTAAAGTTCGATCGCGAAGCTGCGCACGGCATGCGGCTCAACATCGCCAGCGGCACGGCGGTGCGTTTCGAGCCGGGCCAGAGCCGCACGGTTGAGCTGGTGGACTATGCGGGCGACCGCAAGGTGTATGGCTTCCGCGGCCTGGTACAGGGCGCTCTGTAACGCCGTCATTCCCGCTTTCGCGGGAATGACGAAGTAATAAAGGATTGACCATGAGCAAGATCTCCCGCCGCGCTTATGCGGAAATGTTCGGTCCCACCACCGGCGACCGTGTGCGTCTCGCCGACACCGATCTCATCGTCGAAGTCGAAAAGGACTTCACGCTTTACGGCGAAGAAGTGAAATTCGGCGGCGGCAAGGTCATCCGTGACGGCATGGGTCAGAGCCAGCGCGTTGCGGCGGAAGTCGCCGACACGGTCATCACCAACGCGCTGATCATCGATCACTGGGGCATCGTCAAGGCCGACATCGGCATCAAGGGCGGCTTCATCTCGGGCATCGGCAAGGCCGGCAATCCCGACGTGCAACCCGACGTCACCATCGCCATCGGCGCCGCGACGGAAGTCATCGCCGGTGAAGGCATGATCGTCACCGCCGGCGGCATCGACACGCACATCCACTTCATATGTCCACAGCAGATCGAGGAAGCGCTCATGTCGGGCGTCACCACCATGATCGGTGGCGGCACCGGCCCGGCAACGGGCACCTACGCAACCACCTGCACGCCAGGACCGTGGCATATCGCCAGGATGCTGCAAGCCGCCGATGCCTTTCCGATGAATCTCGGCTTCCTCGGCAAGGGCAATGTCAGCTTGCCCGACCCCCTGCGCGAACAGGTCGATGCCGGCGTCATCGGTTTGAAACTGCATGAGGACTGGGGCACGACACCCGCCGCCATCGACAACTGTCTGACCGTGGCCGAAGAGATGGATATCCAGGTCGCCATCCACTCCGACACGCTCAACGAATCGGGCTTCGTCGAAGACACGGCCGCCGCCTTCAAGGGCCGCACCATCCACACCTTCCACACCGAAGGCGCAGGTGGCGGTCACGCGCCGGACATCGTCAAGCTGGCCGGCATGAAGAACGTGCTGCCCTCCTCGACGAATCCGACTCGCCCTTACACCGTCAATACCATCGACGAACATCTGGATATGCTGATGGTCTGCCACCACCTCGACCCGAGCATCGCCGAAGACGTGGCCTTCGCCGAATCGCGCATCCGTCGCGAGACGATTGCAGCCGAAGACATCCTCCACGACATCGGCGCACTGTCGATGTTCTCGTCCGACTCGCAGGCCATGGGCCGCGTCGGCGAAGTCGTCATCCGCACCTGGCAAACGGCGCACAAGATGTTTCAGCAACGTGGCGCGCTCAAAGGCGACGGCGCACGCAACAGTAATTTCCGCGCCAAACGCTACATCGCCAAGTACACGATCAATCCGGCGATTGCACATGGCATATCGCATGTCGTTGGTTCGGTCGAAGTCGGCAAGTTCGCCGACCTCGTACTGTGGCGCCCCGCTTTCTTCGGCGTGAAGCCCACTACGATTCTCAAGGGCGGCATGATTGCCGCTGCGGCGATGGGCGATGCGAACGCTTCGATCCCGACACCGCAGCCGGTGCACTACCGCCCGATGTTCGGCGCATTCGGCGGCGGCCTGAAGACCTCGCTGACCTTTGTGTCGCAAGCCTCGCTGGACAAGGGCACGCTTACCGGGCTCGGCCTCAACAAGCCCTTGGTCGCGGTGAAGAACATCCGCGGCATCACCAAGGCCGACATGATTCACAACGACTGGTGCGGCAACATCGAAGTCGATCCCGAGACGTACCAGGTTCGCGCGGATGGCGAACTTCTCACCTGCGAACCCGCGACTTCATTGCCGATGGCTCAACGTTATTTCTTGTTCTGATCTTTGCCGTCATCCCGGCAAGAGCCGGGATCCAGTTGCCTCGTCCGAGCTGGATTCCGGCCTTCGCCGGAATGACGATTTGAAATAGGCCTTTGCCCCACATGCTATTGATCGAAACCCTTTACACCGGCGACACCCCAGCCACCGAACAACTCGTGCTCGACTTCGATGCGCGGACGAAAAGCCGGCTGCGTACGCGCCTGTCATCCGGCGAAGAAGTTGGCCTGTTTCTGCCTCGCGGCACGATCCTGCGCGGTGGCGACAAATTGCAGAGCGCGGATGGGCGCATCGTCGCAGTCGTTTCGGCGCCGGAAGAATTGCTCGAGGCGCGCAGCAGCAATTCACGTGAGCTGACGCGCGCGGCGTATCACCTCGGCAATCGCCACGTTGCGGTTGAAGTCGGTGGCGATGCGGAATCTGACTGGATCCGCATTCAAACCGATCACGTACTCGAGACCATGCTCGTCGGTCTTGGCACTCAGGTGCGCAAGTTGTCTGAGCCTTTTGAGCCAGAGGCTGGTGCCTATGCGCCGGGTCATCATCATTCCGAGCGCGGCGCTACGGAAGCGAAGATTCATGTCATGGGTGGCAAGTGACGGCGTCGGCAATGCATTGCGTAGGTTGGATGAGCCGCAGGCGTAATCCGACGTTGGGAATGGCTCAACGTCCACATACGTCGGATTACACTTCGCTCATCCAACCTACGGGGCATGCATCGTGAATCCGTCCCTGATCCGCCTTCTCCATCTTGCTAGCCCCGCCCTCCCCGTCGGCGCATTTTCTTATTCGCAAGGACTGGAATGGGTTGTCGAGAGCGGTTCGATCACGACCGAAGCTGCCGCAAAGCAGTGGATCAGCGATGCGCTGCATTTTGCGCTGGCACGCTGCGAAGCCCCTGCTCTCATCGCGCTAATGCGCGCATGGTCTAGCGAAGATAAAGCCGAGATCAAACGCCTCAACGTCGAGTTCATCTCAACACGCGAGACATCCGAGATTCGCGCCGAGAGCTTGCAGATGGGCTACTCGCTGGCGCGCCTGCTACGCGATCTCGACGATATGCCATCAAGCTATAGAGAGGCACTTGGCGAGATGAGCGAGATCGCTTTCCCGACAGCCTGGGCGGCTGCCGCTGCAACTTGGCAACTCGGCGAACACGATGCCGCCACGAGTTACCTGTGGGCCTGGCTGGAAAATCAGGTGATGGCGGCAGTCAAACTGGTGCCGCTGGGTCAGACAGCGGGCCAACGCATGCTGGCCGCTTTGGCAACGGACCTGCCGCAGTTAGCGAACGATGCCATCGCGCGCGCAGCAGAAAACAACTGGGAAAACTTCACACCCGGCATGACGCTGGCAAGCAGCCTGCACGAGACGCAATACACCCGGCTGTTCCGGTCATGAGACCGACAGCAAGAATCACGAGGACACCATGAGCACTGCAGAAGCATTGGCGACAGCCAAGACCTTTTCTACGAATACCAGAGGCCCGCTGCGAGTCGGCATCGGCGGCCCGGTCGGCTCGGGCAAGACGGCGCTCACGCTGGCGTTGTGCCTCGCGCTGCGCGACAAGTACAACATCGCCGTCGTCACCAACGATATCTACACGGCGGAGGACGCGCAGTTCCTGGTGCGCAATGAAGCGCTGGCACCGGACCGCATTCTCGGCGTGGAGACAGGTGGCTGCCCGCACACAGCCATCCGCGAAGATGCGTCTATCAATCTGGAAGCTGTCGATCGCCTCAATCGCGCGTTTCCGGGGCTGGAGATCATTTTCGTGGAATCAGGTGGCGACAATCTGGCGGCGACGTTCTCGCCGGAATTGTCCGATCTGACGCTTTATGTCATTGACGTATCCGCCGGAGACAAAATTCCACGCAAGGGCGGCCCCGGCATTACGAAGAGCGATCTGCTGGTGATCAACAAGATCGATCTGGCGCCGATGGTCGGCGCGTCGCTTGAAGTGATGGATCGCGATTCGAAGAAGATGCGCGGCGAGAAACCCTTCGTTTTCAGCAATCTGAAAACGGGTCAAGGCCTGGCCGAGATCATCGGCTTTGTCGAGAAGCAGGGATTGATGCAGGGGTAAGGCCAGAGTGACGCTTGACGAGAGGCGACGCACGTCGGCTCTCGTCACTTCAAAAACTAGTCCTCGAAATCGTCCTCGGCCCCAGCATCGGCCCAGATATTCATTTCGTCGGTAGGTTCGATGTTTTCGACACGCTGGCGACGCGTGACTTCGGCCTGGCAGGCCATCAATTGAGCAGCAAGCCCCGGCAGGACGGGCAGCGATTCGTTCGCGTCGAGGCGACGTTTTACCTGGGTGAAGTTGAGTGACTCGCTGACACGCTGACGACGCTCGAACATGAAGATCTCCCGCTCAATAATGTAGAAACCGGCACCAGTTGTTGATCTATCACAGCTCGCGACGCCAACAAACCTGCATGGCTACACTTCAGCGGATTAAATTGTGTGGCGCAAGCCGCGTTTTTATCAACAAGTGATGAATTTCACATTTTTCGCTGCGCCGCAACAGCGGGCGACGTTTTTCTGCAGGGCCACGCTCTAGCCGTGCCAAAACACGCATCCGGCAACGGTGAATACCATGGAACGGCTCAAAGGGAGGCGAGCGGCGGTCTTGCCTCGATGACGGGCGCAGTCTTGACGGGCGCGACCATGATGACTTCGGCTTCTGCGGTACGACGCGGCAGGAAAATACGCGAGTCGATCGATTCGCTATAGCTTTGTATCTGATAGCCCGTCATGCCTTCTTCACGGGCAAGCTCGGCTGCACGCCGTGCCAGGATCTGGCGCGCTTCGCCTTCGCCGCCGATATGAACCATCTGCATGCGCAAGCTGTATTGCACGCGGCGGTTTGGCAGTCGCTTTTCGAGAATGTCCCAATTCGGGGCCGTAGGGTCCACGATTTGATAGACCAATGCCACTGCACCAGCGATCAGGATCATGTCTACGTAGGTAATGCCATACGTGGGCGTGATCTGGAATTTTCCCTGGGGCAGGAAACTGCCTTTGAAGCCCGGGCGCGATATGCCACGGTCGGCAAGGCTCGCGTCGACCTTGCCGTCCGCGTTCTGGGTACTGCAGCCTGCCAGCAGCGTAGTGGCCAGGACAACTGAAACGCCTGCCTTGAATATGGCGCCGCGTCTCATGACAGGAAGCTGAACAGGCTCAGACTGGTTGTCTTCACGAAGGTATTGCGTGAAGCCTCGAGATAGGTCTGCTGCAGTTGGTAGTCGGAAATGGTTTTTGCATAATCGACACCTACGAGGCGCTGCGTGGCATCGGCATATTGCAAGGTGAGGTCATCGGCGATATTGCCAAGCGACTCCAGCTCGAGCTGGCGTGAGCCGGTCTGGGAGCGCAGGCGCAGGACATTTTCCTGCGCGCTATCGGCCAGCGACATGGTGTTCTGGATCGAATTGAAGTACGCAGCGCCCGTGCCCCCCGTCTTCAGATTGGTGATGAAGTCGGCCATCATCTTGAAGGCATCCGTCGTCCCGCTGCTGGGATTGACCGCAAACGTGTCGGAGGCGGCCGGCGTACCGTTGAGGGTCACCTGGATCTGCGCAGCTGCCGGCAATGGCGGCAGGTTGATCGGCGAGCCTGCCGTGTAAGTGCCGCTGGCAAGTGCGGCGCCGGTCATTGCCGGATCAGCAGCGCGATCGTAGATGTTATAGGCGGTGGCAGATGTAAAGCGGATGCCGTACTGGCCGCCCGCATAGGTGCCGACAACTGCCGACGAAGAAACCGTCGCCGTACCGGTGTTGCCGAGCGAAGGCTGGGCGTTGAAGCTCTGCCCCGAGGTCTGGATGCTCATGAAGACTTCACTGCCACTCAGGCTCACGGGAATATTGCGCGTGTTTGAAACATGGACGGTGCGCTGGCCCTGATCGCCCGCGTAACTGACGCCCGCTAGCGAACCGCTGAACGGCTGCACGTCTCCCTTGTAGCCGGAGAACACGTATTCGCCATTCTCATTGGTGGTATTGGCCATCGACAACATGCTGTCGAACTGCGACTGCATGTCCTGCGCGATCGAATCGCGGTCTGACTGACTGAGCGTCGCGCTGCCGGCCTGGATGGCACGCTGACGAATATACGAAAAGAGGTCGCCGACTTCACCCAGTTTGCTATCCAGCGAAGCCAGGGAGTCGTTGGCCGTGCCTTGCGCATCCTTGCTCAGTTTCACCTGGTCGGCAGCCTGCGACACCTCCAGCGCGCGCGCGGCAGCCACAGGGTCGTCGCTTGGCGAGACCACGCGCTTGCCCGTCGATAACTGGTTCTGCAACTTCAGCATATCGCTCTGCTGCCGCGTAATGTTGCTGACGGTGCCACCGTAGATTTGCGCAGTACTGATTCTCATGGCCTACCTCTTACTTTCCTGCAACGCTTGCGTACCGCTATTTCGTAAAACTTCTCGTAAGACTTCTTCGTACAAGCTCGTACCGCCCTTAGCCGCGTGCTACTGCCAGAATTTCATCGAACAGGCTCTTGGCAATATTCATTGCACGCGCAGCCGCCTGGTATGCCTGTTGATAACGGATCAAATTGGCCGCTTCTTCATCAAGGTTTACACCGGACAAGCTCTGCTGACTCGCGACGGCCTGGTCATACAGGCCTTGTTGCGCGCTGACACCGACCTCGGCATCGCGTGACAGCGTGCCGACATCGCTCACCAGTTGCGAGTACGCATAGCCATAGTTGGCGCCGCCATTGAGCATTGTCTTGGCGTTCTGCATGGCGCCCATGGCGAGAGCGTTACGGTTGTCGGTGATGCCCTGCGTATTGACGCTGATGCGGAAAACATCGCCGTTGTTCGGGTTGCCGCTGATCTTGAAAGAGATCGCTGGCGAGCCGATCTCGAAAGTCTTGCCGCCTGCATCGACAGCGGGATCGTAGGTGTTGTTGAGTGCCAGAGAGCCCGATGACGTGCCCGGATCTGACGGATCCAGCGCGCTGGCGCCGCTGCGTACCCGTAGCGGCACGGCCGCACCTGCCGCATTCACCGCGCTGAAGGTCTTGGTCGTGGCGTTGTAAGTCACCGTGATGGCACCGAAATCCGGCTTGCCATCGACGACTACCGTATCGAAGCCCGTTGTCGAAACGACGGCCCCGTCCGTAATCTTGGCGGTACCGCTGTTGCTCGTTTCGGAAGCCAGCGCGAACGGTGCGGCGGCTGCGACCTTGCGCGTATCCTGGATAGCCAGCTGAATGTTTTGCGCAGCGTTACGCGTTGGCTGGATCAGGAAGGTGTCGCCATTGGTGGGCGTGCTGCCGACGGCCAATGCAAACCCATAACGGATGGTCTTGTCCGCATTGGTCGGGTCCGTCGTCGTGCCATCAGGCGGTGTCGCTCCGGTGTAGACAGTCACGCCATCCGAATTGCGCCGCATGGTGTAGCCGGTCGCGGTGAAATAGCTGAGGGTGTAGTCCTCATCCTTGAGATCCTGCGCCTGCGTGTAGGTCGCCGTGACAGCCACCGCTGCGGTACTCGAGAGCTGCGTGACGTCCGGACGCAAGGTGTTGAAGAACAGGCCGCCCAGTTTGCCATCGAGGTCCTGGCCCAGCGCATTCTGCGCATTCATGTTCTTCGAGATCGTTACTGCGAGGCGACCCAGCTGGTTCTGTGCAGCATTCAGCGCCTCTTCGCGAAAACGGATGAGGCCGCCCATACGGCCGCCGGTGATCAGATCGTCCGATATCAGAATCTGCGACGTACCAACCTGAGAAAATATCGCCTGCTCTTGCGGGTTCGATGGCGACTGACCGACGCTGAGACCATACGCGGTCTGCCCGACAACAAGAGGCTGGCCAGAACCGAAGAACAGATTGATCGAGCCATCGGCCTGCGTGGAAGAGCTGACGCGCACTTCCTGGTTGATCTGCGTGATGAGATTGTCACGCAGATCATGAAGATCATTGGCCGGCTGGGCAGTGCCACCGGTCTCGGTGATGCCGATACGATAATTGAGCTCCGCCACCTGCCTTGCCAGCGCGGTAACGGTCTGTGCGGAGGCAGACAACTGCGACTGCACGCCATTGCGAATTTCGATGAGGCGTTGGCTCAGCGAATGGAAGCGGTCGACAAGGGACTCGCTCGACGAGAGCAGCGACTGGCGCGATGGAATGCTCGACGGATTCGTCGACACTTCCTGCATACCGGCGAAGAAATCATTTATGGCAGGCGACAAGCCGGCTGTATCGTCTGACAGCAGATTGTCGATCTGCTTGATTTCGTTGTCATACGTGGAGAACTCGGTCTTCGCGGTATCGGCCGCCATCACCTGGCTGGTGAGGAACTGGCTGTAGACACGCTGGACGCTATCGACCTTGGTGCCTTGACCGAAGAACCCCACCCCTGAGAATTGCGGCGTCTGGGTGGACTGCACGACGCGCTGACGGTTGTAACCATCAGTCGAGGCATTCGCGATGTTGTGCCCGGTCGTCGCCAGCCCTGCCTGTGCGGCATTCAGGGCGGAGAGGCTGATATTCATTAGACTCATGGGACGGGCACTCCTTGACTATCTGGTGAGGAGATAGCAAGACCTTTGCCAGTTGCGCAAGAGGCAGCAACGGCGGGGCCCATCGCGGAGAGCCGCGTGTTTATTGGGTTTGCGGCGATCAGGAAAGCGGCAAGATTTGCCGCTGGGGTGGGACGGGACCGGCAAATTGTGGTGGTCGACCGTTCCCGCTGACGTAGGTTGGGGTGAGCGCCAGCGATACCCAACATCGGTCGCGGAAATCGTGCAGTGCTGGATTGACGTTTCGCGTTGGGCATCGCTGACGCTCACCCCAACCTACCTCAAACCTACGACCTACCGCGGCCTGCCCGACCAGACCTTCTGCAACCGCTTCACACTCACCGGCACAGGCGTCTTGAGTTCCTGCGCAAACAGGCTCACGCGCAACTCCTCGAGCTGCCAGCGGAATTCCTCCAGCTGCGGGTCAACCACGTTGGCTTTCAACTTGGCCAGATGCTCACGCTCGAACGGCGTCGACACCGAACGCCACTCGCCCAGCAATTGCGCATCGCGTGCTGGATCGTTGCGCCATTTGTCCACCCGCACCGCTGCCGCTTTCAGATAACGCGCGAAATGCGCCAGACGCTCATAGGGATTCGCCATCAGGAAGTCCTTCGGCATGAGGCGCTCGAGCTGCGCGTGGATATCGGCCGCCAGCGTATCGCCCCCTTTCAGGCCTACCAGCTTCTTCGTGACCGTCGCGTGCTCGGTGAGCAGTGTGCCCACCAGGCGCATCAGCTCCTGCGCCACCAGCATGATGCGTGGCTTGGCCTGCTGCGTACGCAGAGTGAAGGATTCGGCATCCGTCGGCCATGGTGGCAACAGGCAGGTACGCGTGAGTGTGGCTTCAACCAATTGCGCCTTGAGCTCCGCCTCGCTGCCGAAGGGCAGGAACTTCAAGGCAAGCTCGCGCAAGCCCGGCAGACGCTCGATGTTTTTCACCTGATCCTTCAGCGTCAGAGCGAACAAGCGCGCCAGACCCTTGGCATGCATGCGCGTAGCTTCTTCTTCCGTATCGAAAGGACGCAGGCTGACCGCGTTGCCGTCGTCATGCAGCGCGGGGAAGCCGATCAGCGCGCGATTGCCGACTTTTACTTCGAGGAGTTCGGGGAGTTCGCCGAAGGACCAGGTCGTGAGACCCGAGAGTGCCGCATCCGGAACATTGCTCCCTACCCTCACCCGGCCCTCCGGGCCACCCTCTCCCCTCAAGGGAGAGGGTTCAGAAGCCCCTCTCCCTTGAGGGGAGAGGGGTTGGGGTGAGGGTGGCGTTGATAAGTCAGGCACCTTGCGTGTTACGTCCAACCCCGCCAACTGCGCCCCAATCGACCCTTCCACCTGCCCCGCCCGGAACGCCGCCAGTACCTGATCCTTCAAGCGCAACCGCAAATCCATCAGATTGCGCGACTGCCCCAGCGCACGGCCGTGTTCATCGATGACGCGGAAATTCATGAAGCAATGCAGATTCAGGTTCTCCGTGCGGAAGCTTTCCAGCGGTAGCTTGAGCTGTACGCGTTCCTCGACGAAGGTCTGCAAGCCGCGCAGCAGCGGCTGTTCGGTATCGAATTTCTTCTCGTTGAATGCGACCATGAATTCGCGTGCGCTCTCGCTGATCGGCTGCAAGCGGTGCCGATGCTTGGGCGGCACGCTCTTCATCAGCGATGCGACCTTCTCTTCGAGCAAGCCCGGCACCAGCCACTCGCAGCGATTGATCGGCACCTGATTGAGCATCGCGAGCGGCACGCTCAAGGTCACGCCGTCTTCCGGGTCGCGCGGTTCGTGCACGTAGGTCAGCTTGAGTTTTTGCCCCAGCACCATCATCGAGCCGGGAAAGTTGTCACTGGTGACGCCCGCCGCCTCGTGGCGCATCAACTGCTCGCGCTCGAGATGCAAGAGACGCGGCTGTTCACGCTCAGCCTTCTTGCGCCAGGCCTCGAAGCTGCGCACATCGGTCACGTCTGCCGGAATCTGCGCGTCGTAAAAGGCCTCGATCAGCGATTTGTCGACCAATAGATCGGGGCGGCGCATCTTGTGCTCCAGCCGCTCGATCTCGACCATCAGGCGCTCGTTGTGCTGGAAGAATGGCATGCCGTTGGCATGCGCATCGTCCAGATCACCTTCGACCAAGGCTTCGCGAATGAAAATCTCGCGGCACGCCACCGGGTCGATATGTGAATAGTTTACTGGCCGACGCGCGTAGAGCGTGAGCCCGTACAGCACGCCGCGCTCATAAGCGCGCACGGCGCCGTGCTTCTTTTCCCAATGCGGCTCATACACCTGCCGCTTGACGAGATGCCCGCCGATTTCCTCGATCCATTCCGGCTCGATGCGTGCAATGCAACGTGCATACAGGCGTGAGGTGTCGATCAACTCGGCAGCCATTAACCACTTGCCGGCTTTCTTGGCGAGATACGAACTCGGATGCGGCCAGAAGCGGATGGCGCGCGCGCCGAGATAGGCACCGGCATTCTGACCAACTGTTTCTTCCTGCTTCACGCCGATGTGGCCGAGCAATCCCGTCAGCAAGGCCTTGTGGATGGCCTCGTAGTGAGCCTCGTCATTCCGGCGAAAGCCGGAATCCAGTGGCTTTGAACGGTGCCGTGCATCAGCGCTCCCCGCGTTCTGGATTCCGGCTTTCGCCGGAATGACGGTAGAAGGGGGCACATCCTTCTTTATCCAGCCATGCTCGGCGCACAGCGCATGCAACTGGCCGTGCACATCTCGCCATTCGCGCATGCGCATCCACGACAGGAAATACTGCTTGCACCAGGCTTTTTGTTTGGACGAACCCTCGTGCTTCCAGACTTCATCAGCGACTGTCCATAGATTCACGAACCAGAGGAATTCCGAACGCGCTTCGTTCTTGTCCTCTCCGACCTGTTCAGTCTCCTGACCGCGCGGCATACGGAATTTCGCATGCGCCTGATCGGCTGTGCCCGTCTGCTCCGGCGGGCGCTCGCGCGGGTCTTGCGTCGACAATGCCGCAGCAATGATCAGCACTTCATCAAGGCAACCACGATCGCGCGCTGCCAACAACATGCGGCCGATCTTCGGGTCCAGCGGCAGCTTGGCGAGCTCCTTGCCGATGGGCGTGAGTTCCATCTTTGCGAACGGCGAAGCCGCACTAAGCTCCCCTCGCCCGCTTGCGGGAGAGGGGCTGGGGGAGAGGGATGGTGGCACCCTCTCCCGCCCCTTTGGGGCACCCTCTCCCGCAAGCGAGAGAGGGGAATCGTCTACCGCACCCAGCTCTTGCAGCAGCTGATAGCCGTCACCAATTGCACGCGGCGTCGGCGCATCGATGAATGGAAATTCCTCGACCGCGCCAAGATGCAACGACTTCATGCGCAGGATGACGCCAGCCAGCGATGAACGCAGAATCTCCGGCTCGGTATGCTCCAGCCGCCGGTTGAAATCTTCTTCGGCATACAGACGTATGCAGATGCCATCCTGCACGCGACCGCAGCGCCCTGCCCTCTGCTTGGCCGCACTCTGTGCGATCTTCTCGACTTGCAGCAGCTCGACCTTGTTACGCACCGAGTAACGATTCATGCGCGCCAGCCCCGCATCGACCACGTAGCGAATACCGGGCACGGTCAGCGAGGTCTCGGCCACATTGGTCGACAGCACGACGCGCCGACCGTTTGATCGCCCGAACACGCGCTGCTGTTCCTGCGCCGACTGACGCGCAAACAAGGTCAGTATCTCGGTGCCCGGTCCATGATTGCCGAAGGAATGTTTGCGCAGCGCTTCGGCAGCTTCGCGAATCTCGCGCTCACCAGGCAGGAAGACCAGCACGTCACCGAGGCCTTCACCCTGCAGCTCATCAACGGCATCGACGATGGCTTCGTACAAATCCTTGTCTTGCCGACGCGCGGCGCGCTGGGCCGCCAGTTCTCGTTCGCGCTGGGTTTGTTGTGCAACGAAGCCAGGCTTGGTCTCGTCTTCGATGGGCCGGTAGCGCACTTCTATCGGATACAGTCGGCCCGACACTTCGATGACCGGCGCGGGTTTTCCGTCGCTGGCAAAGTGGTTGGCAAAGCGTTCGGCATCCAGGGTCGCCGAGGTGACAATCACCTTGAGGTCGCGCCGCTTGGGCAACAGGGTGCGCAAGTAGCCGAGCAGGAAATCGATGTTCAGGCTGCGCTCGTGCGCCTCGTCGATGATGAGCGTGTCATACGCCGACAGCAACGGGTCCCCCTGCGTTTCCGCCAGCAGGATGCCATCGGTCATCAGCTTGATATAACTCTCGGGCTTGGTGTGATCCGTGAAGCGGATCTTGTAGCCGACCACGCCACCGAGCTCGCTGTTCAGCTCTTCGGCAATACGCGTTGCCGTTGCACGCGCGGCGATACGCCGTGGCTGGGTGTGGCCGATCAGCCCTGCTACGCCGAGCCCCAGCTCCAGGCATATCTTTGGAATCTGCGTCGTTTTGCCGGAACCCGTCTCGCCACAGATGATCACCACCTGGTTGTCGCGAATGGCGGCAGCGATCTCGTCGCGCCGCTGGTTGACCGGCAGGTCCTCCGGGAACGTCGGTACCGGCAGCCCCGCGCGACGTTTGCCGCGTGCTGCGATGCTGCGGTCGAACTTCTCCCTCAATCCATCCGGCAGGTCCTGCAGCTTGTCGACACGCGCAGGCAGTGCCCGCAACGCACGATGCAAAGCGGGCCGGTCTTTGGAAAGCAGGAGATCGAGCAAGGAAGCCAAGGGAGGATGAATGTGAAGCAAAGCGCGCCATTTTACGTGACAAGTCGCACTCCTCTTTCTCTATCTTCCGGCCGCTATTTTTTCCTTTTTTTCCTTCACCACCTCGCTTTTCGCCTCGAAAACTGCCCCGCTCGTCCATGAGATCACCACATTTCTTTACCTCATCTTTACGTAGGCGTCGGCTTGAAAAAACCACCATTGATGCAAACTGCAACACTCATGCTTCACGAAACGGAGAGTCATGTCGCAGCAAGCGGAAGTGCAGACAAACGAGGAATCCCCGGCACGACCGCGAGGCAGGGCGGTTCGGGTGCTGTCCACCATCATCCTGATCCTTGCAATCCTGCACGCCTATATCGGCTGGCGGCTACTGCCTGCCTTGCCCGTCAGCACCGCAGGCCTGAGCATCGGCATTGCCTTGCTGGCCTTGTCCGCATCGCTGATTCCACTCGGTACCCTCAGCCGTTTTTTCGCATGGCGCCAAGCGGTGACAGACCGCCTGGCCTGGGCAGGCTTCCTGTGCATGGGCCTGTTTTCATCGATGCTGGTCTTGACGCTGGCGCGCGACGTTCTTCTATTGGCCTTTGCCGCCTCAGCACGCTTCAGCCACCTGAGCGCCGCTGCGGTGCCACTGCTGGCGCTGCTCGTCACCCTCGTCGGCTTCATTAACGCGCGACGCCTGCCACGTGTCGTCGATGTCGACATTCCCTTGCGCGATCTGCCAGCCGCGCTGGCCGGTTTCACGATTGTGCAGATCAGCGATCTGCATATCGGCCCGACCATCAAGGCAGCGAAAGTTGAAGCCATCGTCAGGCGCGTCAACGCGCTCGGTGCCGACCTGATCGCCCTGACCGGCGACCTCGTCGATGGCAGCGTCGAAGAGCTTGCCGCAGATATTGCGCCACTTGGAAAACTGACAGCACGGCACGGCGCCTATGTCGTCACCGGCAACCATGAGTACTACTCTGGCGCGCCACAGTGGGTGGCGGAATATCGACGCATCGGCCTGCATGCCCTGATGAATGAGCACGAGGTGCTGCAACACGGCGAAGCTGCGCTGGTGGTGGCCGGTGTGACGGACTACACCGCGTATCAATTCGATCCGGCACAACGGAGCGATCCGGCGCGTGCCCTGGCGGGTAGCCCTTCAGGCATCCCCAGGATATTGCTGGCGCACCAGCCTCGATCTGCCCAGGCGGCTTCAGACGCGGGCTTCGATCTGCAACTGTCAGGACATACGCATGGTGGCCAATTCTGGCCGTGGAACCTGTTCGTGCGCCTGCAACAGCCGTATACCGCAGGGCTGGATCGCCTTGAGAAACTATGGATCTACACGAGTCGCGGCACGGGATATTGGGGACCACCGAAACGATTCGGCGCGCCGGCTGAAATTACGCGGTTGAGACTGGTTGCGGCAACATGAATTACGCCGTCATTCCCGCGAAAGCGGGAATCCACTCAATGGCACGATTCACGGAAAATTGGATTCCCGCTTTCGCGGGAATGACGAAGTCATGGCTACCTACGAGCCGAGCAGTTCCGCTGCGTGGCTGCGCGTTGTCTCAGTGATGTTCACACCACCCAGCATGCGGGCAATCTCTTCAACACGCCCACCCTGATCAAGATCGACAAGACGCGACAAGGTCACACCGTCCTTGCTCTCCTTGACCACCTTCCACTGCCAGTTCGCCTGTGCAGCGACCTGCGGCAAGTGGGTCACGCACAGCACTTGCCGATTGCTGCCGAGTTGGCGCAGACGACGGCCGACAATCTCGGCAACACCACCGCCAATACCAACATCCACTTCGTCGAAAATCAGCGTGGGCACGGCCTGCGACGCGCTGGCGATAACTTGGATCGACAAACCGATGCGCGACAGCTCGCCGCCTGATGCAACCTTGGCAAGCGGGCGCAACGGCTGGCTGGGATTTGCTGCAACCTGGAACTCGACTTTTTCAAGGCCGTGCGCGTTGCCTTCCGGCTCGGGATGCAATGCAATGTCGAAGCGGCCACCGGCCATGGCAAGCTCCTGCATAGCATCGGTCACCGCGCTGCCGAGTTGCTTTGCGGCAGTCGTGCGCTTGTCCGAAAGCTGCGTCGCGGCTTTGCGGAAGGCCGCTTCAGCGACACGTTCGCGTTCGGCAAGCAAAGCCGGATCGCCCAGCGCGGTAAGGCTGTCGAGACGCGTACGACTCTCCAGCAGAAGAGCGGGCAGATCGTCCGGTTGCACGCGGTACTTGCGCGCCACCAGCATGACATCGGCAATGCGCTGATCGAGTTGCGATAGTCGCTCCGGGTCGAGATCCACACGCTCCTGGTATCGCTTGAGAGCATGGCCCGCTTCGTCAAGGCGGATAGCTGCTTCGCTCAGCAGCTCTGCAATGTCCTTGAGGCTTGCATCGAATTCAGCAAGCTCGAATAGTTTCGTGGCGAGCCGTTCGGTCTGCGTCGTCAGCGGCTGATCGCTTTCGCTGACAGCTTCGAGCGCCGTACCAACGCCTTCGAGAAGGCTGGCAGCATGCGTCAGGCGCGCGTGCTCCTGGTTGAGCGGTTCCCATTCGCCAACGCCGAAATTGAGCCCTTCCAGTTCCTGCACCTGGAAGGCGAGCATTTCCTGCTCGCGTGCCAGGCCGGCTTGCTGCTGCTGTGCTTCTTCGCGTGCGCGGCGGGCGGCGGCGAGATCACGCCACAGCTTGCCGACTTCCTTCGCCAGTGACGTAAGGCCTGCATGTTCGTCTAGCAGCGTGCGTTGCGCATCGGGGCGTAGCAGCGCCTGATGTGCGTGCTGCCCATGGATGTCCGCCAGGAATTCACCCAGCTCGCGCAACTGCGTCGCCGTGGCCGGCATGCCATTGATATAAGCACGCGAACGGCCACCGCTGTCGACGACGCGGCGTATCAGCAACACGTCTTCACTGGCTTCCAGATCCTGACTTACCAACCAGGGACGAGCAGGCGAATCTTCGGCGAGATCAAACTCGGCGGCCAGATCGGCTTTGTCGCAGCCAATGCGCACGACATTGGCATCGGCCCGCTCACCAAGCAGCAGCGACAAGGCATCGAGCAAAATGGATTTGCCCGCGCCGGTCTCACCTGTCAGCGCACCGAAGCCGGTACGGAAATCAAGCTCGAGACGGTCAACCAGAACGAAATCGGAAATGAGGAGACGGCGCAGCATGGGTGTCGGCGGTATCGAGGCAGGCGCTTATTCTAGCCTGAGGTAGGTTGGGGTGAGCGAATGCGATGCCCAACGCGAAACGTTAATCCAGCACGGTACGATCCACACCGATGTTGGGCATCGCTTTCGCTCACCCCAACCTACATAAATCAATCAGGACAAGCGCGGCGTCGCGCTCCAGTGCAGCTTTTCACGCAGCACAGCGAAATAGCTGTAGCCCGGCGGGTGCAGCAGTGTCACTGCCTGGAAGGAACGGCGCACGCGCACACAGTCGCCGCCGTGCGCATCAAACAAAGTCTGTCCATCGAAGTGAATTCGCGCGTCATGCGGCGCAACGATCATGACATCGACCGTGCTGTCGTGCGACAAGGCAATCGGCCGGTAAGTCAGACCGTGCGGTGATAGCGGCACCAGCACCATGCCGGCCAGGCGCGGGTGAAGGATTGGTCCGTTGGCAGACAACGCATAGGCGGTAGAACCGGTCGGTGTGGCGACAATGATGCCGTCGGAGCGCTGCGAATAGATGTATTCGCCATCGACGATGAGTTCGAATTCGATCATGCGACCGATTTCGCCACGACTCACCACCACGTCATTGAGCGCCACCGAGCTGAACACCGTCTTGCCGTCGCGCACGACTTCAGCCTCGAGCAGTACGCGGCGTTCGCGCAGATACTTGCCGTCGAGAATCTCGCCGACGCGAACCAGCATGTCGTCCCGGCTCACGTCCGTCAGGAAGCCCAGGCGCCCCTGATTGATACCCAGCAGCGGTACGGTGTAGCTGGCCAGACGCCGCGCCGTCGTCAGCATGGTGCCGTCGCCGCCCACCACCACGGCAAGATCGGCGCGCTCGCCGATCTGCTCGAAAGTCACAGCGCGTGCGCCGCCGACGCCGCCCACGACGCGCGCCGTGTCCTCATCGACGAGCACAGTAAGGCCGCGTGTCTGCAGATAGGCAGAGAGACGCCCCAGCGCCTCGGCAACCTCGGCACTCTGGTACTTGCCAACCAGCGCCACCGTCCTGAATTCATTGACCAGCTCATTTTCCATGTCGGGATTTAACCACAAGGGGCGTCGCTGTCTACCCTCAAAGGGTTGATAATGAAACAATCCTGAGATACCGGCACACGACCAAGGGCCCCGCCCCGGTCAGAGAAACTCAAACAAGATTCCCGCAAGACCACCCGGACACCCCAGATGACCCAGCTTGACCAGCGCGCCCGTATCCTGATGAAGACTCTCGTGGAGCGCTACATCAGTGAAGGCCAACCGGTCGGCTCGCGGGCGTTGTCTCGTCAGTCCGGGCTTGAACTGTCGCCCGCAACGATCCGCAATGTCATGGCCGACCTCGAAGAGCTTGGTCTGATCACCAGCCCCCACACTTCAGCAGGACGCGTGCCGACACCGCTGGGCTACCGCCTGTTCGTCGATACGCTGCTCACGGTCAAACCGCTGGAGCAGGACGAGGTGCGCGAGATCAAGACCCACTTTGCGCCCAACGAACCCAAACGCGTCATCGCCGCCGCCTCGCAGTTGCTCTCTGAACTGACCCAGTTTGCCGGCGTCGTCGTGGCGCCGCGCAAGGAGGCCGACAAGGTCCGCCAGATCGAGTTCGTCAGCCTCTCCGAAACACGCGTGCTGCTCATCATCGTCACCTTGTCGGGCGACGTGCAGAACCGCATCGTTCACACACAACGGCCTTACTCGCCTTCCGAACTCGTCACCGCCGCCAACTACCTCAACCACCACTGCGCTGGCCTCGGTTTCAGCGACATGCTTGGCCATCTGCGCGAAGACCTGGTGCAACTGCGCACCGACATGGTCGAGCTGATGACGGCCACCATCAACGCCGGCAGCGAAACACTGGAAGAAAACACGGGAGCATATGTGCTTTCCGGCGAGCGCAAGCTGCTCGAAGTAAACGATCTGTCATCGAACATGGGCCGCATGCGCGAGTTGTTCAGGTTGTTTGAGCAGAAATCAGGGCTTGTGCAGTTGCTCGACCTGTCACATCGCGCCGAAGGCGTGCAGATCTTCATCGGTGGCGAATCGGGCATCAACTCGCTGGACGAATGCAGCGTCATCACCGCACCTTACGAAGTCGATGGCAAGATCGTCGGAACTGTCGGTGTGATCGGCCCGACGCGTATGGCGTATGATCGCGTCATACCAATCGTGGATATCACGGCCAAGCTGTTGAGTGGTGCCTTGTCTAACAACGCTTGATTCCCAGAACCTTTATCCTCGGGCCTGTCATGCAAAAGATATTCGCCACGCTGACGCTCTTGCTCGCAAGCTGGTCTGCGATGAGTGCCGATACGACACGCACAATCGACTTACCCACGCGCCCCGGTGTCACGCAGCGCGTGCTGGTCATCACGCCAGAGTCTGCCAAAGCGGTGTTGGTAATGTTCACAGGCGGTAACGGCGCGCTACGACTCAGCCCATCCGGCGAGCTGGGGATGGGCAAGGGCAATTTCCTGATCCGCACGCGTCAGCAATGGGCCGACAAGGGCTTCGTCGTGGCCATGGTCGACGCGCCTTCTGATCGTCAGAGCGAGCCATTCCTGAGTGGCTATCGGCAAACGCCGGAACATGTCACTGACATCAAGGCCGTGATTGCTTCGCTGCGGCAGAGCACGAAGCTGCCGATCTGGCTGGTAGGCACCAGCCGCGGCACGCAGTCGGTAGCATTCGTGACGGCGGCGCTGGACAAGTCTGACGGCCCGGATGGACTGGTACTCACCTCGACGATTCTCAACGACCCGAAGAGCCGGTCGGTGCCTGCCATGGCGCTGGAGAAAATCACGGTGCCGACATTGGTCGTGCATCACCAGCAAGACGCCTGTCGCGTCTGTGACTCGAACGAGTTGCCGGGCTTGATGAGTAAGCTCGGCCATGCCTCGCGCCGGGAATTGGTCACCTTCGAGGGCGGCATCACGCAGGGCGACCCCTGCGAGGCGTTTGCCTATCATGGCTTCAATGGCATCGAGCCACAGGTGGTGAACAGGATTGCGGGATGGGTGCTTGGACAGTAACAGCGTAGGGTGGGTTCGGAGCGAAGCGACAACCCACCCCACACACAGCTTGCACGACAATGACAGGTAAATAACAGGAATTCTCATACCGCGATGCCTCGCTTCCTTCCCGAACCCAAACACGACCACCAGAAAGCGCCAGCCATCGGCATCCTGCTCGTTAATCTCGGCACGCCGGCTGCGCCCACGGCGCAGGCCGTCAAGCCCTATCTGAAGCAGTTTCTCTCCGACCCGCGCGTGGTGGAAATCCCACGCGCGCTGTGGTGGCTGATTCTCAACGGCATCATCCTCAATACGCGCCCCAAGGCCTCTGCTGCGAAGTACGCCAGGATCTGGACATCAGAGGGCTCACCGCTGCGCGTGCATACGGAGAAGCAGGCCAAGCTCGTACAAGGCTATTTCGTCGAGGCCGGCCACAAGAATGTCCTGGTCGAATATGCCATGCGTTACGGCAGCCCCAGCGTGGATGCAGCCTTGCGCCGCCTCAAGGAGCGCGGTTGCACCCGTATTCTGGCGCTGCCGCTGTATCCGCAATATGCCGCCAGCACGACAGCCAGCACGTTCGATGCGGTCGCCGAAAGCTTCAGGCGCATGCGCAATCTGCCCGAGCTGCGTCTGGTGCGGAACTTCCACGACGACCCCGGCTACATACGCTCATTGGCTGCCAGCGTGCAGGCGCATTGGCAGGCTAGTGGCCGCGCCGAACGCCTCGTGATGAGTTTTCATGGCGTACCGCATTTCACGCTGGACAAGGGCGATCCGTACTTCTGTGAATGCCAGAAGACCGCGCGCCTCGTTGCCGAGCAACTGGGCCTGCAGCCGGAGCAATACCTTGTCACTTTCCAGTCGCGTTTTGGCAAAGCGGAGTGGCTCAAACCCTATACGCAGGCCACGCTGGAGAAAATGGCAAGCGACGGCGTGAAAACTGTGGACATAATATGCCCCGGCTTCGTTTCTGATTGTCTTGAAACGCTGGAAGAGATCGCCATGGAGTGTCGTGCAGCTTTCGTCTCGAAAGGCGGCAAGTCGCTGAACTACATTCCTTGCCTCAACGAACGTCACGATTTCATCACCGCACTCGTAGCGCTATGCCGTCGCCACATGCAGGACTGGCTGGCACAGCCGGTGCCAACCGAAGCAGCCTTGAAAACAGGCGCTGCACGAGCAATCAATCTTGGAGCAACAAACTGATGCTGAAACTACTTGCACGCTGGGCGCTCAATGCGCTGGCCCTGATGGTCTTGCCGGCGGTGTTGAGCTCGATCACCGTGGCCGGCTTCATCCCCGCCCTGCTTGCGGCCCTCGTCATCGCGCTGCTCAATGCCCTGCTGCGCCCGATCCTCATCATCCTGACCCTGCCGGTGACCATCCTGAGTCTTGGCCTGTTTGCACTTGTCATAAACGGGCTGTTGTTCTGGGCAGCCTCCGGGCTTGTGCCAGGTGTGCATATCGCGGGCTTCTGGGGCGCGTTCTGGGGCGCGCTGCTCTACAGCCTGCTGAGCTGGCTAGTCGATCTGGCCCTTGGCGATTCGTCCAAGGTACGCATGCGCTTCGGGCGGAATTGAGCCACTTCGTGTAGGGCGGAGTGCCAACTCCGCCGATTCACGCAATGAATGACGCGGCGACGGCGGAGTTGGCACTCCGCCCTTGTATCTTAAGGAGTGTAGCGAATAGCTCCCGCTACACGAGGCGAAGGATAGCTTCTCTCCGCCCTGAAGGCCTTGACCTTGTGACGTAGATCAAGCCCTTC
>JAQGMG010000009.1 GCA_028292485.1 Rhodocyclales bacterium | reverse complement strand
GATGCGCTCAAGTTCTTTCAATAGCGCGTACCGTCCGTGGCCTAACATGGCAGTCGAGCAGGACAGCCAAAAGCTGCGCTTTTGGTTCCCTCCGCTTCGCTCCGGCTGCCTCTCACTTCTACGTTAGGGCGCGCTCTGCAGCAAAGACGATGCTCATTTGCAGAACCACGGCGCACGCTGAAGCTCCGTCTCCGGCCCACATTCGGCGCCGCCAACAGGACGTTCGTTGTCCCCCACGTGCCGCATCTGCGCCTTTGGTAGGGCTGCGCGCCAGTCGGAGCGGTCAACGGTAGGCTCAGGCAGATGGACAGAGAATGCGTGCCAAGAGTCCGGCAACGGCGGGGCACAATCCAGTCCAGCAAGCGAAGGCGCGTCGAGCGGTCGCGCCACACTCGGAGCGCTCATGGTCCTTCGAACGAGTCTCGCCATATCCAACAAGCTGCTGAGTAACCGAGCCGAGACAGGCCTTCGCGTGTTGCAGCACCAAGTCTTCGCATCGGCCCTGCGGGGTACCGCAGCGCCTGGGCCGCAGGCCTTTGAAGGCGCCAGCTATCGCCCGCGCCAAGCGGCGTTGTGCGGTGCGGCTGCCAAGAATGCAGTGGCGCCCGAAACGGCGCGCCCTAACCCTTCCATCGAGGGGACGTCCACAAGCGGGCTTCGCCCACTTGCGGCCGCCCCTCATGTCAAACGTTAGAGCGCGTAGCATGCCTTATTGCCCAAACTGCTCGGCAAAGCTCGAACCTGCGATCGACTATCCGCCCTGCTCAAATTGCAAAGCACAATTCGGTCCCGAATCAGCTTGGCGACCAACAGACATCCCCAACGGCCCGTTCAGGCGATTCCCAGAAGACGGATCACGACGACATCAATCAACCGCTAGTCGGGTAGCAGGCAAAATAGTGTCCGCCATCGCATATCTTGCGCTCGGCGTCATCGGATTGATTGTCTTGGCCATAGTCGCGTTGATTGCCATAGATCCATGCCTGATCTGCAAGTGATGTCCATTGATCGGAGGTCGTCGGCGTCCACGAACACATGTGACCCCATGCGCTCGAGCGCGTTCCAGCGGAGAGAGCTTTTGGCCTTCAGCTATCAAGAAGAGGTTCATCTCACCTCAACAAACGCGCTCTAACCCTTCCATCGAGGGGACGTCCAACATCTGGCTTCGCCAGCTGTCGGCCGCCCCTCATGTCAAACGTTAGGGCACATCGGGCGCAAATCGGAGATCGTCGTGAAGCCATTCGGAAACGCCGCTGTCGCTCGCACCTTCGAGTCCTATCCGCCAGGAGTCCGCGAAAAGTTGTTAGCCTTGCGCAAGCTCATTTTCGAAACTGCTGCATCAACGCCAGGCGTCGGCACGCTGGAGGAAACACTCAAGTGGGGCGAGCCCGCCTACCTCACCTCCGAGACCAAGAGTGGCAGCACCGTTCGCGTCGGCTGGAAGCATTCGAATCCTTCGCAGTACTGCATGTACTTTCATTGCCAAACGAACCTAGTCGAAACCTTCAGAACGCTGTTCCCTAACGATTTCACGTTCGAAGGCAACCGTGCCATTGTGTTCCGCGAGTCCGACGTTGTGCCAACCGACTCACTGTCGTTCTGTATCGCCGCTGCGCTCACTTACCATCACTCCAAAGGGAAGAACGGTGCCCTCTGAGGCAATGTGCCCTAACCCTTCCATCGAGGGGACGTCCACAAGCGGGCTTCGCCCACTTGCGGCCGCCCCTCATGTCAAACGTTAGGCGGCACGAAAACCTCGCGCGCCGCCGAGAGGCCATACTTCCACCGTGAGCTACCTGCCTCTTCGTCTCCAGCCAGGTTCGGATCTCCGGCATTCGCTAGAGGCAGCTGTTTGCGCGAGCAGCGAATTGTCGGCATTTGTCGTCTCTGGTATCGGAAGCCTCTCGAGCGCAAGGCTTCGCTTTGCCGGAGCGGAGCCGGAGACTTCTCTCGCAGGCATGTTCGAGATCGTTTCTCTATCCGGAACGCTTACACAGAATGGCGCACATCTTCACATGGCAATCGCAGATGAGCACGGTCAGGTCTTGGGCGGTCATGCGTGCTACGGCAACATAGTGCGAACCACCGCCGAGGTCCTCTTGGTGCGGCTCACGGAATGGACTCTCGCACGTGAACAAGATGCAAACACTGGCTTCAACGAACTCGTCATTCGGCCAGCCGGGAAGCGGGGCGAAAGTGCCGCCTAACCCTTCCATCGAGGGGACGTCCACAAGCGGGCTTCGCCCACTTGCGGCCGCCCCTCATGTCAAACGTTATGCCTTAAAGGAAAATTGATGGCCACTTGTTTTGTTATCCAGCCATTTGACTCGGGAAAGTTCGACAAGCGCTTTAACGACATCTATAAACCTGCAATTGAAGCTGCTGGCCTAGAGGCGTATCGGGTTGATCAAGACCCGGGAGTTCAGGTTCCGATCGATTCGATTGAGAAGGGTATTAGGCAAGCGGCTGTATGTCTCGCCGATATCACCGCAGACAATCCGAATGTCTGGTACGAACTTGGCTTCGCATACGCTGCTGGTAAGCCGGTAGTAATGGTTTGCTCCGAAGAGAGGACAGGAAAGAAATACCCATTTGATATTCAACACAGAAGCATCATCCCGTACTCGGCTGATGCCCCAAGCGACTTCGACAAGCTCCGCGCCAGCCTTACAGCCAAGATCGCAGCGATCGTTAAGCAAGATGCTGTTTTGGAAAAGATAGCTGAAGAGAGCCCAGTCAAGCCCGTCCATGGCTTGTCGGCGCCCGAAGTCCTTGTCTTAGCCGTAATCGCTGGTGACGCCTATTTGCCGGACCAAGCCACTACCGTGAACAGCGCCAAGCGAGCATCAGAACGAGCGGGCGTCACGAACATGGGTTTCAATCTCGCTGTTCGGAGGTTGCTACAAAAGAAGCTCATTCGAGAGCAAGAGCTCTACGATGAGCAGAATGGTGAAGCTTACGCGGGCCTAGCGGTCGCAGAGCCCGGCTGGGATTGGATTGACACTAATGAATCTCAGTTTGCGCTAACGCGGCCCGAGAAAGCAGAAAGGGACATTCCTTTCTGAGCGACGGCATAACATGGCATTCCAGCGGACCGCCTTCGGCGGCCGCTGAATTTCACGTTAGGACCACTACCCATATGCCACAAGCAGATTCATTCATTGCGATTTTTTTGATTGCGCTACTTTGCATATTCATGGCAATCGCCAAAGCGGTAAATTTTGCCGTAAAGAAGAAGCGGTTTAATGGAGCGCTTATATTTCTAGTTGCAATTTCAATTCTTGCAATTGCAGCACCGCTCGCGATTTTCTTGAAAAATGGGAAAATTGTCGGTGATCAAATACTTAGTCTTGTAACGGTGCTAATAATTCCGATCATTTTAAGTGCGTATTTTTCTGACAAATTCAAACCAAAGGTCGCTTCCACAGAAGCTCCGACTATCAATCCCGAAAACAGAGAAAAAGCCGCTCGACAATTAGGTAGCTTGCTGAAGCCGCTGAACGCCGCCTTCTGTATAGCGTACGCGGCTCTGGCGCTTTACTTTTTCCTTGTCATTGGCGGAAAAGAAAATGTTGTACAAACGAATGCTTTGACAACCGTTATATCTTGGCTTGCCATCATCGCTTTCGTCGCGCTCTACACTCTCATTGGCGTACAAGCGGTACGGATACAAAAGAGTCCGATACTTTGGGTCGGGGGTTCAGTGATAACCACACCAATCGGGCCAATCTTTTCTTTTTTTTGGATCCGATCTGAGACTAAGGCAGCATGTCATAGACTCATTCACCCCAAAGAAGAAATGAATAAAGTTGGGGCGGAGGGAAGTTTGGCGTGTGAAGAGAATCAGCCAAAATCTAGCAACCCATACAGATATCCTAATACTGAAACAGAGAATTTGCGGTTTGCCGACTACTGGGACAGAGGATACGCAGTAGCTGCCAGATCAAAGAAGTCTGCTTAACCCACTCTAGCTGCGGATGAATTACGAGATGTAAAATCTGCCTAACATGGCGGTTAAGGCCGCTCCCTTTTTCGCTGGACTCCGCAAGCAAGTTTGCTTCGCCCCTTACCTCTACGTTAGGCACATCGTGCAAGTTGCGTCCTACCAAGAATCGAAAGTATTAGCGCGGTACCTATGGAATAACTACGCGTATCTCTTTCCGCTGGAGGACCGAGAGGTAATGAAAGCGCTAGTTGGTGAGGAAAAGGCATCGCAAATAGACCATGCCGAGCTAGCTCAACGAGTGCGAAAAATGTTTGGCTCGGTAAAGGCAGAAAAAGTTACCGCTGCATTAGCGGAGGGAGAGGATACCTTTCAAGCTCGAATCTGCGCAGAACTATTGCACGAAAAACAAAGCGACATAATCATAAATCGGTGTCCCAGTTGCGCTTGCATTGTGCGCACCCCGCGGGCAAAGCAATGTTTGTGGTGCAGTTACGACTGGCACTGACAGTTTATTTATCGGGGACAATCAGTAATGAAAAATCGCCTAACATGGCGGTCAAAGGGACGCCAAAAAGCTACGCTTTTGGTTCGCTCCCTTTGGTCGCCGCCCCTTACCTCTACGTTAGACGTCATATCCAACCACGAACATGCTTGGCCCATTAACGAACGAGCTGATCCAAAAGACATGTCCCGCTTCGCATCGACAAGCTGTGGGCGACTTGCTTTCTGAACAGTGCTCTGTTTCGCTTCCAGGAGTAGGCATTCCTTCGGAATGGATAGGCCTCATTGATCGGGTACAGTTAGCGACCATTCGTGGCTCGAGCTGGGACATCGAGAAACTGAAAAGCAATGTTTCCTTGGCAAACTCTGACTGGCGTGATGTATTGATGGCCGCAGGTTTTGGAGAAAATCTGGCCGCACACAAACTCTGGCAAAAAGCAGCGGTGCAATCTCATGACCTGTCGTAGCGTTAGCAGTGCTCGATTCCAAGGCGTCGCATGCGTGACGTCTAACCCTGCAGTCGAGGGGATCGCCACAAGCTGCGCTTGTGGTTCCCTTCGCGCTGCGCGCTTCCACGTTAGCCAACACAGGAGCTGAACCTTGTTTCGCATTTATCTCGGATTCACAGTCTTGGCGACTATGCTGATGCTCCCGCTAGGGAATGCAATCGCAAGATTTGCTGTTTATAGCGCCCCCGAGGCCCGGGACTCATTCTTAGTTATAAAGATGTCGGTGGCTTTGGCAATTGGAATGGCTATAGCATTCGCATTCATAAGAATTTCACACCTGTCAGAGCGTGTCCCTCAGAGGACGCCCGGCGGTGGTTTCATGCTTCTAGGTAGCATTTTATATTTAGCCATTCCTGCTCTGTTAATTCTCCTCGTGGAATACGGTTTCCCACGTGAGGTGGTTGATTTCGCCGTTACGAGCGCACTTCATACGTTCATCGGTCTAGTATTGCTGGTCGTGGGATGCGTGCGCGTACTGCTCAGTGCAAGAAGTCTCTAGTGATCTAAAGGAACGTTATGCGTACTCAACAACTAGTTTTCATTTTATTAATCTGTCTGGCGCTAGCGGCATGCAACAAGCAAAGCACAGAACAAAGTGCCTCCCAGCCAAGCGGCATAGTCCTCGTAAAAGATCTTACAAACGAAACACAATCTACATCATCTGATCTTGATGAAACGCTCTCCGCTTTGGCACAAAACCCCGCGTTCTCCGCCAAAATAATTGTGAAAAAGAACTCCGTGATCGCCGCTACCGCCAAACGGGAAGTTGAAGCAAAGCAACTTCAGGGTCGCATCCAAATAGTTGAGCAGTGAAGCAATGACTGGGGAGATTGTGGAAGAATCGGCTAACAATTCCGTCGAGAGGGACGTCCAAAAGCTGCGCTTTTGGTTCCCTTCGCCTACGGCTCCGGCCGCCCCTCACGTCAAACGTTAGGCGATCTCCCCAAATGCGTCTCACGAACTTCCATCCATATTCCGAAGGCGGTGCGGCCGACGATGAATTTCATCGACTGGTTGCTTGGGCCCAGGGTGATTTATCTGCGGACTACCTGGGTTTCATGAAAGAGACAAATGGGGGCGACACAAACGGCAACCTTACCGAGTATTTTCGGTTCTGGGATGCAAATGATGTCATTGCCCATAATGAAGGCTATGAAGTGAAGGCGAGCCAGCCAAGCTTTATTGGTATTGGTGATGATGGAGGCCCCTCAATGCTTTTATTGAAAAGAAGGACAGGCGAAGTTTTCCGCTACCCCTTTTCATTGGATGACTACTCCGCTGAAAAAATTGCCCCCAGTTTTACTGGCTTGCTTGCACATATAGAAACCCTCCGGCCTGCTGAGCCAGAGCGCAACGAAAGCTCCCACCAATGACACAATCGCCTAACCCGGCAGTCGAGAGGGACGGGGTACTTGACCCGATTTCGTTGACACCCTGACCTAACGGTTGGGAGTTGTATGGGAACACCTGGAATACAGAAGGTCAGTCGCTACGGCGATCAGTTCAAAGCGACGGCAGTGGCACTGAGTCATCTGCCCGGCGTTCGGGTTCAAGACGTGGCCGAGGCGCTGGACATTCACCCTTTCATGCTGTCACGCTGGCGCAAGCAAGTTCGTGAGGGAGTGATTGTGGCCAAGCCTGCCGAGCTCGATCCTGAAACGCACGCAGAACTCAAACGACTGCGTGCGCTGGAGCGTCAATACGCCGTGCTCAAGGAGGAGCACGCCATCCTAAAAAATTCATCCGGTTCTGTGCCGAGAAAAAGAAGAACGCTTCCAGTTCATCGAACAGCACAGAACCGGGCACGGAGTAAGTGCGTTATGCCGGATGTTGGGTGTGACGCGGGGAGGCTTCTGCCTGGCTCAAACGTGAGCCCAGCCTGCGCTGTGTCGAGGATGCGCGCCTGCAGGCGCGCATCCTCGAAGTCCATCGGGGCAGCCACCAGACCTACGGCAGTCCGCGCGTCTGCCATGCACTGCGGAATGAAGGCATCGCAGTGGGGCGCAAACGCGTGGCGCGGCTGATGCGCGACGCTGGCGTGCGCGCTCGCGTCTGTGGGCTGTATCGCCCCAATGCAGCCAATCACGCTTTCTTTGCGAGTGTTCCCAATCGGCAACGGGAGCTGGTTGTACAAGCGCCCGATCAGGTCTGGTTCGGTGACGTGACGTATCTGAAGGTCAATGGGCAGTGGCGCTATATGGCGGCGGTGATGGATCGTTACTCACGCCGCCTGCTGGCTTGGCGCCTGAGCACCCGTCGTGATGTGCGCCTCACGAGCGCAGCACTGAATGCGGCCGTCGCGCGCCGCAGTCCTGCTCCCGGTTTGGTGTTTCACACTGATCGGGGCATTGAATATGCAGCTTACAAGTTTCGTGACCGCGCAGCTCGACTGGGTATTACGCAGAGCATGAACCGTCCAGGGAAAATGACTGATAATGCACACATGGAATCGTTCTTCCACTCCATGAAATCGGATGTCATTCATGGTCGGCAATTTCATTCCGAGAAGGAGCTGAGGGCCACCTTGAAAAGCTATATTGATTTCTACAATCGAGAACGCATTCACTCTGCGCTCGATTACGTCTCGCCGGCAACGTATGAAGCGCTGGCATAACAGAGGGGTGTCAACGGAAACGGGACAAGATCCCGGCCACAAGCTGCGCTTGTGGTTCCCTACGCTTCGCTCCGGCCGCCCCCTCACTTCTACGTTAGCCATCAGTCATGCACCTACCCGAACTTCGAGCACTGATTACAAAAGTCGAGCCACTTAAGGACATACCTACGACCTTTGAAATTTATACTTTCGTCCACAAAGAGGTGCAGGAAGCAAACACTCCCGCAATGGCACAAAGTGTCTGTTCAAAGATAATTACGATGTGTCACCCACGCGCCTGGGGTGATATGTACGTCGAAGGCTTCGGTGAATCATGGAACGATTGGCTGCAGTTCTTGAGCGAGCTATCGGAAACAGCAAATCAATGCGGCCAACTCTTATACGAGCATCACTCATCGGAAAGAAATGAAAAGTTTTAACGATTCCGTCGAGAGAGACGGCCTAAAGTCAGCGCGCCAGAGGCCCGAAGTCATCGGCTTCGCCGGACGAGCGCCTGCGGCGAGGGTCCGTGCTGATACGATCGTGCTGTCGGCTTATCTGCAGGCTTATGCGGCTAACATGGCGGTCGAGAGGGACGGCTGCAAGCTGCGCTTGCAGTACCCTCCGCTTCGCTCCGGCCGCCCCTCACCTCTACGTTAGATGTTTTCAACTTGAAAGCCGATGCATGCCAAACGCCAAAATTCGGAGCTACAGCCTTACGCCAGAGAATTTGCAGCAGTATCTAGATGCCGCGCTTGCAAATGCAGGTCAGTTGATCGTTGAGGCACGTTTGCTGCTGGAGCATAGTCACTATGCACGCGCTTATTTCCTGGCCGTCGCAGCGATTGAAGAAGTTGGAAGGCAGTTCAAGCATTTGACGGACTTGGCCGCAACCTAAAGGACAGTTCCGTCGCAATAAGATTGAAATTGCAGTTTGAAGATCATTCACAAAAAATTACATCAGCATTCACTCCTTGGCTAATGGCGTCGCCAAACATCAGGCAAGAAGTTATGTCCTTTGTTGATCTTATGATTGCCGTGAAGCAAGGCCGTGAGCCCTCAATGTATGCCGATTTCCAAAACGAAGAATCAACAGTCGCAACTCCGGAATCCGTTGTTCGTCTCGAGGCAGGGCGAGATTGCGTCCGCCTAGCGCATGATGTACTCGAACACGCACAGAGACACTTTTCTCAGTCCACGCCTAAAGTGACTACGCGTGTCCAAGATGCATTCTTTGCTTTAAAGCCATCGGTATTTCAAAAGATGACGAAAACGGAAGACTTCTGGTGGTACTACATCTCGCGCATGGAGGCGGGCGATCAAGCACTCGAAACCGCCGTAACGGATTACCAAAAGCATTACGTTTCTAAAGATACCAAATTCAAAATCACGGGTGAGTCAAATGGCGACACCTAACCCGGCGGTCGAGAGGGACGGGGCAATATCCCGACCACAAGCTGCGCTTGTCACTGCATGACCGGACAGCCGCGCTGCTCGCTCATCTGCGGGAAAACACGCCGGCTGGCGAGCCGTTTGTCTACCCGGGACAGCGGGGCGAGGCCGAGCGCAAACGCAATCTCGTTGAAGGCGTCCCTTTGCATCTCGAAATTGTCGAGCAACTCAGTGCCGCAGGCGTCACACTATGAGCCAGATGCCCGTAAAAAAGAGGCACTCCCGCCACGCGTGCAGACGCGTGCGCACATATTTTCAGTCGCACGGAGCCCTACGGATGAAAACGCTTTTTGCCATTTCCAACAAAGTACTTATCGAAAATATCTTTGATCGCGAGACGCTGGATCGCCTTGGCAAGATTGCAGATGTGGATTGGGCGCCGACCGATGGCAGCTTCACCCAGGAGTTCTTTGCCAATCATATCGGTGAATATGATGCCTGCATCACTTCGTGGGACTCACCGAAGCTGACAGGCCATGCGGGCGAGAATGCCTCGAGATTGCGTTTTCTCGGTCATGCCGCAGGAACGCTGGCGTCATACGTGGAGTCAGCATTCTTCGAACGCGATGTCACCGTGGTCAATTCCAGTGCACAGCTGGCATTGTCGACTGCCGAATGTGCGGTCGCGCTGATGATGGCCGGGGCATGGAACCTGCGCGGCTACGAACACGGCATGCATGTGGGACGCTGGTCGCAGTCACGCAAGGAAACGGTCATGGGGCTTTATGGGCAAACCATCGGGTTGATCGGCCTGGGGCAGGTTGCGCGCCAGGTAGTCAAGCTGCTGAAGCCTTTCGAGCCACGCATACTGGTGCACTCGCGCTACACCTCGGAAGAAGAAGCGCAACGTCTCGGTGTAACCCTGGCATCGCTTGACGAGCTGTTGCCGCAGAGCCAGATTGTCTCGCTGCACGATACCTTGACCAGCGAGACGCGTGGCTCCATGGGTCAACGCGAGCTTGCGCTGATGCGCGATGGTGCCCTGCTGGTCAACACGGCACGTTCGCAGTTGATCGATACCCCGGCCCTGGTGGCGGAGCTGCAGTCCGGCCGGTTGTCTGCCGCCCTGGACGTCTTCGACGAAGAGCCCCTGTCGCGCGACAACGCGCTGTTGCAGCTGCCCAACGTTTTATGCTCACCACATATCGGCGGAATTTCAGCCTACTGGCGCAAGAAAATCGGATCCAATATTGTCGACGCCTTCGAGGCGTTCATTGCAGGCAAGCCAATCACCGAGCGCATTACCGCAGCACGCTTCAAAGTCATGTCTGCCCACTGAAATCTGCCTGCCGAGTCGAAACGCCCTCGCGAATCGATACATACCTGCTTCACTTGCTGAAGCAGGCTTACCCTTTATGAAAGCTCATTGATGCACCCGATTCACGATGCAGATCTCATGTTGTTGCTTGCGACGACCCTTGCCGCCAAACGCAAACCCGCACAGCTGACGGAAATCGTTGCTGCCATGGATCTGCTGCATGGCTCCGTCCCTTCCGATGCAAAGCTCGTCGAGGCCTTTTCCAGGCTGGGGGCGCATGGCCTCATGGAGGAAGCCGCAGGCGGGTTCACGCTCACCGCGGCGGCACAAAAACTCATGGCAGGCCAGCCGAGGCGTGCCGATGTGGCGGAACACATATTCAGCCTCAAGGAAAAGCTCGCCGCATATATCCCGGCCCCCGAGAGTCACATCACCATCGCGCTGAACGCCGAGCAGGTCAGCGCCGCGATTCGGGCGCATCGTGTTGCGGCACAAGGTGCTGGCAGGAATCTGCTGATGCCCGTCAAATCGAAGGAGACCGACAACAAGCGCGCCAGCCCGGGGCGGCAACCTGGCTTGGGAGGACGCAAGCCATCCAGATAGAGATGGGAACAGGGCTTGCTGAGGGACACACAGGCGCACCATCGGTGCGTTGAGCGCAGGACTGCCATGCCCGCGCTTCCTGTGATGTCACATTGGGGAAACGATCATGAATTCCAACATTCTGAAATCCGTAGTAGCAATCACTCTCCTCGGCGCCTCGCTTGTTGCTTCCGCTCAAAACGAGCCAGGCGTTGCGAACAAGGTCGGTACGAAAATCGATAACGCTGCCGGCGTAACGAAGGACGCTGCAATAGGCGCTGGCCACGACGTCAAGGAAGCAGCGAAGGCTGTGGGCCACAAGACGAAGAATGCCGCTGAAACGGTGGGCCATGAAACCAAGGAAGGCGCCACCAAGGCAAAGAACAAGGTGAAGCATGCTGTGAAACGCCATCCCGCAGCAGACAGCGGCGCTAACAGCAGCATGCCTGCAAACTGATGCGGCATCCACGCCGGAGCGCGCGCTCCGGCTGTTGAATATTTGCCTTGGTGTCGGCTCGCAAGCGGATAATTGCGCATGACCGACGCCAAATTACCCTCTGAAGCACTCGCAGCCACTGCATCTGCCGACCCTTCGTTCAGCGAACTGCCGCTGGCGCCAAGCATGCTGGCCAATCTGCGGCAGCTCGAATACCTGCACATGACGCCCATCCAGGCCGCCAGCCTGCCGATCACGCTGGCAGGGCACGACCTGATTGCGCAGGCCAAGACCGGTAGTGGCAAGACGGCCGCTTTTGCCTTGACGCTACTTACCAATCTGAACCCACGCTTCTTCGCCGTGCAGGCCCTGGTGCTATGCCCGACACGCGAACTGGCGGAGCAGGTCACGCAGGAGATTCGCCGCCTGGCGCGCGGTGAGGACAACATCAAGATTCTCGCACTGTGCGGCGGCTCGACCATGCGGCCGCAAATAGCCAGCCTGGAGCACGGCGCGCACATCGTGGTGGGTACGCCGGGCCGCATCATGGACCATCTGGAACGCGGCAGCCTCAAGCTCGACGCGCTCAATACGCTGGTGCTCGACGAAGCCGACCGCATGCTCGACATGGGCTTCTTCGACGACATTTCATATGTTGCCAAGCAATGCCCGGTGCAACGCCAGACCTTGCTTTTCTCGGCCACCTATCCCGATGGCATCGCACGGCTGGCACAGAAATTCCTGCGCAATCCGCAAGAAGTGAAATTGCTCGAGCAGCATGAAGACAGCAAGATTCGTCAGCGCTTCTACGAAATCAAACACGAAGAGCGTCTGCAAGCTGTCGCGGTACTGCTCAAACACTATCGCCCGGTCAGCACACTGGCTTTTTGCAATACCAAACAGCAATGCCGTGATCTGCTCGACGTGCTCCACGCGCAAGGCTTCCACGCACTGACACTCAATGGAGACCTGGAGCAGCGCGAACGCGACCAGGTGTTGATTCGCTTCGCCAATCGCAGTTGTTCGGTGCTGGTAGCGACCGATGTAGCCGCTCGCGGGCTGGACATTGATCAGCTCGAAGCGGTGATCAACGTCGACGTCACACCCGACCCGGAAATTCATGTTCACCGCATTGGCCGCACCGGCCGTGCCGACCAGGACGGCTGGGCGTTGAGTCTGTGCAGCCCGGCAGACAAGCGACGTGTTGCCGCCATCATGCAGATGACTGGCGGCGAACCCGAATGGCATACACTGGGTTCGCTGCAGTCGGGCAACGACGCACCCTTGTTGCCGCCGATGGTGACCTTGCAGATTCTCGGCGGACGCAAGGAAAAAATCCGCCCCGGCGACGTGCTCGGCGCACTGACCGGTGAAGCCGGTTTTACGCGCGAGCAGGTCGGCAAGATCAGCGTGACGGATCAGACCACTTACGTTGCCGTAGCGCGCAACATCGCTGCAGAAGCGTTGCGCAAGCTGTCGGCCGGCAAGATCAAGGGGAAAAGCGTCAAGGTCAGAATGCTGGAAGACTGAGCTGGAAGACCAAGTGAAAGACTGAGGCAGGTACAGGGCTTGCGTTGCTGCCGTAGTCTTCATGCATGAGAAAGTGGCCGGCGACTATGGCAACGCAGAAAAAGAAAGCCTCCGAAAAAGCAGGCGGCACTATCCGCGTCGGCATCGCCGGCTGGAAGTATGCGCCGTGGCGCGGCACGTTTTACCCGAAAGGTCTGGTCCAGAAACGCGAACTCGAGTTCGCTTCGCGCGCCCTGCCCGGCATCGAGATCAACAGCACCTTCTATCGTTTGCAACAGCCCACAAGCTATGCCAAATGGTATGCCGAAACGCCTGACGATTTTGTCTTCAGCGTCAAAGCGCCCAAGCTCATCACGCATGAACGCCGCCTGCACGATATCGAGCAACCGGTCGCCCACTTTCTCGCCTCCGGTCCCTTCGAACTGCGGCAGAAACTCGGGCCGATCCTGTGGCAGTTTCCGCCCAGCTTCAAGTTCGACCCGGCCTTGTTCGAGCCCTTCCTGGCTTTGCTGCCTCATGATACTGATGCTGCCTTCGAGCTTGCGCAGACGCATGACAAAGACATCAAGCACAAACCATTCGACGGCCCACTACATCGCCTGCGTCACGCGGTAGAGATACGCAATGAAAGCTTCGTCGACCCGGCTTTCATCCAGATGCTGCGCCACTACAACATCGCATTGGTCGTTGCCGACACCGGCGGCAGATGGCCGGAGTTCGAGGACGTGTGCGCGGACTTCATGTACATGCGTTTGCATGGCGCCGATGAGCTGTATGCCAGCGGCTATAGCGAGGACGCTCTGGATCATTGGGCGGAACGAATCAAGGCGTGGGCCACGGGCAAGGAACCGCGAAGCGCCAGGCGAATCAGCGACGTGACTGCGCCAAAGCATGCGCAACGCGACGTGTTCTGCTTCTTCGACAATACGATGAAGGAGAAAGCACCATTGAATGCCATTCATTTGCTCGAAACGCTCGGCATCGCACGCACCAACAATTTTGCGCTTGAAGCCTGAACTCGTTCTCGAAGCCTGAAGCGCCAGAATGGTTGATATAGTGCCCGCATGAAACAGCCCATCACCGGCTTTCATCAGGACGACGAAGGCGACTGGGTCGCGGAACTGCGCTGCGGCCACAAGCAGCATGTGCGGCACAATCCGCCCTGGTTCGTGCGACCGTGGACAACGACCGAAGAGGGGCGCCAAAAGGCCCTCGGCATGTTGCTGGAATGCCGCCTGTGCACTGAAGAGCGCAGCCTACTGCCTACCGCCCCGAATGACCGTGACACTGACCAACCATGATCCTGCACAACGAAAAAATCATCGCGGAAACACGTGCCTGGGTTAACCGCGCCGTCATCGGCCTGAACCTCTGCCCCTTCGCCAAGGCCGTGCAGGTCAAGGGTCTGGTGCGCTACGTGGTCAGCGACGCCTGCGACAGCACGGCGTTGCTGACTGATCTGGGCGATGAGTTGCAAGGGCTGGCCGCTGCGAACCCCGCCAGGCTCGATACGACCCTGCTGATGCACTCACATGCGCTGACGGACTTCATCGATTTCAGTTATTTCCTGCCGGCCGCCGATGCGCTGCTGAAAACACTCGGACTCGTCGGCACGCTGCAGATCGCGAGCTTTCATCCCGACTACCAGTTTGCCGATGCCGAGCCGGACGACGTCACCAACGCGACGAACCGCGCGCCATATCCCACACTGCATCTGCTGCGCGAAGACAGCATCGATCGCGCCGTCGCTGCATTCCCGAATGCTGAAGCGATCTACGAGAACAATATGCGTACGCTGGAAACGCTTGGCAGGAGCGGTTGGGAAGCACTGCGTGAACAGTGTCGGCGCGATGCAGAAAACACCGACTAGCCAACCATGACTTCGTCATTCCCGCGAAAGCGGGAATCCACTTCTACGTGAATACTGCCACTAAGTGGATTCCCGCTTTCGCGGGAATGACAAGCTTTTCCAAGCAAGCTGAATAGCGAGCGTCAGCGGCTCACTTCCCCAGCAACGCCTCCAGCAGCTCCGGCCGCCAATTGCCGGCACGCGGGTCATAGACACCAAAGCCCGCGCCGAATTCCCAGTATGCCCATGTGATGCCGCGCTTTTCGGCCTCGTCGCGCACTGCACGCGTGTAGGCCGCCCGCGATGGCATGGCTGCCTTGCTGTAGGCGCCAAACTCGCCCAGCCACAGCGGGTAGCCATTGCGCTGCCCCCAGGTCTGCGCAATGGCCAATCCACGCGCAATCCGCGTACGCTGCTCGTCACTGCAGCAGCTCACACCCGTCGCCCGCACGGGCTTTGTCCACTCGGCGCCCTGGTGTGTGAAATCGAAGGGATCGTAGTCGTGCACGGTGACGATCAGGTTCGGGTCCGACGGCAGCCGCAGTTGCGCCAGCGCATCGGCACTGTTCCAGCGGCCAGGCCCGATCATGACAACGCGTTGCGGGTTGCTCTGTCGCACGATGCGCAGCGCACGCGATGCCATGTCGTTCCAGTCCGCATCGAGCGGGCCATGGGGCTCGTTAAGGAGCTCGAATATCAGGCGTGGCGATCTGTCCTTGTAGCGTGCGGCAATCTGTTGCCACAGCTTGAAAAAACGAACCCGCAATACCGCGTCATCTACCTGCGCCTCGCCCGGATCCAGCCGGTCGCCAGCAAGCTGGCGGTAATGATGCACATTGAGTACGACGTGCATGCCGCGCACCAGGAAAGCATCCACCGTTTCGTCGATGCGTCTGGCGAAAGCTTCGTCGATAACTGCCGCGCCATCAGTCGTCGCATGATTGCTCCAGCGCACCGGGATGCGCACCGTCGTGAAACCTGCTGTGCTGATCTTGTCGACGTAGTCGGCAAGCATCGGCACACCCCAATCGCCATCGCCACGCGGCGACTCGAACACGTTGCCAAGATTGACGCCGCGACCCAGCGCGCGCGCCGTGTCGAATGCCTGAGCCGAAGCCGTCACATGCTCAGCAGACGTGGCATACAGGGGAAAGGATTCTTCAGGCTTCGGAGTGACACAGCCGCCGAAAATGAAGCAGCTCATTGCCAGGGCGGCAAGGGCCGGGGCGCTCCCGTGCCTGGAAAACATGGCATTCCCTCTCATGTCAATTGGGTAACGAGTCGATACAGCGCCTGACCTGAATCACGGTATTTCCGCTCGAAAGGCGTTAGCGGCTCGTCAGCTTCAAAAGCTTCGACCTGTGGCGTCTTGCCGCTCAGCAAACCGATGGCCAGCGCCAGCTCTTCGACATACACAGCCCAGTTGCTGCGGCACTCCAGCCTGCCGCCGAGGGCCAGCATCGCCGGAAACGCCGGGCTACCATGCCAGCGTCGCGACAGGTGGCCGATCTTCGGCCAGGGATTCGGGTAGAGAAGGTAGTGGCGATCCAGCCGGATACCGGCTTGCAGGAGCAGCCGCCAGAAATCGGTCAGATCGGCCCGCGCAAAGAAGGCGTTGGGGGGCGGTGCTTCGGGCTTGCCGCGCGACAAACGATCCTCGGATTGATCGATGCCCAGCACGAAATGCGCAGGGTACTGCTGCGCCAGCTTGAGCGTGCTCCAGCCGACGCCGCAACCCGCATCGAGGAGGATCGGCGCCTGGCGGTCCCAGTGCACCATGACATTGTCAAAGGCCTGTTGACTACTCGGTGCAATCGGTTTGCGAAATGAGGTATCGCGGTGTTTGAGAACGAGCTCCGCGAGTTTTTCGTGCGGGCCGCTCTGCGCGCTGTCAATGGTGCGCGAGTTCGCGTACATCGCCAACGGTATCCGTCGCGTCCGGGACGCCCATTGCGCCCACGTCACCAATTGAGGCCTGCAGAACTACCTGTATGTCATCGCACTCACGCAGTGGCCTTATCGCCTGATACAGGAGTTCGGCTTGCACGTAATTGCGTCGCAGCAGGTTGAGCCACTGTTTGAGCCGGCCTGGCGCGTGGCGCGGCTCGACCTTCTTCTGCACACGTTGCCAGAAGTCGTGGATGAAGGGGCGCAACGCATGCCAGTCTTCGGCCATGCTGGACAGCTCTTCGCCACGTAGATGGCCGCGAATGCGCCCGGCGAGAAAGGGATCCGCCACAGCACCACGTCCGAGCATCACGTCACGCAAACCACTTTCGGCACGGCAGCGCAGATAATCTTCGACCGTCCACACTTCGCCATTGGCGACGACGGGAATTTTCACCGCTTCGGCAATGCGCGCGATCCACGGCCAGTGCGCCGGCGGGCGATAGCCCTCTTCCTTGGTGCGGGCATGTACGACGATCATCTGTGCCCCACCATCGGCCAAGGCTTGTGCGGCCTCCAGTGCGCGCGATTTATCCTGCACGCCGAGCCGCATCTTGGCCGTAAAGGGTACGCGGCCCGCAATGGCGCGGCTGACCTGCGTGGCAATGTCGCAGAGCAGTTCCGGCTCATCGAGCAGCACGGCGCCACCACGATGGCGATTGACGGTGGGCGCAGGGCAACCAAAATTCAGATCGATACCTGCGGGCAAAAGCTCGGCCAGACGATCTGCGTTTTCCGCCATGCACGCCGGCTCGGAACCGAGTAATTGCACGCGCACCGGCGTGCCCGCTGCGGTGCGCGATGCGGCCAGCAGTTCCGGCGCAATTCGCGTGAAAAATCTGATCGGCAGTAACGAGCCGGAAACACGCACAAACTCGGTCACACACCAGTCATATGCAGTTGCGTCGGTGAGAACACGCCGCATGACTTCATCGACCATACCTTCCATCGGCGCCAGCAGCAGGCGCGGCGCGCAGAGCGGTGAAGCAGGCAGTGAAGCAGGCTGCGCAGCGATCATGGGCGTGGCGAGGGAGGTGTGGGAGCACAGCATAGGCGCGCCATGTTATCGTTGCGCCCCTTCAATAGCAAAGGCATGGCGGCGAGGCATACGGACAGCCTTCCTTGCGCCGCATTCTTCTTTCAATGTCCGGTAAGGGTCTGCTCCCATTCACACGACGGTTGCGCGGGTGCATGCGAACAGACCCTAACTCAGCAAGCGTGGTGAATCGTGATTGTTGTCGACCTGATCTGTGAGCATGAACACCGTTTCGAGGGCTGGTTCGCCCATGGCGATGACGTGGAATCGCAGCAGCGACGCGGCCTGCTCACGTGTGCCATATGTGGTTCCCACGATATGCGCAGGCTACCGTCGGCACCTCACGTTCAGCGCAGCGGCGCTGGCCAGGCACAGCCAGAAACGCAATCCGGGCCGACAGACAAGGTTGATACTGCCTCGACGGGCGCATCCAGCATGGCAAATGGGGAAGCACAACATCTGCTGCAATTGCTGGTCAAGAAACTGCACGAGAACGCCGCGAAATCGGAAGATGTGGGCGAAGACTTTGCGGTTGAAGTGCGTCGCATCCATTTTGGCGACGCCGAAGAGCGTGCCATTCGCGGCCTGGCGACCGCCAAGGATGTGACTAGCCTGCTCGACGAAGGAATCAGCGTGTTGCCAATCCCCGTCGCCAAGGAAGACTTGCACTAGATTGTCTGTCTACATCACACCGAAGCGCGACGCGTACCGGACGACTCCGGCACGAAACACATCGGGAAAAAGCTGTCCAGCGAAGCCTGCTTGCGCTTGGCCAGCCTGCGCGCCAGACTCGCGCGCCAATTCCATTTGTTCCAGCTTGTTGGCTTGAATTTCATCGTGCACTCCCGTCTGATTCCTGTTTCCCGATATTGTTATTTTCGGGAAGACTAACGGGAGCAAATGACAACAGGCTGACAGTGTCATTTCAATCCGATGACACCGGTCAATTGCCAGGCGACAGGATCAGCGGCACATTCATCTCGCCAGCGCTCAGGCCACCATGTACCCCGAGCATGACATGGCCCTGATCGCCGGCAGGCAAATCCAGCACAGTCCAGTCATCTCTTGGAACGAGTAGCCAGTCACCACTTCTCAGCGATGCCTGCACACTCTGGCCAGGCCCGAACAAGCCTATTTCGAAGGCCACCGCAGCAGGTATTGCGCACAAACGGTCGCCGAAGCGCTCGGCGATGAGCGCGCCAAAATCACTTTGGCACTCTGGCTTGACGTGACAATAAGCAGCACGACGCTCGCCCGTCATCGGGCCGCGCAACATGGCGTGGAGATCGGCGTGGTCGGACAGGTTGATCTGCCTGGCTGGCGGATTGTCGATGAATCCATGATCGGCAGACACGACAAACTGCGCCCGCGGCAACAGGTTACGCATCCTGGCGTAAGCATCATCGATGCGCGCCAACACATCGCGCGCCTGCCTGGACTCCATGCCAAAGTCATGGCCTGTTGCGTCGAGCAAAGGCGTGTACGCATAAACGTACTTCTGCTCGTTGCTACCATTCATGTCGGCGCAAGCCTGAAAGATGCTCGACGCGAGATCGTCCAGCGTTTCATAGGTGCGCACGGGCACTTCGCGGCGATGGTAGCGACTGTAGGGTCCGTCGGCCAGTTCAGGCAACGTCACGAAGCGTGATTGGCGCCGCGCAGTCTCAAGCATCGGCGGTGCCTGCAACAGCCTCGCCAACAATGCCACGTCGTCGACAGCCGAGCCGTTGCGATGACGCATCGGCAGCGGCGCGATGATGGAGTTGGTTGCCTCGTCGCGCACATACCAGCCCAGCAAGCCATGCACGGCAGCCGGCTGCGCAGTCATCAAGGTCGTGATGGCCGTTGCAGTCGTAGAAGGAAAGACCGATGTCAGCGACTGGACTCGCTCGCGCCAGAGATTCGGCGCGACATCGCGGTTACGCGAGAGGAAAGCGTCGCCAAGACCATCGATCAGGAAGAAAACCAGCGTGTCGGCGCGAGCCCAACTTTGCGAAGCGGCTGCGCCGCTGGGTAATATGAGATCCAGATAGTCCGGCGCAACATTGGCGCCGCAGGCGCGCGCAATGGAAACGGCCAGATTGAAAAGGCCACCGCCCGAAAAATCGGGCCATACGAGACCATCTGCATACCAGTCCGCAGGCAAGCCTGTGCGCTGCGTCTTCTCCAGATTGCCCGTCTTGCTCAAGATGCTGCTACCAGGCTCGCTCATGTAAATTGTTGTTGCATGTGCGAACCGCTACGCAATGCTCATCGCTGCTGAAAATGAAAAAAGGAAGGCCAAGTCTGAAAACTTGAACCTTCCCTTCGAAATCTGGAGCGGGAGAAGAGTCTCGAACTCTCGACCTCAACCTTGGCAAGGTTGCGCTCTACCAACTGAGCTACTCCCGCAAAACATCACCACTCACAGCCCTAGCCGAAAGCGGAGCCGCGATTGTACATGTGCAAGAGAATTTCACAAGCTGTTTTTGCTCGAACAAGCATGGCTGGCAGATCGTATGAGGCAGAAAAAATCCCTGAGCAGGAACATCAGGTAGCTCGCACGCCAGACAGTAAATGGCCGATGACTAGCGACCGAAGCAACTGGCGTAGTCGGCGACAGATCCGCAGCCGGCAGCGCGGCGCAGGCGACGCTCCGCGCGTTCGGCGAGCTCATTCTGGAAGAATTTCTTCCAGGGCATATCGCTGCGATTGCGCACCGCAAGTATGGTGAAGAAATCGTGCAGCAGATCGCGCAAGACGATGGCAGATGGCAAGTTCATGTCGCGCCACAGTTCGTCGCTGCCAAGGCAACTTGTCGCGACGGCATGCGCCAACCAGGTGCTGTCTTCGTCCACAACCGTGCGATGGTGGTCGAGCATTTCGACCAGATCGGCAAGCGCGAAGGCTTCTTCAAAGACATCCGGCTGCACGAGCTCACCCCAGGCGGCGCCCATTATTCTGTCGATACCGGGAAAGTGGGTGGACAACAGGCGATAACTCGTTTCGACGTCCATACCGAACAAAGGCAGATATCGCATTCCGCGCGTCTGCCAGCTATGCGCAATGGTGCCTGCCAAAGCCAGCGTAACGCCATAGCGGGGACGTGACGCCAATGCCATCAAGGCCTTATGGACGCTACTTTCCGCAGTTCTTGAAGAGTTGCCGAGCGGCTGAAAGTCAGCCCCCGAACGCGTGCGAACCGACGGGTGCGAAGAAGGTCGTACAGAATTCTGCGATGGATTTTGACTGACGGATGGCATGAAGACCTCCCCTTCCAAAGCGCGATATCATCGAGATGACTTCTGGCCGGATGGCTGGCGTGCATCTCAATAACAAGTTAGCAAGCATCATTCCAGTTGCTCGCTCGTTGACGCACTCACGCCGTCTTCATTCATGTCTTCACCTGCGTAATATCGCGCGCATGCAGAAGCACTTGCTGCGTGTGCGAAAGGCCTCCCGATAATGTCGAATTCGCTTCCTCCCGGTTCCGCTGCCGCAGACTCCGTCTCGCTGGAGCAACTCCCCTTCGACAACAGCTTCGCACGCCTGTCTGCGGTTTTCTACACGAAGCTCGCGCCGGCCTCGCTGCCCGATCCATATCTCATTGGCATAAATCCGGATGCCGCCGCTTTGCTGGGAATCGATATCAGCCAGATTGCAGAACCACGAGCCGCGCAGACGTTCGCCGAATATTTCTCCGGTAATCGTCCCTTACCGGGAAGCGACTCCTTGGCGGCCGTCTATTCGGGTCACCAGTTTGGCGTCTGGGCCGGCCAGCTCGGTGATGGACGCGCGCATCTGCTCGGCGGTGTGCGTACGCGCAATGGCATCTGGGAAATGCAACTCAAGGGCGCGGGGCAGACGCCCTACTCGCGCTTTGCCGATGGTCGTGCCGTATTGCGCTCGTCGATCCGCGAATTCCTCTGCTCCGAAGCCATGGATGCGCTGGGTGTTCCCACCACGCGCGCACTATGCGTCATTGGGTCCAACGCACCGGTCCGGCGCGAAACCATCGAAACCTCGGCCGTCGTGACACGGCTTGCACCGAGCTTCGTACGCTTCGGCTCTTTCGAGCATTGGGGCTCGCAAGGGCGTGATGAGGAAATTCGAATACTGGCTGACTACGTCATCGACAATTTCCGGCCCGAGCTGCGCAGCACGGAAAAACCTTACGAAGTCCTGCTCGCAGATGTCGCACGCCGTACCGGCATCATGATCGCGCACTGGCAAGCCGTCGGCTTCATGCATGGCGTGATGAACACCGACAATATGTCGATCCTTGGCCTCACGCTCGACTACGGCCCCTTCGGTTTCATGGAAGCATTCGACGCCGGCCACATCTGCAACCACTCCGACGATCATGGTCGCTACGCCTTTCACGCTCAGCCGCGTATCGGCCACTGGAATCTGCTGGCACTTACTCACGCTTTACGCTCTTTAGTAGGCCCGCTCGAAAATGCACGCAGCATTATCGACGACGCCTACGTCTCCGCCTTCGAATCGCATTTCATGCAGCTCATGCGTGACAAATTCGGCTTCGCCACGGAGCAAGCCGACGACGAAGCATTCATCAGCGCGAGCTTTGATCTGCTGCAGGCGCAGCATCTGGACTACACCAGCTTCTTCCGTGCGCTGAGCCATCTTTCCGACGTCGGCACACCTGCCGACGCAGGTCTGCGCGATCAATTCCTGAATCGGGAAACGGGAGACGCGTGGCTCCAGGCGTGGCGTACGAGACTGACGCAGGAGAACAGCGAAGACGCTTCACGGCAAGTCCGCATGCTGGCGACCAACCCGAAATATATCCTGCGTAACTGGATCGCCGAAACGGCTATCCGCAAGGCACGTGAAGGCGACTATTCCGAAGTGGCGAACGTGCTCGAATGTCTGCGCAAACCCTTCGACGAGCAACCCCATTTCGAGCACTACGCCGCACTGCCACCAGACTGGGCAGAGGGTCTGGAAGTCAGTTGTTCCAGCTGAGCAGATTTATCCATCCGTTTTTCAACTGAAGTTTTCAGACCTCGCGGAGTGAGATCATCATGACTACCCTTGAAATCACCGAAGACAATTTCAACGAAACCATCGAGAAAAACGCCATCGTCATTCTCGACTTCTGGGCTGCCTGGTGCGGCCCATGCAAGAGCTTCGCCCCAACCTTCGAGGCGGCGTCCGAGAAACATCAGGACATCGTTTTCGGCAAGATCGACACCGAAGCGCAGCAAGGCCTCGCCGGCGCATTTGATATCCGCTCAATTCCAACACTGATGATCTTGCGCGACCAGATCATGATCTTCCGCGAATCAGGCGCCCTGCCGGCGAGTGCCCTTGAAGAACTGATAACGCAAGTGCGGGCGCTGGATATGGATGAGGTTCGCGCTAGTGTCGCTGCGCAGGAAGACAATGAACCTTAGGGCATTCAGCACATGGTCATAACTCGACTCTTGCTATGGCCTATCGACCAATCCGCATCAAACATGATGAAGTGAGATGCATTTGATAAAATATGAACCAGTCGCACCGCTAAGAGACAGAGTTGACCAGTTTTTTATTGACGATCTGGTCCACTCAGATCGAGTCATCGATGTAATGCGACGAACACGGCTCGTACTTGAGCATAAGGGGCTGAAAGGGCGATATCCGACGATCTCGCTATATTGTGATTGGCTTCAGCACACTGAGATTGATCGGAATCCGTCGGTGTGGAGCCTCATTGAAAAAATCGACGGAATATTTACAAGTGTGCCAGGCGGAACCGTGGAAGAAGACATGGCGACCATTAGTGGCGCATTTTCACTTACCCCTCTTCGCCATGAACTCATTGCTCTTTACAAAGCGGAGACCATAAATACCTCCCTCTTTACCGTCCTAAGCAATTGGCGGCAATTCATTCTCCACGTGCTTGCCGACTTGGCACAGCGGCCTCTTCGCTTTCCAAATCCACCACCTTCGAAGGCTGCAAGAGAGGTGCTCGAAAGAATCGTTGCAAGACGCATATCCCGGGGTAAAAATCCTGACCATAGGGTCACTTCGGTATTCATTTCAGATCGTCGCAGTGAAGAAAGCGTTCCTGGCCGCCCTCCTGGCTTCTACTTCCACATCCGAATGCGAGAGACATCTGAAACGATCTATGCTGAACTCAACGGTCCTCTGCTCAACGGGGAAAGCAGAGCTGATTTCGAAGCCGACTGATTTTAAACAGTGGGGCACCAGTTCAAATTCGGCTCCCACGGGCGGCTTCCATGCCCATGCCTAATGACAATGTACTGGCCCCCCCCACCTAGTAATCCATTGGGGCGGCTATAGCATTCTAGTGCGGTGGATGAGCGGGATCTGCGGGGAAATAAGCGTAAAAGCCCGCTTGTGCGGGCCGGCTCTCAAGCTAAGCACCTGATTTATTTGGAGGCGCGGGCCGGAGTCGAACCGACCTACACGGATTTGCAATCCGGTGCATAACCGCTTTGCTACCGCGCCTCGCGAAGCTGCCTGGAGTTGGTTGCTGAAGGAGCACCAACTAAAAAGGGAAAGCCGCGCTTTACCTTTTTTAAACCTGGAGCGGGAGAAGAGTCTCGAACTCTCGACCTCAACCTTGGGAAGGTTGCGCTCTACCAACTGAGCTACTCCCGCAAGAGAGGGCGAATTTTAATCTACCGGAAAGATATGTCAAGCCTCGAACTCAAGATCGAGGCTCAGCTTTCGCGCCGCAAATCCGGCGCGGCCTTGCGCAGGTAGTAGATCATCGACCATACGGTAAGTACTGCCGCGACGACGATCAACACCGTGCCCATGATTTGAATGGGCAGCCCCAGCAGGTCATCGTGGTAAAGCAGCATGGGGATTGCCACCATCTGCGCGGTGGTCTTGAGTTTGCCCACGAAGGACACTGCGACGCTCTTGCTGGCACCGATCTTGGCCATCCATTCACGTAACGCCGAGATGGTGATCTCGCGACCGATGATGACAAATGCAACCAGCGCATCGCAGCGATCGAGCTGCAGTAGTACTGCCAATGCGGCGGAAACCATGAGTTTGTCGGCTACCGGGTCGAGAAAAGCGCCGAAGTTGGACGTCTGGCCCCAGGAGCGCGCCAGGTAGCCATCAAACCAGTCAGTCAATGCGGCGACGACGAACACGACACAGGCGAAGACGTTCTTGTGATGGATGCTCAACACATCGGCCGGCACGTAGAAGACGCCGATGACGACGGGAATCAGGAGGATTCGCGCCCAGGTAAGCAGGATGGGGATGTTGTTGAACATGATTTGAGGTGGGTTGAATACGCCGCTAGCGCAGCGCGTTATATATCTGTTCCGCGATTCTACGATTGATCCCCTCGACGCGGCATAAATCCTCGATCGTGGCATTGCGCACGCCTGCCAGACCACCGAAGGTTTCGATGAGTTTCTTGCGGCGCGTCGGGCCGATGCCGGGAATATCTTCGAGTTTCGACGTCAGCCGGGTCTTGCTGCGCCGCGCGCGCATGCCGGTGATGGCGAAGCGGTGCGCTTCGTCGCGCACGGTCTGGATCAGATGCAGTGCTGGATGCTCTCCACCCAGTAATAGCGGCGGGCGACCGTCAGGGAAAATGAGTTGTTCCAGGCCGGCCTTGCGTTCCTCGCCCTTGGCGACACCGAGCATGGCGATGCTTTGCAGGCCGAGTTCGCTGAGCACCTCCCAGGCTACGCCGACCTGACCTTTGCCACCGTCGATGAGAATCAGGTCCGGCCGCATGCCCTCGCCCGCCGCCACCTTCTCATAGCGTCGGGTAAGCGCTTGGCGCATCGCGGCGTAGTCGTCGCCCGGTTCGATGCCAGCAATGTTGAAGCGCCGATATTCGGCCTTCTTCATGCCCTCCCCCTCCCAGATCACGCACGAGGCTACGGTCGCCTCACCCTGGGTGTGGCTGATGTCGAAACACTCGATGCGCTTGGGCGGCTCGGCCATGTCCAGCACGGTCTTGAGTGCCTCGAGCTGGTGGCGGGCACGGCCCGTTTCGCGTTGCCGCGTTTCAATGGCGAGCTTGGCGTTGAGCAGCGCCATCTCGATCCAGGCTTTCTCATTCTGGAAACGGGCATTGATGACGATGGGGCTTTTCTCGAGAACTTCATCGATTACAGCCTTGGCCGCGTCGATCCCGGCACCCTCTATGATCAGCTTGGCTGGCGCCGGGTGGTCGAGATAGTGCTGTTCGATGAAGGCCAGCAAGGCATCTGCGGGCACAAGCGCTTCGCCTGCGGCTTGCGGGAACTGCGGGCGATCGCCGAGATGGCGCCCGCCGCGCACCATCGCCAGGTTCACGCAGACGCAGCCGTCCTGCGCCATCGCGACGATGACATCGACATCCTCATCCTTGCCCGAGTCCACATGTTGCTTGTGCAAAACGGTCTGCAGCGAGCGGATCTGGTCACGGAATACCGCCGCCTCTTCGAAGGCGAAGCGATCGACGGCCTCCTGCATGCGGATACCGAGATTCTCGATGACATCCGAATGACGCCCATCGAGGAACAGCGTAGCGAGCTTCACATCAGCGGCATACGCCTCCTTGTCGATGAACCCGACGCATGGTGCGGTACAGCGCTTGATCTGATGCAGCAGGCAGGGGCGCGAACGGTTTTTGAATACCGAGTCCTCGCACGTGCGCAGCATGAATAGCCGTTGCAGCAGTTGCAGCCCTTCGCGCGCCGCCCAGCCGGACGGGTATGGGCCGAAATAGCGCACGCCCTTCTCAAATGCACCCCTGTAGTACGCGATGCGTGGAAACTCGTCACCGGTGATGGCGATATACGGATAGCTCTTGTCATCGCGAAACAGGATGTTGAAGCGCGGCCGCAACGACTTGATGAGATTGTTTTCGAGAATCAGAGCCTCGGCCTCGGAGCGCACGACCGTGACATCGACACGCTCTATGCGTGCCACCATCATCGTGGTGCGAGGGCTGGGGTGCGTCTTCTGGAAATAGCTTGATACGCGGCGCTTGAGGTTTTTCGCCTTGCCGACGTAGAGTACCTCCTCCTCCATGCCAATCATGCGATAGACGCCGGGACTTTCGGGAAGCGTGGGCAGCAAGGACCTGGCATCGAAGCTCATGGGCGGGAAATGCAAAGCAGTGTAAGGGTGTCAAATATTTGCAACATTAACATTCTGACGAGGCGAGGACTGGCCAAGAACGGCGTGGCACGCCGCTTGCGATAGATGGCGGCATACCAATAAGGGGGTAGCCCGCCATGAAACTCTGTCACCGCGCGCAGCACATTGTGCCTTCAATCAGCGTATTTATTGCCGTCGCCGCTTTGCTGGGTGCATGTGGTGGGGGTGGCAGTGCGGTTGGTACAACTGCCAGCTCAGGCGGCTCCGGAGCTTCCTCGGCGAGCAGTGCTGCTTCGTCTGCCAGCAGTTCCTCCGTCTCCAGCTCGTCGAGCGCCGCAAGTTCGAGCAGCAGTTCTTCCAGCCGGGTTTCGCTGTATCTGAGTGATCCCGTGATTGCCAGTTGCGACAAGGGCGTACTCAAGGACAGCGAACGCACTGCAGCGCTCGATAAGGTCAATGCCGTACGCGTCCGCCATGGCCTGCTACCCGTCACCTACGACGCCACTGAAGACGACGCATCGGCCGAAGCAGCCCTGTACATGGTGGCCAACAGAACCATCACCAGTACGCCGAGCAGTAGCGGCCTTTGCTATACGGCCGATGCCGCGCGCCTGGCTGCCAGCAGCAATCTCTTCGTGACTTTCGCATTGACCGCAGGCGCCACCACGCAGGACGTAGCGAGCACGCGGCCCATCGTCAGCTATCTGTTGAACAGCACCTCACCGGTGTTGAGTGAGAGGCGTCGTTTGCTGAATCCGTTCCTCGGCAAGATCACCTTCGGACGCGTAGATGGTCAGCCCGTGGGTGCAAGCCAGGAGTACATGTCTGCGGTTCTCAAGGTCATTGGCAATGATGTCGCCAATATCAACGCGATGAGCAACGATTTCGTTGCTTACCCGTATGGCATTTATCCGGCAGGCGAATATGCCACAGACGGGTACTTGTCCTTCTCGGCCATTGCAAGCAAGACGGATGCAGCCGCCAACGGTGGTGCGCAGGTCAGCTTCGCTGCCGCCACGATTACCGTAAGTGACGGCGGTACGCTGTTGCCGGTCACCAATCAGGCTGCAGACTACTCCGCCTATGGCCTTCCCAATTCGCTGCAATGGAAGGTGACAGGGCTGCAAACCAATGTGAGTTATGCAGTGCAAATCAGCAACGTCGTCGTCAACGGCGTAACGCACCAGTACAACTACACTTTCAGGTTGCAGTAGCCAGATCCTGAACCGTGGCCCAGGCTTGCCGGAAGCGACTGTCGATAGACAAGGCTTCCGGGCTTGGCCGCCCGCCCGGCGTCAGGGCGAGAATGCGCTCGGAGGAGCGCGCCGAAAACTCTGGCTGCCAGCGGCTCAGCAGGTCGCTGGTAAGGTCCGGCCGGTTGCAGACAAGCACCATGTCGCAACCCGCGGTCAGCGCCGCATTGGCACGCGCCACGATGTCACCGGCGACCGTTGCGCCTTCCATGGTGAGATCGTCGCTGAAAATCACGCCGTCAAAGTTCAGGCGGCCGCGCAATACATCTTGTAGCCAGAATTTCGAGAAGCCCGCAGGGTTCGGATCTACTCTGTCGTAGATGACATGCGCAGGCATCACACCGCTCAGGATGCGCTTGAGCTCATGACGATAAGGGACGATGTCGTCCGCCCAGATCGCCTCGAAATCGCGCGAATCGACCGGCATGGCAACGTGCGAATCCGCTGCAGCAAAACCATGCCCGGGAAAGTGCTTGCCGACCGCACCCATTCCGGCTTCGCGCAAGCCACGCATCAGGCCATGCGCGAGTTCGGCGGCAATCGCCGGGTCACGATGAAAAGCACGATCACCGATGACGCTGCTCTGGCCAAAATCGAGATCGAGCACCGGCGTAAAGCTGAGGTCGACCCCGTGCACCAGCAATTCGGCAGCGAGCACGAAACCGACATCCTGTGCCGCCGCCTTCGCTGCCGGATTTTCCACGTCTGCCTGCCCTTGCCACAGCTCGCCGAGCTTGCGCATGGCCGGCAAGCGTGTGAAGCCGCTGCGGAAACGCTGGACGCGACCTCCTTCATGGTCGACCGCAATGATCAGGGCCGGGCTGCGTAGCGCATGGATGTCGGTGCACAGGGCAGCGAGCTGATCAGAGTTTTCGTAGTTGCGCGCAAACAGGATGACGCCGCCCACCAGCGGATGACGCAGGCTTTCGCGCTCGGCATCAGTCATGACGAGCCCGGCGACGTCACACATCACCGGGCCCAGTGGTAATTGCAATGGCAATTGCCGCGCGGAGCTTGGAAGCATGGATTCCTACCTGGGATTCTGTTCAATGATGGCGAAAGCGACGACGTATTCCTTCTCGTCGCTGATCGAAAGCAAGGCGTTCAGTTTGGATTCGCGCAACAAGGCAGCAACTGCTTCATCGAATTCGAAATGCGGCTTGCCGAGTTCGTCATGGCCTACGCCTACGGCATGCAAGGTCACCGGTGCGCGCAGCCCCGTGCCAAACGCCTTGGCAAAGGCCTCTTTTGCCGCAAACCGTTTGGCGAGAAAGCGCGCAGCGTCGTGGGCCCGCGCCAGCTCTTCGCGCTCGGCCGGCATCAGGATGTGCTCGGCGTAACGCTCGCCATGCCGCTCCAGACCTTCGCGGATGCGCGCGACCGAGACGATATCGGTACCGATGCCGAAGATCATGCTCAGGCCTGCAAGCGGTTGGCGGATTCGCGCATCAGGCGCTTCATCTGCGCCACGGCTTCACGCAAGCCGACGAAAACTGCACGGCTCACAATGGCGTGACCGATATGCAATTCACGTATCTCGGGCAGCGCCGCTACCGGCTGCACGTTGAAGTAATTGAGCGCGTGCCCGGCATTGAAACGCATGCCGTGATCGACGATCGCGCGACCTGCAACGCGGATGCGATTGAGCTCTTCAAGCACAGCCGGACTACGCATGTCGCGCCCACGCGAGAAAAAGGCTTCGGCGTAGGGGCCGGTATGTATCTCGCAAACGCGTGCGCCGATACGCGCCGCCGCTTCTACCTGTGCCGGGTCCGCATCGATGAACACGCTGGTCATGATGCCGGCATCGCGCAGACGCGCAATCACATCCTTCAGGCGCGCTTCATCGCCAAGAATGTTCAAGCCACCTTCAGTCGTCACCTCCTGGCGCCCCTCGGGCACCAGCATGGCCATTTCCGGCTTGATCTCGCAGGCAATCGCAACCATCTCGGTCGTTGCCGCCATTTCGAGATTGAGCTTGATATGCGTGAGATCGCGCAAGCGCCGCACATCGTCGTCCTGGATATGACGACGGTCTTCTCGCAGATGCACCGTGATGCCATCCGCGCCGCCCAGGTGAGCTTCAACTGCCGCCCATACCGGGTCGGGTTCGTAAGTGCCCCGTGCCTGACGCAGCGTGGCGACGTGGTCGATGTTGACGCCTAGCTCGATCATTGATTACAGCTCCTGTAATTCGATAAGGATGCGGCGTGACTCAAGTTGCTGCCCGCCAAGATAGTGTTGCAGCAAACGACGCATCAGGCCCTTGGCCTGCGCCAGCGTGTCCGCATCGGAAAAATCATCGTGTGCCATGGCAAGCAAGGCGCGACCGGTGAGTGCGGAACCCGGCGTCGCACTATCGCCCATCTCGCCATCGGCTTCAAGCACACCGCGTTCGACAATGAAATAGTAGTTGCCGCCCTCTTGCACGATCTCGCCAGAGCCCGCCACGACATCCAGGGTGAGTCCATAGCCGAGCTCTTGCAAGAGCGCCAGTTCGAAGCTGCGCAGCAAGGGCGCAGTCTGTCGACCTTCGGCCAGCGCACGAATGGTCTGTGCGTAACGGTCAAACAGTATCGGATGCGCGTCTTCGCGCGGCAGCAGCCGCAACAGCAGTTCGTTCAGGTAGTAACCGCACAGCAGGCCGATGCCGCCGAGCAAGGCCTGGCCGCCCTGCCAGTAGGCGCCAGTAAGTGTCTTGAGTTCGCTCTTGCCACTCCAGGAAACGGCCAGCGGCTGAAACGCCATCAACACGCCGCGCACTGCAGAACCGGGGCGCCGTGCGCCCTTGGCCATCAGCGGCAAGCGGCCATGATCGCGCGTGAAGGTCTCGACAATCAGACTGGTCTCACGCCATGGGTAGGTGTGCAGAACGAAACCGGGCTGATCGTCAAAGCGTTGGCGGGTATTCATGCGGCGATGTTACGACGTTACGAAAGCGCAGAACGGACATTGAATTCGACAGGAACTTAGAACGCCTGACAAGCGGAGCGAGCGCGCGGCTGGCTAGGCGGCCCGCGCAGAGCAGTGCTCAAGCACGGCGAGCGGGCCAACAACGCCAGACGTGCGCGCAGCCCGTTTGTCAGGCGTTCTAATCGTAGCCGAGGGATTTGAGGGCGTGCTCGTCATCCGCCCAGCCGCTCTTCACCTTGACCCAGATCTCGAGGTAGACCTTGCTGTCGAAAAGCTTCTCCATGTCGATGCGCGCTTCGGTCGAGATGCGTTTGAGGTGCTCGCCGCCCTTGCCAATGACCATGGCCTTGTGACCGGCTTTGTCGACAATGACAGCTGCGTATATCTTGCGCATCTTGCCTTCGACTTCGAACTTCTCGATCTCGACAGCCATGCCGTAGGGCAACTCTTCGCCCAATAGCCGGAACAGTTTCTCGCGCACGAACTCGGCGGCGAGAAAACGCTCGGAACGATCGGTGATGTCATCGGGCCCGAAAATGTGTGGCGCCTCCGGCAGGAATTTGGCCAGCGTGCGCATCAGTTCTGGCGCGTTCTTGCCGCGCTGGGCGCTGATCGGCACCATATCGGCGAACGGATAGATTTCGGCCATCTGCGCCAGGAAAGGCAGTACTTCGCGCTTGTTGTCGAGCAGGTCGATCTTGTTGATGACGAGCACGACCTTGGCACCTTGTGGGATGAGTTCCAGCACTTGCTTGTCGCCCGGCCCAAAGCGCTCGCACTCGATCACCAGTGCGATGACATCGACATCGACCAGCGCCTGCGTGACGGTACGGTTCATGTTGCGGTTGAGCGCATTGCGATGCTCGGTCTGGAAACCGGGAGTGTCGACAAAAATGAACTGATCGTTACCCTCGGTGAGCACGCCGGTCACGCGATGACGTGTCGTCTGCGGCTTGCGCGAGACGATGCTGACCTTCTGCCCCACCAGCCGGTTGAGCAAGGTGGACTTGCCCACATTCGGGCGGCCAACAATGGCGATGTAACCGGTGCGTGATGGACCGCTTGGTTCCGTGATCACGGGCTCGGTGGCACTGACATCACTCACGACATTGTCGGACGCTTCAGGTGCTGCGGACGATGGGGGCTTCTTATTGCTCATGCTGTACCAATTTGTTCAAGCGCAGATTGCGCGGCAGTTTGTTCGGCGGCGCGTCGGCTGTTACCAACACCAAGCGTGCGCACTTTGAGTGCTTCAATGACGCAGGCGATCTCGAATTCCTGAGCATGGGCTTCGCCACGGATTTCCACAAGATCGTAGCGCGGCAAGGCCAGACGTCGTGCCTGCAGCAGTTCCTGCAAGGCAGTCTTCGGATCCTTCAGATTGCGCGTGGGGTCGAAGTCGGCCAGCATCGGCGCATAAAGCCCCTCGATGACGCACCGCGCTGCGTCGAAACCACTATCGAGAAACACTGCGCCAAAAATCGCTTCGGTCGCGTCTGCGAGAATCGAAGGACGGCGGTCGCCCCCACTCTTCAATTCCCCTTCGCCCAGATGCAAGACAGCGCCTATACCGAGCTTCTCGGCAATCCCTTGCAGCGTGTCCTGGCGAACAAACTGGGCGCGCAGACGAGATAACTCTCCTTCGCGCAGCTGGCCAAATTGCTCGAAGAGCATCATGGCCACGACCATGTTCAGGATCGAATCGCCGAGGAACTCGAAGCGCTCGTTGTGATCGGCGCTATAACTGCGATGCGTGACCGCCTGCTCAAGCAGACGATGTTGCGTGAACCGGTAGCCCAGCCCGCGCTGCAGTGCTTCAAGACTCACTTGTTACTTGGGGCGCCGTCACTGGCAACCGAGAAGTCGAATATCAGACTTACGTTGGCGAACAGCGGGACCGTGCGCTGATAGTCAGCGGACAGGGACGCTTTGCCCGAATCCTTGGTGACAACGATTGTCTGTGCGTCAATCGACGAGATGTCATCGATCTGCGCGTATTTCGAGAAAGACTGGCGAAAGGCCGTTGCAGGCGATTGCGGGTCGGTATTCTTGACCACGTTGTTGAACGCCTTCTTCACCGCAAACAGTTCGGTATAAACCGGCACGAGCTTGAGACCAAGAATCAACGCGGCGGCAATGAAGGCGCCGACGATCATCGTCGAGATGATGCTCAGACCCTGCTGTTGTTTTTTACCTGTCTGCTTCGTCTGCAATGTGCGCATGCAAAAGCCTCCTATTTGAAGCTGCCGATCCGGTCGAAGCGGATGCCCTTGGGCGGCAGAATGCTATCTACGTGGAACCACACGAAAAACGCCTTGCCCACTATATTCTCTTCCGGCACAAAGCCCCATACACGCGAGTCGGCGCTGTTGTCCCGATTGTCGCCCATGGCAAAGTAATTGCCGGGCGGCACCGCGCAGATGAAGCCCTTGGATGAACGCTGGCAATTTTCACTGAATGCATGCGGAATGCTGCCCGGCTCCTGCAGCTTGGTCGGATCATTCAGCATGTAATGCTGCTTGCCGTCGATGGTTTCGCTGATGCGATTCAGACTGTCGAGCCCCTGGATGTAATCGCCCGCAGGCGCCACCGGCACAGGCTGTCCATTGATAGTCAGGGTCTTGTTGAGGTATTCAATCTTGTCGCCCGGCACGCCGATCACGCGCTTGATGTAGTCCTGCGTGGTGTCGTGCGGATAGCGGAAGACGAACACGTCGCCGCGCTGCGGACTGCCCACTTCAATGACCTTCTTGTTGATCACCGGTATGCGTACGCCATACGCATATTTGTTGACCAGAATGAAATCGCCGACCAGCAAGGTTGGAATCATCGAACCGGAAGGAATGCGGAACGGCTCGACCCAGAACGAACGCAGCATGAAAATCGGCAGGATCACGGGGAAGAAACTTGCACCGTATTCCACCCACCAAGGATCGGGCGAACCTTTTGCGCGCTGTTTGCGCGCTTTGAACACGTCATAGCACCACAGGATGCCGGTCACAACGGAGAGCAGAAAGAGAATCAGAGCAAAATCCACGTGCGCCTCGTATCAGGAGTTTTCAGGGCTTGTATTGCCAGTCATTACTTGCAGCACCAACGTTACTGAAATGCCACTATTCGTAAGTCATTTGCCGTCGGTGACGCGCAATACGGCAAGAAAAGCCTCCTGCGGAATCTCGACATTACCGACCTGCTTCATCCGCTTCTTGCCTTCTTTCTGCTTCTCGAGCAGCTTCTTCTTGCGCGATATGTCGCCGCCATAGCACTTGGCGAGCACGTTCTTGCGCATGGCCTTGATCGATTCGCGCGAAATAATATTGGAGCCAATGGCAGCCTGGATCGCCACATCGAACATCTGGCGCGGGATAAGCTCACGCAACTTTGCAGCCAGGGCCCGGCCGCGGAACACTGCATTCTCGCGGTGAACGATCACAGATAACGCATCAACTCTTTCGCTGTTAACCAGCAGATCGAGCTTGATCACATCGGCCGCACGGTACTCCTTGAACTCGTAGTCCAGCGATGCATAACCGCGCGACACTGACTTGAGCTTGTCGAAGAAGTCCATCACCACTTCTGCCATTGGAATTTCGTAAGTCAGCTTCACCTGGCGACCGTGGTAAAGCATGTCGACCTGGTTACCGCGCTTTTGGTTGCACAAGGTAATGACTGCGCCAACGTAATCTTGTGGCAGGAAAATCGTGGCCGTAATGATGGGTTCGCGGATCTCATCAATCTTCGACAAATCCGGGAGCTTGGCTGGATTCTCGATCTCGATTACGTCGCCGTTATTCATCACGACTTCATAGACCACAGACGGCGCAGTCGTGATGAGGTCCATATCGAACTCGCGCTCCAGCCGCTCCTGCACGATTTCCATGTGCAGTAAGCCAAGAAAGCCGCAACGGAATCCGAAGCCGAGCGCTTGCGATACTTCAGGTTCGTACTGCAGCGAAGCATCGTTCAGGCGCAGTTTTTCCAGCGAATCACGCAACTGATCGTACTCACTGGATTCAACTGGATACAAACCGGCATAAACTTGCGGTCGAATCTCCTTGAAGCCCTCCAGAGGCGCAGCAGCTGGCTTGTTTTGCAAGGTCAGTGTGTCGCCAACCTTCGCAGCCTTGAGTTCCTTGATACCCGCAATGACGAAGCCCACCTGCCCTGCAGACAAGCTTTCGCGTGGTAGCGACTTGGGTGAAAACACACCAACCTGCTCACACAGGTACGCAGTACCGGTGCTCATGAACATGATCTTGTCCTTGGGGCGCAACACGCCATCCACAACGCGCACCAGCATTACGACACCCACATAATTATCGAACCACGAATCGATAATGAGCGCCTTGAGAGGTGCATCCACGACGCCTTTTGGCGCTGGCATGCGTGCGATAACCGCTTCCAGAATATCGTCGATGCCCATACCCGTTTTTGCACTACACGGAATCGCGTCGGCGGCATCAATGCCGATGACATCTTCAATTTCCTGCCGTGCAGTTTCCGGATCGGCAGAAGGCAAATCCATCTTGTTCAGCACAGGCACGACCTCTACACCGAGCTCGAGTGCGGTGTAACAGTTGGCGACAGTTTGCGCTTCGACCCCTTGAGACGCATCGACAACAAGCAGTGCGCCTTCGCAAGCGGACAACGAGCGACTCACCTCGTAGGAAAAGTCGACGTGACCGGGTGTGTCGATCAGATTGAAATTGTAGGTTTGCCCGTCGCGTGCGACATAAGCAAGCGCCGCCGTCTGCGCCTTGATGGTGATGCCACGCTCGCGCTCGATGTCCATCGAATCGAGGACCTGCGCTTCCATTTCCCGGTCCGAAAGACCGCCGCAGCGATGGATGATGCGATCGGCCAGCGTGGATTTGCCGTGATCGATGTGGGCGATGATTGAGAAATTGCGTATGTGCTGCATGCCGACATGAAGAAGGGTGCCGCAGCACCCTTTCAATTAACCTGTAATTGCGCGACCGGCGATTATAGCCGAGTCGGCGTCAGCGGCCTGTGCGCATTTGCCGGGAAGCCGGTTCGCTCAGCGCTTGCTGCTGACTGGTGCCGACGGCACCTTCATGCCCACGAAGTTGACCGCGTCGCCGCGCTGCACCCGCAGCGTCACAGACGTGCCCGCCTGCAATGCATTGATAAGCGAGTTGAAATGCTCCGAAGCGCGCACTTCCTCCGTCTTGCCTCCTGCCACGACGGCCGTCACCACGTCGCCGGTGCGCAACTCGGCACGCGCTGCGACCCCGGAAGACTGCTTGATCACGGCGCCGCCGGTGGTCTTGAACTCACGCTTCTGCGAGGGGGTGAGATCCTGCGTCGTCAGGCCGAGGCGGTTGGTGCCCCTCGGCGGCGTCGCATTGGCCGCGACAGGCGCAGGATCGTCCTCTTCGACTGCAAACTCGCCTACTGCGATGCTGACGTCTCGCACCGTGCCAGCGCGAAAAATCTGTAGTTGTGCATGTGTGCCTGGCCGCGTCACACCAACAATTCGCGGCAATTGCACCGAATCGGCGACAGGCTTGCCGTCAAACTTCAGAATGACATCGCCAACCTTGATACCCGCCGGTACGGCCGGCCCATCCGGGTCGACTGCGCTGACCAGTGCACCTGCTGGCTCGTTCAGGCCAAAGCTGTCGGCCATGTCGCGTGACACATCCTGGATCACTACGCCGATGCGGCCACGCCGCACGCGTCCGTACTGACGCAGCTGTTGCTGCACATCCATGGCAACGTCGATGGGAATTGAAAAAGAAATTCCCATGAAACCGCCGGAGCGCGAATAGATCTGCGAGTTGATGCCGACCACTTCGCCCTTGAGGTTGAACAGCGGTCCACCGGAATTGCCCGGGTTGATGGCCACGTCGGTCTGGATGAATGGCACCAGGGTCTCGTCAGGCAGGGAACGCCCCTTGGCACTGACGATGCCCGCGGTCACGGTGCTCTCGAAGCCAAAGGGTGAGCCGATCGCCAGCACCCAGTCGCCGACGCGCAATGCCGCCGGGTTACCCAGATGCGCCACCGGCAGCCCGGTTGCATCGACCTTGAGCAAGGCGATATCGCTGCGTTTATCGCGGCCAATCACGCGCGCAGCGAATTCCCGTCGGTCGGAAAGGCGCACCAGGATTTCGTCTGCGCCCTCCACGACGTGCGAATTCGTCAGGATGTAGCCATCCGCTCCAATGATGAATCCCGACCCGGTCGCCTGATCGTCGTCGTCCGGTGCAGGCGGTTGCTCGCCTTTTGGTGCAAAGCGGCGCAGCCAGTCAGGCAAGGGCGTGTCTTCGCCAAGGCGCTGCAAGGGGGAGGCAAGACGCGATGACTGTGTTGCAGTAATGTTGACGACGACAGGCGCCTGTTTCGCAACGAGCGGCGCGAAATCCGGGAGATCACGTGCCTCGGCCGGGGAGCTGGATACAACAGCCCACAACAGCCCGCATAGCAGCACGGCGAGGTAAGGAATGGAGGTACGGCAGAAAAAACGATGATGCGGCTGGTGCGGCGCCCGTAAGGACAAAGTCATCTTGATTCCAGTATGTCGCCCGGTTTCAGAGTCATCTCTCGACGGTGATCCGTTGCGAGACACGACCTCAGAACCGCAGCCAAAGACTTGAACATACCAGACCACGTGCCGTCGCCACAATCGCGAGATGCCGAACGACAATACGTGAGAAAGACTCAGGGCTTGGGAGTTTGCTTCTCGACGCTTTCAGCAACACGGCGCAGCGCTGCCGGTGGCACCTCACCAATAGCGGTAACCATCACGTCGCCCTTGCTGCTCTTGTAGATGCCAATCGGGCCGGAATGGCTTTGCACGGGCGCAACGCTCATGTTGCGTCCGTTACTCGGTTCGATGAAAACCGAGATAGTCGCAAGCCCATCCGAGAACACAGCGTGCAAGGCTTCGGGGCCATCCTTGCGAATAGGACGGCGTGCCAGGGATACCTGTTTGAAACCAGGCGGCAAGCCGCGAAAAACCCAGCCGAACTCTTCGGCGCGCAAGTCGATACCGCGAGCGTTGAGAATCGTCCAGTCGGCGGTGCGGCTATAACGCGGCTTGACGCGCTCGCGATCAACCTGCGGCCCGACGAGCAAGTCGGAGAACGCGAACTCCTCGACCACGTCGCCCGGCGCCCTGAGCATGCGTGCCTTGATCAGCAGGCCTGTTGCCGCGTCGGCCCACAATTCGTGGCCGTAACGCATATCGTCGCGCGGCTCAAGGCGGATGGATTGCGCATCGCGCCCTGCCACCCGCTCGGTGTCACCCAGCCGCACTACATAAAAATCGCTCAGGCCGCTTACGACCGACACGGCACGTCCAGGGAAACTGCCCGCCACGGCGCGATCGATTACAAGCAATCGCTCCTTGGGGAAAAAAGTCTGCACCTCATCGTTATTGCGGATGACTTCACGTGACGCACCGTCGACAGTTTCGAGGCGCTCCTGCTGGCCCGACCCATCCACGACATGCGTGATGCGCGAGCTCTCGGTACGGCCACCACTGCGGTACACAAACAAACCCGAGTAATTCATCGTGCGCGATGCCTGGCTCATGCGGTGCAGCCACGCCGTGGCATCTTGCGACGCTACCTGCGCTGTCGTCATGCCAGCAAATGCAATCAGCATCAAGGCAGCGAAATATCGCGCTACCGTCTCAGCTTTCACAATGGATTTCACAGCGTGGCTTTCACAACGACCATCAAAATTTCTCACCGCCAGAAACGAGAGCACAAGAACTCATCGGGAAGCAATCGGCTGATCGAATAGCACCGGCCGCACGTAGCCCGACACGCCTGCCATCTGCACTCCCGGGCCGTAAGCCTGATGCGCCATCAGGTAGGGTCGGTCGTCGTCAGCCTGATGTGCACCGGTCTGCAATGCAAACTGTTGGCTCAAAGGCTGCACGGCGGCCATCGCCGGCATGGCGGCCTGGTGGGTCGAGCCAGTCAGCGCAGACCAGGCAACAACCGCTACGCCAGCCACTGCGGCGGCCCACGGCATCCAGCGTTGCGCCGGGCTCACGACACGCAATTGCGGCTGCAGCGTCGGCATCGATGTGGGCGCCAGCACGGTTGGTTCGGCCTCCAGCGCAAACATCACGCGCGAGGTGAAGTTTGCCGACAGAAGCGGCTCATCGCGCATCACGTCACCAATCAGCCACAGCGTGCCGCATTGCGCCTGCATTGCAGCCTGGCGTGTCACGACCTCTCGTATGCGGCCCGCTTCCCCATCGGAAAGCTCGCCATCGATCCATGCAGAAATCTGTTCGTTCATCATTTCACCACCTCTTGTCCGGAGCGACGTCGTCCAGCATCGGCTTGAGCCGCTCGGATATTGCCTCTCGTGCCCTGAAAATGCGCGACCGCACGGTGCCGATGGGGCAATCCATCACGGTTGCTATCTCTTCGTAACTCAAACCTTCTATCTCGCGCAACATGATCGCCGTGCGCAACTCATCGGGCAGCGCATCCATCGCCGCATTGACCGTTTGCCCGATCTGCTTGGTCATCAGCAGGCGCTCCGGCGTATCGGCATGCCTGAGGAGATCGCCGTCTTCCATCGACTCGGCGTCGTCCGCATCCACGCTGGTGGACGTGGGAGCACGCCTGCCTTGCGACACAAGATAGTTCTTGGCCGTATTTATGCCGATGCGGTAGAGCCACGTATAAAACGCGCTGTCTCCACGAAATGACGGCAGCGCACGGTAAGCCTTGATAAAGGCCTCCTGCGTCACATCCTCCACCTCCGCAGAATCGCGAATCATGCGTGACAACAGCCTGGCGAGCTTGCGCTGGTACTTCGACACGAGCAGACCAAAGGCCTGCTTGTCGCCACGCTGTACCCGCTCCACCAATTGCTGGTCAATTTCCCTGTCGCTCATCGACTCTTTCTACGCTGTTCCAATCCGCCATTTATCGGCCGACGAATCCGCGCGAGTATAGCCCATGCCTTGCGACGTACTGCGGCTGTGACACGGCCCCTGATTGGAAGTTCATGCATAAACCAAGAACCTGACCTGGCCCCGTTCCGGCCCTAGAGCGGCATGCTATATTTCATCGCGCTTTTGCAAAAATCGCAGTATCTGGCAGAAAAGAATAAGGTTTCTGCCAAGCCCTGTCCCCGCTTGCTGCACATCCCTTCTAAGGCCCAATCCTTGAAGCAGTTCGACGTTTTGATCCTGGGTACAGGACTCGCCGGGCAGTCCCTGGCGCTCCGTCTGGCCGACACGCTGCGGATCGCGCTGGTTACCAAGCGGCATATCGAGGACACGGCAAGCGCCTGGGCGCAAGGCGGCATCGCTGCAGTGATGGATCCCTCGGATTCTATCGACTCGCACTACGACGACACCCTCATTGCAGGCGGCTATCTCAACGATCCAGCAGCCACACGTTTTGTGATCGAGCACGGCAAGGGCGCCATTGAATGGCTGCGTTCGCAAGGCGTGCCTTTTACGCCCGACGATGAAACGGCCTGGGGCATGCACCTCACGCGTGAAGGCGGCCACAGTCATCGACGCATCGTGCATGTGGCCGATGCGACCGGCGCTGCCGTACAGGAAACGCTTACGGACCGCGTACGCCACCACCCCAACATCACGATTCTGGAGCAACACGTCGCGGTCGACCTCATCGTCGGCCACAAGGTAGGCAAACCCGATGCCGGCTGCCTCGGCGCTTACCTGCTCGACATCGACAGCGGTCATATCACCGCTTTCGCCGCCGGGCATACCGTCCTTGCGACGGGCGGTGCCGGCAAGGTCTATCTCTACACCACCAATCCCGACACAGCGACCGGTGACGGTATCGCCATGGCGTGGCGCGCCGGTTGCAGGGTGGCGAACATGGAGTTCATTCAGTTTCACCCGACATGCCTGTATCACCCGCAGGCCAAGTCCTTCCTGATTTCCGAAGCCGTGCGTGGCGAAGGTGGCTTGCTTAAATTGCCGGACGGCACGCGCTTCATGCCCGCGCACGATGCACGTGCCGAACTTGCGCCGCGCGATATCGTGGCGCGTGCCATCGACTTCGAGATGAAGAAACGCGGGCTCGACAGTGTCTTCCTCGACATCAGTCACAAACCTGCGGCATTCCTGCACGAGCACTTTCCCAACATCCTGGCGCGTTGCATGGAGCTGGGCATCGACATCACCAGGCAAGCCATTCCCGTGGTGCCTGCCGCCCACTACACCTGTGGTGGCGTGATGATCAATCTGCAATCGCGTACCGACCTGCCCGGCCTTTATGCCATTGGCGAAACATCATGCTCCGGCCTGCACGGGGCCAACCGACTGGCGAGTAATTCCCTGCTGGAATGTGTGGTGTTCAGCGAAGCGGCCGCGCAGGACATTCTGAGAAACCCGCGCAGCATTGCCAAAGCCCTGCCTGCATGGGACGAGAGCCGCGTCTCCGATGCCGATGAGGAAGTGGTGATCTCCCACAACTGGGACGAACTGCGCCGCTTCATGTGGGATTACGTCGGCATCGTACGCACGACGAAGCGGCTGCAACGCGCTCAACACCGTATCCGCCTGCTCGAACGCGAAATCAACGAGTACTACACCAATTTCCGCATCGGCAATGACCTGGTCGAACTTCGCAACCTCGTCACGACTGCCGATCTGATCGTACGCAGCGCATTGCACCGCAAGGAAACACGTGGCCTGCATTTTTCGCGCGATTACCCGGAGACCTCGGCACAGGCCAAGCCTACGGTGCTGTCGAATCGACGCTTTCCATGGGGCGTGAAACGCTGGAACCGCTGACTGCGCAGCCGTGAATCCACAGGGTCGGGCGGGCCGCGGTCAGCCAGGTAGGTTGGGGTGAGCAAAGCGATGCCCAACATGGACTCTCGACCGATGTTGGGCATCGCTTTGCTCACCCCAACCTACGCAGATGACATCATTATCGACCAGCGCAACCATACCTTCAGCGTGCGCCAGTCCTCTGCCGTAAAAGCATCGCGCAACAGCGCATAGCGTCGTACTTTCCCGCCGGCATCTGCCTGCCAGTGCAGGACAATCAACGCGCCCATATCCACGCTGGAAGGCAGCATGCGCCCTTCGAGTACAGCGTCAGGCAATATGAGTTTTGCGCCTTCGCTGTGCGGACACAAGCGCGCGTTGCGCAGACGCATTGCGACGAAACCGCTTTGCATTGCGGACACGAGACAGAGAGGGACAACGGCCCATCGGACCCAGCCCGGAACGCTTTCGGCCAACACGCTCGCGAGTGGAAAGATGTGGGCAAGCCCGATCGCCACACACAACAACGGCGACCAGGCAAAAGGAATGGTGGCGGGAGGCTTCACAGACACCCCGCCACCTGATCAGACGCGGCGGAACACCAGCGTGCTGTTGGTACCGCCAAAGCCAAACGAGTTGGAGATCACGACATCGATCTTCATCGGGCGCGCGATCAATGGCACGTAGTCGAGATCGCATGCCGGGTCGGGATCATGCAGATTGGCTGTCGGCGGTGCGACCTGATGATGTATCGCCAGACACGAAAACACCGCTTCGATACCGGCGGCGCCGCCGAGCAAGTGGCCCGTCATGGACTTGGTCGAACTCACCGCAACCTTGTGCGCGTGATCACCGAAAGCCCGCTTGATGGCCTGCGTTTCGGCTATGTCGCCCAGGCCCGTGGAAGTGCCATGCGCATTGATGTAATCAACTTCATCGAGATTCGTGCGTGCATTGCGCAGTGCATTGACGACCGAACGCGCAGCACCCTCGCCGCCTTCGGCCGGTGCCGTGATGTGGTAAGCGTCCGAGCTCATGCCGTAGCCGGTAACTTCGCAATAGATCTTTGCACCGCGTGCCTTGGCATGCTCGAGCTCTTCGAGCACAAGGACACCGGCGCCTTCGCCAAGCACGAAACCGTCTCGACCCATATCCCAGGGACGGCTTGCCGTCGCGGGGTCGTCATTGCGCGTCGACAAAGCTTTGGCGGCGCAGAAACCACCAACACCCAGGAACGAAACGGTGGACTCGGTGCCGCCGGCAATCATGACATCTGCATCGCCGTATTCAATCAGCCGCTGCGCTTCGCCGATCGAATGGTTGCCTGTCGCACAAGCACTCACGAGCGCGAAGTTCGGACCCTTGAAACCGTAATTGATCGACAGGATGCCCGAGACCATATTGATGATCGAGCCCGGCACGAAAAACGGCGAAACCTTTTTCACGCCAGCCTCGCGCGCAGCCTCGTGCGTATTTTCGATCAAGGGCAAACCGCCGATACCCGAACCGATACACACACCGATCCGTTCGGCGAATTCGGGATGCTCGCCGATACCGGCGTCTTTCAATGCGTCGATAGCAGCGGCCAGGCCGTAATGGATGAACGTGTCGAAACGACGCGCTTCCTTTGGCGAAAGGTAAGCAGCGACATCGAAATCCTTGACCTCGCCGGCGATGCGCGTAGGCAGGCCGGAAGCATCGAAACGCGTGATATGCGCAATACCTGAACGCGCATTGACAATGTTGTCCCACGCAGAGGCAAGAGAATTACCAACCGGAGAAATGATCCCCAGCCCTGTTACAACGACCCGACGACGCGTCAAGGATTCGCTCCTTTGAAGACTTCCGCATGCTGCTACAAGAAGCCCCTGCACTTTTCAGACTATCGAGGGCAACCTGGCGTATTGAGCGGCAAGGTGCAGTCAATGAAAACAGTGCCTGACCAGACACGCAGCAAGAGCAGAAGACATTAACAACGAACGGCGGGACACCCGAAACCGGACTGTCCCGCCGCTTGAAGCCGTATCGCACTATCCGGACGATTTCGCCGGCAGCACCACGACTTCATGAAATCAATCAGGCCTTGCTCAGATTGGCACTGACGTAGTCGATGGCTTGCTGAACCGTGGTGATCTTTTCAGCTTCCTCATCGGGAATCTCGCATTCGAACTCTTCTTCGAGTGCCATCACCAGTTCGACTGTGTCCAGCGAATCCGCGCCCAGATCATCCACGAACGATGAATCGTTCTTGATGTCTGCGTCATTAACGCCAAGTTGTTCGGCGACGATCTTACGAACGCGCTGTTCAATATTCTCCATGAATCGCTCCTTCTCTCAATTGATGTGTCTACTAATTGGACAAAACTTCGCCATTTTAGCAGAAAGCGACGCCAACTTTGAGCCACGCGCTAGCGCCTGCTCTTACGCCACTTTCTGCCGGGTCAAACGGACCAAGCAGGCCTGGAGGTCAGGTCATATACATGCCGCCATTTACGTGCAAGGTAACGCCGGAAATATAGCTGGCTTCGTGCGACGCCAGAAATACCACCGCTGCTGCAATTTCTTCGGGCCGCCCCAGGCGCCCCACCGCGATCTGCCCCTGCAGGGCATCGCGCTGCGCGTCTGGCAGCTCACGCGTCATGTCTGTATCAATGAAACCGGGCGCTACGCAATTGACCGTGATATTGCGGCTACCCAGTTCGCGGGCCAGCGCACGCGTCATGCCGGCCACGCCAGCTTTGGCCGCCGCATAGTTGGCCTGCCCCAGATTGCCGGCACTACCTACGACGGAGGTAATGCTGATGATGCGGCCGAAGCGCGCCTTCATCATTGGCCTCATCACCAGCTTGGACATGCGGAACACGGCTTTCAGATTGGTGTCGATGACCGCATCCCACTCCGCATCCTTCATGCGCAGAGCAATGTTGTCACGCGTGATGCCTGCGTTGTTGACCAGGATGGCGATGCCGCCGAACTCGGATTCGATCTGCGCGATGACCGCTTCGGCCGCAGCCGCGTCAGTCACGTCGAGCGCCATGCCGCGGCCCTTGACCCCGGCTTCCGTGAGTACAGTCGAGATTGCGGAGGCGCCCGCTTCGGACGTTGCCGTACCAATGACTGTCGCGCCGGCCCTGCCCAATTGCAACGCAATGGAACTACCGATGCCACGGCTGGCGCCGGTCACCAGAGCCACTTGTCCTTCAAGACTGAACACGTCGATTTCTCCTGTTGGAATGCAGATGGCGGATCAGAGCTGGGCCGCCACTTGTTGCAATCTGGCCGCATCGATAACGGCTTCGATAGCCAGCGAGCCCTCTATACGTCTTACCAGACCTGCCAATACCTTGCCTGGACCAAATTCGTAAACTGCCTCGATACCATCGGCATGCATGCGCCTGATCGTCTCGATCCAGCGCACCGGGCTGAAAGCCTGACGTACCAGCGCGTCGCGGATCGCATCTGCATCAGCAGGCGTCGCGACATCGACATTATTCAAAACAGGTATTTTCGGTGTAGCGATAGCAACACCCGCGAGGCGTTCGCGCAAGCGCTCCGCCGCTGGCTTCATCAAGGCACAATGAAAAGGTGCGCTGACCGGCAGCAGCACTGCACGCTTGGCGCCGCGCGCCGTGCACACCGCCATGGCACGCTCTACCGCGGCTACATGCCCGGCAATCACGATCTGACCGGGCGAGTTGAGATTTGCCGCTGAAACGACTTCGCCTTGCGCCGCTTCGCTACAAGCCGCATCAATCTCTTCCGGCTCAAGGCCCAACACCGCAGCCATTGCGCCTTCGCCAACTGCGACTGCGTCCTGCATGACCTGGGCACGAAAACGCACGAGTTGCACTGCGTCCGCAAATTGCAAAACTCCTGCCGCGACAAGCGCGGAATACTCGCCAAGGCTATGGCCGGCAACCATATCGGGTGTCGCGCCGCCCTGCGCCAGCCAGGCGCGCCAGACGGCAACGCCGGCAGTCAGCATGATGGGCTGGGTGTTGACGGTCTGATTGATCGTTTCAGCCGGGCCATCCACAAGCATTTGCCATAGATCCTGCCCCAGCGCTTCACTCGCCTCGGCAAAGGTGTCACGTACCGTCGGCAGCTCGCCATAAGGCGCCATCATGCCAACGGACTGCGACCCCTGTCCCGGAAAAACCACTGCAAATTTTTTCAACACGACCCCCGAATATCAGTCAGGACATCCACCGGCGCTAGAAGCGCAGCAGTGCGGCGCCCCACGTAAACCCACCGCCAACGCCTTGCAACAGGACACTCTGGCCGCGCTGGATGCGCCCTTCGCGCACTGCGGCATCGAGCGCCAGCGGCACCGATGCAGCAGAAGTATTGCCATGCCGATCAACCGTCACGATCACTTTCTCATCAGGAATGCCGAGGCGTTTCGACGTCGCTTTCATGATGCGGATATTGGCCTGATGCGGGATCAACCAGTCGAGATCGGTGACCTGCATGGAAGCCGCTGCAAGCACTTCCAGCGCCACATCGCCCAGGACGCGCACCGCCAGCTTGAAAACCGCCTGACCGTCCATATGCAGGAACGGTGAGCCCGTAATGACACCGCCAGCAATTGCACCAGTCGCATTCAGGATAGGCGATTGATTGCCGTCTGCATGCAAAGCAGTAGCCAGGATGCCCGGTTCGCTGTCGGCCACCAGGACGACAGCGCCAGCGCCATCGCCAAACAGCACGCAAGTGCCGCGATCGTTCCAGTCGATGATGCGCGACAGGGTTTCCGCCCCGATCACCAGGGCACGCTTGTGACTGCCGCTCTTGACGAATTTGTCGGCCACGGCGAGCGCATAGGCAAAGCCGCTGCACACTGCCTGCACATCGAAAGCGGTCGCACCCGAGGGCACCCCCAGCGCACTTTGCACAAGACAAGCGGTGCTCGGGAAAATCATGTCCGGCGTGGTGGTTGCCACGATCAGAAGATCAACCTCGGAAGGTGCTATCCCTGCTGCGTCAAGCGCGCGGCGCGCCGCCTCGCTTGCAAGCTGGCTTGTCGTGACGTCGGCATTGGCAAGATAGCGCGCCCGAATCCCGGTGCGCTCGGCAATCCACTCATCCGAAGTGTCGATACCGCGCGCAACGAGGTCATTGTTGGAGACGGGGGCACCGGGCAGAAAGCCGCCGGTACCCGCAATGCGAGAGAAAATCATGCTGTACGAACCGCCTGGGTATTGTTGTTATCTTCGGCCGGGGCTTTCGTGAGTATCTGGGTGCGTGACTGCGTATATTCGAGCATGCGTTGCTCGATACGCTCGATCAGCCCATTGCGCGCAGCTTCCGCACAGCGATGCAAAGCCTGGCCAAACGCAAATACATCGGCCGAACCATGGCTTTTCACTACGACGCCGCGCAAGCCCAGCAATACCGCACCGTTATAACGGCGATGGTCGGCGCGGTGCTTGAAACGCTTGAGAACATGCGCCGCAGGCGCAGCACACAGGCGCGTGAACCAGTTACGGCCCAGCTCTTCCTTGAGGAAGGTGACGAACATCATGCCAAGACCTTCAGAGGCCTTGAGGGCGACATTGCCGACGAAACCATCGCAGACGATGACGTGGCAGGAGCCTTTGTAGATGTCATTGCCTTCGACGTTACCAATGAAATTCAAACCGCTCTTGCGCAATAACTCGCCTGCTTCCTTGACGATTTCGTTGCCCTTGGTTTCTTCTTCACCGATATTCAGCAAGCCAACTTCCGGGCGCTCACGATGCTCAAGTGCTTCGACCAGCATCGCGCCCATGATGCCGAATTGCAGCAGATGTTCCGCAGTGCAATCCACATTGGCGCCAAGGTCGAGCATATAGGTCTGCCCTGCTACCGCAGGCATGACCTGAACGATGGCAGGACGATCGATACCTGGCAAGGTCTTGAGCACGAAACGCGAAATAGCCATCAGCGCGCCGGTATTGCCGGCCGAGATGGCAGCTTGCGCTTCGCCGCTCTTGACGAGGTCGACTGCAACGCGCATGGAAGAATCCTTCTTCACACGCATGGCGATCGCTGGCGCCTCATCCATGGCGATGACTTCGCTGGCGTGACGAATCTTCACGCGCTCACCGAACAAGGAAAGCTCGTCAGCGTGCGGGCCGGAAAAAGCCTCCGCACGTCCAACGAGGATGACCTTCATCGTGGGATCAGCACGTAGAAATTCGCAGGCAGCCGGCAAGGTGACCGATGGACCATGATCACCGCCCATGCAATCAATCGCGATTGTGACGTCCATTGCGACCTGTGGCGGAAGCTGAAGCGCGGGTAATGCGGAGGGCAGCCGGCTTACGCCCTGCCCGACAAGGGGGCGGATTACTCGCCCTTGGCCTTGACAACCTTCTTGCCCCGGTAGAAACCGGAGGCCGAAACATGGTGGCGCAGGTGAACTTCACCCGTGGTTGGCTCAACAGCGATCGACGGCGCTGTCAGAAAATCGTGTGCACGGTGCATACCACGCTTGGAAGGGGACTTCTTGTTTTGCTGAACAGCCATTTTTCTACTCCTGAAAACTCAGCGACCGACTAATCCGGCCGCTTCAATTTGCCCAGCACCGCGAAGGGCGATACCAGATTATCCCGACCCTCACCGTGCAACATGCTGCAATCTTCGTGCATTGGCGACAACGGAAGACTCAACAAGAGTTCGTCTTCCACCAAGGCTAGTACATCAAGATTACGGTTTGCGTGAACCGGATCGAAGTCATCTTCGGCCAGATCCTCGTCGGGGAGCTCGTCACCCTCGCGCACCAGCAACAAGCGGACATGCGATTCAACGGGACATGTCACATCGCCCAAGCATCGCTGACAGCCAAGTACCACGTCAGCTGTAACCTGCAGAACAAGAAACTCCTTGTCCTCATGGCACTCACCTTCGACGCGATACTTCACTGCGTGTTGCGCCCCGGCGGGACGCAACTGGTCTGCGAGCCTGTCAAAGCCCCCGGCAACTGCTTCAGCTTCCAACACGGCGCCACGGCGCGCGAATTCGAAAGGGTCTGCAATCACTCGGTCTGCAATGCTTGCGTTGTGGTGCGACATAAACCGTCAATGATATTATCTTGGCCCGATCCTGTCAAAGCTTGCGCTGGTCTGAGCCCAGCATTCTTCATGCCGCCGCTCGTTCTTGCCTCCACCTCCATTTACCGCAAACAGTTGCTGGAACGCCTCGGCTTGCCTTTCGCGACGGACCGGCCGGATCTGGATGAAAGCGCCCTGCCGGCCGAATCGCCAACTGCTACCGCTGAACGACTGGCGCTGGCCAAGGCACGGGCCGTGGCAGATCGCCATCCCGGCGCCTTGATTATCGGGAGTGATCAGGTCGCACATAGTGGAACAGAGCGCTTCGGCAAGCCCGGCACGGTCGAACGCGCAATCGCACAACTGCAAGCAATGCGCGGCAAGTCGATATTCTTCCATACCGCACTGTGCCTGTTCGACAGCCGCGATGGCTCGTACCAGCTCGAAGCCGTCGGTACAGAGGCGCGCTTCCGGTCATTGTCGGACGAGGAAATCAGGCGCTATGTGGAGCAGGAGCTGCCCCTCGATTGCGCAGGCAGCGCCAAATCGGAGGGTTTGGGCATCAGCCTGCTGGAATACATGCGCGGCGACGACCCCAATGCCCTGATTGGCCTGCCGCTGATCGCGCTGTGTCGCATGTTGCGCAACGTCGGCGTTGCCGTGCCGTGAAGCCCGGCGCGCTCTACCTGATTCCAGTCGGCCTGGGTCCGGGCGACAATGGTGTGGTCCACCCGCCGGAAGTTCTGCGCCAACTGCATGCCCTGGACTACTTTGTCGTCGAACGCGCCAAGACAGCGCGTGCCGATCTCAAGCGTTTCGGCCATCCTCGTCCGCTGCAAGAAATAGATATCCACGAACTTCCCGAAACACCCGATGCGGCATGGCTCGACGCGCATCTGCAAATAGTACGCGCAGGCCGCAACATCGGCCTGATGTCCGAGGCTGGCTGCCCTGCCGTAGCTGATCCAGGCTCGCTGGTCGTGCGGCGCGCCCACTACCATGGCTTGCGCGTCGTCCCATTGGTAGGGCCGTCTTCCCTTCTGCTTGCCATGATGGCGTCAGGCTTGAACGGCCAGAGCTTTGCATTCCATGGCTATCTGCCGATTGCTGCGGCGGAGCGCATGCAACGCATCCAGGCGCTCGAAGCCGAGTCAGCCCAATGGCAACGCACGCAGCTTTTCATCGAGACGCCCTATCGCAATACCGCGATGCTCGATGCGCTGCTGAACGCCTGCCAGCCAGGAACCCTGCTTTGTGTTGCCACCTCGCTGACCACGGCGGACGAATGGGTCATGACGCGCAGCATTGCGCAATGGCGCAAAGCGGAGCGGCCCGATCTGGAACGGCGTCCGAGCATTTTCCTTTTGCTGGCGGACGCCGCACGCCCAAAACCATCGCAGCCGAATAAAAAGCGCTAGCTGTCAGGCTTTGACCTGGCGGAACAGGTTGATCGTAAAACACAGGATTGCGACGACGACCAAGGTCGCGCCAAGGCCGATTACCGGCCCCGCTTGTCTCGTGCCTTCGAGAAACAGGCTCAATCCGACCATCATGATGGGCAAGCCAATGTTGTAGAGCGTGAAATGCGCCTTGGCCAGCCTCGTCGTGGCTGCGCCGGGCCATGCAAAATAGATAAGGCCGAACAGCGCCATCGATACCCAACCGAGCAGATTGATGTGCGCATGCACAGGCATCAGCACGAAGTTTTCGGTCACCGACATGACGTAGCCGAAGCTCACACCGATGACGAAATAGATGGCAGCCAGTCGCAGAAACCAGATTTTGAGCATTGCATCTCCCTGTCTGAATATGAATTTAGCGCTCTTCCCCGCAGAGCGAATGGCGATTCTAGGGGCATGCACGCCATCAATGGCTGAATCTGCGCCAGCGAACCCCTAGATTTTCTTCAATTTGTAATATTCCTACAAACTGGACAGTGCACGATGCGGCTCCCTGCAAAATCCGGGCGTCTCGATGAATCGCCGCAATTTCCTGCTCTGCTCCGCGCTGGCATCCTCTTCTCTTCTGTCTTCTGCCGCTCGTGCAGAAAAATCCCGTAATGAGTTCACTGTCGGCCAGTCCGTCGACTTGTCCGGTCCGTTGCAGAATCTCGGCCGCGATTACTTCACCGGCGCCAAGATAGCTTTCGATGAAGCCAATACCAGCGGCGGCACGGGCGGCAGAAAGTGGCGCTTCATCCAGCTGGACGACGGCGCGAGACCGGAGCAGGCTGTTGCCAACGCGTCACGCCTGCTCAACGAAAATCACGCGGATATTCTCTTTGGATTCACGGGCGACGAATGTGTCGAAGCGGTGCTTGCCGCGCCTGTATTCAAGACTTCGGGTCGCTTGCTGTTCGCCCCCATGAGCGGCATCAGCCGCCATAAGGAAGACGGTCGCGCACTCTATGTACGCGCTACCTATGCTGAAGAAATCGCTGCACTGCTGAACCAGTTTGCCGCTGGCCGCATGAGTGCTTTCACCATTGCTCACACGCCGAACGCAGCGAGTGTGGCTGCCCGTAACGCCGCGCTGGATTTGCTGGATAAACGCGAAATGCCACGGCCGCAGCTGGTCACACTCAAGGAAGATGGCAGCAATGCCGCTGCGCTGGCAACGATCATCGCCCGCAACCCGCCACATGCCATCGTGATACTTTCCGATACTGTCTCGGCCGCATTGCTGGCGCGCGAATTGCGACCGCGCGTGCCGGGTCTGGTCATCGCCATTACATCGAGCGCCGACCCGACGGCCTTGCAGCAGATTCTCGGACCGGAGTTGTCGTTTGGCCTGGTCGTCTCGCGCGTCGTGCCGAATCCGAACAAGGGGACCGAACGGGTCGTGCGGGAATTCTCCCGGGCATTGTCAAAATACATGGACGAGGCGCCAACCACTGCCAGCCTCGAAGGCTATGTGGCAGCGCGCGCGCTCATCGCAACGACGCGCCGGTCAACGGATGTCGCCATCGGCACCCCGCGATCCCTGCAGGGCATGAAAACGCTCGATCTTGGCGACTGGGCACTCAACTTCGGCAACGGCGAACGCGCCTCGCACTATGTCGATACGAGCGTCATTACGCGCAAGGGCGTCATGCTCGGTTAGGTTCAACGATACTTGTCGAGAATGCCTTGCACGGCGTCTTCGCACATATCGAGCACCCGCTCGAAGCCATCCTCGTCACCATAGTAAGGGTCCGGCACATCGCCGTCGGGAAAGCGTTCGGCGAAGCTGAGGAACATCACGAGTTTGTGGTGATGTTCAGACGGACATTTACGGCGTAGCCAGACCAGATGGCCGCGATCCATCGCCACGATAAGGTCAAAACGCTCAAAGTCCTGCGGCATCACGGGGCGCGCGCGCAAGCGCGAAAGCTCGTAGCCGCGGCGCTTGGCAGCACGCTGCGCGCGCGGGTCGGGCGCTTCGCCGTCGTGGTAGGCGTGGGTGCCGGCCGAATCGAATTCGACTTGTCCCTGCATGCCGAGCTTGGCTGCCCAGTGGCGTGCGATGCCATCGGCCGCCGGCGAACGGCAGATATTCCCTGTGCATACAAAAAGAATACGTTTCATCTCGACGGCCAATCAGTGATGATCCGCACCGAAAGCGCGTTGGCGAAGCTTGAACAACTCATCGCGCGCCGCTGCGGCTCTCTCGAAATCCAGGTTCCTGGCGTAGTCCATCATGTCTTTTTCGAGTCTCTTGATGGCGCGCGCAAGCTGCTTTTCATCCATCAGCGCGTAGTCGACGCCAGGCTCGGCAATGCCAAGGGCCACCTTGTCGACGTCGGGTTGATAGACGCCGTCGATGATGTCCTTGATGCGCTTGGAAACCGATTTTGGCACGATACCGTTGGCCTCGTTGAAGGCGATCTGCGTATTGCGCCGCCGCTCGGTTTCGCCGATGGCCGCACGCATGGAATCTGTCATGCGATCCGCATAGAGAATGGCAGTGCCATTGAGGTGACGTGCCGCACGGCCGATGGTCTGGATCAGTGAGCGCACCGAGCGCAGGAAGCCCTCCTTGTCAGCATCGAGAATCGCCACCAGCGAAACTTCAGGCAAGTCCAGCCCTTCGCGCAGCAGGTTGATGCCCACCAATACATCGAATTCACCAAGGCGCAGATCGCGCAGGATTTCAACGCGTTCGACCGTGTCGATGTCGCTATGCAAGTAGCGCACGCGGACGCCGTTTTCGCCGAGGTATTCGGTCAGGTCTTCGGCCATGCGCTTGGTCAGTACGGTAATGAGCACGCGCTCATTCTCTGCAACGCGCTTGCGGATTTCGGTCAGTACGTCGTCAACCTGCGTAATTGCCGGACGCACTTCGACCATCGGATCGACCAAACCTGTCGGTCGCACCAGTTGCTCAACGACCTGCCCCTGGTGCTCTTCCTCATACTTCGATGGCGTGGCGGACACGAAAATGGTCTGCGGCATGAGCCGTTCGAATTCGTCGAATTTGAGTGGCCGATTGTCTGCCGCAGAAGGCAACCTGAAGCCGAAATCGATGAGGTTCAGCTTGCGCGCCTGATCGCCCTTGAACATTGCGCCGACCTGCGGAATTGCGACATGCGATTCATCGACGAACATCAGCGAATCCGCTGGCATGTAGTCGATCAGTGTTGGTGGTGGATCACCTGCGTTGCGGCCGGACATGTGCCGCGAGTAATTCTCGATGCCCTTGCAAAAGCCGAGTTCGGCAAGCATTTCGAGATCGAAACGTGTGCGCTGTTCGATACGCTGTGCCTCGACCAGCTTGCCGCTGCGCTGATAGAACTCGATGCGGTCTCGCAGTTCTTCCTTGATCTTGTCCACGGCGCGCATCACGGTGGCGCGCGGCGTCACGTAGTGGCTCGACGGGAAAACAGTGAAGCGCCCGAGTTTCTGCTTGAGATGGCCGGTAAGCGGGTCGAACAGCGTGATGTGCTCGATCTCGTCATCGAACATTTCGATACGCACGGCAAGCTCGGCATTCTCGGCCGGAAATATATCGATAACGTCGCCGCGCACGCGGAATGTGCCACGGTGAAAATCAACATCGGATCGGTCGTACTGCATGGCGACCAGCCGCTGCAACACATCGCGATGCGCGATTTTCTCGCCCTCGCTCACATGCAAGATCATGCTGTGGTAGTCGCTCGGGTCACCGATACCGTAGATGCATGACACGGTCGCCACAATCACTACGTCACGGCGCTCCAGCAGGCTCTTGGTGGCCGATAAGCGCATCTGCTCGATGTGCTCGTTGATCGCCGAATCCTTCTCGATGAACAGGTCGCGCGACGGCACATAGGCCTCGGGCTGGTAGTAATCGTAGTAAGAGACGAAGTACTCCACCGCGTTGTCCGGGAAAAATTCGCGGAATTCGGAATACAGCTGTGCCGCCAGCGTCTTGTTTGGTGCCAGCACGATGGCCGGTCGGCCCATGCGTGCGATGACATTGGCCATCGTGTAGGTCTTGCCCGAACCGGTCACGCCGAGCAGCGTCTGATACATCAGCCCGTCTTCGATGCCTTCGACCAGTTTTGTAATGGCCGTGGGCTGGTCGCCAGCCGGCGGAAAAGGCTGATGCAGGCGAAACGGGCTGCCATCAAAGGTCACAATGGAAGAGCTAGGGGCTTGTTCTTGCATGCTAAAATACTGAGTTGTTTCGGTTTGGCTGTCAGCAAAATTTGCGCCGGACTCGTTAGGTTACCTTGTACTGAGTTAGTTCGTACCATGCCTCACGCGATGTGCGTCGAGGTTTCTTTCCACAGCTGGAGTACTCATGAGTTCGTCGATATTTGCCGCCGTCGAGATGGCACCGCGTGACCCGATCCTGGGTTTGAATGAAGCATTCAACGCTGACACCCGCAGCACCAAGGTCAATCTTGGCGTAGGCGTCTATTTCACCGACGAAGGCAAGATTCCCCTGCTCGGCGCTGTCAAGGCTGCCGAAGAAGTCCGCATGAAGGCCGCCCCGCCGCGTGGCTATCAGCCTATCGAAGGCGCTGCCGCCTACAACACGGCTGTCGCGAACCTGCTCTTCGGCAAGGACTCCGCGTTGATCAGCAGCGGCCGCACGCTGACCGTGGAAGCCCTCGGCGGCACCGGTGCACTCAAGGTCGGCGCCGACTATCTCAAGCGCCTGCTGCCCAACGCCACGATCTACATCTCCGACCCGAGCTGGGAAAATCATCGCGCATTGTTCGAGTCCGCCGGCTTCCCTGTCAGTACCTACGCGTACTACGACGCCACGACGCGCGGCGTTAACTTCGAAGGCATGCTGGCCGATCTGCGCAGCATGCCAGCGCAGTCCATCGTCGTCCTGCACGCCTGCTGCCACAACCCGACTGGCGCGGATCTGACGGCCGACCAGTGGGGCAAAGTGGTTACAGCCATCAAGGAGCGCAACCTCGTTGCGTTCATCGACATGGCCTACCAGGGCTTTGCCGATGGCATCGCTGAAGATGCCGTGGCGCTGAACCTGTTCGCCGCATCGGGCCTGCAGTTCCTCGTTTCCAGCTCCTTCTCCAAGTCGTTCTCGCTGTATGGCGAACGCGTCGGCGCACTGACCATCGTCACCGACAACAAGGATGAATCGGCTCGCGTCATGTCGCAGGTCAAACGCGTCGTGCGCACCAACTACTCCAACCCGCCGACCCATGGCGGCGCCATCGTCGCAGCAGTGCTGGCCTCGCCGGAGCTGCGTGCGCAGTGGGAAGAGGAACTGGCCGGCATGCGCCTGCGCATTCGCCAGATGCGTACCAGTCTGGTTGAAAAACTGGCTGCGCTAGGCGTCAAACAGGATTTCGCTTTCGTCACGAAGCAGCGCGGCATGTTCTCCTACACCGGCCTTACCGCAGCTCAGGTGGAAACGCTGAAGAATGACTATGGCATTTATGCCGTGTCGACCGGTCGCATCTGCCTGGCAGCTCTGAACACGAAGAACATCGACTACGTGGCGGAAGCGATTGCAGCTGTTCTGAAATAAGACGGTCAGTCTTCAAGGTCGCAGAAGGCCGCAGGGAGAAATCCTTGCGGCCTTTGTTTTTCGTGTTTTCTTTCTGCGCCAGAATGTAAGTTCTGCACTGCATCACCGGTCTCCATGGAGAGTCCCTCAGGAGCAAACCGTGCGACAACTCATACTGTCAGTCCTCGCCCTCATGCTTTCGACCAGCACACTGGCAGCGAGCTGCACTGCAATAGCAAGCAAGCCCGTAGCACTGATCGAGCTCTACACATCCGAAGGTTGCAGTAGCTGCCCACCCGCGGACAAATGGCTGGCCACCCTCGCGCATTCCAGTCAGGTGCCATCGCAAGTCGTGCCTTTGGCGCTGCACGTACCGTATTGGGATTACATCGGCTGGCGCGATCGCTTTGCTTCACCTCAATTCGAACAGCGTCAGCGCGAAGCCGTTCGGCAAGGGCGCAGCTCCGCCGTCTATACGCCGCAGGTTTTTCTCAATGGCCGGGACTTTCGTGACTGGAACCTTGGCGGACTGGACCGCGCACTTGCCAGACTCGCCCGGCAACCCGCCAAAGCGACACTCACGCTTGACGTGAATACTGCTGCCCACGCTACGCAGGCCTTCCTGTCAGGCAGCGCCCCTGCTGGCGCGCGTGTCGTGCTGGTGCGCTATGAAAGCGGTTTGAGTAGCGACGTGAAAGCGGGAGAGAACTCCGGGGAACGCCTCGCGCATGACAATGTAGTGCGCGACTGGATCGAGCTTGGACAGGTCGCCAAAGACGGCAAGGTCAGTTTCTCGAAAACACTGCAGGATCGCAGGGATATTCAAACCACGCGAAGCGGGCTCGCCGCATTCGTGCAGGATTCATCCAGCGGCGAAATATTGCAGGCGGTAATGTTGCCGCAGTGCAGCTGACCGCTCGCCAGCGCGCTGTCTGCGGAATGTATCTTGCGGCCCTCTCCATGTTGAAACCAATATGGAGGAAATACCGATGAAAACGCGCGAACAACAAATGGAATTCTTGTACAAGAAGCTGGAAAAAATCCGCTTCGGCATGCTGTCCACGATTGACCCGAAAAAGGGAATCATCCGCAGCCGGCCAATGACCAACAAACAGGTCGATCCAGCGGGAGTGCTGTGGTTCATGACTTCGGACGAGGCAGCAACCACCTTCGAGGTGGATCGCGATCACCACGTCAACATCAGCTACGCGGAGCCATCCGACAACCTGTTCATTTCCGTGTCCGGACTGGCACGTGTCGTCCATGACAAAGCCAAGGTCCATGAGCTCTGGCATGCACTGGACAAGGCCTGGTTTCCGAAGGGCGTGGATGACCCGCACATCGTGCTGATCCGCGTGGACATTACCGCTGCGGAATACTGGGACAGCCCGTCCAGCAAGGTCGTCGAGCTGTACGAGCTGGCCAAATCAATCACCACCGGCAAGTCTGCACACGACGTCGGCGAACACGCCAAACTGAACAGTCTGTAACACCCGGGAGCCTGGCGGTCCCTTCAAAGGGCCGTCAGCACAGCCTTTCGGGCAAATGAAACAGAACTTATTCGGGTATCTGCCGCCGGGTCGGCGATAATGAAGGTACTCGCGCGCCCGCAGACATGGTGCGCCTTCATTTATGCCGGTAGCTACACGATGACCAAATCCACGCCTGACGCCCCCTCTTCTCCTCCCGATATTGAAACTTTCGAGTCCCTCAAGCTCTCCGCGCCGCTGCTGACGGTGCTTGCGGAAATCGGTTACGAGACGCCCTCACCTATTCAGGCTGCCTGCATCCCTCATCTGCTGGCTGGCCGCGACCTGCTCGGTGAAGCGCAAACCGGCACCGGCAAGACAGCAGCATTCGCCCTGCCCTTGCTGGAACGCCTCAATCACGCCAGCAAGAAGACACAGGTACTGGTGCTGACGCCAACGCGCGAGCTGGCCATCCAGGTGGCCGAAGCCTTCCAGAAATATGCCAAATACCTGCGCGACTTTCATGTCGTGCCAATTTATGGCGGCCAGAGCATGGTCGTGCAGTTGCGCCAGCTGAGTCGCGGCGCACAGATCATCGTCGGCACGCCCGGCCGCGTCATGGACCACCTGAATCGCAAGAGCCTGGTGCTGGATGATCTGAAAGCACTGGTGCTCGACGAGGCCGATGAGATGTTGCGCATGGGCTTCATCGACGATGTCGAATGGATTCTTACGCATACGCCTGCAGAGCGCCAGACGGCGTTGTTCTCGGCGACGATGCCCGACGTGATCCGCCGCGTGGCGCGCACGCACATGCGCGATCCGCAGGAAATCAAGATCAAGTCCGCCACCAGTACCGTGTCGACCATCAAGCAGCGCTACTGGCAGGTGCGTGGTGTCAGCAAGCTCGACGCGCTGACGCGCATTCTCGAGGTGGAAGATAGTTTCGAGGCGGCGATTGTCTTTGTCCGCACGAAAACCGCGACCGTTGAACTGGCCGACAAGCTTGCTGCGCGCGGCTATGCGGCCGATGCACTGAATGGCGATATGACGCAGGGATTGCGTGAGCGCGTCGTCGAACAACTCAAGAGCGGCGCGCTGGATATTGTCGTCGCGACCGACGTCGCTGCACGCGGCATCGACGTCTCGCGCGTAAGCCACGTCATCAATTACGACATTCCCTACGACACCGAAGCCTATGTGCACCGCATCGGCCGCACCGGTCGTGCGGGTCGTGCGGGCAATGCGATCCTCTTCGTCGCGCCACGTGAGACCGGCATGCTGCGCGCCATCGAACGCGCCACGCGTCAGCCCATCGAGCAGATTGCCCTGCCAAGCCGCGAAGCCGTTGCTGAAAAGCGCGTCTCGCAGTTCAAACAAGAAGTCATCGATGCGCTCGACAGCGAAGACATGAGTTTCTTCATGAACGTCGTGCAGCAGCTCGAAGAAGAGCAAAGCATCAGTGCTCAGGAAATTGCAGCGGCGTTGGCCTTCCTCGCCCAACGCGAACGTCCGCTGCAGCTCGAAGGCAGCGACAAGCCGGAAGTGCTGCAACCGCGCGCGCCGGAACGTGGCAATGAGCGCAGCAATGATCGTAACGAACGAGCACCGTCAGGCAGTTTCAATGAGCGTTACAGCGAGCGCACGCAGAGCACCGGCGACAGCCGCCCTGCGCGCGACAAGGCGGCTTCCGGCAAAGCTGCTGTCGGCAAGCCTGTAAAGAGCGGCGGCTTCATCGACCCGGGCTACAACGAAGCCACGCGCGAGCGTCAGAGCTTCGAGAAACTGCCGGAGGAGCATCGCGAGGAAATCCTCGCACGCCGCCGTGCCGTGGCCGATGGCGTGCTGCAGCGTTACCGTATCGAGGTGGGTCGCAATCATGGCGTGACACCAAAGGAGATCGTCGGTGCGATTGCCAATGAAGGCGGCATTGAAGGGCGACAAATCGGCCAGATCAATCTGTTCAGCGATTACAGCACGGTAGAGTTGCCAAGCAATCTGCCCGCCAACACCATCGAGCGCCTGCAGCGCACACGCGTCTGCCAACTGCAGATCAAGATTCGCGCAGTCGAGCCTGGCGAAGTCGACGAGAAGCCGCAACGTGCACCACGCCGCGATGCTGCGACTTCGACCGACACGCCGCGCAGCCCTTACCGCGAGAGTGGAAATAGTGGCGGGGGCGACTCGCGCCCGCCGAAGCGCGATGTACCGCCGCGCAAGTTCGGCACGGAAGCTTCCGACGTCGCGCCTGCGGGTGGCGAGGCGCCACCAAAGCGTGCATTCAACGATAGCCGCCCGCCAGCGCGCGACAAGCAGTTCTCATCCGCCAGGCCTGGTGCCACCAAACCTGCTGCGCCGGGCAAGTGGAAGAAATAATGCGGCGGCCGGTGCACCGGACCACTTGTGGGCGATATACGGACAGCACTGCGGGTGAAAACCACGCTTAAATGAGCGTTCGGCAGCAGAGTGTTGCGCGTACTCTTTGCCAAACTGTTGTGCCGGGCACCCGATACCCGTCGGGTCACGCAGCCCGGCGCAGGAAGGCTGAGCAGTAATGTCCGTCATTGCAGTAGTCAATCGCAAGGGAGGCGCAGGCAAGTCCACGCTGGCAACACAAGTTGCCGGCTATCTGGCGTCCCTCGGTCATGACGTGATGCTGGGCGACGTGGACAAGCAACAGTCCTCGCGCCTGTGGCTCAGTCTGCGACCTGCCAGCACACCGCGAATTCATGGCTGGACAATGGACGAGCGCAACTTTGCGCGCCCGCCTGTCGGCGTCAAACATGTCGTGCTGGACACCCCCGGCGGCTTCCAGGGTGTAGGTCTGATGAAGGTCGCGCTGTATGCCGACGCAATACTCATCCCCGCCACTACGTCGATCTTCGACCGCACCGCAGCCGAAGACAGCATCAAGGAATTACGCACCTTTCCGCGCATTGCCAGCGGCAAATGCGCGCTGGCGTGTGTCGGCATGCGCATTGACGGGCGGACGCGCAATGCGGAAGTGCTGCAGGCGTGGGCCGGCTCTCTCGACTTGCCCTACCTCGGCACCATCAAGGCGGCGCAGGCCTATAGCAAGTGCCTTGAACAAGGCCTTTCCATTTTCGACTTTGCCGCGGAGAAGATGGAAAGCTATCTGCTCGAATGGCAACCGGTCACGCAGTGGCTGAATGATCTTCTTGCTTTCGCGCCGCCCGAGCCGAAGATCAACCGGCCGGTAGATATGCCAGATGCCACGGGGCAACGTGCCGAGGCCATGCCCGAATTCCTGCGGCGCTGAGGCACCTGCGGGCACGGCTCATCGAGCGAATTCAGAAATACATTGCAACCACCGCCTTGACACGGCCGGCGTCGAGCAAGGGCACGGCAGCCATTGAAGAAAGCCCCGCCTTGAGCGCAGAGGCGCCCACCGCCGAGCCCTCGCTGGCGATGAACTCATCAACAGCCGGCATGCCGGTTTGCCAGATCGTGCCGAGCAGGCCGATACCGCGTTCAAATGCTGCACCCTCGTAATCCTGTTCGAGATCGGTTTCACTGTCGCATTGCCCGCTCTGGAAATGCAGGGCGGTACCTGTGTCGTTGGGTGCCCATATCTCGAAACGCCGCGCGATGGGCGTACCCAGCGCGGACAGGAAAGCGATCACGTAGTTTTGCCCGTCTTCGTATGGCGAAGGCAGGCCGAGCGCTTTGTGGATGCCGAGGTTACGGGAACCATCGCGCCGCACAAAACGCGTGGCATAGCCCGGGTCGTTCATGATTTCCGGCATGCCGCTCTGCCACGCGGAGCCGGGCAGACCGACACCACGAGCGATAGGGGTGTGCTGTGCCACCCACTGAAAACTCTCGGCAATTCCGAAATAGCCGTCCACTCTGTCCATCTCTGCCGAGAGGGCGGGATCGTTGTGCCACAGCTCAATGGCGCCGACATGCTCTTCGTCATCGCTGCAAAGGAATACCAGGACCGCCAGAAGAATGTCGCCAGCGAATACCGGAATAGCAATGCCGCAGGTGAGCTCGGCATTACGCGCAGCATCGCGGCGGCGAAACAGCGGATTCTGCAGATCATTGAGAATAATCGGATGGCGTGATGCCCAAGCCTTGCCCGGCAAGCCTTCGTCGTAGCCAAAACACATTTTTTGCGTCGCCGCGCGAAAGGCGTGGTGCGGCCCGAAAAGGCCCGCGTGAAATTCGAGCACGCTGCGATCTCTTGCTGGTGCCCAGATTTCAGTGGCCTGTATGAAAGTTTTCATTGGCAGCCTTGCTCCTTCCACTTCAATGCATAACACCATGCAGGTTGCGTGCCTCCATAGCAAGTCTCGCAATTGCGCTCATGCAAAGGTCGGCCTTGCACCAGTGCCGGACCTGGATGAAGAAGTCTGGCTCAGTGTCGGTGCGCATGCACCTTGTGGACCCGCCGCAAGACGTGTCTAATCGCGCATTTGCGCCAGCCTCCAATTGCCATGACCAGCTCCGATTTGCCTGCACTGCCCTCTGCACTGCCCATTCTCGCTCCCGGGCGCTATCGTCATTACAAAGGTGGCGAATATGATGTCATCGGCGTTGCCCGTCACAGCGAATCCCTGGAAGCCATGGTCGTATATCGCCCGCTCTACAATGACAGCGGCTGGTGGGTGCGGCCTTTATCGATGTTCGTGGAAGAGATTGAAACCGACGGTGCCCGGCAGAAACGCTTCGTTCTTATAACAACGCAATCACCGGGCATATAGGGCCTGGTCACTCAGTCAGCTTTCGTCCCCGAAGCAAAGCCGCGGGCGCAGTCTGCGGCGGCACGGCTGTAAAGAGCCTGTAACATGTCGGGCATTACGCAACATTCGATCGCACTGCATGTGCTGACGGGTTTGCTTCAATCCACGTAAAAGCGCCATGCCAGACACCCTTAGTTCAGCCCTCGCCAGCGCTCTGGCTTCGCGCCAGACGCTCATCGCACAATTGCAGGCCGAGCACACCAATACCTACCGACTGTTCCACGGCACCGCGGAAGGCCGCCCCGGCTTGAGTGTCGACCGTTACGGCGCACTGTTGCTGGTTCAGAGTTTTCACGAACCGCTCACACAGCAGCAACTGGATGAGCTATCGGCTTTCTATGCCAGCGAGCTTCCCGGCATGACGTTGGTCTACAACGATCGCAGTCAGCAAAATTCTCGCATCTCGAATGCATTGTCACCGGAGCAACTTGCTGTTGCATCCGTTCAGCATGAAGTCGAAGAGCTTGGCGTGAAATATTGCATTCAGGGTCGCCATGAGGGCCAAGACCCGTGGCTATTTCTCGACATGCGCGCGGGTCGCCGCCGCGTGATGCAGGAAGCACAAGGCAAATCCTTGCTGAATCTCTTTGCGTATACCTGTGGCGTCGGCATCGCCGCGGCCAAAGCAGGCGCACGCCACGTCGTGAATGTGGATTTCTCCGATACCAATCTGGCAATCGGAAAGTCAAATTCACAGATCAACGAATTACCGATCCGTGTACGCTTCGTAAAAAGCGACGCGTTCCCTGCGATGCGCCAGCTCGCAGGAATCGGGCAGCAGCAGATCGTGCGCGGCAAGCGCATGCCGGCCTTCCCGAAACTCGAGAAACAGGCTTTCGATCTGGTCTTTCTCGATCCGCCGCGTTATGCCAAGAGCCTGTTCGGAGTTGTCGATCTGGTCAATGATTACCCGGCACTCTTCAAACCGGCGCTACTTTGCACGGCCGAAGGCGGCACGCTGATTTGCTGCAATAACGTGGCGCAGGTGAGCCGCGATGCATGGCTCGATCAGCTCGAACGCAGCGCCCGCAAAGCCGGTCGAGCGATCCGTGAAGTGGAGTGGATGACGCCTGAAGCCGATTTCCCGAGTATCGACGGTCAACCGCCGCTGAAGATCGCGCTCTTACGCGTTTGACATTCAGCGCGCCAATTTGAAGGAACCAGTATGGGTAGCGTCCACGATTCGGCCCTGGCGCAGGAGTGGGCCACGCTGCAAAACAATCATGAGCGATATGAACACAGCACGCTGATCGTCAAGCTTGTGGCAATCGTGCTGTTCACCATCGGCGTATTGTGGCCCCACGGCGCGGGGCTGCTCCCACACGTTTTCCTGGGCATTCTCTGTTTCGCGCAATGCCTGCTTTGGTTGCAGGAAGCCATCCTGCGCACAAGCCAGGCGCGGCTCGGCGAACGCCTTCTGCGCATCGAAGCCCTCATGCGCGCAACAGGCGACGATCACCTGGCAGGCAGTCACGCATTGCAGCTGCACGGCGAATGGCTGGCGCATCGACCGGGAACGCCTGGCCTGCTTCGCGAATACGCTGCCAATGCCTTGCGCCCCACCGTGGCAGTGCCACATGCGGCGCTGGCGGCCGTGCTTGTTGCGCTCATGCTCTGTCATTGAGCATCTGGCTGCTTGCAGGTCATGAGCCTATACTGAAGGCGCTCGCTGTCGAGCTATCAATGAGGGCCGCATCATGAGCAAAGCACAAAAGACCAACAAGGAAACAAAGAAGGAACCCGCGCTGAGTCTCAAGGAAAAGCGCGCAGTGAAGCATGCCAAGAAGGACGGCAAGTCGGGCACGCCTATCCAGATTCCTACTTCGCGTTAAAAACTTCACACCGCATGGGCCCATTGCAACGGGCCTCATGCAATCAACACCGGCGCGCGCTCAAGTACGCCGTTGTCCCTGCCGAAAACGAAGTAAGAGTATCCCGGTCATTCCGGCCGGCATTCTTCGTGCAGGAGCCGCAGCAATGAGTCAGTACGAATATCGGGAACGCCGTCAGCGGCAACGTTTTCTCGCCAAGCGCGCAGGGGCGACCTTGTTCTGGGTCGCGTTCGACGGCAATCGCATTCCGCTGCTCGACCTGTCGCTGGAAGGCTTCAGTATCGCCGCGTCTGCCCCCCCTACGAACACCGAGGCCTTCTCCTTCGAGCTAAGGCTTGAAGGCATCCCCGACAAGATCAGGGGCCAGGCTCAGCAAATGAATTTCGTACCTGGCGAACCGCAAGGTCAGATTGGCTGTCGTTTCATTTCGCTGGATGGCGAAGGCGCCATGCGCCTGCATGAATGGCTGACCATTCACGTGATTGCCAGCGCCAGCGTTCGCATCACGGCCAAGGAAGCGGAGACGATTGTCGAAGGGCCATCTCTCATCTGATCAGCCCGTGAGGCCTGTCATGCCCCGCATTGCGGGGCATTTTTTCGCCTGATAGTTGCTACCCGGCCAAGCCCGATTTTCAATAATGGGGCGGTACTTCCTCACTCGCATCGGATTTTTCGCCCGACGGGTTGGCTTGCATCTGCTGGTAGAGCAAACGCACCTGCTGCTGTAGTTGCTCAATCTGCTCCTGCTGGCGGAAGACAGCAAGATTCAGTGTTTCCAGTAAGTCCTCCGCGAATGCGAGCTTGGATTCCAGCGTAATAAATCGATCATCCATATGTCCACTTTCAGCCGGGAGAGCCCGGTATTGTAAGTCGCGACCGGGTGGCGCCCCATATGAATCCGCCAGCAAGACTGTGGTACACGTAACAACTCCAGCGCATAATAAGCCGCGTTCCCAAGCATTCGTACTTGAGCATACGAGCCCCAAATGAATACAAAACAGATCGTCGCACAACTGGCGCAGCAGTTTGGTTATGAAATCGTTCCCGCATGGCGCATGCGCGGCCTGTCCTTCGCACGCCATCTCATAGCCTTGTTCGACCAATACCGCGTCGAAGCGGTAATCGATGTAGGCGCCAATGCCGGGCAATACCACGACTTCCTGCGCACGGAAGTCGGCTTCTCCGGCCCGGTGCTTTCCTACGAACCGCAGCCGGACTGTTTCAGGAAACTGAGTGATCGTGCTGGCGCGGACGGTGCCTGGCAGATCCGCAATCTAGCGCTGGGAATCGAAGCTGGCGAGCTCTCGCTCAACATCATGCAGGAGTCGCAGTTCAGCTCCTTCCTGGCGCCCGATCACGCCACGGTTGGTGACTTTTCGGGGATGAACTGTGTACGCGAAGTGGTCAAGGTGCCGGTCGTTCGCCTCGATGACGAATTGTCCACAGCGACAACGCCCGCCCTTGCAACGAAGCGCCTTTATCTCAAACTTGATACACAGGGTTTTGATCTCACGGTACTGCGCGGCGCAACCCAGACGCTATCGCGCGTCGTGGCATTACAGACAGAGCTATCGATGAAGCCCGTATATCAAGGCATGCCCGGCTACCGTCAGATGATCGAGGAGCTGGAAGGCATGGGCTTTGAACTGAGCAGCATGTTCCCGGTAAGCCATGACGAAGACATGGGCCTTATCGAAGCCGACGGCGTGTTCATCAATCGTCGTGCCCTGGTGAATTCGACCGGTCACGCCTGAGCAAGGTATTGCAACTCAGCCCGTCGCCTCGAGAACGGTCATACGCGCGGCTTCCGGCAAATGATCGAGCATTGCCTGCAACAACTTGAGGTCGACCAGCGTCACATGCCGTGATCGCGCATCAGCGCTGACAGCCGCAGTGAAGCCAGCTGGCGCGACAAAGAACGCCTTGCTCAATCCGTCCTCTTCCATGACGCGCAACAACACGGTGTATGCCTCAACGCCCTGGGCGTCCTCACCGGCATGACATTGAAGTATGGCAAAGGCCTTGTCGGCATTCCGTGGCACAAGCCGGATGCGATACGCGCCATCGACTCCCGTTGCAATCGTCTGGCTATGCAAACCGTTGAACCGGTATAGCGCGATGCACAATCGCTCCAGGGCAGCCTGCCCTAACGTATCGAGAGCAATTCGTGGCGTTACTTGTGCAGCGGTTTCCGCCACGACACCCGCCGGAGCGGTGTGCTCTTCTTCTCTCGTCACAGCAGTCGGTATGACAATGATCGCCTCGTCTGTGAGCTCCCACTCCTGCCCGGCGCGTATTTGCAAAAACAGATACGCGGCAGCCGCAGTCAGTACGAAACTCAGCACCGTTCCCAGCAGTTGCAAAAAGGCAGCAAGACGACTTGGCGCAGGCAGCAGCGCTGCCGGCAAGACATAGAGCAGCATGAATACGGCCGCCGCGCGCCAGGCCGCAGTCTGCCAGCGGACGCCGAAGAGCAGATCGGACAACCGGAATTCCTGTTCGTCTCGTGACATGTTCATGCCGCCATTTGTGTGTGCGAATCATACGTCTGGCAGCGAGCGCGGAGCCAATATGCTTCAGCTGAGGCGACAGACAGCGTCAATCGAGCGTTGGAAGGATGGCAAAGAGCCTGGTAGCACGACTATGCTGGTAGCGTTGATACAGGAAAAGTCATGGCCCACGAACTTGCAAACGATGCGGGGAACAATGCGGAAAACGCCTCCATTGAAGCCGAAACGGCGAATCGCCACGAGCCTTCATCAGGCAAGCGCCTCGTCCTTGCGTTGTTGATGGCGGCGGCCCTGGTATTTGCGGCACGGCTGACAACTGACCATTTCCTCCGCCCTGGCAGCATGCCGGCACCCGTCGCAAGAGTAGCGCCGACCACTGCGGCCAGCGAAGCGATCCCGGACGAAGATGAACGTCTCGCCGCCGAGGCCCGTGCAGAACGACAACACCGGGAGAAGACGCTCGTGGACGAAGACCGGGCCCGCCGTGAGCAGAAAAGAGCCGAGATAATGCGCGCTCGCGATGAGGCCGCTGCTGCAACGCAAGCCGGGGAAGCGCGCAAGGATGCAGCCTGGCAGCGCTTCTTCAGCCGCCCGAAGAAATGCGACGTGCCGGCAGATGACGCCACGCGCGTGGATTGCAGCAATCAATACATCCGCGCGAAGGAGCGCTTCGAGGCGCTCTACGCTGAAGGCAAGCTGCGCTGAAGGCAGTCCCGGCCTACAATTGCGGTCTGATTTCATTTCCGGATCGATATTGCCGCAGGTGACTGCGCTTTGATTCCGGGATGAAATGATTCCGGAAAGATTGCATGCTCAGTTATCGCCACTCCTACCACGCGGGCAATCACGCCGACGTCCTCAAACATCTCGTCCTGGTGCAGTTGTTGCGCTACATGGCGCAAAAAGACAAACCCTTCTGGGTCATCGATACGCATGCCGGTGCTGGCATGTACGCGCTCGATTCGGAGCACGCCACCAAGCTGTCCGAACATGAAGGTGGCATCAGCCGCCTGTGGGAACGCAGCGATTTGCCGCCCGCCGTAGCCGACTATGTCGCAGAAGTACGCAGCCTCAATACCGACGGCCGTTTGCGCGCCTACCCCGGCTCCCCTTGGCTGGCGCAACGCGCCTTGCGCTCGCAAGACAGATTGCGCTTGTTCGAGCTGCACAGCACCGACCACCGCATCCTCGCCAGTTATTTCGGTAACTCCGGCAAGCAGGCCATCGTCTATGCCGATGACGGCTTCGCGACGCTCAAGGCACTCTTGCCGCCGCCCTCAAAGCGCGCACTGGTGCTGATTGATCCGTCATACGAATTGCGCGAGGACTATGGCCGTGTGGCTTCGACGCTCAAGGAGGCGCTTGAGCGGTTTGCAACCGGCACCTATGCGGTATGGCACCCATCCCTGCCCAAACCTGAAGCGCGCTTCCTGCCGCAGAAACTACGGGCGTTGAAATGCGACAACTGGCTGCATGTCACCTTGAACGTGCGCAGCCCGGCAACAGACGGGTTTGGCATGCATGGCAGCGGCATGTTCATCATCAACCCGCCATGGACACTTGCGGCCACCCTCAAGGAGGTCATGCCCTGGCTGACGACCACCCTCGCGGAAGATGACAGCGCCAGCTTCACGCTGGACTCGCAATCAAGCTGACGGTCGGCCGCTTGCGCAGGCGCTAGAATGGGGGCGCAACTCTCCCCGTTTTCCGTTCATCCACGAAGGAGTCACCTCATGCGCAAGCTCATCACTTTTACCGCCCTCGTCACAGCCTTGTTCAGCTTCAACGTTGCATTTGCTGCAGACGCTTCGTGCGAAGCAAAGGCAGCCGAGAAGAAACTCGCTGGTGCGGCGAAGAACAGTTTCATCAAGAAGTGTGCGGCAGACAGTGCATCGCCCGCCCAGACTGCCTGTGACGCGCAAGCTGCTGAAAAGAAACTTGCCGGCGCGGCCAAGAACAGCTTCGTCAAGAAGTGCGTTGCCGACGCCAAGTAGACCAGCCTTGCCTGCCCGCGCCAGCGATGGCGCGGGGCTGAAGTGACCGGCCATCTCATGCGTGGCAGGTATCGAGTTTGTTCGGGATGCCAATTGCTGTGGCTGTCAGTCGCAATGACACTCACATACCAACGAATACGCCAGTGCGCCGGAAAATGCTTCCAGCGTTTTCAGGCGTAGCCGGTCAGGCCAGAGCGGCCGTCTGCAGCAGCTTGGGATAGCTTGCCCGGTAAGCTTTGCAGCGCTCCACGATCTGGTCCGTGCTCTTGGGCATGGAGACGCGCGCGCGCGTGATGTCACAGACCAGGCCTCGCACTTGGCGCGCCAGCCGCACACCGTGCTCAGCCTGACGCGTTTGCGATTCGGTCGGCCGGGCAGGCAAATGGGGATGGAAATTGCGCAGTCGTTCGCCGGCGACGGCGAAGTCAGACCAGATATCGAAGATGTTCGCATCGGTGCGCAAGGTCTCAGTCTTGGTCTTGGCCGTTTCGGCAAAGCGCTGGATCACCGGCACGATGCCTTCGAACATGGCATCGCCCTCAAAAGTGTCGATGAGCACGCCGGTCAGCGCATCGGTGTCGCGCATGGCCTGTGCAATCTTGATGTAACGGCTCTCGTACACCGCCTCTACCGGAATCGAGAATGCCTTGAAGGGCTCGCCCCAGAGTTCGTCGATGCCCTCTTCGCCGCTGCGATGGAATACCGTCTTGCCAAGCTCCAGCGCCTCTTGCAGACAGCGTCCGCACTCGCGCATCAACGCATTATCCGTAGCGATTTCCACGCCGGCAGCCTGCAACTCGACCAGCTTGGTAAAAATGTCGGTAGCACGGTTGAAAAGTGCCCCCGCCAGCATGGCGCCCTTGACCCGCTTCTTTTCCGGATCGCTCTCTTCACCAAACGCCGTGCGTGCTTCGGCCAGGCGATGACCGGGTATGTTGATGCCGTGCTCGACGTGATTGAAGAGCCGACGTGTCAGCGCTTCGATCAAGCGTTTCTTGGCCATCAAGGTGTCTTCCGGCGCCTCGTAGGTCTTGATCCAGTAGCCGTAGTAATACACCCGCTCCTGTCCATCGATCAGGCGTTTGCTGCCAAAAGGAATCACGTTCGGGGTAACGGCGGACACAACAGCAGGATCGGCGTCAGTCATGGCTCAACCAGGTCGTTTGTGAATCTAGACCCGCATTGAAAGCCGGGCTTTCCTTGTCATTTAACGTGTTGGTGCACTGCAATATAGACATGGTTGGAAACAACTACCAGCTCTATCGGGAGACAAAGACCGAATAGCACAAGGCGATGAATCCATCAAAAACATCATATTTGCGAAGAGCGCATTCTCGCGCCGCCCGCAAGACGGCTCTACAAATTTCTCACGAATGGTCATAAGTAGACGCCGAAGCGTCGCAATTCGTACACATTCGTACACATTTCTGCCTAACAGAATTGCCGCTGTCTTACTCATTCCTGGCGCCCTTAGCATTTGCTTACAGTTTCTTACAACGGGCGCGGTTGCTGCTGGCTAAGCTTCAATCATGTCGAGGCATTTGGGCTAGTTGAACAGCCGATCACCAGTCCTCGATCCGAAAGAGGAGATGAAATCATGAAGACAAGAAACCGCGTTATTTCCGCAGTCGTGTTCGGCCTGGGCCTCATGACTTTATCCGTCGGTGCGAACGCTCGTGGTTATGACAATCGCCACGGTTGGGGTCACGATCATTATTACGGGCATGGCTATCGTGGCGAACGCGTTGTGGAGCGCCGCTATGCCGTGCGCGAGCCACGTTATTACGAACCAGTCGTGTATGAACGACCCGTACCGGTCTACCGCAGCGAGCCAGGCGTCGTAGTGCAGATCGGTCTGCCGCCAATCATCATCCCGTTCCACTGACCACGCACGACGACCATCCTTCCGGATGGTCGTCTTGTCAGTGTGGAAAATAGTGGCAAGCCAGGTCGGCTACAGTTGCATTGACGTGGCGTAGAGCACCGACCAGCACTTTGCGCTGGAAAATGCGGAAGAACTAGGCTGCAGGCGCGCCAAGATAACGTTCAGCAAGGCGCACCCAGTATGTGACGCCCAGCGCAATGATGTCGTCATTGAAGTCGAAGCGTGGGTTATGCAGCATGCAGCCGCCTTGCCCTTCTCCGGCTTCGCTATCATTGCCGATCCACACATAGCAGCCGGGACGTTTTTCCAGGAAATAGGCAAAATCCTCTGCGCCCATGCTCGGCCGCAGCATCCATCCCACAGCTTCTTCCCCCACCAGACTCGCAGCAACCTCGCGGCACAGTTGCGCTTCGCCCATGGTGTTGACCGTAGGTGGATAACCGTCCTGGTAATCAAAGTCGATTTTTACACCATGGGCAATCGTCACACCGTCGCAGATGCGTTGCATGGCGGAGCGCGTGGCAGCGCGAACTTGCGCCGACAAGGCACGCACCGTCCCGCACAGACGCGCCATATCCGGAATCACGTTGTATGCCTCTCCCGCATGAAACCGGGTAACGGAAACCACGACCGCATCGAGCGGGTCGGTCGTACGCGCAGCAATCGTCTGCAAGGCCTGCACAAGGTGTGTTGCCGCGACAATCGGATTGATGCCCTGATGCGGCATGGCCGCATGCGCACCACGTCCCTTAACGACAATATCGAAGCGGTCCGCGCTCGCCATCACCGGCCCGGGCGTGACGCCGAACTGCCCGGCCGGCATGCCCGGCCAGTTGTGCATACCGAACACGGCTTCGACCGGAAAACGCTCGAAGAAGCCGTCGGCAATCATCGCCGCACCGCCTCCCAGGCCCTCCTCTGCCGGCTGAAATACGAGTACGACCGCACCATCAAAATTGCGCGTCTGCGCCAGGTATTCGGCCGCGCCGAGCAGCATCGTGGTGTGGCCATCATGACCGCAAGCATGCATGCGGCCTTCATGACATGAGCGATGCGCAAAGTCGTTGTGCTCCTGCATCGGCAAGGCGTCCATGTCGGCACGCAAGGCAATCGCCCGCTTGCTGTCGCCGCGCCCATGAATTACGCCCACCACGCCGGTCTTGCCTATCCCGCGATGCGTTTCGACGCCCAGCGCTTCGAGGCGTTCGGCCACCAGCGCGGCCGTACGATGCTCATCGAAAGCCAGTTCGGGATGCGCGTGGATGTCACGGCGGATTGCCGTCAGCGCTTCACCGAGTGCGAGTATTTCGGGGATGATATCGGCCATGAAACACCTGTGGACAATGGCTTTTGCGGAGAGAGGCCATCTTACACTCGCTACCTTCACCGCAGATATCGGGGATATATTGAATAGCGCGTGGCGTGGCCCAATTTGCGCGAGCCCACAGCATATGTTTCGGCGCGACAGACGCCACTCGGCGCGATGCTGGTAATCTTCGCCTTCAATGTCTGACTCCCGACCTGCGACATTTGGCAATTAGCACAATGGCATGTAGACAAAATCGAAATACTGCGCTCCAAATGTTGCGCCACGTACTCGCCGGGCTGCTTGCAATCGCCCTCATCGCGTGTAGTCGCGATGGCAGCGACGCCAACAATCCCTACCCTGCAAGCGACAGCTCTCGGCGCATCGTTTACGACTTCTTCTCCGAGCGCCCCAAACATCTTGATCCGGTGCAGTCCTATGTCGAGAACGAAGCCGACATCCTCTACCAGATCTACGAACCGCTCTACGACTACGACTTTCTCAAGCGCCCTTACGCGCTGAAGCCGCAACTTGCGACGGCGATGCCGAAGGTGCGCTACCTCGATGCGCGTGGCAGGAAGCTGCCCGATCGGGCTCCGGCCGGGCGGGTGGCGCGCACCGTTTATGAAATCCACATTCGCGAAGGCGTGCGCTTCCAGCCGCATCCCGCATTCGCACGCGATGACAAAGGTGGCGACGGGCACTACCTGTACCACGCCCTTACTCCCGGAGACATTGCTGGCAAATACATGCCATCGGATTTCGCGCAGTCCGCCACGCGCGAGCTCACAGCCGAAGACTTCGCCTACCAGATCAAACGCCTGGCGCGGCCTGGCCTGCAATCGCCGGTGTTTGAAACACTCAAGCTGATCGATGGGCTCGAAGAGTTGCAGGCGCAACTCGCCACCGACGTCAAGCAAGGCAAGATCAGTCCGGCGGGCTGGATAGATCTGCGCAAATACCCTTTGCGCGGCGTGGAGACGCCCGATGCGCACACCTTACGCATTACCCTGCATGGCAAGTATCCGCAGTTCGTGTACTGGCTCACACAGACTTTTGTCGTACCCGTACCGTGGGAAGCGGACCGCTTCTTCTCGCAGCCTGGCATGAAGCAAAACAATCTGACGCTGGATGTATGGCCGGTCGGCACCGGCCCGTTCATGCAGGCCAAGCATGACGCGAACCGCGAGATTCGCTTGGTACGCAATCCGAACTGGCGCGGCGAGACCTACCCGTGCGAAGGCAGCGATGCCGATCGCGCGGCAGGCCTGCTGAAAGATTGCGGGCAAGCTCTGCCGCTGATCGATGCCATCAGTCTGCAGAAAGAAAGCGAAGCCATCCCGTTCTGGAACAAATTCCTGCAAGGCTATTACGATCAGTTCAATTCAGCGCGCATGTCGCTGGCCAGTTTCGACTCGGCCGTCAGCATGCCGGAGCGTGGTGGGCTCGATATCACCGACGATATGCAGAAGCGTGGCATCCGGCTGCAGACGGAAGTCGAACCAGGCGTCCGCTACTATGCATTCAACATGCTCGACCCGGTGCTCGGCGGCGGGGAGAATGCAGCTTCGCAGGAGCACGCCCGCAAGCTGCGCCAGGCCATATCGATCGCCATCGACATCGAGGAACAACTCGCCGTTTTCTACAACGGTCTTGGCATGCCCGCGCAAGGCCCCATTCCGCCCGGCATCGCCGGCTACCGCGATGGTTGTGCTGGCCGCAACACGGTCGTCTATGACTGCGTCAACGGCAAGGTGCAACGCAAGGATATTGCCGTTGCCCGCAAGCTGCTTGCTGAAGCAGGCTATCCCGACGGTCGCGATGCAAAGAGCGGCGAGCCGCTGATCCTTTACTTCGATGGCGTCGGTAGCGCGGGGGGGCGCATCGACTGGCTTGCCCAGCAGTTCAAGAAGCTCGGCATCCAGCTCGTACCGCGCCTGACCGACTTCAACCGCTTCCAGGACAAGACACGCAGCGGCAATTTCCAGATCCTGTTCTGGGGGTGGGGTGCCGACTACCCCGATCCGGAGAATTTTCTGTTCCTGTTTTATGGCAAGCATGCCAGGTCAAAATACGACGGCGAAAACACGGCAAACTATATCAATCCCGAATACGACCGCCTTTACGTGCAGCTCAAGGCCATGGACATCGACGACCCGGCGCGCACGGCGCTGATCGACCGCATGGTTGCCATGCTGCGATACGACGCGCCATGGGTATTCGGTTGGCATGACGAGGCATTTTTCCTGCGCCACGCCTGGTTGCAGAACACCAAGCCGGGCAGGATCATCCGCTCCTCACGCAAATACCAGCGGGTCGACACGGCATTGCGCGAGCAACAGCGGCATGCCTGGAATCGCCCCGTTCTGTGGCCGGCTGCCGTGTTGATTGCGCTGCTCCTGCTGGGCGGCTGGCAGATGCGTCGCATGGTGCGTCGGCGCGAAGCACGGCGAGCGTTGCCGGTTGTGGACACAAAGGCGCTGCCAGGAGAGTCGTCATGATTGCCTACCTGCTGCGCCGCCTGCTGTGGGCGATCCCCATCCTGCTCGGCGTGAACCTGCTGCTCTTCGCGCTGTTCTTCATCGTTAACACGCCGGAAGACATGGCCCGCGCGCATCTCGGCGTCAAGCGCGTCAGCGCCGAATCCATTGCACGCTGGAAGAGCGAACGCGGCTATGACAAACCACTTTTTATCAACACTGCCGCGCAAGGCAGCAAGCGCTTGACCGACACCATCTTCTTCGACAAATCGGTGCGCATGTTTGCGCTCGACTTCGGGCAGTCCGACGAAGGTCGCAATATCAATCATGAACTCGGCACACGCATGTGGCCGTCTCTCGCGCTGGCCGTACCGAGCTTCCTGCTCGGGCTGGCCATCGCCATCAGCGTGGCGCTGCTTCTCGCATTGGCACGCTATACGGCGTTCGACGCGCTAACCACCGTCGCCTGCGTGGTCATGATGTCGATCTCCGGCCTGTTCTACATCATTGCCGGACAGTTCATTTTCTCGAAACTGCTCGCCTGGGTACCGATCTCGGGCTACCAGCCGGGCCTCGATGCCGTGCGCTTCCTCATCCTTCCGGTCGTCATCGGCGTCATGGCCGGCATCGGCAGTTCGGTGCGCTGGTACCGCGCCATCTTCCTCGAAGAAATGGGCAAGGACTATGTGCGTACGGCTCGCGCCAAAGGTCTCTCTGAACTGCGCGTGCTCTTCGGCCATGTACTCAAGAACGGCATGATCCCCATCCTCACCGGCGTGGTCGTAGTGATTCCCACGCTCTTCCTCGGCAGCCTGATTTCGGAGTCGTTCTTCGGTATTCCAGGCCTTGGCAGTTTCACTATCGACGCCATCCAGTCGCAGGACTTCGCCATCGTTCGGGCCATGGTGTTCATCGGCGCCCTGCTCTACATCGTGGGACTGATCCTAACCGACATCTCGTACACGCTCGTCGATCCACGGGTGAGACTGCAATGATGCCCGTCCTCCTCATTTCGGATGTGCTGCTGTTCGTGCTGATTGCGCTCACGGTAACCGGGCTCGTCTTCGCCGCGCGCCGCGAACCGATTCGCCGTGCATGGCGCAATGTGCTCAGCGACCCGATCGCCATGGCAGCCCTGGCCGTGTTGATGGTCTTCGTGACGGGCGCCATTCTCGACTCGCTGCACTTCCGGCGCGCGCTGCCCCCTGCTGCCGTGGTGGCTCCTGCGGCCACCACCGCTCCTGCGTCAACCATGACATCGGCAAAAACGTATTATTCGGTCGAAGTCGAATCGCTGCTTGATGTCGCCCTGGGCGACCCGCGTGCGCGACGCGAGAAGTCGTATTCCGCGCCCTTCGCGCACACCCTGTTCGAACGTCAGTCCGTCGACCTCGGTGACGGTCGAAGAGCACGTCAGTATCCGCGTCTCAAGTACGGCGCAGCGCAACTCAAGGATCCTGAGCACGACAAGGCAAGCGATATCGCATCGCGCGCGGCATGGGGCGTAACTGCTGCACTTGGCTGCGTCTGCGTCATGGGGCTGCTGATTGGCGGCGGCATCGCGCGGCGTCACCGTATCCCGCTGCGCGTGGCATTGCACCGTCTGTGCGAAGGCGAAACCGTGCTGGCCTGGCGTGCTTTTCTCGCATCGAGCACCATCTTGCTAGTGGTATTGGTACCGCTGCTCTTTCTCAGTATGCATTACCACGTATTCGGCACCGACCGCGTCGGCAACGACCTGTTCCACTACGCCTTCAAGGCCATGCGCACGGCATTACTGATAGGCACACTGACGTCCCTCGTCACGCTCCCACTCGGCATCGGCTTCGGCATCGCGGCAGGCTATATCGGCGGCTGGGTCGATGACGCAGTGCAGTACATCTACACCGTGATCAGCTCCATCCCCTACGTGCTGCTCATTGCCGCATCGGTGCTGCTCATGCAGGTCGTGATCCAGTCGCACGACGCCTGGTTCGACACCGCCGCAGCACGCGCCGACGCGCGACTGGTGTCGCTGTGCCTCATCATCGGCGCGATCTCGTGGACCTCGTTGTGCCGCCTGATGCGTGCCGAAGCCCTCAAGTTGCGCGAGCTCGATTACGTCCAGGCAGCGCGCGCTTTCGGTGTCACGCCGCTGTCCATCATGCGTCGTCATATCCTGCCGAATGCCTTTCACATCGTACTGATCACGCTGGTGCTGGATTTCTCCGGTCTGGTGCTGGCTGAAGCGGTGCTCTCCTATGTCGGTGTCGGCGTCGATGCCGCGACGATCAGCTACGGCAGCATGATCAACAGTGCCCGCGCCGAGCTGGCGCGCGACCCGATGGTGTGGTGGCAGATCGCTACGGCCTTCGTCTTCATGGTGTCGCTGGTGCTCGCTGCCAACCTGTTTGCCGACGCGGTGCGCGAGGCTTTCGACCCGCGCGGCCAGGGCGCTACGCGGCGGCGCCTGCGCAGGAGGCCCGCATGAGCACGCCCCTGCTGCGCGTCGAAGCGCTGTCGGTCAGCATCGATACGGCGGAACGCGAGATCCGGCCGCTGGACGAAGTGAGTTTCGAACTGAACGAAGGCGAAACTTTCGTCTTGCTCGGCGAATCCGGCTGCGGCAAATCGATGACCGCGTTGAGCCTGATGCGCCTGCTGCCTGAGGGCGGGCACATCACGCGAGGCAGCATCGAGCTACAAGGCCACGACCTGTGCGCAGTGACCGAAGCGGAGATGCGCGCCGTACGCGGCGGTGCCATTGCCATGATTTTCCAGGAGCCCGGCACCTCGCTCAACCCGGTACTCACCATCGGCACCCAGTTGAACGAAGTGCTTAGCCTGCACCGCCAGCTCGAAGGCCGTGCAGCTTTTGCGGAAGCGGAACGACTGCTTAATGCCGTCGGCATTCCCGATGCCGCGCGTCGCCTTGGCGAATATCCCATGCAGCTCTCCGGCGGCATGAAACAACGCGTGATGATTGCCATGGCGCTGGCCGGCGACCCGCGCCTGCTGATTGCCGATGAGCCGACCACGGCGCTGGACGTGACCATCCAGGCGCAGGTGCTGACGCTGCTCGCCGAATTGCAGCGCAGCCGGCAGATGGGCATGTTGCTGATCACGCATGACCTGGGCGTCGTGGCACAGGTCGCAGACCGTGTCGGCGTGATGTACGCCGGTCACCTCGTCGAGATCGCCAGCCGCGAGCAATTCTTCGCAGCTGCAGCACATCCCTACTCGCGCAAGCTTTTCGAAGCCTTGCCGGAAGGACGTCGTGACGCCGGCCCGCTCGCCACCATCCCGGGTTCGGTGCCGCCACTCGACAAGGTTTTCACAGGCTGTCGCTTTGCCGACCGCTGCCCGCACAAGTACGAACGCTGCGATATCGAACCACCCGCCTGGCATATCGCACCTGAAGGGCAACAAGTACGCTGCCACCTTTACGATCCAGCAGAGAAAGTGGATCGCACCTCGACGCAGGAAGCGAAACCGGAAATTAGGTCCAGCAACGAGGAGCCATTGGCCCAGACAGAAACACCCTTGCTCGAAGTAAGAAACCTGCGCGTTCACTTCCCGATCAAGCGTGGCCTGCTGCAACGCACGGTCGGCTGTGTCAAAGCCGTCGATGGCATCGACTTCAGCCTGCATGCCGGCAAGACGCTGGCGCTGGTGGGCGAGTCCGGCTGCGGCAAGACGACGACCGGCAAGGCGCTGCTGAATCTGATTCCTGCCAATGACGGCGACATTCTCTTTCGCGGCACGCGGCTCGACCCGAATCGACCGCAGAACTGGCAGGCGGCACGTAAGCAACTGCAGATGGTTTTCCAGGATCCGTTCGGCTCGCTCAACCCGCGCATGCGTGTGGCCGAGATCATCGAAGAAGGATTGATTGCGCTCGGACTTGAACCGGAACGCAGTGCGCGGCGCACGCGTGTCGAACAGATCGTGCAGCAGGTTGGATTGCGTGCGGACATGCTGGACCGCTACCCGCACGAATTTTCGGGTGGCCAACGCCAGCGCATCGCCATCGCCCGCGCACTGGCCGTCAGCCCGCGTCTGATCGTCTGCGACGAGCCAACATCCGCGTTGGACGTATCCGTGCAGGCGCAGGTACTGAACCTGATGCGCGACCTGCAGCAACAGCTCGGACTGGCGTATCTCTTCATCACCCACAACATCAGCGTCGTGGAATATCTGGCGGACGATATTGCAGTGATGTACCTCGGCCGCATCGTCGAGTACGGTCCCGCGCGAGCAGTGTTGAATACCCCGCAACATCCCTACACACAAGCCCTGCTGGCCGCTGCACCGCGCATTGCCGCCGGCACACAAAGCAAGATCATCAGCGCCACTGCCGTGCAGGGCGATCTGCCTTCAGCCGCGAAGCAGCCATCCGGATGTCATTTCCACGCGCGCTGTCCTCGCGCCGAAGCACGCTGTCATGTGGAGTCGCCGGAACTCGCGCCTTGCAAGGAAGGGCAATGGGTGTCGTGCCACTTCGTGCAGCACGTTGGAGAGCCGAAGCCGTCGTAACGGGGCGGACCTGCCAAGTGCCCGCCAAGGGCTCTGCCCGGTTGCAGAGTCACAACCACACGCTGCATTTATGAGCCGATTCGCATATTCAATACGCGATGATCGCTACGCTGAAGCCCCCGTTTTCACAGCGTTATCACGGGTAGATAAGCTGTGCGTATGCTGTTATCCAAAAGATCGAATGGCTTGTTTAGCACGTCGGGTCGATACTTCAATCCATGAAGGGCCGCCAATCGGTGCCCATCGAAGATGAAGGATGCATCATGAAAACCCAGAAAAACATCGCAATCAAGGCTCTTCAAGCCGCTGCTGTACTCACAACAACGCTGGCGCTGGCCTTTGCCCCAGCCGTTATCCAGCTGGTTGTACTGCACTAAGCTCGTCCTGTTCCCGGGTTGAACACCATCAACCCGGTTCGGTGTCCGCCAGCCCGCTTGCGAGCGTTATCGCGGCACCATGAATCACGCAATGCGCGAGGCCATCGGCCTGCGCCAGTACGTGATCCGCATAAAATCGCGCAGTGTTGATCTTTGCTTCGAGGAAGATCTTGTCAGCGTCGCCCGCTCCGATGCGTCGATGCGCGGCCAGTGCTGCGCGTGCCATTTGCCATCCGCCAAAGACTATGCCTGCCAAGCGAAGAAGCGGGACTGAGGAGGCGTGGGCCTCACCCGGCATTTCCGGGTAGGTCCGCAGCAGCCATACGACGCTGCTCGCCAGCGCATTGGCGCCTGTATTGAGCGATGCGCCGATACGTCCGAAGTGCTCACCGCCAATGACGGTGCAGGCTGCTGCTGTCTCGCGCATTTCAACAAGTACCAATCCGATCGCCGCACCCTTGTCGCGCGCGATCTTGCGGCCGATGAAATCGTTGGCCTGGATGGCCGTGGTGCCTTCGTAGATGGTGGTGATGCGCGCATCGCGCAGGTATTGCGCCGCGCCGGTTTCTTCGATGTAACCCATGCCGCCGTGCACTTGCACGCCAAGCGAGGCGACCTCGATGCCGGTTTCAGTGCACCAGCCTTTCACAACGGGGATCATCAGGTCGACGAAGCCTTGCGCGCGCGTGCGCACGAGCTCGTCGGGATGACGCTCGGCACGGTCGGTCGCCGCAGCCACGACATAGGCCAACGCCCGCATTGCTTCGGTTTGCGACTTCATGAGCATCAGCATGCGCTGCACGTCGGGATGACGAATGATTGGAACCCTCGCAGCGCCCTTCTCAGCCGGGTCATAGCCCTGCACACGCTCCCTCGAAAATTCCAATGCGCGCTGCCAGGCGCGTTCCGCAATGGCTACGCCTTCGAGGCCAACGGCAAAGCGCGCCGCATTCATCATGATGAACATGATCGCCAGCCCGTGATTGGCCTGCCCGACCAGATAACCGATCGCCCCACCATCGTCGCCATAAGCCATCACGCAAGTCGGGCTGGCGTGGATACCGAGCTTGTGTTCGAGCGAGACGCAGCGCACATCGTTGCGCGGACCAAGTGACCCGTCAGCATTGACCAGAAACTTGGGTACCACAAACAGGGAGATGCCCTTCACGCCTTCCGGTGCATCGGGCAGACGCGCCAATACGAGGTGCACGATGTTCGGCGTGAGATCGTGCTCGCCATAGGTGATGAAAATCTTCTGCCCAAAGATGCGATACGTGCCGTCGGCCTGCGGCTCGGCGCGCGTGCGCACGGCCGAGAGATCGGAGCCGGCCTGCGGCTCGGTGAGATTCATGGTGCCAGTCCATTCGCCCGACACCATCCTGTCGAGGAAGGTCGCCTTCAATTCATCGGAGCCACGCAGCACCAGTGCTTCAATGGCGCCGTTGGTAAGCATCGGGCATAACGAGAAGGCTAGGTTGGCGGCTTTCCACATCTCGTTGAGTGCGGTGGAGATCAGCGTCGGCAGGCCTTGTCCACCATGCTCTGCTTCTGCAGCCACGGCGGTCCAGCCAGACTCCGCGAACTGTCGATAAGCCTCCTGCCATCCCTTGGCGGTTGCGACCTCGTTGCCGGTGAGCCGGCAACCTTCGCGATCCCCCGTCTGATTGAGCGGCGACAGCACACCGCTGGCGAACTTTGCCGCTTCTTCCAGAATGGCGTCGACCAGGTCCGGAGAAACTTCTTCGCAGCCCGGCAATGCAGCAAGCTCATTGAGCCCGGCAAGTTCGTGCAATACGAATTGCATATCCTTGAGAGGAGCCACGTATTCGCTCATGCCAGTCTCCTTTTATTCTGGTTTGTTCCTGCACGTCCGTCATTCCCGCTTTCTGGAATCGACATGACTGCTTACTGCCTACAGCGAATCAAACGGCGGTTCGCCGCGTATTTCCGTCACGAGATGCAGCACCTGCGTAAGTGCACAACTGCTGCACGATGCCCACGGCCTGACGTAGTTCACATCACTGCCGGACTCGTGGCGCAAGCCACTGCCGTCATCGGCAAAGAACAGCAGGCCATCTTCACCTCGTTCGATTTAACGGCATCCGATGCCAAGGCTGCAATTTCGTCGGCGGACACATGCAAGACGTAGTCAGGCATCGTCAGGAGAAAGATACTCATAAGCGGCGCATGCTCTTCAATGCAACAGGGCCGCAATTGCGGCCCTGTTCCAGGACTTCTACAAGGCCGCGGTCAGCTGCGGCACCAGTTCGAACAGATCGCCGACAAGGCCATAGTCGGCCACCTGGAAGATGGCGGCATCGGGATCCTTGTTGATCGCAACGATCACCTTTGACTCCTTCATGCCGGCCAGATGCTGGATCGCGCCGGATATGCCAATGGCAATATAGAGATCGGGCGCGACGACCTGACCTGTCTGCCCGACCTGGCTGTCGTTCGGTGCAAAGCTTGCATCCACCGCTGCGCGCGAGGCCCCGATCGCAGCACCCAGCTTGTCGGCAAGGGGCTCGAGTACTGAATGAAAGCTCTCCTGGCTACCGAGTGCCCTGCCGCCTGAAACCACAACGCGTGCTGCGCCCAAGGTCGGGCGCACCGAGACGGTCAGCTCGCGACCAAGCAGTTTCGATACACCGAGATCGGGTCCAGTCGGAGCCGCTTCAACCGGCGCGCTGCCGCCTTCTGCCGCCACCGCGTCGAATGCAGAAACACGCACCGTCACGACTTTCACGGGGTCGCTGCTCTGCACGGTCGCCAGCGCATTGCCGGCATAGATGGGTCGCACGAAAGTGTCCGGCGAGATCACGGCAGTGATGTCGGAGACCTGCGCCACGTCGAGCAACGCAGCCAGGCGTGGGCCGAGGTTCTTGCCGAAACTCGATGCAGGCAACAACACGTGGCTGTAGCTGCCCGCCAGTTGCGCCGCGGCGACGGCGACGTTTTCGACGGTCTGATCAGCATAGTGCGGGGCGTCGATGACACGCACCTTGGCGACGCCCACGACCTTGGCTGCTGCCACGGCAGCTTCCGCACAACAGCCACCGATCACCAGTACATGGATCTCTCCGCCGATCTTGCCTGCCGCGCCAAGTGTGTTCAGCGTGGTGGCCTTGATCTGTTTGTTATCGTGTTCCGCAATGACGAGAATGCTTATTTCACTCATTTATCACCACTCCCTCAAATGACTTTGGCTTCGTTGCGAAGCTTGCTGACCAGTTCGTCCACGCTCGCCACCATCACACCTGCCACCCGCTTGCCGGGCTCAGTCACCTGCAGGGTTTTCAGGCGCGGCGTGACGTCCACGCCCAGGCCATCCGGCGTCTGCGTGTCGAGCGGCTTCTTCTTGGCTTTCATGATGTTTGGCAGGGTCGCGTAGCGCGGTTCATTCAAGCGCAGATCCGCTGTCACCACCGCGGGCAGGCTGACCTCCAGCGTTTCCAGGCCGCCATCTATTTCACGCGTCACGTTCATGCTCTTGTCGCCCATAACGAGCTTCGATGCAAACGTCGCCTGCGGCCAGCCCAGCATGGCGGCAAGCATTTGCCCGGTCTGATTGGCGTCGTCATCGATCGCCTGTTTGCCCAGAATCACGAGCTGCGGCGCCTCGTTCAGCGCTATCGCCTTGAGCAACTTGGCCACGGCCAATGGCTGCAATTCCACGTCGGTCTCGATAAGAATAGCGCGATCCGCGCCAATCGCCATCGCTGCGCGCAAGGTGTCCTGACAATTGCTCGCACCACAGCTCACGACAACCACCTCGCTTGCCACACCCGCTTCGCGCAAGCGCACGGCCTCTTCCACGGCAATCTCGTCGAACGGATTCATGGACATCTTGACGTTGGCCAGATCGACGCCGCTCTGATCGGCCTTGACCCTTATCTTCACGTTGTAGTCCACCACGCGCTTGACTGGCACCAGAACTTTCACTGTCTTCTCCCGCACCCGAATAAAAGTACGAAGTATCGCACTGCGACGCGGTCCGGGCACGCACTGCGCACCGCACTGTGCACATAACCCTCTGTTATCCGGCAATCCGCAGGCAGCGATTTACAAGTTGATACACACGCTTGCCGAGCCGCAACACTCGCCAGGCCACCGACATCTAAGATCGGGGCGCGTCATCACACAAAGGAAGAATCATGAAGACCCCGAATACGCTCCTGCTCATCCTCGCTGTTTCTGCAAGCGGCATTGCGTTGGCCCAGCAGCCCCCTGCGGCAGGCCCGATGCATCACGACATGATGGAGCGGCTCAAATCTGCGGACACGGACAAGGATGGTCTGATATCCAGGGCTGAAGCAGAAAAGGGACTCCCTCGCCTTGCAGAGCATTTCGATCGGCTCGATACCAACAAGGACGGCAAGATATCGCCGGACGAACTCAAGGCGATGGCAGAGAAAATGCGGCATCACCGCGGCCACCACGCGCACGGACCGTTTGTCGGGGCCGATGCCAACCACGACCACGTCATAACGCGCGATGAGATCCTGCAACGCAATGAGAAGACATTGCAGGACTTCAACGCCGCCGACACCAACAAGGACGGCAAGCTGAGCAATGAAGAAATGAAGGCATGGCACGACAAGATGCGCGGCCAGCATGCGCCGCGCGGTGACGCACCACCACCAGCGAAATAGTAGCCAGCCACGGAAGACGCCTGCCAAAGGCGTCTTCCCTGCGCGCATCTGCCGCAGCGCAAGGCGTCGCAAGGCGTCATATGTACCTCTCGGATAGAATGAACCTCGACGGACAAGCCCTGTCCGACCGGTGCCATTTCATCTGACAAGACAAGAACCCATGAACGCTCTCAGCCAGCTGTCACCACGCATAATCTTTCTCGCCCTTTTCGCTTTCTGTGCAGGCCTGCTCGGCTACGGGCTTTACCTGCAGCACTATCAAGGCCTGGTGCCCTGCCAGTTGTGCATCTTGCAGCGCTACGCATTCGTCACGGTTGCTCTGGCGGCCCTGCTCGCGGGCTTGAGTAATCCACGCGGCATTGCTACCAGGGTGTGGGGGGGCTTGATCTCGGTACTGGCACTGGCGGGCGGCAGTGTATCGATACGCCAGAGCTGGCTGCAGCACAACCCACCGGAAGTCACGGCTTGCGGACCAGACCTGGATTACATGGTCAGCCGCTTTCCGCTGTCGGATGTGCTGCCCAAACTGTTCCGTGGCGAAGGCGATTGCTCGAAAGTGGATTGGACTTTCCTGGGCTTCTCGATGGCCGAGTGGGCGCTCGTCTGTTTCGTCTTTATCTTTGCCGTAGGTGTCTGGCAGGTACTCCGTCGCCGCGCGGCCTGAGTCGTCGTCGCGGCTGGCAAAAGCGAGCCTGAACGAACCTTATTTCACAAGACGCAATGCAATCTTATGAAGTAAGATTGGTTCATGGCAAATGTCAAGAACAGCTCTGCCGCTGGCCTCCCTTCAGGCAAGGATACCGACAAGGAAGACAGCAAGGAAGCGCGTGGCTCGATCCAGGTTATTGACCGGATGATGAGCCTGCTTGACGCCGTAGCACATCACAGCGAACCCGTTGGTCTCAAGCAGCTGGCAGCAGATACGACCCTGCATCCGTCCACTGCGCACCGTATTCTCGCAGCCCTCGGCGCAAGTGGTTTTGTCGAGCGTACAGACGCGGGCGCTTATCGGCTTGGCATCCGCCTGCTCGAACTCGGCAATCTGGTGAAGAATCGCATCTCGCTGCGCGAAACGGCAATGCCCGCCATGTTGCGTCTGCATGCAGCGACCGGGGAGAGCGTCAATCTCGGCATGCGCAGCGGCGACGAAATCATCTACGTGGAACGCACTTCGAGCGGTCGCTCGGCAGTACGTATCGTGCATATCGTCGGTGCGCGAGCCCCCTTGCACACCACCGCAACCGGCAAGCTGTTCCTCGCCGAGGACAGCCCCGAACTGAACCGACAATATGCCGAGCGCACCGGGCTGCCAGGCAATACGCCGGCGTCGATGACAAGCTTCCGCGCACTCGAGCAGGAACTCGAAAGCGTCCGTCGCCATCACGTGGCCTACGACATGGAAGAAGTGGAAGCGGGAGTGCGCTGCATTGCAGCGGGCATTCGCGACGACACGGGTGATCTTGTCGCCGGTTTATCGCTATCTACGCCCACCGAGCGGTTCAACCCTGACTGGGCGCCACTGGTGAGAGATACGGCCATGGAAATTTCATACTCGCTTGGCTACACCAATCCTGCCAAGGGCTAGATCGGCTCTGCGAAGAGCCGGCCGCCAAGGCGGCCAAATTTCTCTAGCTCTCTAGTTCAGACGCGTGATGGCCACGACGCTGGCCACCCTGGCCGGCACAACCGCATTCTCCACCCACTTGCGAATGCGGATTGCATCGGCAACGCGCGTGAAACGGCCCAGCGAGTCCAACAAAATGATTGCCATACGCTTGTTGGCAAGTACGACCTGCATCACCAGACACTTGCCGGACTCATTGATATAGCCCGTCTTCGACAGGTTGATCTGCCAGTCGGAGTTGCGCACCAGCGCATTGGTGTTATGGAAAGCGCGCTCGCGGCCATTGATCGGCACGCTGTACTCGGCAGTCGTCGTGAACTCGCGGATCAAAGGGTAATGCGACGCAGCCGTCGTCATCGTCACCAGATCGCGAGCTGAAGCAACGTTGTTCTTGTTGAGCCCGATGCTGTCGTAGAAGCGCGCTTCATTCAGATTGAGCGCCCTTGCCTTGTTGTTCATGGCATCGATGAAGGCAGAATGACCGCCAGGGTAATAGCGGCTCAGCGCGGAGGCGGCGCGATTTTCGGATGCCATCAGCGCCAGCCGCAACATGTCTTCACGGCTCAGGCGGGTACCGACTGGCAGGTGCGAACTGGTGCCCTTGAGACGGTCCACGTCATCATCGGTCACTTCCAGCACTTCGGTCAGATCAAGGTTGGCGTCAAGCACAACCATTGCCGTCATGAGCTTGGTAATCGACGCAATGGGCTGCGCCATCATGCTGTTTTTTTCCAGCAGAATCTGACCGGAATCCATGTCCTGGACGAGAAAAGCCGACGACTTGAGAAGTGGATTACCTTCCCGGTCGAAATCGGGTTCGGCGCGCGGCTGGAAAACGACCTTGCGCGGGCCGGCTTTGCTCCGGCGCGTGAAGACCGCCTTGCTGATACGCGGAGAAGCGCTTGCCTTGGCACGTACGCGGCTGTTGCTATGGCGATGGCTGGCGGCCTCCGCGCCCGTCGACCAGGTCAGCATGAACATGACCACAACACCCATCAAGGCAGAAAGCGAACGACTCGACATCATAGACAACCTCAATTCAACATCAACTTAAACAAATTGTAGCAATAGCTATCAAAATTAGACACATAGAATCGAAAGTTAACGTACTTGTTCATACGTTCTCGAAAATATCTGCCTGCGGGGCAAAGTCTACGCTTTCGTCCGGCTCGTCTATGCGCAAAAAGTGCGCTATTTCAGCCCGCCTTTTCATTGCGTCGCGGTAACCCAGATCCATCAATTCACGCGTGTAGGGCTTCTCGAACAACAAGTAGCTCAATATCGCCGAGCCGGAGCGGCCATATGCTCCCGTACCGCGTAGCACTGTCCGCAAGGCCCACGGCAACGCCCGCACATGCTTGGCGGCGATGAAGTCCAGACGTTCGCTGGGTGAGATGACCAACGCCTCGATTGGTTTCAATGACACCCCCGCTTTTTCGCGGACGTCGGTGGGAATCTTGCCCCAGGTGTCGTTGATTCGCTGCAGCCTTTCAATGTCTACGGCCAGGCCATCAAGAAAGATACTCGACATGGTATGACCGGCGATCTGGGCAGGCGAAGGGTAGCGATCAGATCGTGTGCGGCGGGTTTCCCCCTCTCGACGGCCATTGCCGATCACCAGTACGCGGTCTGCCCCCAGGTGGACGGCGGGGCTCAAGGGCGCCAATTGCCGCATCGAGCCATCACCAAAATATTCGCGATGAATTTTTACGGCAGGGAAAACAAACGGGATCGCGCTCGATGCCATGAGGTGATCGACCGTGATGCGATGCGGCAATCCGACACGTTGGGCACGCCGCCACGGCTGCACTTCATCGCTGGCCTCGTAAAACGTCAGGCTCTCGCCCGTGGAGTATCCCGAACATGTGACGCTGACGGCATACAGATGTCCGGCTTTGATGGCCGCGTCGATGCGGTTGAAATCCATGTGATGCTGCAGAAGGTCGCGCAGCGGTGAGTTATCGAGCAATGAACGCGGGCTGCGATGAAATATCCAGCCCATCAACAGCGCACCGGCCCATGACAAGACGGACTGTATGACTGCCAGGGTATCGGAGCGATAAACCTGGCTGACCGTGAAATTGCGCCAGATCCAGGACAGGCGCCTGACGGATTCGCTGAAATTGTCGGCATAACAGGCCAATGCCGCGGCATTCACGGCACCTGCAGAGGTGCCACAGACGATCTGGAAAGGGTTGCCTTCGCGCCGCCCCCATATCACCCGGACAGCATTGAGCACGCCAACCTGGTAGGCCGCGCGCGCTCCTCCGCCGGTCAGAACCAGACCGGTCCTGCCTGTCGCCTTGCCGCCCGCAAAGTCTTCGCTCATGAAACCAAACCTCCTGAGAGAAGCTTACGGCATATCGTTGCCCATGCTTGATCCGCACCAGGCGAATGGCTGGTCCTGCGGATCAAGCCTCCCGGCCCGCTTCGACCACCGTCAGGGCTGTCATGTTGACAATGCGCCGCACGGTCGCAGTAGGTGTGAGGATGTGCACGGGCTGCGAAGTACCCAGCAGGATCGGCCCCACTGTCATGCCTTCGCCCGAGGCTGTCTTGAGGAGATTGAAAGCAATATTGGCCGCATCGAGTGTCGGGAAAACCAGCAGGTTGGCATCTTCGCGCATGCGCGCATTCGGGAATATCTGCAGGCGGATATTTGCACTGAGGGCAGCGTCGCCATGCATTTCGCCTTCGACTTCGATATCCGGACGCTGGGCTTGCAAGAGCTGGAACGCCTTGCGCATCTTCTCCGCCGTCGGCGATTCGTCCGTACCGAAACTCGAATGCGACAGCAAGGCCACTTTTGGCGTCATGCCGAAACGCCGCACCTCCTCTACCGCCAGGCAGGTCATCTCGAATATCTGTTCGGCAGTGGGGTCGTAATTGACATAGGTATCGCACAGGAAAATGGTGCGCCCGGGCAACACCAGCAGATTCATGGCGTAGAAATTATTGACACCAGCGCGACGCCCCAGCACGGTATTGATAAGAGACAGATGCTGATCGTGCATGCCATAGGTGCCGCATATCATGCCGTCCGCATAGCCGAACTTGAGCAGCAAGGCGCCGATCAGGGTCGTGCGACGACGCACTTCGCGTTTGGCATACTCCACCGACACGCCGCGTCGCTCCATCAAGGTATGGTAGTGCGCCCACAGCTCCCGATAGCGCGGATCGGAGTCCTGATTGACGAGTTCGAAATCGATTTCCGGCCGCATGCGCAGGCCGAAACGCTCGATGTAGAGCGAAATGACGTCGGCGCGTCCGATCAATACAGGCCGAGCGAGCCCCTCATCGACCACCGCCTGTACCGCACGTAACACGCGCTCGGATTCACCTTCGGCAAAGATGATGCGCTTGGGGGCACGCTTGGCCGCCGAGAAGATCGGCTTCATGATGAGGCCGGATTGCCAGACGAAATTATTGAGCTGCTGCGTGTAGGCATCCCAATCCGCGATCGGCCGCGTTGCCACGCCGGATTCCATCGCCGCAAGCGCCACGGCAGGCGCGATCTTGACGATCAGGCGTGGGTCGAAAGGCTTGGGAATGATGTACTCGGGCCCGAATGCACAGGGCTGCTCGCCGTAAGCGGCGGCCACGATGTCGGACGCTTCTACCTGTGCAAGCTCGGCAATGGCACGCACGGCGGCGAGCTTCATCGCGTCGTTGATCGTCGTCGCGCCCACATCCAGCGCGCCTCTGAAAATGAACGGGAAGCACAGGACGTTGTTAACCTGGTTCGGATAGTCCGAGCGTCCCGTCGCGATGATGGCATCGGTGCGCACCGCCTTCGCTTCGTCGGGAAGAATTTCTGGCACGGGATTGGCCAACGCGAAAATCAGCGGGTTGGGCGCCATCCTCGCCACCATGTCGGGCTTGAGCACACCCGCTGCCGACAGGCCCAGGAACACATCCGCATCGTCGATCACTTCACCGAGCGTGCGAGCCTCTGTCACCTTGGCATAGCGCGCCTTGATGGGCTCCATCTCCTCGATGCGACCGTCATAGACCACGCCCTTGATGTCAGTGACCCAGATGTTCTTGACGGGAATACCAAGCATCACCAGCAGATCGAGGCAGGCCAGCGCAGCGGCACCAGCACCGGATGTCACCACCTTGACCTGATCGAGCGGCTTGTTCATCAGGCGCAAACCGTTCAACACGGCCGCGCCGACGACGATCGCAGTACCATGCTGATCGTCGTGAAAGACCGGAATCTTCATGCGCTCGCGCAGCTTGCGCTCGATGTAGAAACACTCGGGCGCCTTGATGTCTTCCAGATTGATGCCGCCGAAAGTCGGCTCAAGCGAAGCGATGATGTCGATCAACTTGTCCGGATCACGCTCGTCGATCTCGATGTCGAATACATCGATGCCGGCAAACTTCTTGAACAGCACTGCCTTGCCTTCCATCACCGGCTTGGCCGCCAGCGGCCCGATGGGGCCCAGTCCCAGCACGGCAGTCCCGTTGGTAACGACGCCAATCAGATTGGCGCGAGCGGTGAGCTCGCTGACCTGCGCCGGGTCGTCGACAATCGCATCGCAAGCAGCCGCCACACCGGGCGAGTACGCCAGCGACAGATCGCGCTGATTACTGAGAACTTTGGTAGGCGTAACCGAGATCTTGCCGGGACGCCCTTGACGGTGGTACTCCAGCGCCTCAGCGCGAATTCTTTCGTCCATCGTGCCACCTCACGTAATCCGGCATGTCAAAAGCATGCAACTGCCGAACCCAGGGAAACCGGGGTTCCCGGAGGAAGACATTCTACGACGCAGGACAGGAAGAAAGGCCTCGGGAAAACCACAAGCCATCGTGGAAATCCACAGGGCACTACAGAGCAATTGACTTGAAGCAGTCTCAGCCGGACATCAAGGATGGAGAGTCAGTGCGGCTCTCCGGCAAATCAGCCTGGATTGCCGATCGGCTCGATATCCTTGGCCACTACGGGAATAGGTGCAGGTGCTGTGTTGGCAGCCACTTCAGCGCGGATGCTGCCGTACTGCATGATCTGGCGGAAACGCGCAACTTCGTTCATGACCTTCGAGGAATAGCTCATGTCAGCAGCATCGGAAACACCGCCGTACTGTTGAAGCGCAGCGCCCAGCTCGCCGTTGTTGCGCATGTACTCGCGCAGGATGCGCGCACCAACGCGGATATTTTCCGACGCATCGAGCAATGCCACCGCACCGCGCGAAGTGTCGATCTTGTCCTGATGGAAACGCGGAATGATCTGCATGAGGCCTTGCGCACCGAAGACGCTCTCGGCCAGCGGGTTGAAGCCCGATTCAATGGAAGTCACGGCCAGAATAAGCACCGGATCGACCTTGGTCACGCGCCCTTCATGAATGGCGGTTCGCACCAATTGCTCCAGCCCTGTCGCCGAAACCTTGTGGCGTTTGGCGATGTACTGCACCAGGCGCGCATATTCAGCGCTCAGTTTTCCTTGTTCGGCAACTGCCACATTCGTGGCATCCAACTGACCCTCATCGGCTTCCGCAACAGTTTCTTCAGGCGACCCTGCCTGCTGAAAAACAACGCGCGGATTGAGGCCATCAGCGCCGTGCGCTGCATATTGATAACCCACCAAGCCCACCACCAACAGGCCTGCGACGAGCAAACTGCCGTGCGCAAAATTCAGCAAGAAGCTGCCAGCATGCGCTGCGATACGCTTGAAAGACTTTACATCCGACATCTTGACCTCCACATCATCGCCATGCCGGGCAGCTTGCACATGAATATTTCGCGCGCAGCCGGGTCAATCGCATCGCGATTGGCCCCCGTACATGGACAGACTCTCAACGGATGGAACCTGTTGCTGACAGGCTTCCGTTTGTTTTTACAGATACTTCAGTGCATGCCCGAACTGCTTCGAGCCTGCAAAGGAATCTGCTTGAGGATCTTGCCGCAAGCTGCTTTGGAGGGCAGACAAACGGCAGGATTCGTGAGTCAGGCTTATCGGGCGAGCCCGAACAACCTGATCTATTTGACATGCCTGGAATTGCTTTTTTTGAGGTGCGCTCAAGTTCAGGATGGGGCCATTGTATTGATTTGATTGAATTTTGTCAATCCGCCCGGAAAGCACCGCCCCACGGCACTATTGCATTTGGCATATATACGAAATGCATGAGAATTGGCCGCCACGCAACCGTTCGTCGCCTTGGAATTCAGAACGGCGTTGCGCCGGACAAATAAAAAAGGGGCGCTTGCGCGCCCCTTTTAATCCACCGACAAGTCCTATCAGGAAGGACGTGAGCCGGATGGGAACGGCCAAGCCGCCGTCGGGTTCAGCGACGACTTGAGGCCGGGCGTCGCAGCCGTTGACGGCATCGACTTCACCTCGGCCGGCGCTGCAGGCGGTGCTGCGGGAGCCGTTACAGCAGGCGCAGGTTCCGACTTTGGCGCAGCGGCCTTTTTGGCAGCAGCCTTTTTCGGCGCAGCCTTCTTGGGAGCAGCCTTCGGTGCCGAAGACTTCTTCACTGCGGGCTTGGCAGCAGCCTTGACCGGAGCTTTCGCAGCGGGTTTGGCAGCAGGCTTCTTCGCAGCCGGCTTGGCAGCAGCCTTCTTCGGTGCGGCCTTTTTCGGAGCAGCCTTTTTCGCAGCCGGCTTGGCTGCTGGTTTGGCAGCGGCCTTCTTGGCTACGGGCTTCTTCGCTGCTGGCTTTTTCGCTGCTGGCTTGGCCGCAACTTTTTTCGCTGCAGGTTTTGCCGCTGCCTTCTTGGCTACCGGCTTCTTGGCGACAGCTTTCTTCGCTGCTGGCTTGGCCGCAACTTTCTTGGCTGCTGGTTTTGCTGCTGCCTTTGCCGGAGCCTTCTTCACTGCAGGCTTGGCTGCAGCTTTCTTGGCGACGGGCTTGGCAGCTGCCTTCTTCGCAACAGGTTTTGCAGCAACCTTTTTAGCCGCTGGTTTGGCAGCAGGTTTTTTTGCAGCCGGTTTTGCAACCGCTTTTTTAGCCGCGGGCTTTGCAGCAGCCTTGGCGGGTGCTTTTTTTGCAGCCGGTTTAGCTGCAGCTTTCGCAGCGGGTTTAGCCACAACCTTCTTGGCCTTCGTCTTGGTACTGGACTTTGCTGTTGCCATCACACACCTCCTTTGCTAGTCGCTGGGGTTTTAAGCCCAACACGAGGAAAGCACCGCCAGCCTGGCAAGCTGGAAGT
>JAQGMG010000052.1 GCA_028292485.1 Rhodocyclales bacterium | reverse complement strand
TCGTTTCCCGGGCGCGGTGGTCGCCGTTTCCGAAGGCGTGCGCGGCGAATTGGCCAAAGCGCTGCGCCTGTCATCGGCCCGGCTGCGCCACATACCTAATCCGCTGGTGACGAGCACCCGTGCGATGGACGCAGATGCGACGGCGCTTGCTGAAGAAATGCCGCGGGGATATCTGCTTGCGGTCGGTCGCCTCGATAGACATACAAAGGGCTTCGACATTCTGATCGCGGCATATGCGGCTTTGCCTGCACCGCGTCCCGGCCTGGTCATTGTCGGTGACGGGCCGGATCGCAGCGCCATCGAAGTGGATATTGCCCGCGCTGGTGTTGACGGTGAAGTGGCGCTGACTGGCTGGGTGCGAGATCCACGTCCCTTTTATCGCAGGGCGTCTGCGTTCGTGCTTGCCTCGCGTTACGAAGGCTGGTCGAACGTACTGATGGAGGCGATGGGGGAGGGCTGCCTGGTTGTAGCAACGTGCTGCCCATATGGGCCTGCGGAAATCCTCGGGCCGGATTTGGTGGGTTGGCTTGTGCCGCCGGAGGATGTTGCAAGCTTGACGCACAGTATGCAATACGCATTGTCACGGTCGGATGCCGAGCGCGATGCCGTATCGGCATCATTGCGTGCCCGGGTACAGCGCTTTGCGGCTGACAAGGTGGCGCTGCAATGGACCGAGCTTGCGATGTCCATCGCGCATGGGAAGGCGCAGTCATGAGCCTGCGCGCCTCCGTCGCTTATATCGCCGTGCGCGCCATCTCCGGCGTGCTGTCAGTAGGGGCGCTATCGCTATTTGTGCGCGGTCTGGGGCCGGAACAATACGCGCACTTTGCATTGGGTCTGGCGGCGGCCGCGTTAGCGTCGACGGTAGTAATGATGCCGCTCAATACGACGCTGGCACGCCTGTACGCAGACGTGGAAGCCCGCCAAAGCGTGTTGGCAACACTGCTGGATCTCGTATTGGCGCTGGGACTGGTGCTGTGCGTTGTGGCCCTGCTGGTCGAGCGTGTTGGCGCATCCTGGCTGGCGCCGTGGATACTGCCCGCTGCGGCGTTGCTTGCGGCCGCTCAGGGGGTGCTGGATTTCTCCGCGCAACACGCCAACTCCGCGCTTGAGTCGCGGCGCTATGCGCGTTTGCTTCTAGTCCGATCGGTTGGCGTCGTGGTTTTTGGCGCGGTAGCCATGTCCTTCTCGGCATATGCGCCGGCGATTCTGCTTGCGATGGCGCTGGCATGTGCCGTGTCAGTGGCGGTCAGCATGAGAAAGCGCCTCTTCTGGCGCGAATTCGATGGATTTCTGGCGCCGAGAATTGCCTCATTTGCCTTGCCACTGGTAGTGACTTGCGCGTTGAGTTACACGTTGCAATGGGGCGATCGTTACCTGCTAATGCGTTATGTGCCGATGATCGAACTCGGGCGTTACAGCGCGCTGGCCGATTTGACGCAGCAGACACTCGTGCTCGTATGCAGCGGCCTCGGCGCCGCCTGGTATCCACGCATCGTGCAGGCCTGGGGCCGTGGGCAGCGCAACGAAGCGCAACGCCTGCTGTCGCGCTATGCGCTGATCGGCATATTGATCGTGCTGCCGGCAGCGGTCGGTTTTTCCGTGCTCCTCGCGCCAACCGCAAGTTTGTTGTTCGGGCAGGCGTACGCCGATCTGCCAAGTGCATTGCCAATGTTGCTCGTGTTTGCAGCGGTGATTGGCGCCTGCAAGAGTTTCTATTTCGATGTGCCGATGCTGCTTGCCGAGCGTATGTGGCGCCTTGCCGGTGGCATAGCCCTTTCGGCGTTCGCGTCGCTGGCAATCATGGCTTGGGCTGTGCCGTGGTATGGCATCAGCGGCGCAGCGCTTGGGCTGATATGCGGGCAGAGCCTCGGGCTTGTGTATAGCTTCTTCATGGGCAGGGACGTGTTGCAGCATGCTGTTGGCGTGCGCCAATTGTGTTCCGTCATCGCAGCGTGCGTGCTCATGGGGACCGTGTTGTTGAGCTGGCAACCCGGCGGCATCGTCGGCTTGTTGTTGCGTATCGCTGCGGGTGTATTTACCTACGGTTTGACGCTTCTCGCGCTGGACTTTGACGAGGCTCGCGCCAGACTTGCTGCCATGCTGAAAAAACTCCAATGAGAGTCGTACTCTTTGCCAATACGGATTGGTTTCTCTACAACTTCAAGCTGTCGCTGGCGAAGGCTTTGCGTGCGCGCGGCGATGAAGTGGTATTGCTGAGTCCGCCTGGCGAGTACGGCTTGCGTTTGCGCAAAATGGGCTTCCGTTGGGAAGCCCTGCCGGTCTCACGCAGCGGCATCAATCCCTTGGCCGAATTGGCTGCGATCAAACGTGTCGGCGATATCTACCGCGAAGTGCGACCGGACATCGTCCATCACTTCACTATCAAATGCGTTATCTATGGCTCGATAGCTGCGCGGCGCGTGGGCGTGCGCCGTATCGTCAACTCGGTGACGGGGCTTGGCTTTGCCCTGCTTGCCAATACCGTGAAGGCAAGGCTGATACGCCCCGTCGTGCTGGCCTTGTATCGACGCGCCTTGCGTGGCACCCATGTGATTTTCCAGAATGCCGACAACCGCGACACGCTGGCGGCGCGAGGCGTACTGGCGCACAGCAAGGTGCATGTCATTGCAGGTGACGGCATCGACACGCAGCGTTTCGTGTCGCCTTCATCGGGAGGAGAAGGCAAGTCGGTCTTGATGATGGCGCGTCTGCTGCGCTCCAAGGGCATTGCAGAGTTTGTCGAAGCGGCACAGCAAGTGCGTGCCGTCATGCCCGACGTAAGGTTCTTGCTGGCTGGTGAGCCTGACCCGGGCAACCCCGAGAGTGTTGATGAGGACGCGCTGCAACGTTGGAAATCGTTGGGCGTTGTCGAATTTCTCGGCCACCGTGGCGATGCGCTTGAGCTGAACCAGTCGTGTAGCGTGGCGGTCCTGGCGAGCACCCAGGGCGAGGGCATCCCGCGCGCTTTGCTCGAAGCGGCCGCTTGCGGAAAACCGCTGGTGGCCACTGATGTGCCAGGGTGTCGTGAGCTGGTAGTCGATGGAAGTACGGGGCTGCTTGTACCTCCTTCCAATGGCTCCGCGCTGGGCGATGCAATCCTGCGCCTGTTGCACGACGATGTGCTGCGTGAGCGCCTCGGTACTGCGGCTCGTGAGCTCGTCGAGCAACGCTTTTCCGACCATTGCATCATCGCGCAGACTTTTGCCATCTATGACGCTTAATCCGATGAGCGCTGAACCGATTAATACCCGACACGACTAACGCCCAACCCGATGCCAGGCAGTTTCATTCTTCTCGTTTCACTTGCCTTCCTTGTTTCCGCCGCGACTTGTCTGGCGTTGGCCAGGTTCGCGCCGCGCTTGCGCTTGCTCGATTTGCCCGACGACCGCAAACGCCATGACAATGCCATTCCCTTGGTTGGCGGTATCGGCGTACTGATCGGGCTGTTGGTGGCGAGCTTGGGCGGCGGGCACAGCTTGCCGGCCGAGGCACTGTGGCCAGCGCTGCTGCTTTTCATCGTCGGCGTCGTCGACGACATGGTCGGCCTGCGCGCATCGCTCAAGCTGTCGGCACAAGTCTTTGCGGCGTGGTGGCTGGTCGAGTGGACCGGCGTTGCACTGTTCTCGGTTCCCGTGCCGTTTGTCCATGCGCACTGGGTGCTCGGATCGTTCGCCACACCTGTGACGGTTTTGATGGTGGTGGCGCTCCTCAATGCCATCAACATGGTCGACGGACTCGATGGGCTTGCAGGCGGTTGCCTCGCTATTGCTGCAGCAGGGCTGGGTTATGCCGCTTACGTTGTCGGGCAACCGAATCTGGCGAGCTTTGCACTGGCGCTGCTCGCCGCAGTGCTGGGCTTTCTGGTGTGGAACGTACGCCTGCCATGGCAGCCGCGAGCGCGCGTTTTTCTCGGTGACGCGGGAGCACTCGGGATTGGTATGTTGCTGTGCTGGCTCGTATTCAAGCTATCGCTCACGCCGGGCGGCGAGCGCGTTCCGGTCACGGTCGCACTGGCGCCGCTCGCCGTGCCGATGATGGACATGGTCGTGGTCGCTTTCTGGCGCATGGCGGAACGGCGCAACCCCATGCAGGCCGACCGTGGGCATTCGCATCACCTGCTACTGGAGATCGGCTTGCCCGCCACGGCGGTGGTGCGCCTGATATGGCTCGCTTCGGCACTGGTCACCTGCGCGACATTTGTGGCCTGGCGAATGGGCGTTGCCGAAGGGAGGCTGTTGGGCGTATTGCTGCTGTGTTCAGCGGTGCACATGGTCTGGTTCCGCCACAGCTGGCTGGCGCTGCGCCGATCGCAGGCCGCCACAGACGAGCGGGCTTGAGCGTGCGCGTCCTTTTTATCTCTTCGGGTCTGGGTGTAGGTGGCGCTGAGACGGCGCTGGAGCGCCTGATCCCGCACCTGCAAGCCAGGCGTGTCGTGTGCGAGGTGGCATCCTTGCGTGAGATCGGTGACGTCGGCACACGCATGCTGGCTGTCGGCATCACGGTGCATGCGCTTGGCATGAACCCGCCGAAGCCTTCGCTGAAAGGTCTGTGGCGTTTATTCCGCCTGATTCGCCACTTCAAACCGGATGTCATACAGGGCTGGATGTATCACGGCAATATCGCCGCCCAGATCGCGCGGCTGGCCGCGCCACGCGCCGTGGTGCTCGGTGCTATCCATCAGACGCTGGCGCGGCCAGAGCTGGACCCATGGACGACGCGCGCGGTGATTCGCCTTGATGCGCTGCTGTCGCACCTCGCCAGCCGGACGATCTACGTTGCGCACAGCGCTGCAGAACAACACGTGGCACGCGGCTATTCGAGGCGCGCCGCGATGGTGGTGCCGAATGGCTTTGATACGAAACGCCATGCGCCTGACCCGCAGGTCCGGCAGTCGATGCGTACAGCGTTGCGCTTTTCCGATGCACATTTCGTTGTCGGTACAGTCGGGCGCTTTCATCCGGTCAAGGATCATGCGGGCTTCCTGCGCGCGGCAATCGAAGTTGCCCAGCGCTTTGCACACGTGCGGTTCGTCATGGCCGGTGCCGGGCTGGATGCAGGCAATGCCGAACTGGCGCCGCTGCTGAGCCACCCGGCATTACAGGGCAGGGTGTCGATGCTGGGGGCACGCGACGACGTACCACGCCTGATGCAGGCGCTTGATCTCTTCGTGCTCAGTTCGCTCAGCGAAGGTCTGCCCAACGTCGTGGCCGAGGCAATGAGCTGCGGCGTGCCTTGCCTGGTGACGCGTGTCGGCGATGCTGCATGGATGGTTGGCGAAACAGGCTGGGTCGTCGAACCCGCCAATCCTGAAGCACTTGCTGCGGGTATGAGCGAAGCAATCGTTGCCGATGCGGCACAGCTGGCAATGCGCGGCATGGCTGCCAGATCGAGGGTCGAGGCCGAGCTGGCGATCGAAGGGGTGGCGCGGCGCTACCTGCTTTTGTATCAGGACCTCGTCGGCGGATGAATTCGGCAGTCAGTCGCCGGGTTAGCGGCAGAGCCCCCGGCAACAAAGTTATAATTCGCCTTTAATCCCTCACGCTGCCTGTCATGTCTTCTACGTTGAACACCCTGTCTGCCCTGTCCCCGCTCGATGGCCGCTATGCCGCCAAAGGCGATGCACTACGTCCGCATTTTTCCGAATTCGGTTTGATCCGCAACCGCGTGCGCGTCGAGGTGGAGTGGCTCAAGGCCCTGGCCGCAGCGGAGCATGTCGGCGAGATCACGCCGTTCTCGGCCGCGACGATTGCCGAGATGGATGCCGTGGTTGCCAATTTTTCCGAAGCGGACGGCGAGGCAATCAAGGCCATCGAGGCGACGACCAATCACGACGTGAAGGCCATGGAATACTGGCTCAAAGCGCGTTTCGAGAGCAATGCAGAAGTGTCGAAGGCCTCCGAGTTCATCCATTTCGCCTGCACCTCGGAAGACATCAACAACACTTCGCATGCCTTGATGCTCAAGGAAGCGCGCGACATCGTGCTGTTGCCGGCCATCGATCGCGTGATCGCGCGCTTCGTCGAGCTTGCGCACCAACATGCCGACCTCGCAATGCTGTCGCGTACGCACGGCCAGCCGGCCAGCCCGACTACGCTCGGCAAGGAAATGGCAAACATCGCCTACCGCCTGCGCCGGGCTCGCAAGTCGATTGCGGTCGTCGAAATGACGGCGAAATTCAACGGCGCCGTTGGCAACTACAACGCGCACCTGTCAGCGTATCCGGATACCGACTGGGCGGCTTTCAACCAGCAGTTCATCGAATCGCTCGGCCTCGCTTTCAACCCCTACACGATCCAGATCGAGCCGCACGACAGCATGGCCGAACTGTTCGACGCCATTGCGCGCATGGACACCATCCTCATCGATGCCTGCCGTGATATCTGGATGTACATCTCGCTCGGCTTTTTCAAGCAGAAGCTCAAGGCCGGTGAAGTCGGCAGCTCGACCATGCCGCACAAGGTCAACCCGATCGACTTCGAAAATGCCGAAGGCAATTTCGGCATGGCCAACAGCATCCTGCGTCACTTCAGCGAAAAGCTCCCGATCTCGCGCATGCAGCGCGACCTGACGGATTCCACTGTCCTGCGCAATATGGGCGTCGGTTTCGGTCATGCGCTACTAGGGCTCGACTCCTGCCTGCGCGGCCTCAACAAGCTCGAGTCCGATGCCGCGCGCGTTGCCGCCGATCTCGACAATGCCTGGGAAGTTCTGGCCGAACCGATCCAGACCGTGATGCGCCGCTACGGCATTCCCAAACCTTACGAACAGCTCAAGGAACTCACCCGCGGCACCGGCATCACCAAGGCAGCGCTGCAGGAGTTTGTCGGCAAGCTCGCGATTCCCGATGCAGACAAGAAGCGCTTGCTTGAGATGACGCCCGCCAGCTATATCGGCGAAGCCGCCGCTCTGGCGAAAAGTATCTAGAGCCTTCATGGGCTTTGCGTGCAGGATTGCCGCAGATGTCTGATCAACGCCCGGTCGGCGTTTTCGATTCCGGCGTCGGCGGGCTGTCTGTCCTGCGCGAGATTCGCGCGCGCTTGCCGCATGAATATCTGATCTATTGCGCCGATTCGGGCTTCGCGCCTTATGGCAGCCGCTCTGCGGAGGAGATCTGCGAGCGCGCGTTTTTTCTTTCGCAGTTTCTTCTGCAGCGCTCCTGCAAGGCACTTGTCATTGCCTGCAATACCGCGACTGCGGCTGCGGCTGCGCCGCTGCGGCAGCAATGGCCCGATCTTCCCATCATCGGTATGGAGCCTGCCGTGAAGCCCGCTACGGCGGCGACGCGTAATGGTGTCGTGGGCGTGCTTGCCACCGTAGGAACGCTTGCCAGCGCGCGCTTCGCCGCCTTGCTCGATACGTTCGGCAACGATGTGGACGTGCTGACGCAGCCATGCCCCGGGCTCATGGAATGTGTCGAGCGCGGCGAGCTCGATACGCCGGCCACGCGTGCGCTGCTCGATTCCTATCTTCAGCCCCTTCTGCAAGCTCATGCCGACGTCATCGTGTTGGGTTGTACCCACTACGTGTTCTTGCGCTCTCTCGTGCAGGAACTTGCCGGTTCGGATGTCCGCCTGATCGACACCGGTGCTGCCGTGGCTGCGCAGCTCGAGCGCAAGCTGATTGCCGCCAGTGCGCTTGCTCTGCCTCAGCGCCCAGGCAATGAAAGTTTCTGGGTGAGTGGCAACGACGCTCACATGGATGCGACACTGCAGTTCCTCTGGCATGAGAAGGCGTTCTTCACGCTGCTGCCGACCTGATTCACCTCGCTTGTTCTGGCGGAGCTTCACAACATGAACATTGCCTTCCTGTGCGTACCGATTGCGTGCGTCATGCCGTTGCTTCTCACCGTCATCGCCAAGCGGGGCGGCAGCGCGGACAAGCCTTACGACAACCGCGAGCCGCGTGTCTGGCTCTCCAACCTGTCCGGCTGGCCGAGGCGTGCCAACGCCGCCCAGCAAAACAGCTGGGAGGCATTGCCGATCTTCATTGCCGGCGTACTCATGGCGGCTCACGCTGGCGTAGCCCAGGCAACGCTGGACTTCTGGGCGGTGTGGTTCATCGTGGCGCGCGTGCTTTATGCCGCTTTTTACATCGCAAACCGCTCGAGCTTGCGCAGCCTGATGTGGACGCTTGCGCTGGCAGCCCCTGTGCGCCTGATGATCGCGGCGATTTGATGCTCTGTAAATTTGTGTGAAGTTGTGCCATCCGGGGCCTGCCTTGCGGGGTAAAGTTCACCCTCAGGTTTGCTCCATGACGCGCCGTTAAAAAATCGGGGGACGAGCGCGTTCCAACAATTGATTCGAGGAGACTTGAGCGTTGGTCGAGGTAATTCTGCGTTTGTGCCTGAAATCAGTAAAATCAACTAAATCAATAAATCCAACAGGGACTGTTCATGGCGATCAGCATTGATAGCTGCGCAGCAATGCACATTGGAGACCGCTCCGAACAGCAGGACCGACTGGCAATCTTCCCGCATCCGACACGCCCGGGCTGCATGCTGGCGGTTCTCGCCGACGGCATGGGCGGGCATTCCGGCGGTGCCATGGCGGCCGAACAGGTGGTGCTCAAGGCGCGGCAGAATTTTTCAAGCTACGCGCCGTCCAGCGAATCTCCCACAGAGTTCCTGCGTGGCGTGATCGAAGATGCCCACGTCATCATCAAGCTGACGCGCTTTACCAGCGAGCAGGACCCGCACAGTACTGCGGTCGTCTTCATGCTGCGCCCCGGCCACGCCGATTGGGCGCATTGTGGCGATTCACGTCTCTACCACTTCCGCAATGGCGATCTGGTGGCGCGCACGCCCGATCATTCCCTGGTGGAAGAGCTGGTGCGGTCCGGGCGCATTACGGCCGAGCAGGCCGAAACGCATCCTCAGCGCAATCTTCTACTGTCTTGCCTGGGAGCCGAACGCGAGCCGCGTATCGACACGGGCGGCACGCCGGCCTTGCAGGCAGGCGACGCCTTCATCCTGTGTTCGGACGGTCTGTGGGCCTATTTCTCCGACGAGGAGCTGGGTCGAACGCTGTATGAGCAGGATGCCCGCGCTGCAGCGCGGACCTTGATCGACGCTGCCAGAGAGCGTGCCCAAGGGATGGGCGACAACATCTCCATGGCCGTCATCAAGGTTGTTCAAGCCTGATCAGGATTGAATTCATTATTAAAATCAATGTCTTGTAAATTATTCTAATAATCCGGAAATTCTCCTAAAGTTTGGATGTGGCACGCCGTAAGAAATCTTGTGGATTTACTCCACGCATCGACTCTCTCCTTGTGGCCGCCTCGAAAGAGGCGGCTCTTTTCTTGAATCGCCTTGATTTGTGCTCATTCAGGCGCTACAGCAAGTAGGACAGATCGGTTTTTATTATTCTCTGATGGCGGACATTGAGTCATGGGCGGTCAGTCACAATCTCTTCGGGCCAGCGAATGCTTTGCGCAACTGCTGGCGCTCAATGTCCTGTTCGACGCTGCCCGTGCAGGCGAGGCGGGGCGCGAGTCTGCCGAGGCGGTGCAAGCGGCGGTGCAGGTGCCTGCGGCCGCCACGCCACAGGATCCCGGCTGCGACGCCTTGCTGGCAAGTTGTTACGCGGCATTGATGGATGGCTCGGAGCGCCCGCCGCACCTGAGTTAGCGCGGTCGTGTTGCGGAGCCTGATTCCGCGCAAGTATTCAAGGAAATCTTCTTCCCGGCTTCGGAGCTCTTCGAAGCCTTTGCTTTTTCTGCTCGCTGAATAAGCCTGCATTTCCACATTTTCTCCACCCGGCAGTAGTTGCCGCTCCGGCAAATAATTCCCTTCATCGGCAAGTGCCACTTTGAAGCGGGATCATGGCTGAGGACAGCGATCTAGATAAGACAGAACCAGCGTCTGGCCGAAAGGTCGAGCAGGCGCGCGAGCAGGGCAATATCCCTCGCTCGAAGGAGCTGTCTTCCTTTCTGGTGCTGGTCGTTGGCGTCTCCGCCCTGTGGATCATGTCGGGCTGGATGTATGGACGACTCGGCGGCGTCATGCGTCGCGGCTTCACCTTCGGCCACGAGCAGGCTTTCCAGACGGACTTGATGGGCAAGGCGCTGCGCGAGCTGTTCAGTGATGGCTTGTTGACGCTGCTGCCGCTGTTGCTGGTCATCATGATTACCGCTGTCGCATCGCACATCGCACTGGGCGGGCTCGTACTCAGCGGTCAGGTCTTCAAATTTGATCTGACGCGCATGAATCCGGTCACCGGCATGAAGCGCTTCGTCTCGATCAACGGACTGGTCGAACTCATCAAGGGCGTATTCAAGTCAGTCTTCATTCTTGGCGTCGCCTCGATGCTGGTGTGGCATTACCGCTTCGACATGTTGTCGCTGATGAGCATGCCGCTCAACGTGGGCCTCAACCGTTTTGGCGAGATGCTGCTGCTCGCCAGCCTCGCGCTCTGTACCAGCCTTGCCCTGATCGCAGCCATGGATGTGCCCTACCAGATATGGCACTACTTCAAGGAATTGCGCATGAGCAAGTTCGACGTCAAGCAGGAAAACAAGGAGTCGGAAGGCGATCCGAAGGTCAAGGGCAAGATGCGTCAGCGCCAGCAGGAGATGGCTCGCCGCCGCATGATGGACGCCGTACCGAAGGCCGATGTCGTCGTGACCAATCCAACCCACTTTGCAGTGGCGCTCAAGTACGAGGCCGGCAGGATGGGCGCACCGACTGTCGTCGCCAAGGGGGCCGACTTCATGGCGCAGATCATTCGCGATCTGGCCAGAGAGAACAACGTGCCGCTGCTCGAAGCGCCGCCGCTGGCGCGTGCCTTGTATCACCACGCCAAGATGGACGAGCAGATTCCCGCTGCGCTTTACACGGCCGTCGCCGAAGTGATGGCTTACATCTATCAGCTCAATCAGTTCATTGCCGAGGGTGGCTTGCCACCGCAGGCACCAGGTGCCATTGACGTGCCTCGTGGCATGGACCCGGGCGTCGACGCCTCGGCGCCGGCAATCGCCGTCTGACGCATCGACCCTGACCAGAAGAAATTAACGGACTCTGAAAATGGCAACCGCCGGCACCAACGCAATCGACCTCAGACAGCTATTTGCGCCGAGCAATATCCGGCAACTGGCCGCACCTATCCTGGTGCTGCTGGTGCTGTCGATGATGGTGTTGCCGCTGCCGGCCTTTGCGCTCGACGTCTTCTTCACCTTCAACATCGCCATCTCGATGATCGTGTTGCTGGTGGCGATGTACAACCGCAAGGCGCTCGATTTCTCGATCTTCCCGACAGTGCTGCTGATCACCACGCTGTTGCGCCTGTCGCTCAATGTCGCATCGACACGCGTGGTGCTGATGGAAGGCCACACCGGGCCGGACGCTGCGGGCAAGGTGATCGAGGCCTTCGGTCACTTCCTGGTCGGTGGCAATACGGCGGTGGGTATCGTGGTGTTCGTCATCATCACCGTCATCAATTTCGTCGTGATCACCAAGGGTGCCGGTCGTATCGCCGAAGTGGGCGCCCGTTTCACCCTGGATGCCATGCCGGGCAAACAGATGGCAATCGATGCCGACCTCAATGCCGGCCTCATCGACGACAACGAAGCCAAGCGTCGTCGCTCGGAAATATCGCAGGAGGCCGACTTCTACGGCGCCATGGACGGTGCCTCGAAATTCGTGCGTGGCGATGCGGTCGCCGGCATTCTCATTCTCGTCATCAACATCATTGGTGGCCTGATCGTCGGTGTCGTGCAACATGACATGGAGATAACGCGCGCGGCCAACGACTACACTTTGCTGACCATTGGTGATGGCCTGGTTGCACAGATCCCGGCGTTGATCATCTCCGTGGCTGCGGGCCTGGTAGTTTCGCGTGTGGGTGATGACGGTGACATTGGCGCGCAATTCGTCAATCAGCTCTTCAACAATCCACAGGTGCTGGTGCTGACGGCCGTCATCCTCGGCTTGCTCGGCCTCATCCCGGGCATGCCGAACATGGTCTTCCTGATGCTTGCTGCGGCATTGGGTTACCTGGCCTGGAAGCAGGGCGGGCGTGTTGGTGCAGCCAAGGGCGGCGACGAGATCGAAAAACCCGCAGCGCAAGCTGCCGCCAGCGCCGCCGAGATGGAAGCAAGCTGGAACGACGTTACGCCCGTTGATGTGCTCGGCCTGGAAGTGGGCTATCGCCTGATCCCGATGGTGGACAAAAGCCAGAACGGTGAGCTGCTCACGCGTATCCGCGGCTTGCGCAAGAAGTTCGCGCAGGACATCGGCTTTCTGCCAGCGCCGGTCCATATTCGCGACAACCTGGAGCTGCGCCCCAACCTCTACCGCATCACGCTCAAGGGCGTCGAGATCGGGCAGGGCGAGGCTTTCCCTGGTCAGTTCATGGCGATCAACCCGGGGCGTGTGTCGGGGCGCTTGCCGGGCAACGAGACGAAAGATCCCGCCTTTGGTTTGCCTGCCGTGTGGGTGGACGCTGCAATGCGCGATCAGGCGCATGCGCTCGGCTACACCGTAGTGGACGCCAGCACCGTGATTGCCACGCACATCAACCACGTAATCCTGTCCCACGCCGGTGATTTGCTCGGCCGCCAGGAGACGCAACAACTGCTCGACCATATCGCCAAGGATTCGCCCAAGCTGGTCGAAGACCTCGTACCCAAGACCCTGCCGCTACACGTGGTGCAACGTGTGTTGCAGCACTTGCTGGAGGAGGGCGTCAACATTCGCGACATGCGCAGCATCATCGAAGCAGTCGCCGAAAACGCCGGCCGCACGCAGGACCCGGCCGATCTCGCCGCCCGTGTCCGTACCGCACTCGGCCGCGCCATCGTGCAGGGTCTGTTTCCGGGCAACACCGAGATGCAGGTCATCGCACTCGACCCGAGTCTTGAACGTTTGCTGCAGCAAGCCATGCAGGCAGGTGGTGCCGATGCGGCTGCCATCGAACCGGGGCTTGCCGACACCTTGCTGCGCGACACGGCGACGGCTGCGCAACATCAGGAAGATCTTGGCCTCACGCCAGTGCTGCTGGTGCCGAATGGTTTGCGCTGGTTGCTGTCGCGCTTCCTGCGCCGGGCCGTGCCGTCGTTGAAGGTCATCGCGCATTCGGAGGTGCCCGAGTCGCGCACCATCCGGGTAACGGGTGTTATTGGTGGCGGTTAGTTGTTAGTTGTATCGACGGTTAGTTGCCGTCTGATGATGAATGCATTTTCAATTTTGTTGCTTGTGCTGGTAATGGAAGTAGAGGGAGGTTGATCATGGTGAGTGTCCGCAAATTTTTCGGCAAAACCGCTCGTGAAGCGCTGCTGGCATTGAAGTCAGAGCTGGGTGCCGACGCTGTCGTGCTATCCAATCGCGCGGTGCCTGGCGGTGTCGAAATCGTCGCCCTGCCTGCCGAATCAATGGGTGAGCTCAATGCCACCGTGCGCGCTGCGCGTCAGCCGGCACCCTCTCCATCTGCGCCCGCCCGCGTGCTGCCTGTAGCGATCCCCGAGCCGACGCCGGAAGACGATCACAGCGCCAACATCGGCAAACAGATTGCCGCCCAGCTGGCACGACGCAGCCAAGCGCAGTCAGCGCCCAAACCGGTATTCCGTTCGGGAATCGAAGCGCCTGCGCACGATGAGGACACGGGAGGGCGGCAGATGGTGCGGCCTTTCAAACCGCCACACGTGTCATCGCACGATGGCGCAATGCCGGCTCACCTGACGAAATCGGCAGCGCAGGACGAACGTCGCGCAGCGCCTGAGGATGATGCCCGCGTGCAAAGCCTGCAGGCCACCAATGCCCAACTCATGCAGGAGTTGAGCTCCATCAAGGGCATGCTGGAGCGCCAGCTGGCGGGCTTCGCCTGGAGCGAGATCTCGCGCAATGCACCAGCCCGCACCCAGATGATGAGCGAGTTGCTGGAAGTAGGTTTCTCTGCGCAACTCACACGGCGCCTGACCGAAAACATCCCGGCCGAGGCGCAGATCAACGAGGCGCGCGACGAAGTGCGCCGCATGATCAACCGCGATCTGCGCGTGCAGGACAATACCAATGACATTATCGACCGCGGCGGCGTTTATGCGCTGGTAGGCCCTACCGGTGTGGGCAAGACTACGACTACCGCCAAGCTTGCAGCACGTTGTGTGGTGCGCCACGGGGCGGACCAGCTGGCGCTGATCACCACGGACGGCTACCGGATCGGTGCGCACGAACAACTACGCATCTACGGCCGCATTCTCGGCGTGCAGGTGCATGTCGTGCGCGATGCCTCCGATCTGCGCCAGACGCTGCAGGATCTACGCAAAAAGCATATGGTGCTGATCGACACGGTCGGTATGGGACAACGCGACAAGATGGTCAACGAGCAATCCGCCATGCTGACCTCGGCCGGCAATGTGCGCCGCCTGTTGTGCCTGAATGCCACGGCACGCGGCGACACGCTGGATGATGTGGTGCGCGCCTATGAAGGCCCTGATCTGGCCGGCTGCATCTTTACCAAGCTCGACGAAGCGGCTTCCGTCGCGCCTGCGCTCGACGTGGCCATGCGTCATGAGCTGTCGGTGTTCTACATTGCCAATGGTCAGCGTGTGCCGGAGGACCTGCACATGCCCAATCGCACTTACCTGATCCACCGCGCCATGCGTGAAATCGCGCCGGATTCGCCCTACAAGATGGACCGTGCCGACACCGGTTTGCTGATGTCGGCCACGCGCTCGCCATCCACATCGCGAGGAGCGTCCGGATCATGATTCACAGCGATCAGGCCGCGGGCTTGCGCGCCATGCTCAATCACTCGCCGCCTGAGGTTTTGGCCGTCGTGCCTTGCGGTGCCGCCGCGATGCACTGGTCGGCACGTCAGGCACGCCAGCGCGCCATTCTCGGGCAGCGGGTACTGGCTTTCGACGAATGGCAGATCTCGGGCAGCTTCTCGGATTGCCTGGGTGTATCGCCCCGTTTCGACTTGCTACAGGCTTTGGAAGGGCAGGTCGGCGTCGAACAATGCATCGTCGATGCCCAGCCGACACACTCCGGGCAAATGGGCCTGGGTGTTCTGTCGGTATCCAGGCTCGCCCGCGAGATCGATGGTGACCGGATCCTGCAACAGCGCGTGCTCAGTTGCCTGCTGCGCCTGCAATCGAGCTGCGATGAATGGCTGCTGCTGGCGCGGCCGTGTGATCTGGCCGGTCTGTCTTCTTTCGCGCGTGCCGCACCACGGCTGTTACTCGTGGTGGAACCTGTCGAGCGCGCCATTACCGAGGCCTATGCAGCACTAAAGAGATTGGCGCGGGGTGCCGATACCTTGGCTGTCGGGATCAGTGTCGTAGGTGACGATGATGCCCAGGCCCGCCTGCTGGCGAAGCGGTTTCAGCGTGTGGCGGCTTCGCAGCTGGGAATCCATGTGCAGGCAGTTGCCAGCGTAGGCGAGGCAATAGGGCTCACAAGCGGGCTTGCAAATGGGCTTAAAAACGGGCTCACAGGCTCCGAATCGACCGCTTCGACGAGCGCAGATAATACCCCTGGCTTTCCCGAAAGGCTGCTGCGGCAGGCGCGAGCCGCGATTTCGACACCTTCGGCCAGCACTGGGCGTAGCCGGGCCCTGGCGTGGTGATCGTCAGGTAGCAAAGCGGCCTAGCCGCGAATAGAGCACGAACAGCAGGCTTTTTCCGCAACGCATGTTTGTGGCGTCCGGCGCACAATGGATTCATCGGCTGGGGCACAACCGGCTTCATGGCAGAGCGCAGAACCTGGCGCATCAATGAACTCCGACTGAGTCTGATTGAGAGAGCAGCATGTACAACGCAGCGGGAACTCTGGATAAAGACCAGCTTGTGGCGCGCTACGCACCCCTGGTCAAGCGCATCGCCTACCACCTCATGGCCAAGTTACCGGCCAGCGTGCAGGTGGAGGACATCATTCAAAACGGCATGCTTGGCTTGCTCGACGCCATCGGCCGCTATGAAGAGGGCCTGGGCGCGCAGTTCGAAACCTATGCGGTTCAGCGTATCCGTGGCGCCATGCTCGACGGCCTGCGCGAAAACGACTGGCTGCCACGCAGTCTGCGCCGCGAAATGCGACGCATCGAAACTGCCATCCATAATCTTGAACAACAACACGGCCGTCAGCCGACCGAGCGCGAATTGGCAGAAACGCTTGGCATGACGCTCGCCGACTACCAGAAGATGCTGCAGGAGGCGCGTGGCTACCAGCTGGTGTACTTCGAAGACTTCGGTGACGAAGACGAAGACGACTACCTCGAACGCCACATCGTCGGCGCCAGCGGCGACCCTGTCGACCTGCTCGAAGATGCGAGCATGCGCAAGGTATTGGTCAAAGCCATTGAAGACCTGCCCGACCGTGAAAAAATGGTCATGGGGCTCTACTACGAAGAAGATCTCAACCTGCGCGAAATCGGCGAGGTGCTGGGCGTTTCCGAATCGCGTGTCTGCCAATTGCACAGCCAGGCGATTGCCCGCTTGCGCTCACGCATTGCCAGCGGCAGGGAGCCTTCGCTGCAGGCGAATGGTGGCCGCCGCGCGAGCGCGGCGTAGGAATGTTGCCTTAACAACGTCGCCATCATTCAGCAGCGTGTTCTTTCCGCGCCTGCCCACCTAAACTTTTCCTTCTGAACAGGAAACATGGACGTCATAAGTCTGGCGGGACTCGCATTGGCAATCGTGGCCATCCTTGGGGGGCAACTCCTCGAAGGCGGGCACATGGGCTCGCTCATCCAGCCCACCGCATTTCTGATCGTCATGGGCGGCACCATCGGTGCCGTCATGCTGCAAAGCCCGTGGCGGACCTTTCTCACCGGTTTGCGCATCTCCCGCTGGGTATTCAAGCCGCCTGTGCCGCCACTGCCCGAGCTCATCGAACAGATCGTCAGCTGGAGCAATATCGCGCGTCGCGAAGGCCTGCTGTCGCTGGAAAACAAGATGGAAGCACTCGCCGACCCTTTCATGCGCAAAGGGCTGCAGCTGCTCGTCGACGGCGTCGAGCCAGAGCACATCCGCGAAGTCATGGAAGTAGAAATCACGACCTGGGAGACCGAAATGAAGCAGGCCTCCAAGATCTGGGACGCTGCCGGCGGCTACGCGCCCACGGTCGGCATCCTCGGCGCCGTGATGGGCCTCATCCACGTCATGGAAAACCTCTCCGACCCCGGCAAACTGGGCAGCGGCATCGCCGTCGCCTTCGTCGCCACGATCTATGGCGTCGGCTCTGCCAACCTCATCTTCCTGCCGGTGGCCAAGAAGCTGCAGGCCAACATCATGCGGCTCGTGTCCGTGCGGGAGATGGTCCTGGAAGGCATCGTGCGCATCGCCCACGGCGACAATCCGCGCATCATCGAGAGCCGCTTGCAGGGGTATATCGTTTGAGATAACTGGCATGACTCGGCTTGCCGCGGCATGTCCGGTTGATTAAAGGGTTAGGCGTCACGTCACGAGAAACCATAGTTGTGAATGTCGAGATGACGCCTGATCTTGCGCGATGGAACAACCTCGTTTCCGTGAGCATCCAATAACGCTCCTTTTACCTCAAACTTCGTTTGATTCGGTGCAGCTAAGCCGAGCCGCGCCAGCTCTACACCTCTGTTTGCCTCTTGTGCCCATCTGTCAACCGCTAGATCGGTCGTTGACTCCGTGAGCAGTGTGAGACTTTCTCGTACCCAGAGCTTGGCGGAGCTGGCCGCGAGCGAGGCACACAGGTCTAATTTGGCTAGATCTGGCGCTGCAACGACATCTACAGCGGCAAGGAGCTTTGGCGTGAGCGCGGAGATCAGCTCCCGGTTTGCTGCCAAGCCGCGAGAAGGGTGAAGCCAGTACTGAGCGCGATAGCCCCACGGGCCATTAAACAAGGCGTCACCAGTTTCTTCTAGGTCAAGTAGAAAGACTGGCTGGACGCAGTGCGTAAGCCCTCGTTCGGAACCTGCTTTTGCGTAGACGCGAGTAACTATGGCATCCGAAATGACTAGCCGCAGCAGTTCATCAAAAGAGCCTGCAGCTGCTAACTTCGTTTGCCGTTCAGGCGAGACGCCACCCGAGTATTTCCAGTCTGGAGACGGGCTCATCTTGTGACGCCTAAATGTTTGATGTGAGGCCGCGGCGAAAGTCGCGAATGGGGGCCACAAGGCTGTTTGTGTGCGGCAGGCGTAAATAGGAATTATCGCTTAGCTTCAAGCCATGCACATGACCCTTGAACTCATTGTGGGTGGATCGTTATAGCGTGGATCGGCGCGATTCTGCGCATTTCTTCTTTCGCCGTTCCCGTCACATTTTCCCAGATTGTTTTCTCTGTGACTGACAACTGGCAATTGTATTCATCTTTTACAGCGTTGATGATTTGCTTGAACCATTGAAGATGTGACCACTTCCTGGGGACGGGGGCGTGCAGGAACTTTCCTTCTGCGTCCCAATGCACGTCCATTGCTGCACGATAAATGTATTGGAAGTTCATCGCCTCCGGCGCGATGCAGAGACGGTTTTCAGCATCAATGCGGACTAGTGCGATGTTTTCGTACTTCATGCGTCGATCAGTTAATGCAAAGCGTGTGGCGGGGGTCGTTTTTGCTCCGTACCCATCCTACCCAACCGTCGGCATAGCCGTCCGCGTCTCCACCCGGCATTCGCGAGTCCGCTGAACATTGCCATCGTCATCAGCCGTTTCCAGACGCACCGTGAATCCCCACAGACGCGCCACATGCTTGAGCATCTCGTCGGCGCTTGCGGCAAGCGGGCGCCGTTTGAAAGCCTGATGGCGCAAGGTCAGGGAGCGGTCGCCGCGCACATCGACATTCCAGACTTGCAGGTTGGGTTCCTTGGAGCCGATGTTGTATTGCTCCGACAACACTTCGCGAATCCTTTGATAGCCCGCGTCGTCGTGGATCGCTGCAACCTTCAGGCGCGTTTCATCGTCGTCATCGAGGATGGCAAACAGGCGGAAATCGCGAATTACCTTGGGTGACAGGAATTGCGCGACGAAGCTTTCGTCCTTGAAGTTGCGCATGGCGAAGTCGAAAGTTTCGCGCCAGTTGGAGCCGGCGATGTCGGGGAACCAGCGGTAGTCTTCTTCGGTGGGCTCATCGCAGATGCGGCGAATATCCGTCCACATCGCAAAGCCGAGCGCATAGGGATTGATGCCGCGATGCCAGGGCACGTTGTAGGGCGGCTGCATGACAACGTTGGTGTGCGAGTGCAGGAACTCCATCATGAAGCTGTCTGCCAGTAAGCCTTCGTCATACAGGGTGTTGAGCAGGGTGTAGTGCCAGTATGTCGCCCAGCCTTCGTTCATGACTTGTGTCTGGCGCTGCGGGAAGAAGTACTGCGACACCTTGCGTACGATGCGCACGACTTCGCGCTGCCAGGGCTCCAGCAGCGGGGCGCTCTTCTCGATGAAGTACAGCAGGTTCTCTTCGGGCTCCGAAGGGAAGCGACGTTCGGCAAGCTGCGATGCCTTGGCCTCCTGCAGCGGCAGCGTGCGCCACAAGTCGTTGACCTGTGATTGCAGGTAGTCCTCGCGCTCCTTCTGACGCAGCTTCTCTTTTTCCATCGACAGCTTGGGAGGGCGCTTGTAGCGGTCCACACCCACGCTCATCAGTGCATGGCAGGAGTCGAGCAGCAGCTCGACAGCCTCTTCGCCATGCCGCTCTTCGCACTCGGCCAGAAAATTCTTCGCGAAGATGAGGTAGTCGACAATGGCGTCTGCATTGGTCCAGGCGCGGAAAAGGTAGTTGCCCTTGAAGAAGGAGTTGTGCCCGTAAGCGGCGTGCGCGATCACCAGCGCCTGCATCGTCATGGTGTTTTCTTCCATGAGATACGAAATGCACGGATTGGAGTTGATGACGATTTCATAAGCCAGCCCCATCTGCCCGCGCCGGTAGCCTTTTTCGGTCGAGATGAATTGCTTGCCGAAGCTCCAGTGGTTGTAGTTCACCGGCATGCCGACCGAGGCGTAGGCGTCCATCATCTGCTCGGCCGTAATGACCTCGATCTGGTTTGGATAGGTATCCAGACCATAGCCGTGGGCAACACGGCGGATTTCCTTGTGGTACTCCTCGATGAGTTCGAAGTTCCATTCGGACGGCGCTGGCAGTTGCTTGCGATTGCGTTTCTTGGGCGATGCGCTCATACGAGTGTCTTCTTGAAAAGTTCGCGAAAGACCGGGTAGATGTCGGCGTATTTTTCGATGCGTTGCATGGCGAAATTGCTGTGCATGCCCACCAGCTTTTCATATTCGCGCCACAGGTTCTGCGGCTCGCCGGGCGTGATCTCTATGTAGGCGAAAAACTGCATGAAAGGCAGGATCTCGGCGGACAACAATTCCTTGCAGCGTGGCGAGTCGTTTTCCCAATTGTCGCCGTCAGAGGCCTGCGCGCCATAGATATTCCACAGGCCGGAGGAATAACGCTCGCGGACAATGTCGCGCATCATGTCGAGGGCACTGGAGACGACCGTGCCGCCCGACTCGCGCGAGTGGAAGAAATTTTCTTCGTCGACTTCCTTGGCAATGGTGTGATGCCGGATGAATACGACCTCGATATGTTCGTAGGTGCGCGTCAGGAACAGGTAGAGCAGCATGAAGAAGCGCTTTGCCGTGGCCTTCTTCTCTTCGTCCATCGAGCCCGAAACGTCCATGAGGCAGAACATGACAGCCTGTGTGGATGGCACAGGTGTCCTGATGCGGTTGTTGTAGCGCAGATCGAAGGTGTCGAGAAATGGAATCGCTTCGATCCTGACGCGTAACAGCGTCGCTTCTTCCTTGAGCAGGCGGATGGCTTCGTCATCGCGCGGCGTCTGTGCTTCAAGCTCTTCGATTTCCTTGTGAAGTTCGCGCAAGCGGGCATTGTGCGGGCCCGACAAAGCCAGACGGCGCCCCAGGGCGCTGCGCATCGAACGCACGAGATTGAGATTGGTCGGCACCCCGTCGGCGGCAAAGCCGGCGCGGTGGGACTTGTATTCCGGGATCTTCGCGAGCTGGGTCTTGATCAGGTTGGGCAGCGCCAGATCGTCGAAGAAGATATCGAGAAATTCCTCGCGTGAAAGCTGGAAGCCGAACTCGTCTTCACTTTCACCGTCTTCGCTGGCGCGCTTGCCACCCGAACCGGCGCCGCCACCGAGGGGCCGGCTGATTTCATCGCCGGTCGAAAACTGGTCATTGCCGCTGTAGACCTGTTCCCAGATGCCGCCATCGCCATGCTGGAAATGGGGTTCGTTGAGATCCTTGGCGGGAATGGTGACGCTCTCGCCGTTGTCCAGGTCCTTGATGGAGCGACCGTCAATGGCGTCGGCAACGGCCTTGCGGATCTGGCCCTTGAAGCGGCGCATGAATCGCTGGCGATTGACCGCACTTTTGTTCCTGCTGTCTGAGCGTCTATCGATGATGCGGACCATAGTGGTTCCAGACCAATCTTTCCGTTGTAGAGGCAGGGCGGCTGGTCGCTTTCGCGACCAGCTTCAAACAAGCCGCATGCACGGCTTCAGTACATCCTTATCAGGACGATTTGCGCACGCGCAGATACCAGTCGCAGAGCAGGCGAACCTGTCCTTCGGTGTAGCCCTTGGTGACCATGCGGTTGACGAAGTCCTGATGTTTCTTCTGCTCGTCCGCACTGGATTTCGGCGAGAAGGAAATAACCGGGAGCAGGTCTTCGGTGTTCGAGAACATCTTCTTCTCGATCACGGCGCGCAGCTTCTCGTAGGACGTCCAGCTCGGGTTCTTGCCGCTATGCTTGGCGCGCGCCCTGAGCACGAAGTTCACCACCTCGTTGCGGAAGTCTTTCGGATTGCTGATGCCGGCAGGCTTCTCGATTTTCTCCAGTTCGTCGTTGAGGGCCGAACGGTCGAAGATCTCACCGGTGTTCGGATCGCGATATTCCTGATCCTGAATCCAGAAGTCTGCGTAAGTCACGTAGCGATCGAAGATGTTCTGGCCGTACTCCGAATAGGATTCCAGATATGCAGTCTGGATTTCCTTGCCGATGAATTCGGCGTAGCGGGGGGCCATGTATTCCTTGATGAAGGCGGTATAGCGCTGATCCACCTCCGGCGGGAATTGCTCCTGTTCGATCTGCTGTTCGAGCACGTACATCAGGTGCACCGGGTTGGCAGCGATCTCGCGATGATCGAAGTTGAACACACGCGACAGCACCTTGAAGGCAAAGCGCGTCGATAGACCCGTCATGCCTTCATCAACGCCCGCGTAGTCACGGTACTCCTGGTAGCTCTTCGCTTTCGGATCCGTATCCTTGAGGTTCTCGCCGTCATAGACGCGCATCTTGCTGAAGATGCTCGAATTCTCTGGCTCTTTCATGCGTGACAGCACGGCAAACTGCGCCAGCATTTTCAACGTATCGGGTGCGCAGGGGGCTTCCGTCAGCGAGCTGTGCTGCAACAGCTTTTCATAGATCCTGACTTCGTCCGAAACGCGCATGCAATAAGGCACCTTGACCGTAAATATCCGGTCGAGGAAAGCTTCGTTGTTCTTGTTGTTCTTGAATTGCTGCCATTCCGATTCGTTCGAGTGCGCGAGGATGACGCCGTCGAAGGGAATCGCGCCGAAGCCTTCCGTACCCTTGTAGTTGCCTTCCTGCGTCGCGGTCAGCAATGGGTGCAATACCTTGATTGGCGCCTTGAACATTTCGACGAACTCGAGCAGGCCACGATTGGCCAGGCACAAGCCGCCAGAGTAGGAGTAGGCATCCGGGTCGTTCTGCGAGAACTGTTCCAGCATGCGGATATCGACCTTGCCGACCAGGGACGAAATATCCTGGTTATTCTCATCGCCCGGCTCCGTCTTCGCAACGGCCATCTGTTGCAGCGATGAAGGGCGCAGCTTGACCACGCGGAACTTGGTTACATCGCCGTTGAACTCATGCAGGCGTTTGACGGCCCATGGCGACATGATGGTATTCAGGTAGCGACGCGGGATGCCATAGTCATCTTCGAAGATGCGGCCATCTTCGTCCGGATCAAACAGGCCGAGTGGTGATTCGTGCACCGGCGAGCCCTTGACTGCGTAGAAGGGAACTTTCTCGACCAGTTGTTTGAGTTTCTCGGCGAGCGAGCTCTTGCCGCCGCCGACGGGGCCAAGCAGGTAGAGGATCTGTTTCTTCTCTTCCAGCCCCTGCGCTGCATGGCGGAAGTAGGAGACGATATGTTCGATCGCTTCCTCCATTCCGTAGAACTCGCGGAAGGCCGGATAGATCTTCATCACCTTGTTGGAGAAAATCCGCGACAGGCGTTGATCGAGCCGCGTGTCGAGCATTTCCGGTTCGCCAATGGCCATCAGGATGCGCTCGGCCGCAGTTGCGTAAGCGCTGCGATCAGCCTTGCAGATTTCGAGGTACTCCTGGAGGGAGAACTCCTCTTCCTTGCTGACCTCAAAGCGGGCCTGGTAAGCACTGAAAATACTCATGCAACACCTCCTCGACGCATCGGACGAAAAAACTTTCGCTGGTTTACAGACTAACGGCTATGCCTGTCGCTCCTTAAGCGCGGAGCGAGTGGCTTTTGCATCGCTTATTAACGCTTGCCAATCCTGTCCTGATGACTAAGCTTGCGACACGATTTTCAGCGAGCTTGTCGGAAACCATGCATCACCGTGGACAGCATGCTCTTCAAAATGATTCCACTGCTCCATATTGTCTCCTTGGGTTCAGAACGGATGCATGTTGCGTGCCAACATGGCGATGGTTGTTGTCGATAAAGGGCTTTGCGCCATTGTGGTAAACTGCGGCGACTTGAAGTTTCATATTGCCGGGGGCGCCTCCGTTGCAAGCGGAACAGCGCCTTCGCGCCAAACTGGTGCTGAAGTGGCCCACCCGAATGCACTGCCGCCATCGGTCCAACTCTAGATAGACCAAGGAAATACCTGATGCAAACGACTGAAGCGACGCTGGGCGCACTTGAGCGCCGCATTGAAATGGCTGTTTCTCTGGCCGAGATTGATCAGGGCGTGAATGAGCGCCTCAAGCGCATGTCGCGTACCGTGAAGATGTCCGGTTTTCGTCCTGGCAAAGTGCCGTTCAAGATTGTCGAGCAGACCTACGGCCCGCAAATACGCTCGGAAGTGCTGGGCGACGCCGTGGAGCGCTCGTTCGGTGAAAAGGTGCGCGAACAGAACCTGCGAGTAGCCGGCTATCCACGTATCGAGCCCAAGAGTCAGTCTGCCGAGGGGCAAATCGAGTTCAGTGCGACATTTGAGGTCTATCCTGAAGTGGTAGTAGGTGATTTGACTGGCTTCGAAATGCAACGCCCGGCGCTGACTGTTGGTGATGCCGAGGTCGATAAGACTCTTGATGTATTGCGCAAGCAGCGCGCGGTATTCGCACCGGTAACTCGCCCTTCGGTTGAAGGCGACAGTGTGGTGATCGATTTCACTGGCCGCAAGGATGGTGAGGTTTTTGAAGGTGGTCAGGCTGCGGATTTTGCAGTCGTGGTGGGTAGCGGTCAGATGCTCGCGGACTTTGATGCGCAGTTGCGTGGCGTGTCTCCGGGCGATACCAAGACCTTCGACCTCACATTCCCTGCCGATTACCACGCACAGAATCTGGCTGGTCAGCCAGTGCAGTTCGAGATCGTGGTGAAAACGGTTGAGGCAGGCAACCTGCCCGAGCTGGATGTTGAGTTCGCGCGTTCGCTTGGCGTGGCAGATGGCGATGTGGGCAAGATGCGTGAAGAGATTCGCGGCAATCTGGAGCGCGAAGTGAAGCGTCGAATCCGCACCGCCTTGCGTGACCGCGCTTTTGAAATTCTGGATACAGCTGCAAAGTTTGACGTGCCGAAGGCGCTGATCGAGTCAGAATCGCAACGCATGGCCGAAGCTGCCCGCCAGGACATGGCCAAGCGCGGCATGGACCCGAAAAAGATTCCGGTCGAGCCAGGCTGGTTTGTCGATCAGGCTGCCAAGCGCATCAAGCTTGGTCTGGTAGTTGCTGATATCGTCAGCAAGAACGCACTGGCGCCGACGCCGGAGCAGATCCGCAAGCACATCGAGGATCTTGCGCAGAGCTACGAGCAGCCGCAAGAGCTGGTGAAGTGGTATTACGCCAACCCCGAGCGCCTGTCGGGCGTTGAAGATATTGCAGTTGAAGACAATGTAATTGAATGGATCAGCAAGCAGGTCAAGTTGAGTGACAAGGCAGTGTCGTTCGACGAACTGATGAATAGCCCGCAAACGGCTTAGTCTTTGCTTGAGTTGTGTGTCGGTGCCCCAAAGTATCTAGATTCATTGTCGCGTTTGAAGGGATTGAGTAATGACACATTTCGGACCTACGGGTCAGCACGGCAGCGATTGGAATCCAGTAGGCCTTGGCCTCGTGCCGATGGTGGTGGAGCAGAGCGGGCGAGGTGAGCGCGCTTACGACATCTATTCGCGACTGCTCAAGGAACGTGTCGTGTTTCTGGTGGGGCCTGTCAATGACGTCACCGCCAATCTGATCGTGGCCCAACTGCTGTTCCTGGAATCGGAAAATCCCGACAAGGACATTTTCTTCTACATCAATTCGCCGGGTGGGTCGGTCAGTGCCGGCATGGCGATCTACGACACGATGAAATTCATCAAGCCCGATGTCAGCACCCTGTGCATTGGCCAGGCCGCGAGCATGGGCGCGTTTCTCCTGTCGGCGGGTGCGAAAGGCAAGCGCTTCTGCCTGCCAAATTCACGCGTCATGATCCATCAGCCACTGGGCGGCTTCCAGGGGCAGGCTTCGGACATCGAGATTCACGCACGCGAGATCCTGTACCTGCGCGCGCGCCTGAACGAAATGCTCGCCGAGCACACCGGCCAGAGTATCGAGCGTATTGAAAAGGACACCGACCGCGACAATTTCCTGTCGGCGACTGATGCCCAGAACTATGGGCTGGTCGACAAGGTTTTGCAGAGCCGTAACGAAGCGTCGGTCTGATGCAGACACAAGGTCAGACAAAGGAAGGACGAGGAGAGGCAATATGACCGAAAAGAAGTCCAGCGGTAGCGACAAGCTGCTCTATTGCTCGTTTTGTGGCAAGAGCCAGCACGAAGTCCGCAAACTGATCGCCGGTCCTTCTGTGTTCATCTGCGATGAATGCATCGAGCTGTGCAATGACATCATCCGCGATGAAATCGGCGGTGATACCGGTGCGCGCATGGACAAAGGCGACCTGCCTTCGCCCAAGGAGATATGCGAGCTCCTGGATCAGTACGTGATCGGTCAGAGCGGCGCAAAACGCAGCCTGTCTGTCGCCGTCTACAACCATTACAAACGCTTGCGCCACCTTTCGAAGACCGACGAAGTCGAACTGGCGAAGAGCAACATCCTGCTGATTGGCCCGACCGGCTCAGGCAAAACGCTGCTGGCACAAACGCTTGCGCGCATGCTCAACGTGCCTTTCGTGATGGCCGATGCAACGACGCTCACCGAAGCAGGCTATGTTGGCGAAGACGTCGAGAACATCATCCAGAAGCTGTTGCAGAAGTGCGATTACGATGTCGAGCGTGCTCAGCAAGGTATCGTCTATATCGATGAAATCGACAAGATTTCACGTAAATCCGATAACCCGTCGATCACGCGTGATGTGTCGGGTGAGGGCGTGCAGCAGGCCCTTCTCAAACTCATCGAAGGCACCGTCGCCGCCGTGCCGCCGCAAGGTGGCCGCAAGCACCCCAATCAGGACTTTGTGCAGGTCGATACGACCAACATTCTGTTCATTTGCGGTGGCGCATTTGACGGTCTGGACAAGGTCATTCGCAATCGTACGGAGCAGGTTGGTATCGGCTTCGGCGCTGAGGTGAAGAGTCGTGCCGAAGGCAGCGTGGCAGACGCTCTGCGTCAGGTGGAACCTGAGGATCTGATCAAGTACGGTTTGATTCCCGAATTCATCGGCCGTCTGCCTGTCGTAGCAACTTTGCATGAACTCAGCGAAGAAGCGCTGATCGAGATTCTGGTCGAGCCCAAGAACGCCTTGGTCAAGCAGTACCAGAAACTGTTCTCGATGGAGGGCGTCGAACTCGAAGTGCGCCAGCCAGCGTTGCACGCTATCGCGCGCAAGGCTTTGAAGCGCAAGACGGGCGCACGTGGTTTGCGCTCCATCATCGAAGCTGCCTTGCTGGACATCATGTACGAGTTGCCCGGCATGGACAGCATTTCCAAAGTTGTTATCGAAGAGAACGTGATTGAAAGCGGTGCGCAACCGCTTCTGATTTACGAAGACCAGCCGAAGGTTGCGGGTTCTAATTGACGGGAAGCCGACGCGCGCATTAGCACAAGCTTGAAACGCGGGTGTCGGCCCCCATATCCCCAGGGTGCTGTTAAAAGGAACAACCAATGTCCAGCAAGCCTGAACTTCCGCCAGAAGTCATTGAACTGCCATTGTTGCCATTGCGCGATGTCGTGGTGTTCCCACATATGGTCATTCCGCTCTTCGTCGGGCGACCAAAATCAATCAAAGCGCTGGAAACCGCCATGGAGGCGGGCAAGAGCATTTTGCTGGTGGCGCAGAAGTCCGCTGCCAAGGATGAACCCTCCACCGATGATCTCTACGATATCGGTTGCGTGGCGAACATCCTGCAGATGCTCAAGCTGCCGGACGGGACCGTCAAGGTCCTGGTTGAAGGCACACAGCGCGCGCGCATCGAGGACGTAGACGATCTGCGCAATGTCTTCATGGCACGTGTCATACCGCTGCCGAGCGGTGAGGTCACGAACCATGAGGTCGAGGCGATGCGGCGCGCGATCATCAGCCAGTTCGATCAGTACGTAAAACTCAACAAGAAGATTCCGCCAGAGATTCTTACATCCCTGGCCGGGATCGATGAGGCAGGGCGTCTCGCAGACACTATCGCGGCACACCTGCCGCTGAAGCTCGAGCAAAAGCAGATGGTGCTGGAGCTGCTCGACATCGCCCAGCGTCTCGAGCGCCTCCTATCGCAACTCGAAACCGAACTCGACATTCTTCAGGTCGAGAAGCGCATCCGTGGCCGCGTGAAGCGGCAGATGGAAAAGAGTCAGCGCGAGTATTACCTCAACGAGCAGGTCAAGGCCATCCAGAAGGAATTGGGTGAAGGCGAAGACGGCGCGGATCTCGAAGAGTTCGAAAAGAAGATCAAGAGTGCTGGCCTGTCGAAGGAAGCCATGGCCAAGGCGCAGTCGGAGCTCAAGAAGCTGCGCCTGATGTCGCCGATGTCTGCCGAGGCGACGGTCGTGCGCAATTTCATCGAGACGCTGACGGCTTTACCGTGGAAGAAGAAATCGCGCATCAGCAAGGATCTTTCCGAAGCGCAGAAGGTGCTCGACAAGGACCATTTCGGCCTCGACAAGGTCAAGGAACGCATCCTCGAGTATCTCGCGGTGCAACAGCGCGTCGACAAGCTCAAGGCACCTATTCTGTGTCTGGTCGGCCCTCCTGGTGTCGGCAAGACCTCGCTCGGCCAATCCATTGCCAAGTCCACCAACCGCAAGTTCATTCGCATGGCGTTGGGTGGTGTGCGCGACGAGGCCGAGATCCGTGGTCACCGTCGTACCTACATCGGTTCGATGCCCGGCAAGATCTTGCAGAACATGACCAAGGTCGGTGTACGCAATCCGCTTTTCCTGCTCGACGAAGTCGACAAGATGGGTCAGGATTTTCGCGGCGATCCAAGCTCTGCGCTGCTCGAGGTTTTGGATCCCGAGCAGAATTCGACCTTCGTGGATCATTACATCGAAGTCGAATACGACCTCTCGGATGTCATGTTCGTGGCTACGGCCAATTCGCTGAATATTCCAGCGCCATTGCTCGATCGTATGGAAATCATCCGCCTCTCCGGTTACACGGAAGAGGAGAAGGTAAACATCGCACAGCGTTATCTGACGCCCAAGCAGATCAAGAACAATGGTCTGAAACCGAACGAGCTGACGGTGACCGAAGATGCCTTGCGCGACATCATTCGCTACTACACGCGTGAAGCGGGTGTGCGGAGTCTTGAGCGCGAGGTATCGAAGATCTGCCGCAAGGTGGTCAAGTCGCTTGTCATGCGTGCGCGCAACAGCAAGGTCATTGTCAATGCCAAGAACCTGGACAAGTATCTGGGTGTGAGGCGCTATAGCTTTGGCGTAGCCGAGAAGCAGAATCAGGTCGGGCAGGTAACCGGTCTGGCATGGACCGAGGTCGGCGGCGAGCTGCTGACCATCGAGGCCGTTGTGCTTCCAGGCAAGGGCAAGGTCGTGACGACAGGCAAGCTTGGCGAGGTGATGCAGGAGTCTATCCAGGCTGCATTGTCGGTAGTGCGCAAGCGCTCACGCCAATTGGGTATCGAGGAAGACTTCTATCAGAAGAGCGACATCCATATTCACTTGCCTGAAGGTGCAACGCCAAAAGATGGTCCCTCTGCGGGTATCGGTATTGCCACTGCATTGGTGTCTGTACTGACGGGGATACCTGTGTGTGCCGACGTGGCGATGACGGGTGAAATCACCCTGCGTGGCGAAGCCTTGCCGATTGGCGGACTCAAGGAGAAGTTGCTCGCTGCGGTGCGCGGCGGCATCCAGCGTGTGCTCATTCCTGAAGAGAACGTCAAGGATCTTTCGGAGTTGCCGCCAGGTATCAAGGATCGCCTGGAGATCATTCCGGTGCGCTGGATTGATCAGGTGCTGGATCTGGCACTCGAACGTTCCCCCACACCGTTGCCGGACGTGGCTGCTCCGCAGGAGGTTGCTGTGGTGGCGGATGCGGCAGTTGTGCCGGGAGTCGTGACACATTAATGCGGTCTTGCTGAGATGCAAATACAACGGTGCGCTGCAAAGTGCACCGTTTTTTTCGCGTGCTTGCATCGCTCGTCTGTTGTGGCGCATGATTCGCTGCAAAGCCGCTTGACACAACGATTTTCGGCTTGCTATAAGATTTCCCGCTGGCTTTCGAAGTTCGATGCTTACTTACGTATCGGGTACATACCGGGTACGCATCGGCGCGTGATCGCGAGACGCTGTCCGTTGAAGACTTGATAACACTAAGGGGGTTCAAGTGAATAAATCCGAACTGATCGAAGTAATCGCCAAACAATCCGAAATTTCTAAGGCCGCAGCTGGCCGCGCACTGGATTCAGCCATTGCTGCCATCAAGCAATCTCTGAAGAAGGGCAACGACGTTACACTCGTGGGCTTCGGTACTTTCTCCGTTGGCAAACGGGCGGCACGTGCCGGGCGTAATCCACGCACCGGTGCCACCATCAAGATCAAGGCAGCCAAGGTTCCGAAGTTCCGTCCTGGCAAAGCCTTGAAGGATGCAGTAAACTAATGCCCCGATGACAGGGCGCCGCGGGAGACGGCGGGGCCTTGTCACCGGATTGAAGTACAGGGGTGCTTAGCTCAGTTGGTAGAGCGTCGCCCTTACAAGGCGAATGTCGGGGGTTCGAGCCCCTCAGCACCCACCATACGCTGCTGCCAGTCAATAGAGGCAAGCCCGATCTGAATGGTCGGGTCAGCAATGACGCTTGAGGCGAACCAGGGTTCGCCTTTTTCGTATCTGCAGGTCCACATCCTAGATGGCGTAGCCAGAAATGGCGTCGTCATTCATCTGAATCTTGAATCGAGTGCACAATGTTTGATGCTGTTCGAAACAATCGAAGAATTGTCCAGATTTTCCTGGCGCTGATTACTCTTCCCTTCGCGTTTTTTGGCGTGGAGTCTTACCTGCGCGATGGCCCCGGCGATACAGATGTCATTGCCACGGTTAGCGGTCAGAAGATTACAGCTGTCGAACTGACAAACAAGGTGCGCGAAGCCGCAGGCGACAAGGATCCTGCGGTGGCAAACACGCCGGCGTTTCGTGACCAGGTTCTCGATGCGATGGTTGATGAGCGCGTGATAGGTTTGACCGCGGCCGATGTCGGTTTGGCAGTGCCGAAGTCGATAATCCAGGACGCATACCTGCACGAACCTGCATTCCAGGAAAACGGCAAGTTCTCGCCGAAGAAGGCAGAGTATGTCTTGCAGGCAAGCAACATGACGAAGCATGCTTTCGAGCAACGTGTCAGCGATGTAGCGGCACAGCGCCTCTTGATTGCGCCACTGACGCAAGGGTCATCTGTGTCGAAAGTGGTTCTTGCCCGCTGGGTTGCATTATCCGAAGAGCAGCGCACGGTCGCCGAATGGAAAGTTGGCGCGGCCTCTTTCAAGGCCGCCGTGAAACTGTCGGACGATGTCGTACAAAAGTACTACGAGGCAAACAAATCGAAATTCGAGACAGCCGAGCGTGCAAAAGTTGAATACGTTGTCCTGAACGCAGACGACCTGGCGAGCAAGGTGAAAGTGACCGATGCCGAGGCACGCAAGTGGTATGACGAGCATCCCAAAGACTATGTGCAGCCTGAAGAACGCCGTGCCAGCCATATCCTGATTGAGGTGCCGGAAGGGGCCAAGCCGGAGCAGAAGGCTGCCGCCAAGAAGAAGGCTGAAGATTTGCTGGCCAGGCTGAAAGCCGCACCGGGCAGTTTTGCGCAACTGGCGAAAGCAAATTCGGCAGACGGATCGGCCGAGCAGGGTGGCGATCTGGGCTTCTTCGCGAAGGGCGCGACGGAGCCGGAATTCGATGCAGCGGTATTTGCATTGAAGCCCCACGAAATCAGCAATGTTGTGCAGACCAAGTTTGGCTATCACATCATCCAGCTGACTGATATGCGCGGTGGCAAGCCGAAATCCTTTGACGACGCGCGTACAGACATTGTCAGTGCATTGCAGCAGCAGGCAGGTGCCAAGGCTCTTGCCGAGTCGACTGATCAGTTTACCGATCTGGTCTTTCAACAGCCGCTCACCTTCAAGCCCGTAGCAGAGAAACTTGGTATTTCGATTCGTCGCAGTGACTGGGTCGAAAAGGGCGGTTTGCCGGCAGGTGGCGCGCTGGATGATGCACGTGTCCAGGCGGCGATTTTTGCTGCCGATTCTCTCAAGGAGCGCCACAATTCTGCAGCGCTCGATCTGGGCAAAGGCACGTTGCTTTCAGTGCGTGTGCTGGATTATCAGCCCAGGAAGCTGAAACCGCTTGCGGAGGTGCGTGGGCAACTTGAGCTGCAGCTGATCGCAGAGGAAAGCGTGAAGCTTGCAAAGGCCGAAGGCGAAGCGCGTCTGGCCAAGCTGCAAACGGGCGCGCCTGTGCCCGCAACATGGGGCACCCCACGCGCCGTGCATCGCCACGAAATGCCGGGCGAAGAGGCGCGCAAAGCCGTATTCAAGGAGATAAAGAAGTTTCCTGCGTACGTCGGAGCCGTGACGCCCGAAGGCTATACGGTCTATCGCATCGACCAGGCAAGCAAGCCGACGGTTGCGCTGGATGACCCACGCATTGGCATGCTGAGCCAGCAGTTTGCCCAGGCGTACGGTGCGGCTGATTGGCGCAGTGTTCTGACAGGACTGCGTGCTCGCCATGGCGTAGAAATATTCCGCGATCGCCTGGCTGCAAAGGCCGACTCTCCGGCAGAATAAATATGCAAGGCTGAAACAGGAAAAGCGAAAAAAAAGCGCTGCCATTGGCAGCGCTTTTTCTTTGAGCAAGACGCTCAGAGGTCTTCGGTCGTGCCTACGGCGACGCTGTTGAAACCTGCATCGACGTAGGCGACTTCACCGGTAATACCTGATGCAAGGTCGGAACACAGGAATGCAGCGACATTGCCGACTTCGTCGATCGTCACATTGCGGCGCAGGGGAGCATTGCGTTCATTGAACGCCAGCAATTTACCGAAGCTTCCAATACCGGATGCCGCGAGGGTCTTGATCGGGCCGGCCGAAACTGCGTTGACACGTGTCCCTTCGGGTCCGACCGCTGTGGCGATATAGCGCACCGATGCTTCCAGGCTGGCTTTGGCCAGGCCCATTACGTTGTAATTGGGCAGGGTGCGTACCGCGCCAAGATAGGAAAGCGTCAGCAGTGAGCCCTTCCTGCCCTGCATCATCGGCCGCGCAGCCTTGGCCAGTGCGGCGAAGCTATAGCTGCTGACGTCGTGGGCAATGCGGAACGCGTCGCGACTCAAACCTTCCAGGAAGTCGCCATTGAGGGCCTCGCCAGGTGCAAAAGCAAGAGAGTGGACCAGACTGTCCAGGCCATCCCAGTCTTTGGCCAGTGCTTCGAACAAGCCGCTGATCTGCGCATCTTCCTGTACGTCGCACACATACACGCGGGTGCTGCCGAATTCGGCAGCCATCTTCGTAACGCGGTCTTCAAAGCGTTCATTCTGATAGGTGAAAGCCAGTTCTGCGCCTTCTCTGTGCATGGCTTTGGCGATGCCGTAAGCAATCGAGCGGTTACTGAGGAGGCCGCAAATCAAGATTCGCTTGCCGGACAGAAAGCCCATGTGATTCTCCAGAAAAAAACGGGATTATAGCGGTGAGGCATGGCTCGTGCGAAAAGCACGCGACATGCTTGCGCCAAGGCAGATCGGCATACGCGGGCCCGCTGGGTGCGAGCCCGGCATTCGGGATGTGTTACTGGATTTTTGCCTTGCCCATCAGCTCGGCCACGTGTTTTTGCACAGATTGCTGGATCAGCGCCTGCTTGACCTTGTCGCTGACGGTTGCATAGTCGGGTGCCAGAGGCTTACGCGTGTCCTCGAGCAGAATGACGTGATAGCCAAAGCTGCTCTTCACGGGTTGCTTGGTGTACTGGCCCTTTTCGAGACGCGTCACGGAGTCGCCGAAGTTTGCCGTGTAGTCCGGCCCCCGGCCCCAACCCAGGTCACCACCGGAATCCTTGGTGCCTTCGTCTTTGGATCCCTTGGCGAGCTCTTCAAACTTGCCGCCGTTGTCCAGCTTCTTGATGATGGCCAGAGCATCTTCTTCCTTGTCCACCAGGATGTGGCGAACCTTATAGTCCTTGTCGCCAAGGAGAGTGATCTGACGATCGTATTCAGCGCGAACCTCTGCTTCCGATATCGGGTGCGCCTTCACGTAGTCGTCCAGATACAGACCCAGCAGGATGCTTTGGCGCGCAAGATCCACGCGCGAGATAACCTGATCGCTTTTGTCCAGGCCCCGCTTGCGGGCTTCCTGGGCAAGCAACTCGCGCTTGATCAGTTCTTCGCGCACAGCGCTGCGCAATTCGGGAGTGTTCTTCTGGCCCTGCGCGACCTGCTCTTCGATCAGCAGATCAGCCATGCCCGTGCTGACCGGGCTGCCATTGACGGTGACCAGGGTGGTCTTGGTCGAAACGACCGCCGGAGCGGCTGCTTTCTTGGTGGTCTGTGCGGGCACTGAAACTGAAGCCGTAGCAACAAGCGTCGCCGCCAGGAGTGAGAGTTTTAGATTCATCGACTTTCCTTGTGGGTGAGGAGTATTGGGGCAATGCCCGGTAAGAGAATGTCAGGCGGTCGGTAGCTGCGTCGACGCTTCGTCGGGCGTGAGCGCAATGATACTCAGGGCGTGAATTTCACGCTGCATGAGCGGTGACAAGGTGGCGTACACCAGACGGTGGCGGGCAAGAGCTGTCAAGCCGTCGAACTGCGCTGACGCAATGCGCAGATTGTAGTGTCCGCCACCAGAGGCTGCTCCGGCATGGCCAGCATGGCGTTGGCTGTCATCGACAAGCTCGACGAGCGTGGGTGTCAACGCGGCCAGATGCTGGCGTATGCGGTCGGCGGCCGTGCCGGTATTGTCGTTCATGAGCCTTGACTGCCTTCATGCGGTAAATGACGCCAGATGAAGACCCCCTGAATGAGCATGAAGAGGCACATCAACGCAGTGCTGATGAACATCTTGAAATTGAACCAGGCTTCTTCGGAGTAGTTGTGGGCAACGTAAATATTCAGCAGGCCCATGGCGAAGAAGAAAACGATCCACGCCAGGTTGAGACGACTCCATATGCTTGCAGGAAGTTCCAGTTCCGCGCCAAGCATGCCTTGCAGCAGGTTGCGCTTCCAGACGAGTTGCCCCAGCAGCAGCGTGCCGCTCAGCAACCAGTAGAAAATGCTGAACTTCCACTGGATGAAGGTGGGACTGTGGAACCAGATCGTCATGCCTCCGAAAACGACTGCGAGCGCCAGGCCGGCCAGCAGGAGTTTGGGAACGGGTTTCCTGCGCCATTTCATCCACAAGACCTGGAGGGCGATGGCGACCACCACTACAACCGTTGCCAGTATGGTCGGAGCCTCTTGCGGGCCGACGATGCCACCGGACACCATGAAGCCCAGCCAGTCGGTCGCGAGCTGTGCCGCCCAATCCCGATGGGCGCTCGAATACTTGAAGGTACCGTAAAAGAAAATGACGGGTAACAGATCGAATAGGAATTTCATGGTGGGGGATTATAGTCGAGACCAGGTTACGGGCAGGTGCCGTTAGCTGCAGGCGTTATTCATGCGGAAAACGGGAGCGAGATTCTTGCCAGCAGCCCGCCGCCCGGACGAGGCAACAGGTCCAGTTTTCCATCGTGGAGTCGTACGATACGTTCAACGATGGCCAGCCCCAGCCCCGAACCGCGCGCATTGCTGCGGGCTTCTTCCAGGCGTGTAAAGGGGCGTTTCAGCCGTTCAACCTCTTCGGGTGGAATGCCGGGGCCGCGATCAGCCACTTCGATCCAGACGGCCTGCTCACGCCACGTCAGCAGCACATCAACGGGTGTGTCGCCTCCTGCATAGCGCCATGCATTGTCGATCAGGTTGGTGACCGCACGTCGCATGGATTGGGTTCTGAGCATTTGCGGCGGCATGTCGCGGCACTCCAGCGTGAGTTGCATGCCGCGTCGCCTGTAGGCATCGGTTATGTCGCGCAACAACGCACACAGATCGCAGGCCTCAGCTACTTCGGTCTGGGCATTACGCGCGAAGTCGAGAAACTGACCGATGATGCGATCCATTTCGTCGATGTCGGCACTCATCGCGCTCACGTCTTCCGAGGTAGCGCCGGACAGCTCGATGCCCAGCCGCAGGCGTGACAAAGGGGTACGCAGGTCATGCGAAACACCTGCCAGGATCAGTGCCCGGTCGGATTCAAGTTGCGTGAGATCACGCGACATCTGGTTGAAAGCGTTGGCCACTGCGACGATTTCTTCCGGCCCCTTCTCTGCAAGCGGTGGCGGTAGCTCGCCGCGACCGACAGTACGTGCGGCATGCTCAAGCGCCTTCAATGGGCGCGTAATGCCGAACACGAGCAGATAGGCGCCGATCAATGACAGCAAGCCAGTGGCAATGCCCCAGCCGATCCAGCCTGCCACACCACCACGCGAAATGCGCTCTGCCGGAATCATCAGCCAGTACTGATCTTCCGGTGCATCAGGATCAAGGATGAAGCTGATGTAGAAGCCGGGTTGCCCCTCGACGGCAGAAGCGAGTCGCGTCATCGGACCCAGGCGCTGACGCAGCTCACGACCAAGGTTGCGGATGAGCTCCGAGTCTTCCGCTGGCGTCACCAGATCGCTGGCCTCTGCCGGATAAATGCGAATGCCCTCGATGCTCGTGAGATCACGCAGCAGGGCGGCCTGCTGCGTCGTGTCGGAAGCGAGGAGGGCTGCACGCGTCAGATTGACCACGCTGACCAGCATCTGCGCCGTTTGACGTGTGCGCGGCTTGATGGCGAACTGGCTGTAGATCTGGAACCACGCGAACAGCGACAGCCCCATCAACAACACAATCAGCAGGAAGGTGCGCCATAGCAAAGTGCGTGGCCACGGAAAACGCATGCCACTCATCCTGCTATCTCAGTCAAGGGGGCTGACACCTACTGCGCGCCCTCGGCATGCTTGACACCATCCGGCACGAAGACGTAACCGAAGCCCCACACAGTCTGCAGATAACGCGGGCGGGCCGCTTCTTCCTCGATAAGTTTGCGCAGGCGTGAGATCTGTACGTCGATGGAACGATCGAAAACATCGTATTCGCGGCCACGCGCAAGCTCCATCAGCTTGTCGCGCGAGAGGGGCTGTCGCGGGTGCTGCAAGAGCACCTTGAGCAACGCAAACTCTCCTGTCGTAAGCGGCACATCTTCGCCGTTTCGCGTCAGTCGGCGGGCTGACAGATCGACGCTGACATGGCCGAACTCGACAACCGCTTCCTCTTCGCTCGGCGCGCCGGGCAGATTTTTCGGACGCCGGCGCAGCACGGCGTGAATGCGTGCAACCAGTTCGCGTGGATTGAAGGGTTTTGGCAGGTAGTCATCGGCGCCCACCTCCAGCCCCACGATGCGGTCAACTTCATCGCCACGTGCGGTGAGCATGATGATCGGCAATGCATTGTCGCTGGCACGCAGGCGACGACAGATCGACAAACCATCCTCGCCGGGCAACATCAGATCGAGAACCAGCAGATCATGGTGTTCGCGCGCCATGGCCCGATCCATTTGCGGCGCATCGGCGACGGCCTTGACGGCGAAGCCCTGCTCGGCAAGATAACGATCAAGCAGCCCGCGCAAGCGCGCGTCGTCATCTACAACCAGAATGCGGAAACGTTCTTTGTCCATGGATGCATCCTAAGCGCAACAGAGGCCAATGTCAGCCTGACGCCACAGTTTGGCATGCTCAAGTGTGAGCAACTGTTGCCAGCTGCCAGCTTCCTTACATTTGCTTACAAGCGACTACAAACTCCTGCACAGATATGCCCTGCATGGCCGAAGATGTAGTTGTACAAAGTGCATTGATAGACTCCATGTTTGTCAGGCAGTTGCACATCGAGCGGGATAGATCGGTAAATGAAGCATCTTTTTCTGATGGTGTTGATTGTTGCAGGGGCTTTCGCGGCCAGCCCGCAGGCTCAGGCTCGGGATCAGCGCTGGCGGCAGTCCGGCGAGCGCGGGTCAGTGCGCCAGGATGTGGAGCGCAGCGACCCCGGTCACAGGGAGGACCGCTTTGCGGAGCGGCGTGAACGTCTGCGTGCATTGCGTGAAGAGGTGCAGCGTGCGCAGCCGCCGCGGCCTCAGCCGGACCGTGATGAAGATGCCCGCCGCATGCCGCCCGAGCGCCGGGAATATGCGCGTCCTCCGCCCGGGGAAGGGGAAGGCTTGCGCAGGCTCTCGCCAGAGGAGCGCAGGGAGTTTCGTCGTCAGATTCACGAAGCAGGAAGAAACGCTTACCGCAATCAATGATCGGTGTGTGCCCGGGGGAGGATCGTATGACAACAATATTTTTGCATAGAGCATATTCGCGAGTGAGTCGGCTGCTGCCTTTGCTGCTGCTCGTGCCTCTCCTGGCATCGGCCACAGGAATGGGAACCGCCGACGCATTTCATTTGCTGGGCCGGACGGGCTTTACACCAAATCCTGACGAGATCGGCCTGTACGCAGCATTGCCGAGGGAAGCCGCCGTCGATCGGATACTGGCAGGCGTCGGCACGCGGGCCGTGACGCCCTATCCCGAATCGGTCATTGACGAAGCCGGTAGCCAGCAGGTGAGGTTGAGCGAAGCGCAGAGACGAGATTTCGTTGCCGACCAGCGCTTCAGGACCTATGACCTGCGCGCCTGGTGGTTGAGTGAAATGCTGCAGACGCCTTCGCCGCTGACCGAGCGCATGACCTTGTTCTGGCATAACCATTTCGTGTCGAGCGAGCAGAAAGTGCGGCTGGTCAGCTTGATGCGCGATCAGAACCAGCTGTTCCGCGAGAACGCCCTGGGCAACTTCGCAAAGCTGCTGCACGCTGCATCGAAAGATCCGGCGATGGTGATTTACCTTGACGCGGCAAGCAATCGCAAGGAACGGCCCAACGAAAATTTCGCGCGCGAAGTGATGGAACTCTTCACGCTGGGGGAAGGGCACTACAGCGAGCAGGACATCAAGGAAGCGGCGCGCGCTTTCACCGGCTGGAGTGTGGAGCGACGTGATGGGCGATTCGTCTATCGCCGAGCCCTGCATGACGATGGCGAAAAGACCATCTTTGGCAAGACAGGGCGTTTCGATGGTGACGATGTACTGGATCTGCTGCTGGCGCGCAGGGAAACATCCGAGTTCCTCGTTGCAAAGCTATGGCGCGAGTTTGTTTCGCCGCAGATCGATCGCGGCGAGGTGGAACGTATCGCGAAGATATTGCGCGACGAACACTACGAAATGAAGCCGGCATTGCAGGCGCTGTTCCTGAGCAAAGCCTTCTGGGATGCGGACAATCGCGCTGCGCTGGTTAAATCGCCCGTCGAACTGGTTGTAGGCAGCCTGAGGGCGCTGCAGATCACCGTACCGGATCCCTCTCCCTTTATTCGCACCCTGCGGGTGCTCGGGCAGGACTTGTTCGCGCCACCCAATGTCAAGGGCTGGCCGGGCAATGACGTCTGGATAAATGCATCAACCCTGCTGGAGCGCAAGCAGTTCCTCGATCGTCTGGCGCGGGCCGAAGAATTTGGCTCTGCGGCGCCGCGACAAGCGCCGCGCGCGATCGACAGACCGCCCGGGCCGCCCAGTGCGCCTGCTGCTGAAGCGGCCTCGCAGCGCAGCGCGTTCGTCATCGAAAGGACAGAGGCCTTGCGGCAGCGCGCAGTTGTGGCGCTGCGCGATATCAGGCTGGAACCGAAATCCTGGAGCGAATCGCTGGCGCGCAGCGGCCTCGACATGCAAAGCGCCTTGCTGGCGACTGCACCGGTTGTGCCCGTGGCGATGGGCACGCAGCCAAGTCTTCGCACGGTATTGCTGGATGCTGCATACGAAGTGAAGTGATACAGCCAGAAATCAATGGATAGGCTGCATTCGTGCGGACAGGAAAAGAGGAGGGGCAACATGAAACGTCGTGACTTTCTGGGCTTGCTGGGGGCAAGCGGTGTGCTGGCAGTTTCGCCGACGGTTGCCATGGGCATGGGGCCGACCCGTGACAGCGATCGTTTTCGGCGTCTGCTGATCCTCGTTGAGCTCAAAGGCGGCAATGATGGTTTGAATACCGTGATTCCGTATGCCGACGACAATTACTACGCATTGCGCCCGCAGCTGGGCATCAGGGCCGATGGCCTGTTCAAGCTCGATGACCGCGTCGGGCTGAACAAGGCCATGTTGCCGCTGATGCCGTTCTGGGAGAGCGGCAATCTGGCGGTGGTGCAGGGCCTGGGCTATCCGCAGCCGAACCTCTCCCACTTCCGCTCCATCGAAATATGGGACACCGCATCGCGCAGCAATCAGTATGTCGATGCTGGATGGATATCCCGGGCATTGCTCGCGAGCCCCGTGCCGCAGTCCTTCACGGCTGATGCGCTGGTGGCCGGCTCCAGCGATCTGGGGCCGCTGGCTGGTGGGGCCCGTGCTGTGACACTTGGCGCCAGCGGCGATTTTGAACGGCAGGCGCGACTGGCGACCTTGGCCAATCGACCGGGCGGCGGCGCCCTGGCGCATGTGTTGAGAGTCGAGGCAGATGTCAGTCACGCTGCGCAATCGCTCGGCGGTGCAGTAGCGCTCAAGACGGAGTTTCCCAACCATGAGTTCGGCCGAACCTGCCGTACTGCTTGCGAGACTTTGGCGCGCTCCAACGGCGTTGCCGTGGTGCGGCTCACCATTGGCAGTTTCGACACGCATCAGAACCAGGCGGGCCGGCATACCGCTTTACTCACGCAATTATCCGAAGGCTTGTCCAGCCTCAAGTCGGCGCTTGTCGAACTTGGCCGGTGGGACGATTCGCTGATCCTGAGCTACTCCGAATTTGGTCGACGTCCGCGCGAAAACCAGAGCGGCGGCACGGATCATGGCACCGTAGCACCGCACTTCGTCCTTGGGGGCAAGGTGCGCGGTGGTCTGTACGGGCAGACGCCGTCGCTGGCCCGGCTCGACGAAACCGACAACCTGCCCTGGCAAATCGATTTTCGTCAGCTATATGCCACTGTACTGGAACGTTGGTGGCAATTGCCGTCGCAGGATTTGCTTGGTGGAAAATTCCAGAGCCTGAATATTGTGTAGGTTGGGGTGAGCGTCAGCGATGCCCAACGTTTCACTTTGATCGGGTTGCGTGCCTGCCTCGTTGACCGATGTTGGGCATCGCTGGCGCTCACCCCAACCTACGAAGTTATTGCGTTCAGCTTATGAGCTGCGATCTCGTCGAGCAGCCGTGGCAACACATCCAGGATGACGGCCTGGTTAGCCGTACGCGCAGCGTGACCGTCATGCAGCAGCAAGATATCGCCACCCGCGAGGTTCTTCGTCAGGCGCCGCAGTATGACTTTCGCATCTGACTCGCGCGTATCGAAACCGCGCCGCGTCCAGCTCGCCAGCCTGAGTCCCTGCTTGTGCAGCACGTAATCGAGAAAAGGATTGCGCAGGCCTGCCGGCGCGCGGAAGTAGCGTGGCCGTTTTCCGGTCACGTTTTCAATGCTTTCCTGCGCGCGAGCAACTTCATCGCGCATGGAACTGGGCCCCATCACCGAAAAGTAATGCACATGCCGTTCGGAATGATTTTCGATGGCATGGCCTGCGGCAACGATTTCGCGCGCCAGGCTGGCGTATTGCGTGACGCGCTGACCGATGCAGAAAAAGCTCGCTTGTGCTCCATGCGCTTCGAGAATTTTCAGTACCTGCGGTGTTACTGCGGGATCGGGTCCGTCATCGATAGTGATCCAGATCTCGCCACGCCTAGCCGCAGCATCATCGAGGCGGGTCATATTGGCGCCAAGCGCCTTCGAGCGTGGCCACAGCCCGACCGCCGCGACAAATGCGTGATCCAGCACCACGCTGCCCAGAGCCCACGGCCACAGGCTCGGTGCGGCCGCTGCAACAGCAACGGCGCCGCCATGTACGGCGAGTGAGGCTTGCAGAAAGGGCGTGGGGCGCCAGGGGCTGATACTCGGGATCGGAATCTTCATGAATGCAGCGGGCGGCTTGAAGCTGCATCCGATACTAGACGAAATCGGTCTGCGTGTCGCATCCAGGCAACTCCACGGCGCGTCCGGGGCACGCTGCAGCGCACGTTACAATGCGGGCATGACTACCATCCTGTCGATCGAGACTTCCTGCGAGCACGGCTCGATTGCCTTGTTGCGCGATGCGGAGATATTGACCCGTCTCCTGCCTGTGGGCGGCAACACCCATTCGGGTTCGCTGCTGCCGGCCATCAAGGAGCTGCTCGCGGAAGCATCGCTGACAGTCGGAGCGCTGGATGTCATTGCCTTCGGCCGTGGCCCCGGTGCGTTTACGGGCGTGCGCCTGGCCTGTGGCGTGGCGCAGGGTCTGGCACTCGGTGCCGATCTGCCGGTAGCAGCAATCAGTTCGCTCGAGGCCCTGGCGCTGCCGTATGCATCGCAGGTGGACAGACTGTATTGCGCGATGGACGCCCGCATGAGCGAAGTCTATGTAGCGTTGTTTCAACGCGAGGACGCGGGATTTCGCCCGCTTGCCAATGCGGCCTGCGTTGCGCCGGATGCCGTACCTTTGCCCGAACAAGGCGGGTGGCAGGGCGTGGGTACAGCGTTCGCCGCATATGCTGCGCAACTCGCCGCACGGCTTGGAGGCAGTGTCACCGTGCTTGACGCCACAGCCGTGCCCCATGCAGCCAGTGTCGCGCGCCTGGCTGCGCAGCGACCTGCGGCCTGGCAAGACGCAGCGCTGGCTGCGCCGGATTACGTGCGCAATCGTGTTGCGCTGACCACGGCTGAACGACTGGCACAAGGTGGCCGCGCGTGAGTCTCGAATTTCGCCCGATGCTGGTCGAAGATCTGGACTGGGTAAGCGAGACCGAGCAGCAGATTTACCCCTTCCCGTGGAGCCGTACGAATTTTGCCGATTCGCTATCCGCCGGCTATAGCAGCTGGATCATGCAGCTCGATGGCGAGGTGGCGGGCTATGCAGTACTGATGCTGGTGATGGACGAGGCGCACCTGCTCAACATCAGCATCAAGTCATCATTGCAGGGGCGTGGCCTGGGGTCGCTGCTGCTGGATCATCTCTGCCTGAAAGCGGCCGGTTTCGGTGCTACGCAGATGTTTCTGGAGGTGCGCAGTTCCAATGAAGCGGGGCTGCGTCTTTACGACAAATGGGGCTTCGCGCGCATAGGGCGTCGCAAGGCATACTATCCTGCCGAGCAAGGGCGGGAAGATGCAATCGTCATGAGGCGGATGTTGTGAGGATGATGCTGTGAGAGTGAGTCTGTGAATATGGACAAGTCGCTGGACAAGTCGCGCATATTGGCCGAGATGGGCCTCAAACCGGTGTGGCGTTTGCGCCAGCCACCCGTGTCGGCGCCGCACGCCACGCAAGATGCCGAGGCGGCCATTGAGCCCGTTGCGGCGTCTCCCGTTGACCGAGCCATATCTGCAGCTCAAGCCACATCTGCGCCTGTTGAATCGTCGCCTGTCGCAGCGACGCAGCAGCGTTCGGGCATTGCCGGGCTGGATTGGGACGGCCTGGCCAGCACCGTGTCGGCGTGCCGCGCTTGTGGTTTGTGCGAAAAACGCAAACAGGCAGTGCTTGGCGTTGGTGATCGGCAGGCAGACTGGATGTTCGTCGGCGAAGGGCCTGGCGCAGAAGAGGATGAGCGCGGCGAGCCCTTTGTGGGACAGGCGGGCAAGCTGCTCGATGCGATGCTGGAAGCGGCTTCTCTCAAACGCGGCGAAAATGTCTACATCACCAATGCAGTGAAGTGTCGCCCGCCGGGTAACCGCACGCCAGAAGCCATCGAAATCGCGACGTGCCGGCCTTACCTGGAGCGGCAAATCGAACTGGTGCAACCGAAGCTGCTGATCGCATTGGGCCGGCCCGCTGCACAAATCCTGCTTGGCCGGGAGCTCAGTATTGCCTCGGCGCGGCGCAAGGTTCACCGCTATGCCATTGGCGATATTCCTGTGGTGGTCACCTACCACCCTGCCTACCTGCTGCGCACCCTGCCAGACAAGGCCAAGGCCTGGGAAGACCTGTGTTTTGCCATGGATCAGATTGCGCTGGCCGGGTAGCAGCCGCGCAGGTCCAGGCAACGCCTGAACCGCTCAGGCGGTTGTGTAGTTAGAAACCGTAACAAAATGGAGCGAGCACGTGGCTGGCTAGGCGGCTCGCGCAGAGCAGTGCTTGGGCACGGCGAGCGAGCCAACAACGCCAGCCGCATGCGCAGCCCATTTTGTTGCGGTTTCTTAGTGCGGATGCTCTTCGAGCAGCGCCAGATCATCGTGCTCGGCCTGGTTGCGCAGGTGACGCAACTTGATCAGATACATGATGCCGGCGACGAAGAGACCAAAGGCGACGATGGTGACATTCACCGAAACGTCCAGCCAGCCGAGTACGAAGTAGAGGAAGGTCATGATGAGAATGCTCAGATTCTCATTGAAGTTCTGCACCGCGATCGAATGACCTGCGCCCATCAGCACGTGACCGCGATGCTGCAGCAGTGCATTCATGGGGACGACGAAGAAACCTGAAAGTGCGCCGAGAAGCACCATCATGAACATGACGGATATGGTGCGCAGGTGAATGTCATATTGCAGATGAGCGCCGAACAGGTTGAACGCAGGCATCTGCAGATTCACTTCGGGCATGTAGGGCAGGATCACCATCAAGGGTACGACCAGCCCCATGGAGATACCAATGGAAATGACTTTCATCGAGTGGCGAAGCGTCAGCATGCGTGCCGCCATGATGGCGCCGATTGCAACCCCGACAGCGACGACACCTTGAAGCTGCGTTGATTCGGAGAGATTCAGATCGAGCATCTCTCCGGCCCAGTCGATCACGATGAACTGCAGCGTAGCGCCCGCTCCCCAGAAAAGCGTAGTGACTGCCAGCGAGATCTGGCCCAGCTTGTCGCGCCACAGCAAGCGGCTGCAGTGAATGAATTCGCGCAGCAGATAGAGCGGATCGTGCTTCAACGTGGTGTGCACCACGCCGGTGTCAGGCACGTAGCGATTGAGTATTGCAGCCGCGACATACAGAACGCCGACCATCAGCAAAGTGATCTGGCTTGCTTCTGTGACCAGCGGCAGATGCAGGGCCATGGCCCAGTCGCCGAAGGCTGGCATGATCAGCAATCCGCCAAGCAATGATCCGAGAATGATCGCACCAACGGTGAGCCCCTCGATCCAGCCATTGGCAGCAACCAGTTTTGCTGGTGGCAACATCTCGGTGAGGATGCCGTATTTCGCCGGTGAGTAAGCTGCCGCGCCAAGGCCGACCACCGCGTAGGCGTAGAGCGGATGAGCGCCGAACAACATCATCGCGCAGCCAACAATCTTGATCGCGTTGCTGATGTACATCACACGCCACTTCGGCATGGAGTCAGCGAATGCGCCGACGAATGCGGCGAGCAACACGTACGACAGGGTGAACGAAGTCTTCAGGAGCGGCGCGTATTCCGGCGGCGCCTGCAAGTCCGCAAGTATCGAAATGGCGCAGATGAGCAAGGCATTGTCTGCCAGCGCTGAGAAAAACTGCGCCGCCATTACGATATAGAACCCTGCACCCATCCGGAACCTTTTGTCTGTCTGATCGACTACATGAGTCTATTGCTGAGCTGTCGCGAAGGCGCGAGTTTGCAAGGCCTGAAACGCTTTTCCTGCCTCGATCACAAGGCGCGTTTTCTTGGGGCGGTGGTGGCTACAGCAAGCGCCGTTTATACCACACACGGTTTGCGGCGTGCCCTGCGCAGGCCATAAACGCTGATGCCGTCTCGCTCGAACGACAAAGGGCTTTTCATACGCGGGCGTTTGTGATGCAATTCGCGATAAGTGTTATTTATGTTGCGGGGCAGCATCATGGCGGATCGTAGATTGCAGGTTTTCCACGCCGTTGCACGTCACGGCTCATTTACGCGCGCGGCGGAAACACTCTTCATGACGCAGCCGGCGGTGACTTTCCAGGTCAAGCAACTCGAGGAGCAATTCAACACGCGCTTGCTCGATCGTGGCCATGGCAAAGTGTCACTGACACCGGCGGGTGAAATCGTTTTCGCTTATGCCGATCGCATTCTCGGGCTTTCCGACGAGATGGAAGTGCGCATCAACGAGCTCACCGACGAGCTCACCGGCGTGCTGGCTATCGGCGCCAGTCCGACCATTGCGGCGTACTGGTTACCCCAGGTTCTGTCGAGCTTCAAACACAAATATCCACGCGTCGTGCCACGGGTCTTCGTCGGCAACTCCGAAAGCATCCAGAACCGCGTGGCGGCGCACGATATCGATGTCGGCCTGGTCGAGCGCGACACGACGGACGCCGATCTGGAGTGCACGCTGGCATATCGCGATGAGTTGATGGTCGTCGTGCCGCCAGGACATCCCTTGAGCGGCGCAAAGTCCCTGAGCGCCGGACAACTGCAAGCCGTGCCATTCGTGGATCGCGATCCTGGCGCAGCCATTCGTGGTCTGGCCGAGGAGTTCTTCCGTGCCGGTGGTGTGCCGCCGGATACGCTGGAGCGCACTGCGGAGCTCGGCAGCCTGGCGGTCATCAAGCAGCTCGTTCGCGAAGGCATGGGCTTCGCCATCATTTCGCGCGCCTCCCTCAATCGCGACTTGCGCGATGGCACGCTGATCGCAATATCGCTGGAACCGCGTCTGTATTCTTCGCTCAATGTACTTGTGCCGAAGGATCGTTTCCGCGCGCGCCTGCATTCGACCTTTGCTGAATTCGTCGTGCAACATCTGAGTGATTTCGCGAAGACGAACGAGTTGGCCGCCGATCCGTCGTCGGCAAGCCTGATGGCCGCCAACAACCCGCAACCTTGATCCGGCCTTACACGTAGAGGATTCATGGTTCTTTCTGTGCAGCCGGCGCGTCCCATCCGGGCCCGTATCGATACGCGCGCTTTTCGCGACAATTACCTCCTGAGCAAGCGCACCGCGCCGCAGGCGCGCGCTTTTTGTGTCGTCAAGGCCAACGCCTATGGCCATGGTCTGGCGCAGTGTGCACAGGCCGTGCGCGACGTGGCGGACGGTTTTGCACTGCTCGATCTGGCCGAGGCAAATTACCTGCGCGAGGCGGAATACGTGCAGCCCATCCTGTTGCTGGAAGGCTGCTTCGACGCAGCCGACTGGCATGAGGCGGCCAGCCTGCGGGTATCCGTCGTAGTGCATTCCCTGCCACAGCTGCAGGCGCTTGAGGCAGCCCGGCTGATGCGACCCCTTGAGGTGTTCCTGAAGATCAATACCGGCATGAATCGGCTTGGTTTCAGCGTCGAGGAGGTGCCCGAAGTGCTGGCGCGCCTGCGTGCCAGCACCAATGTTGCCGCCATTATCGGCATGACGCATTTCGCGACAGCCGACGGCGAAGGCGTTGACGCGCCATGGGCTCACTTCATGGCCGCGACGCAGGATACCGGCCTGCAGATCAGCGCCAGCAACTCGGCTGCGTTGCTGCGTTTTCCGCAGACACACGGTGCCTGGGTGCGCCCGGGCATCATGTTGTACGGCGGTTCGCCGATGCCTGCACTGCAGTCTGCCGCAGACATCGGGCTCAAGCCCGTCATGACATTGGAAAGTGCCTTGATTGCCGTGCAGGAATTGCACGCCGGCGAGCGCGTCGGCTATGGCGGCACCTTCGTGGCGGAAAGGGCGATGCGCATCGGCGTAGTGGCTTGTGGCTATGCCGACGGCTATCCGCGTCATGCCACGACCGGCACGCCGATCCTTGTCGACGGCATACGGACGCGGACCCTGGGGCGGGTTTCGATGGACATGCTGGCGTGCGATCTGACGGGCATTCCGGGCGCTGCCATCGGATCGGCCGTGACGCTGTGGGGCAAGGGCCTGCCGGCCGACGAGGTTGCCACGGCAGCAGGCACGATCAGCTATGAACTCTTCTGTGCGCTGACCACGCGCGTGCCAGTAAGCTTCGCTCACGACTGAATCAGTGGCCAAATCCGTGGCAAAACAGAAATCGATTTATTCCTGCACCGAGTGCGGCGCGCAAAGCCCCAAGTGGCAAGGGCAATGCCCCGGCTGTGCTGCATGGAACACGCTGGTCGAAGCCGTTGCCGAGACGGCCGCGACAGGCCGTTTCGCCTCCCTGGTGGCAAGCACCGGCAAATTGCAAAAGCTCGGCGAAATCGATCCACGCGAGTCGCCGCGGCAGCCGACTGGCGTTGACGAGCTCGATCGCGTGCTCGGTGGCGGCCTCGTGCCGGGCATGGTGGTGCTGATCGGTGGTGATCCGGGCATCGGCAAATCGACGCTGCTCCTGCAGGCGCTGGCCAGCATCGTGCCCAGGCAATCGGTGCTCTACGTCACCGGCGAGGAATCGGCGGAGCAGGTGGCGATGCGCGCGCGCCGCCTGCAGCTCGATTGCGATCAACTGCCGCTGCTGCCCGAGATCTCGCTGGAAAAAATCCTGGCGGCCTTGCGTGAAGAGAAGCCCGCTGTCGCGGTGATCGACTCCATCCAGACCATGTATTCGGAGGTGTTGCAATCGGCGCCCGGCTCCGTTGCGCAGGTGCGCGAATGCGCTGCGCAACTGACGCGACATGCCAAGTCGCTAGGTACCAGCATCATTCTCGTTGGCCATGTCACCAAGGACGGTGCGCTGGCCGGGCCGCGCGTGCTGGAACATATCGTCGATACCGTGCTGTATTTCGAGGGAGATACGCATTCGAGTTTTCGCCTGGTGCGGGCGATCAAGAACCGCTTTGGTGCCGTCAACGAGCTGGGCGTTTTCGCCATGACGGAGAAAGGGCTGCGCGGTGTCAGCAATCCTTCGGCGCTGTTTCTCTCGCAGCATCCGCAGCCTGTTCCGGGCAGTTGCGTCATGGTCACGCAGGAGGGCACGCGGCCCTTGCTGGTCGAGATACAGGCATTGGTCGACAGTGCGCATAGCCCGAGTCCGCGACGCTTGTCAGTCGGGCTTGAACAGAATCGCCTGGCACTCTTGCTGGCGGTATTGCATCGTCATGCGGGCATCGTCTGCTCTGACCAGGATGTTTTCATCAACGCTGTCGGCGGCGTGAAAATCTCCGAGCCGGCAGCCGATCTGGCGGTATGTCTGGCGATCGTTTCTTCGCTGACGAGTCGGGCGCTGCCGAAGAAGCTGGTGATATTCGGTGAGGTTGGTCTGGCGGGCGAGATCCGCCCTGCGCCGCGCGGCCAGGAACGGTTGCGCGAAGCGGCCAAGCTGGGCTTCGATCTAGCGCTCATCCCCACGGCGAATGCACCCAAGCAGCCCATTCCCGGCATCACGGTTCACGCCGTGGATCGTATCGAACAGGCGCTGGCGTGCTTGCGCGAGTGGCGCGACCGGTAGCCAGTCACGGCAATTTCCGGACGGAGCCTGTAAACTCCGCCCAACGAATTCTGAAAACCCGCAGGAATGAATATGAAAAGAGCACATTGGCTCGTAGGCAACTGGAAGATGCATGGCAGTCTCGCAGCCAACACGGCTTTGGTCGAGGGGCTGCGGCAGCGCTTGCCCAAGCTGTCCGACGCAGTGCAGATGGTGCTGTGTCCTGCCTTACCCTACGTAGCGCAAATGGAAGGGCTGGTGGCGGGTACGGGCATCATGCTGGGCGCCCAGAACGCGTCGGATCATCTGAAGGGTGCCTATACCGGCGAGACTTCGCCGAAGATGCTCAAGGAGCTGGGCTGCGGCTTCGTCATCATTGGTCACTCCGAGCGCCGCTCGTATCAGGGCGAGACCGATGGCCTGATGGGCCGCAAGGCGCTGGCAGCCATCGACTCGGGACTGGTACCGATCATTTGTGTCGGCGAAACCGCTGAAGAGCGCGATTCAGGTCGCACGCACGAGGTGCTCGGACGCCAACTGGATGCGGCATTCGGCTATATCCGCACCGCGCATGACAACATCATCGTGGCTTACGAGCCGCGCTGGGCGATCGGCACCGGCATCGCGGCGACGCCGGAGATCGTGCAGGCCGAGCATTCGTTCCTGCGCAGCCGCGTGGCACAGCGCGATGCCGACTTTGCAGCGCGCCTGCCGATTCTCTATGGCGGCAGTCTCAAGGCAAGCAACGCGCAAAGCGTGTTCGACATGCCGGATGTGGATGGCGGCCTGATCGGCTCTGCCGCATTGAACCCGGATGAGTTCGTGGCGATCTACAAGGCACTCGACGTGGTGGCGCAGAAAGCAGCGAAGGGCAAGGCCTGATGCGGCAGGTCATGCTCGACACGGAGACGACGGGGCTGGATTGGCGTACCGGCGACCGTGTTGTCGAAATCGGTTGCGTCGAGCTCGCCAACCGCAAACTCTCAGGCCGTAATTTCCACGTCTATCTCAACCCCGAGCGTGAGGTGGGTGATTCGGAACGCATCCATGGCCTGTCGAACGAGTTCCTCTCCGACAAGCCCCTGTTTTCGAAGATCGCTGCGGAATTCATCGATTACGTCAGCGGCGCGGAACTGGTCATTCACAACGCCAACTTCGACGTCGGTTTCCTGAACATGGAGCTGGAGCGCCTCGGCCTGACACGCCTGAACGTACTGTGCCCGAGCGTGATCGATACGGTACGTGTTGCCAAGGCCATGTTCCCCGGCAAAAAAGCTTCGCTGAATGCCTTGTGCGAGCGCTACGCCATCAACAATTCGCATCGCACGCTGCACGGCGCGCTGCTCGATGCGGAATTGCTGGCCGAGGTTTACCTGGCGATGACGCGTGGCCAGGAGACCCTGACCATCGGGCTCGAAGAACCCGTGACGGCCGATCAGCAGCGCGAGCGCACAGCGCTCGCCGCAGAGCGTCCGCGGCTGCGCGTGTTACGGGCGAGCGAATCCGAGCTGGCTGAACATGAAAAGGTCTTGCTCGATATTGCGAAGAAGGCGAAGTGCCTGTGGCTGACGCCGGAGCCGGCGGTTTCTGAGTAGTACGGCTCTACCATTCGTCATTCCCGCGTAGTGGGGTAAGCAGGCATGTCCGCATAAGCGGAAAGCTCGCAAACGGGAATCCACCTCATTGCACACGGTCACAGAATTCAGCCGTTCGCCCCGAGTGCCCGCGCAGCGGGTGTATTGAGGGGGTGGGTGCGTAAGCAGTGTAGGTTGGGCTGACGAAGGAAGCCCAACATCCTGCAAGATGACAAATGAATTGCCACGTACGGCTCGAATTGCAAGCGTCGGATCGTTGGGCTTCATTTCATTCAGCGCCAACCTACAAGCGCACGCGCATCTTGTCGCGTGGCACGACAAATACGACTTCGTAAGTCAGCGACATATCGCGTCTTTGCGGTGTCTGGTACGACAGGCCGTGTTGATTGATGAGGCTCATTACCAGTGGGGTGTTGGTGCTGGGGCTTCCTCTCGCTTCTCGATAGTCTGTCCTCTCATGGGAGCACTCGGGAGTACGGTTCGAAGGCGGGTAAAGCACAGAATTCAGCCGTTCGTCCCGACAAGCCGATCAGAGCTTCGCCTTGCGCATCAGTTCAGCCAGAGACAAGCCCAGCGCTTGTGCGACCGCATGCATCTTGAGCAATGTGACATTGCTGTCCCCGCGTTCCACGCCGCCCATATAGCTGCGATCAAGACCCGTCATCAAGGCCAGTTGTTCTTGTGAAATACCGTGTTCAAGACGAATGCGGCGGACCTCCTCGCCGAAGGCGACAAGCAGTGGGTCTCGATGGTGGTTTCTGGAGAGGGAAGGCACGGAGCCGACTATCCAGATTCGCGGGATAGACAGCCACGGGATATGTCCTATATGCTATTGACAAGTTCAAGGCGAAACAGAGTCGCTGTTCTGCAATGAAGAACAAGAAAACACCAAAATTACCAACAACGATATTTAAAGCACATAGGCTCCTGCCCGCAAGGGCAGGGTCTGCCGGATTCCAACCGACATGCCTGCGCAGTCATACATAATCGGGGAAAAGAACAATTAGTCAGAAATAGACCGCCTGTACGAGCGGCAACGAGAGGTCATGCAGGTGCAATACGGGGCAATCACGTTCGATGTTTTCGTGCCATCACACGCATGGCTGCGGCTATGGCTGCGCCGCGTGCTTGGCATGGCTCCCGGCTGGCTATCACGCGAGCGACGGCTCCCGAAGCGCTCGACGCACCCCGGTTGGCGCAGCCGCCCGCTCTGCTCCTCTTGGCCGGCTACTGCATGGCCTCAATCCAATAACGCAAACCATTAGAAAAGCCTCATGCGCATCTTCAAGCTCGTATTGATTGCCTTTCTGATCACCGTCTCGGGTTTTGTGATGTATGACCGCATGCCTAAAGAAATGCGTCATGACATGGAAGACCGCTTCGAACGGCTCGTGTACGGCAAGAACTTCGATTGGCCTCCCGACGGCTTCAAAGCACAGGCTCAGGCCGACCTCGTCGAAGAACTACGCCGCAAGGGTTACAGGCTCAAGTGCTATGACGATCCCAGACCGGAAGAGAAAATCGCGCCGAGAGATGACTACTTTTGCTGGTTCGTCGTCAGATCTGCATATGACAATGTCCCGGCAAAAGCAGTGACCCTGACATTCGCGAAAGGACGGCTTGCTAATGTGAAAGTCGAGTTTCCTGATTCTTCCTTCAGGAAACTTGACGACTACTTGAGTCGCAGACTGGAGCGTTATCCTCATAGTGATGGAGTGAGCAGGGATATTTTTGGCAAACCAATAACGGTTTGGCAGGTAAGTAATGCCCTTGTGATGACAAGCGCTGAGCCGACGGAAGATCAGCCTCTTACGGTTCTTTGGTCATCCGATGGTCAATAGCGGAGCACTGAGGCCAACATGACGTTGTTGCTGCTCCACTTCTTGACGATGCCAAGTGCGTTTGGCATGCGATAGGTGACAAACATTGATTGACGACTTGATTGGATTTCTTGTCGCAGCCATTGCCGATACTGCCATCGACAAGGTCGCTGAGCGTAGTCGCTCGGTACGTGCCTTAAGAATAATCGGCGGGCTATTATTGACAGTCATACTAATTGCCTTGATTTACGTCACTGTTAAATATTCTTGACAGATCATATGGGTCTTACACACTGTAATGATGACAAGAATTTAAGCTATTCGGATTGCTGGTTTGCAGGTGGCACACAAAATATGAATATTAAGAATTTTTGGAATAAACAAACTGAATTGCAAAAAACGTATTTACGAAGCAGCTTCGCTATGTTTTTGTTTGCTGCCGGGGTGAGCTTCTATCCGTCATCTGAAGATGGCTTATCCATGTTCAATATTTTTCGACCAATATTTGGCGCCTATGCGGACTCGGCTTTGTTCGCACTAATAGGATGCATCTGCCTAATTATTTATATACTTAACAGGAAAAATTAACATGTTTATTTTGTTAATAGTGAATCTTAACGTTTCTGCTGCCGCAAAATATTTACATGAATAAACTAAATAAAATAATTTATGTCCCATATGTTTGGTTTCCCGCTGTTTTGGGTATGTTGTTCGGTTTTTTATTTGACGATAAATTTCGCCAAGCAATTGGTTTTGACTTTTATTTATCAATGATTTCACAGGTCTTTCCAGTTATTGAAAAAATAAAATACGCTAATGATTTTGGAAGTGCCTCTTCTGCTTTTTTGGGCGTTGTATTTCCTGGTGTTGTTTTTCAATTGATTATAATCGGTTCTTTTTGGAAGAAAAACTGTATGGATAATGAGTTGATAGTGTATTGGAGACTGTTTCCGGTATTTAAAAGATTGTTGGTTATTGTGTTTTCACCGTTAATAGTGGTTGGTGCCGCTGTTGGAGTTTTTTTTCTTGCTGATGATCCTTCTTTTTGTAAGGGGTGCACATCGAGCAGATTTGGTTTTATATTAATTAATACGCTGACTCCTTTGGCTTTTTCAGTTGTGTTTTTAATTGAATTCTCTGTTCTGAAAAACCTCAGAAAAATTATTTCAAAAAATTTGAATTAAAATGATATGAATAAATCGAACATATCCTCAATGATTTCCCACAAGAATTTAATGGCAATGGTGGCTGTGCTGTGGGTTCTCGCCACGTTTGCATCATTGTCCTGCCATGGCCAAGCCGGAGTTGTGTGCTATGGTTTTACTGCATGGCATGAAATTGTTTTAAAGATATTGCCAATTGAAAATTACTCACGTCTCTCTAATTTTAAAATGGAAAACGACGCGTATATTGGAGTGATAATTTTTGCGGTTCCTGCGATGTTTATTATATCCCTTAGGTACTGGCTTGGCTTAAAAAATGGAATTATTGCAAAACCCTATAATGCATTGCGTATTAAAGATTTCTTTGTATTATTAATTGGCATTGTTCTATTTGGTGGTTTGGCTGTTCTAATGGCTTTTGCCTTCAAGGGCGAAGATTCTCGACTATTTCACTTTGGCTCATCATATTTAAGTTTTATTTTGTTTGGAGTGCTCATACCCGGCGTGCCATCTTTTTTTATGGCTGGATCAATCGCAGGGTTATTAAAATTGTTTAATCTGTCGCCAGAAGGGGTTTCAAAGTGAGTGCCGAGCAAAATCAAAATACGGTTACACAAATATTGACAAATGCAGCTACCGATCCTTGGGCTTACGTGGGAGCCATTGGTGCAGCTGCTGATGCTTTGTCAGTAAGTGCAAACGAGAGTCTTTCGGCGGCGGCAGCTAATCTCCAGAAAATCGCGGATGCACTTCGTAGCGGCGGATCCAGTGCGCTGAGTCAAGCCGAAGCTAAGCTAGCAATATCCGAAACATACAAGAATTTGGCTAGTGGCTTGTCGAGTCAGCTCTCAGGGTTGAAAGCTCAGTTAGAAAATAGAGCGGGGGATATTGCTGCAAGAGCTGAGCAGTCAATTGCCAACGCAATCTCCGATCTTGGAAAAGCTGAGCAGGCTGCTGCTGCCAGCTTGAGTGCAGAAATTGGTGCGAGCGAAGCAGAGGCAATCGGTAAGGGCGCTGGCGCAATTATCAATGCGATTCAACTTACGCAGGCTTTGTCGAACGATAATTTAAACGATGTGGGTAAGACTGCATTTAGTATTGGTGTTGGTATTTTTGTAGGTTTGGTGGGTGGCGCCTTCGGATTGGTAGGCGCACCAATAGTTATAGCGGCTGTTGTAGCAGGCATTGCTGCCGATCTTGTTTGGAATAATTGGCTCGGGGATTTATTAGCTCCTGATAAACAAGCCCCTTTTTGGAATCAATTCTTTCACTTTTGGCTTGAAGACGTCCCTGAGGCGGTCTCCAATTTCTTCAACGGCTCCCAAAAATCCCGCAGGTACCGCGATCCGCTCACCCTAGATCTCAATGGCAACGGCCTCGAAACCGTCGCACCCAGTAGCACCAACCCCATCCTCTTCGACCACGATGGCGACGGCATAAAGAGTGGTACAGGGTGGGTGGCGCCGAACGACGGCTTTCTCGTCTGGGACAAAAGCGGCAACGGCCTGATCGATTCCGGCCGCGAATTGTTCGGCGATGCCTTTATCAAAGCCGATGGCACGAATGCCGTCGACGGCTTCGATGCGCTCGCTTCGCTCGACAGCAATGGCAATGGTTTGGTCGATGCAGCCGATATCAACTTCAATAACCTGCGTGTCTGGCAAGACGCCAACCAGGACGGCATCTCGCAATCGGGAGAGCTGAAGACATTGGCATCGCTAGGCATTGCCAGCTTCAACGTCGCCAAGACCGCCCATAGCCAGACGCTTCCCGATGGCAATCAAGTCGCCGATCTCGGCACTTTCAATCGCACCGATGGCAGCGAGGGCACGCTGGGCGACGTCAGCCGCCTGGCCGATATCAATCTGGTCAGCGACACTTTCTACCGCGAATTCCCGGACACCATCCCGCTGGCTGCCGGCGTCGAAGCGCTGCCCGACATGCAAGGCTCTGGCGCCGTGCGGGACCTGCGCGAAGCCGCCAGCCAGTCCGGTGCATTGCAAACGCTCCTCACCCAATACAACGTTGCGCCGACGCGCGCCGCGCAAATGGCGCTGCTCGATCAAATGCTGGCAGCATGGGCCGAGACGAGCGGCATGAAAGACAGCCTGGAGGAGCGTGCGGCAGACATTCCCCCGACCGTTGGGGTGTCTGGCTACAAATTCCGTTACATGGGTTTTGGGACGGTCGCGCGCAGTGCGCACGTCGGTGAGGCCGCTTCGGATGGCTCCGGCATTCCCAATCCCGACCCCAATTTCGTCAGCGCAACTTTGCCGGACGATGCGCATAACGTCTGGCTGGATAGCAGCTACAAAGCGCTGATCGCCGGTTGGGCCGGGAAGATACATATCCTCGAAGCCTTCAATGGTCGTTACTTCTTCGAGTTGCCGAGCGAGGCGCCCAGCACGGGCATCATACTGTCTGCCGTCGAAGGCCTGAACCAGGCCCCCGATTTGCCCCTCTACGATGCGGGGGGATTCAAGACAATGCTCATCAGCTATTCGCAGCAACAACTTGATTTGCTGCAGCAGTCTTATGACGCTTTGCGGCAGTCAATTTATGACAATCTGCTTTTACAAACCCGCCTCAAACCCCTCATCGACAAGGTCGGTCTTACTGTCGGCGATGACGGTATCAGCTTTGATTTCTCGGCGGTAGAAACGGATCTGCGCGCAAGAGTGGCGACCGATCCTGTTGCGGGCATTGCGGACATTGCAGATTTCAAGGCGGTAACAAGAGACCTGTTCGTCGGGACAGGGTGGTCTGGCGATGCGCTTCTTCAATGGGCATTCGACACCTATCCTGTAACGGATGCGGAAGTGCCCCGCTATGCTGCCGAAAGCCGATTCCGGGTTGTCGGCTACAACGGCTTTACGGGCACCGGTACCGCTGATGCTGATTTGCTGATGGCAGGTGTGGGCGGTAGCGTAATCAATGCTGGCGCTGGCAACGATACGGTGGAAGGGGCTGCGGGCAATGACACGCTTTATGGTGGTTACGGCACGGACACCCTGGACGGTGGCGACGGTAACGATACGTTGATCGACCAAGACAATCCGAGTGAGTCAACGACGTTCTACGGCGGCGCAGGAAACGATTACATCGTCGGCTCGGGCACTTTCGTGGGCGGCACGGGGAACGACACGCTGGTCGGACCCACCGGGGCGAACGACACCTACCTCTTCAACGTAGGCGATGGTCAGGACCTGATTTCCGAATTCCTGGGTAACGACACGCTCAAATTTGGTCCGGGCATTGTGCCGGGCTCGGTTGCGCTCTCACGCGTGGGCAACGACCTGGTGTTCCAGCTCAATGCGAGTGATCAGGTGCGGGTACAGGACTGGTACAGCGGCGACTACCGGATGTACATCGAGAACGTGCAGTTCGACGATGGCACAATTTGGGATGTGTCAAAAGTCAATGCATTGGCTGCGAATCATGCTCCGGTACTTGTCAACGCGTTACCTGATCTCATTTCAAATGAAGACACGTTGTTCACTTCTGCGGTACCAACGAGTACCTTCATTGACGCCGATGCGGGCGACATACTGACCTACAGCGCTAAACTTTCCAGCGGTGCAGCGCTGCCCAGCTGGCTTACTTTCAATGCCGTCACGCGCACCTTCAGCGGCACACCTGTCAATGCTAATGTCGGCTTCATCGACGTTCAGATCACCGCAACGGACAAGGCCGGCACTACGGCAAATGATGTCATGCGCATCACCGTCGTCAACACCAACGACGCGCCCGTGGCAGTGGCCGACACCAAGGCCGCGACCGAAGACGTTTCTGTCACCACCACAGCCGCAACCGGTGTGCTCGCCAACGACACCGACGTAGACAGCGGCGACACCAGGACCGTCTCGGCCGTGAGCTTCGGCGCCACGGCTGGCACGCTCGGCAGTGCACTCAATGGCACCTACGGCACCCTCACCCTGGCAGCGGACGGCGCCTACACCTACCTCGCTAACAAGGCCGCCGCCGAAGCACTCGCTGCAGGCCAGACTGCAACGGAGGCCTTCACCTACACCGTCAAGGACGCAGCCGGGGCCACGAGCAGCAGCACCCTCACCTTCACGATCACCGGCACCAACGACGCCCCCGTCATCGGCGCTGCCATCGCAGCGCAGAGCGGCAAAGAAGGCCTCGCCTTCACCTTCACGGTCCCCGCAGGCAGCTTCACCGACATCGACACCGGCGACACCCTCACCTACAGCGCCAAACTCACCAGCGGCAGCACCTTGCCCACCTGGCTCACCTTCAACGCTGCCACCCGCACCTTGAGCGGCACCCCACCGGTGGGCACCGCCGGCACCCTCGCAGTTCAGATCACCGCCACCGACACTGCTGGCAGCAGCGCCACCAGCAACTTCAACCTCGCCATCGCCACGGCCATCAACACCCTCAACGGCACCAGCGCCGCAGAAAAACTCACCGGCACTGCGGCCGACGACAAGATCAACGGCCTCGCCGGCAACGACACCCTCATCGGAGCCGCCGGCAATGACACACTCGATGGCGGCACTGGCAACGACTCCCTGAGCGGTGGCACGGGTAATGACACCTACCTCGTCGACAGCACCAGCGACATCGTCACCGAGAACGCAGCAGAGGGCACCGACCTCATCCAGGCCAGCGTCACCTGGACCCTCGGCACCAATGTCGAAAACCTCACCCTCACCGGCACGTCAGCGATCAACGGCACCGGCAACACGCTGGCTAATGTCCTCACCGGCAACAGCGCCGCCAACACCCTCGACGGCGGCACCGGCGCGGACACCCTCATCGGCGGTGCCGGCAACGACACCTACCTTGTCGACAACACCGGCGACGTCGTCACCGAAAACGCAGCAGAAGGCACCGACCTCGTCAAGGCGAGCATCACCTACACGCTCGGCACGAACCTCGAGAACCTCACCCTCACCGGCACCACCGCCCTCAACGGCACCGGCAACACCCTCGACAATGTTCTGACCGGCAACAGCGCCATCAACACCCTCACCGGCGGTGCCGGCAACGACACCCTCGACGGAGCCGGTGGCGCCGACAGCCTCATCGGCGGCACAGGGAACGACACCTACCTCATCGACAACACCGGCGACAAGATCACCGAGAACCCAGGCGAAGGCACCGACACCGT
>JAQGMG010000050.1 GCA_028292485.1 Rhodocyclales bacterium | reverse complement strand
TTGCCGTCGAGTACGTAGAGAAGGTGATAAGACTTAACGTACCTGCGGGGTATTACCAGATGGGCGTATTTCTCGAACAGGGCATTGGCGTCAAGCAGGACAAGAAAGCTGCGTTGGCTTATTTCCGCAAGGCTGCAGATATGGGAAGTCCTCAAGGGCAGTTGTCCGTCGGAAAGAATTTGCTTCGAATCGACGATCCGTCTGTTCGACCTCGCGTACTGCCCATAGCCGAATCGGCATTGAAGTGTGCACTGGGCCAAGGTTTGGCCGAAGCTGGATATGAACTTGGAATCTACTACGAAATCACGATCAAAGACATCCAGAAAGCGATGCGCGCCTTCCAAGACGGTGGAAAACTTGGACACAACCAATCACTTTTCAAATTGGGAAAAATATTTCGCCAAGGCGAGTACGGAATAGAACCCGACCCACAACGTTCAACATGCTACGCAGGCTTAGAAGCGGCCTCCGACGCAGACAAGACCAAGACCTTTCCTGACTTGGATCGCATTTGTCCACTTCCCCCGAAGAAGATGCCTGGATAGTGCGCGAGAGAATGCCAAAGACATGGATGGTGATAATTTGCTTGTGCCTTTTTTCGGCCTGCACTAGACCGGCAGAACACAACGCTTCAGAAGCCGGAAATCTCAGGAAAGGTTGAATTGTAACGATTTGGGAAGAACTAGAGTGCTATAAAAAATGCCTATTGCATGCATGGGGTCTGTTTGCAATCTCGGCAATTTTATGGGGTGCTTCGGCATATATATTCAGTGGGGTGTGCTTGGAGATGGGGGCGGAGCGCCGCAGGAAAACTGCCCAACGTCAGACTGGTCAACTATCGTCCAGGTAGTGGCCATGATTTATTTATTCACGGGATGGACAGTCCCTTTGTCATTTTTCTGTGTTGCAATAGTTGGAAGTTTCCATTCTCTACGCAGTAAGCAGCGCAAAAATGATGGTGAGCAAAACGATTGAATCCTTGGAGGTGTTCTCGGCCATCAAGCAGGACTCATTATCCGCCTTGCCGGCAGCTCGCACTTTCCGCGCTACGCCTACATCAGCCACACCGAACGGGAGAATAGCTTGAGCAAATTCAAGATGCGGATAGCCATCAGCATGAAACTGCGCAAGGATGCGTGGGTTCCAGCGGCCACACTTTAGAGGCTTCAATGAATACTCTTGGAGAGACTTCAGTGCTGTTGCAGGAAGGTATGCGTCTGCGATTTCCGGCCTCGCCGGAAACCGATGCTCGTTTCCGTTTTTGTGTGGTGTGGTGTCTCTCCGTCTTGATGGGCGGAAAACCTGTTTACGCCCACAAGTGGTGGGACGATATCAGCCTGGAGATTCAGACCGACCTTTGCGCACATCCAAACTTGGTGGCCTTCATGCAAGGCGCATGGCCGTATTTTTACGAGCAATTACAACAGCGCTTCTCGCCGACGCAGGTGGATCCGGTCAGTAACATTGCATTGCCCTATGGCACCGCGCAGCTCACGATTGCACTTGATGATGAGCCTCTGATGCAAGGCGCTGCGATTTTTGTCGAATGGGTTTAGGGCGCTTGCAGACCTGGGTAGCAAGCGCGTCAGACTAGGGCTGGATTGTTACGGAAAGGTTTTCGGGGACCTTGTCTGGCACGGGCTTTTCCACGCGTGTCAGCGGCAGGCAATCCGGCAGCTCGCGTTGCATGTAGCCGATCAGCGCTTCCCGCATGCGGCAGCAGAGATCGAAGCTCCTCGGCGCATTGGCAGCGCTGACCAGCAGGCGTACCTGCATGGCTTTGTCGTTGGCGTCAGTCACTTGCAATACGCATACGCGGCCGTCCCAGTCCTTGTCGCCGTGGCAGCAACGCTCGAGCTCGGCGCGCAGCTTGTCGAGCGGGGCGCGGAAATCGACCCACAGGAATACGGTACCCAGCAGATGGGTGCTGCTGCGTGTCCAGTTCTGGAACGGGTGCTCGATGAACCACTGCAAGGGAATGATCAGGCGTCGCTCGTCCCACAGCGCCATCACCACGTAAGTCCCGGTAATTTCCTCGACGCGGCCCCATTCGCCTTCGACGATGATGACGTCATCGATGCGCATGGGCTGGGAGAATGCGAGCTGCAGGCCGGCGATGAAATTGCCGAGTACCGGGCGCGCGGCGATACCTGCTACCACGCCGGCAATACCCGCTGAGGCGAGGATGCTGGCGCCGAGCTGGCGTACGCCGGGCAAGGTCAGTAGCGCGAAGGAAACGCCCAGCAGGACGATCACGAAAATCAGGCTGCGCGTCAGCACACGTGCTTGCGTCAGCACACGGCGCGCTTGCAGGTTGTCGTCGACGTTGGTCGGGTGCAGGGCGATCACGGTGTCGGCAAGCGCCATCACCCACGACACGGCGAACCAGGTAAGCGAGCTGATCAGGCAGACAGTGTTGGCGCGGCGTACTGTCTCGATGGCATCCACGCTGTCGGGTGCCAGGCGCCAGGCAAATTCAAGCGCGAAGAAGATGAGCACCAGGCGGCTCGGGCGATAGGTGCGCTTGACCACCGACGACAGAAAGATGCGGTGGCCCGCCAGCCGCCGCAGCACCGTCCCGCCGATGCCGTGAACGCATAGCGCGACAACGACGGCGAGCAGGGCGACCAGAGCGGTGCCGAACCAGCCGTGGCTTTGCGAGAGCAGGTGGAGGAAGTGATAGAAGTCTTTCATGGCCGGATTCTTTCGTTGCGTCCCTGGTCATTGCCGCGATGGCTTTTTACTGCAGAGCTTTGCCAAGCCTCAATTTTCGTCATTCCCGCGGAAGCGGGAATCCACCAGGTGGCACGGACCTCACGTAGAAGTGGATTCCCGCTTCCGCGGGAATGACGTTTTCTGGAAATCGGATTGCCAAACGTGTTTTGCCGTTCAGCACGTCAAAGTATGTAATTACCCTTCTTGTCGTTCTTTTCGTGATTTCTGCCTGCAGGGGCAATGTCCATGCTTGCCAGCAAGGCAATCGGCAGCACGTCCAGGGCATCTGCAAGGCGGATGCAGTCTTCGACGACGCGGATTTTCCTGTGCAGCAAGGCGTCGCCGAACTGCTGCCCCTGCATGGCGGTGCATAGCGCATCGGGCAGGCGCACGCGGGTTTCTTCCCAGCCCGCTGCGTCCAGCCTGGGTAGATTGGTGTCGCCGAGCAGATTGGCTGACAGGCGCGTGGCGATGACGACGACCCACTGCGCCCCGTCATGACGAGCGAATGCCAGCGCATGTGCGGCGCGCGGTCCCTCGATTTCCAGCGGCACATAGGCGCCCTCGAAAATCGATGGTGCCTGCTTGCGCAGGTTGAGCGCCGAGGCAACTACCTGCTCCTTGATGCGACCGTCGCGCCAGTTTTCGAGCAATCGCGCAGCGCAATCGCAAGTGACGCAACCGCCTTCGAACATGATCTGTTCGTCATAAGTGATGGGGCGGCGATTGTCCGGGTCCACCAGGCTGAAGTCCCAGCGGTCGGTGCCCTGGTAAAGGTCGGGAATGCCGGGGCAGGTCATGCGCAACAAGGCCTGACTCAGGCTGTTGATCACGCCGGCACATTCGATGCGCGTTACGAAAGCGGCCACGTCTCTGGCGAATGCACTGGCAAAGGTCGTCGGCTCGACACCTTCGACCAGCCCCAGCGCGTGCGAGATGAAGGCACGACTGGCTTCCTCGTAAGCGGTATTCGGCAGCATCCAGTCCGAGCGTGCCTTGGCCTCGCGCATGGCCTTCTGCTGCCAGTCGGCCAGCCGTGCGGCAAGCTCGCGCAATCCATCGAGGTCGTCCGGTTGCAGGCCAGGCGGCCAGGCGGCGACCAGCATCTGGTAGAGCATGTACTCATCGCATGCATCGGGCATTTCGTCACTGCTGCCTTCGCTGCTGCGCAAGGCGGCATTGATGGCTCGCCAGCGTGTCGCGGCGGCCTGCCATACCTGCGGGATTTCGCTGAGAACGGTGAGCCGCGCACGGGTGTCTTCACCGCGTTTGTGATCGTGCGAGGCGGTTGCCAGCAGGCTGTGCGGAAAGCTCGCCTGGCGCCGCAGGTTGCATTCATGGAATTCCCCGACGCTGCGCGCCAGGCGTTGCGGATTGCTGCCGACTTCGTTGCGCGACAGGAGCCGGCCGTAGCGATAGAAGACGGTATCTTCCAGCGACTTGGCGGCCAGCGGCGGCGTCAGTTGCTGGAACTTGACCATTGCGCGGCAACGCAGCTCGACTTCGAAGTCGGTCGTCGCCGAGGCAGGCGGTTTGCCGCCCAGCCATTGATCGAGCAGCGCCAGGGTCGCGTGGTCACTGACGCGCAGCATGGCGTGCGCTCCTTCCAGTGCTTCCTGCAGGGCCGCTGCATCGCCGGGCTGCCGCCCCGATTTTTCACCGTACAGGCGGTAGGTGGGGAAGCATACGAGCAAGGCATGCAGCGCGCGGCGCAGGCTGCCCCGGCTTACATCGCGGGTGTCCATGTTCGAACGGGCGATGCGGTGCAGGAGGCGGATAGCCGCTTCGAATTCGGCGACGAAATGCTCCGTCAATAGCTGGTGACGCGCGGCGTGCAAGTTTTCCCTGAACGTATGCTTCTGCTGTGAAAGCTCGCGCCATAGCGCCTCGAGTGGCTCCGCACCGGCTTCGTCGTGCAGCACGCTGGAGACCTCGTCCATGAAGTCATAGCCGGTATTGCCATCGACTTGCCAGTCGGCAGGCAACACCTCGTTGTCGCTGAGAATCTTCTCGACAATGATGTATGGCGCGGTCGACAGGCCGATTGCCTGCCTGCGTGGCGCGAGGGCTTCCAGCTGTTCGCGTAGTTGCTGGCAATACATGCGCGGGTTGGCAAGGCCGTCGACGTGGTCGACACGTACGCCGTCGATGATGCCTTCGGCATACAGCTTGAAAACAAGTGCATGCTGATCGCGGAATACTTCATTGCGATCGACACGCATGCCGATCAGATCGCTGACCTCGAAGAAGCGCCGCCAGTTGATCTCCTCGGCGGCGTTGCGCCACCAGGCAAGCCGGTAGTGCTGGCGTTCGAGCAGGCGGTGCAGACGTGCCTGTCCTTCGGCGGTCTGCGGTGAATACTGTGCAATCACGTTGGTTATTGCGTCGTTGGCGCCATTCGCGATCTCCGACGCCACCGCGCGGCGCGCCTCATCGGCATAGCGATTGTTGATCGTACCGGCGCCAAGGTCGGCGAACAGGGCGGCAAGCCGCTTGCAGCGGGCCTCGCCACTGGCACCGAGAATCGCGGCGTAGTCGCGCAGCGCGACCGGAAAGCGCTGTGTGAAGTACTCGATGAAGAGGGCGCCGGTCTCGGCGTCGACCCGCAGCTTCAGGTCGCCGCTGACAAGTGCTTCGCCATACGATTGACCCAGGAAAGGGGCCAGCACCTTGCCCTGCAGGACAGGATCGGTCGACTGCCAGTCGATGTCGAAATAGTCCGCGTACGGGCTGCTGTTGCCGCCCTCGAGCACCTGCCGCCACCAGGTGTTTTCATACGAGGTGGCCATATGGTTGGGCACGATGTCGAGGATCAGGCCCATGCCGCGCTCGCGCAGGGCCGCCGCGAGGCGCCGCAGCGCGGGCTCGCCACCGAGCTCGGGATTGATGCTGGCGTAGTCGACGATGTCATAGCCATACGTCGAGCCCTCGCGGGCCCGTTGCAGGGGAGAGGCATAAACGTGACTCAGGCCCAGTGCCGCGAACTGGTCGACGCGGTGTGTTGCGTCATCCAGTTTGAACTCACGACGGAATTGCAGTCTCAGCGTTGCGCGAGGTGTCATGAGATATCCAACGATTGATTGCAGGTTTGCCTGGTCTTGCTCGACAGGGTTGAACTTGATTGCAGGATGGATCCGGAGTGCAGCCAAACCCGACTGCGCCCACCGCTCGGCATGTGACGATAATGGCGGATTGTCGCTTCGCTCCGAGCCCACCCCAGGGCCGATTTCAACCTGTCTGCTCGCCGCGCAGTATCAACACCGAAAGCGGTGGTAACGTCAGGCTCAACGAGTCCGGTCTGCCATGCGACCATATGTCCTGAGTCATTACGGTGCCCAGGTTGCCATGGTTGGCGCCGCCGTAGTAGCCACCATCCGTATTGATCAGCTCACGCCACTCTCCGCCATGTGGCATGCCGACGCGATAGTCCAGCCGCATCACTGGTGTCATGTTGCAGATGACGACGATCGGAGCTGTACCTTCGGCCTGGCGCATGTAGGCGAAGACGCTGTTGTCATAGTCGTCGCCGATGAGCCAGACGAAACCTGCCGGATCGGCATCGCCGGAATGCAGCGCGCCTTCTTCGCGATACAGGCGGTTGAGGTCGCGCACCAGATTCTGCACACCGCGATGCATCGGGTCGTGCAGGGCATTCCAGTCGACCTGCGCGTCATGATTCCACTCATGAACCTGTGCAATTTCGCAACCCATGAAGAGCAGCTTCTTGCCCGGATGCGTCCACATGAAGGCAAGATAAGCGCGCAGATTCTCGAAGCGTTGCCACTGGTCGCCCGACATGCGACTGAGCAGCGTGCCCTTGCCATGCACGACTTCGTCGTGCGAGATGGGCAATATGAAGCGCTCGGAGAAGGCGTAGATCAGGCCGAAAGTCATCTCGTTGTGATGGTAGCGGCGATGAATCGCGTCGCGTGCCATGTAGTGCAACGAGTCATGCATCCAGCCCATATTCCATTTGAATGAGAAACCGAGGCCGTCGCGATGTACCGGTTCGGTGACGCCTGGCCAGGCGGTGGACTCTTCGGCGATCATCACAGTGCCGGGGCAGCGCTCGCCGACGATCCCGTTGAGTTCCTTGAGGAACGCGATGGCTTCGAGGTTTTCGCGCCCGCCGTGGATGTTCGGCAGCCATTCATCGTGCTTGCGGCTGTAGTCGCGATAGAGCATCGAGGCGACAGCGTCCACGCGTAAACCATCGATGTGAAAGTGCTCAAGCCAGAACAGTGCACTGGCGATCAGGAAGCCGCGCACTTCGTGACGGCCAAAGTTGTAGATCAGCGTGTTCCAGTCGGCATGCCAGCCTTCACGCGAGTCGGCGTATTCATAGAGTGCCGTGCCGTCGAAACGTGCCATGCCATGCGCATCGCCAGGAAAGTGCGCCGGTACCCAGTCGAGGATCACGCCGAGCCCGGCAGCGTGGCAGCGGTCTACGAACAGACCGAAGTTCTCCGGTGCGCCGAAGCGTGACGATGGCGCGAACTGCGCCAGCGGCTGGTAGCCCCACGAACCCCCGAATGGATGTTCCATGATCGGCAGCAGTTCAAGGTGCGTAAAGCCCATGTCGAGTGCATAGGGAATGAGCCTGTCTGCCAGCTCGGCCCAGTTGGGCGAGCGGCCGTCGTCGAGGCGCATCCACGATGCGGCATGGACTTCGTAGATGGTAACGGCGGCCTGTGCTGTCTGCAGGGCCGGGCGGCGTGCCATCCAGTCCTGATCGGTCCAGTGCAGTGGCGACGTATTGGCGACGATGGAGGCCGTCTTCGGTGAGACCTCGCATTGCAAAGCCATCGGATCGGCCTTGAGCGGCAGAAGATTGCCGTCGCGGCCGATGATTTCATACTTGTAACAAGTGCCGATCGGCACGCCCGGCAGGAATAATTCCCACACGCCGGCGGCATGGCGGCGCCGCATCGGATGGCGCCGTCCGTCCCAGCTATTGAAGTCGCCTACCACGGATACGCGCATGGCATTTGGCGCCCACACGGCGAAACGCACGCCGGCGACGTTGTCGACTTCCATGTGGGTGGCGCCAAGGCAACGGCCCAGTTCGCGGTGTCTGCCTTCGGCAATCAAATGCAGATCGAGATCGCCGAGCAGGGCGCCGAACGAGTACGGGTCTTCGGTGAGCTGCGCATTGCCGTGCCAGTCGATGGACAGCAGGTAGGGCTCGAGCTGCGCGAGGTGGATGACAAACAGGCCGTCGAAATCGGTGGAAGAGAATTCCCCGATGCTGCGCACACCGTCGCGCGCCAGCATATGCACGCCGCGCGCATTGGGCACGAATACCCGCACCACGATGTCGTCTTCTGCGTCGGCCTGATGTGCACCGAGAAAGCTGAATGGGTCGCCATGGCGACCGTCGAGCAGTTGTTGCGCGGCCTCACGGTCGGCTGCATCGAGGGTGATGCGTTCGGTCGGTGGCTGCAGCGCGCTGCTGATATAGGGTGAATTGCTGTGGCCCATGTGTTTCTCCAGGCGATGATTGTGTCGAAGCTAAGTTGTCAGGAGGCGTTGCCTGTCAGCGTAGTCAATCGCTCTGTCAGGGCTGACAAGCCACGGATGGGCAGATTGATCCAGACCGGCCGGTTGGCCGCCTCGTAACAGATTTCGTAGGCCGCTTTCTCGAGCAGGAAGAGGTTGAGCAGCGCCTCTTCCGCTTCGGCATTGGCCCACGGGTGCAAGGTATTGCGGGCCACGTCCCGGTAGGCGCCAAGGAAAGCTGTTTCGGCGTTGTCACGGAAGCGCCGCATCAGCGCGGTGCGTTGCGCCTGTGTGGCGGCGAGCGGTTGTACGCCACCTTCGCGTTGTGGATCGCTGGCCGCGCCCACTGCATAGTCGATGGAGCGCAATAGCCCTGCAACATCGCGCAGCGGGCTGCTCTTTTCGCGCCGCTTCTCCATGGTCTTGGTGGGCTCGCCTTCGAAGTCCACGATGTAGGCGTCGCCTTTGACTACCAGGACCTGGCCGAGGTGAAAGTCACCGTGCACACGTGTGAGCAGGGCACCGACGCCTCTGGCGGCGTTATGGCGAATGGCGGCCAGCAGTGTTTCGCGTTGATCGAGAATGCCGCGTGCCAGTGCCTGTGTTTCGGCATCGACGGGAACCTCTGCCATGCTGCCCTGCGTCTGCTGCAGGATGTCGAGCGCCAGATTGAGTTGCACTTGCGCGCTGGCGCCCCAGTCCGCCGTGTCTTCGGCCGTGGCTGTTACGGGAGAGAACGCCGGATTGGTCGAGGGCAGCGACAGGCTTACGTGCAGCTCGGCCAGACGACGCCCGATGACTGCTGCAAAGCTGGCGTAGGCGCGCAGTTCGTCTTCGTAATCGTCTTCCGCTGCCGTTGCTGCTTCGTCGGGCGCTGCGGAAGCCGAAGACGCTTCGTCGCTGGTGCGGCGCAGATAGTCCAGCGTCCAGGTCCAGCCATCGCCCTGGTTGCCAATGTAGCGCTGCAGGACCGCGATGGTGTTGAGTGTGCCGTCGGGTGCGACGCGCACCACTTCGCCAAGCAGGCCGGCAATATTGGCAAAGCCGAGATGACTGAGGTGACGCGTCATCTCCGTTTCGGGATGAACCCCCGGGACGACGCGGCGGATGATCTTGAGCACGCTGGTGCCACCGATGACCAGCGAGCTGTTCGATTGCTCGGCGCTCAGCCAGGTGATGTCGACATCGGCGGGTACGTCCAGCACATCGCCCGCATCTTCGGCAAGGAAATGGATTTCCCCGCTGGTGCCAGCCGGCAGCACGCTGCGTGCGCGCAGGGCTTGCAGCATGGCGTGTACGAAAGGTGCCAGCGAGAAAGCGTCGGTCAGGAAACCGACGCGATTGGCGCGCCGCAAGCGCGCGAAAGCCAGTTGCTGTGGCAAGGCAGGCAGCGTCTCCTGATCCCACAACACGCCGATGGGCAGTACGTAGCGATCCGTGCGTGTTTCGCCGTCCCTGGCGCCTTTGACGTCACTCTCTACCTCGACTTCGGTGAGGAACAGATCAGGCGACGGCAGCGGCGTGATGTAGCTGATATGCGAATGGCGTATCGGTGCGCCTTTGCCGGCAAACCAGCGACGCTTCGCCAGGTAGCCTGGCAATACCTCACGCTGCAGCACATCGCGCGACGACTCGGTGAGCTCGTTGCGTAGCCTGCTATGCACGACCAGCGTCACGTACTCCTGCATCTGCTCCGGCGCGGTGGTATGCCAGGCGGGCGGCTGTGCCGTCGCGCTGAGCAGGAACCAGTAGAAGCCGTATGGCGGGAATGTCAGCAGGTATTTCGCCTGACCGATGCCGGGGAAGGAAGTACCCCCGAGCATCTCGACAGGTACACGACCGGCGAATTCCGACAGATCGAGCTCTACGGCCTGCGGTGAGCGCGACAGGTTGGCGACACATAGAACCGTCTCTGTGTTGCCGGATGCCTCGTGCTCGCGCACATAAGCGAGGATCTTGCGATTGCCCGGAAACAGGAAGCGCATGCGGCCGCGGCCAAATGCCTTGTACTGGCTGCGCAGTGTAAGCATGCGCCGCGTCCAGTTGAGCAGCGAATGCGGATCGCGCCGCTGTGCTTCAACGTTGACCGATTCGTAGCCATAGAGCGGCCCGTTCAGCGCAGGCAGGACGAGTTTTTCAGGATCGGCGCGCGAGAAACCGCCATTGCGATCCGGCGACCATTGCATCGGTGTGCGCACACCGTCACGGTCGCCCAGATGGATGTTGTCACCCATGCCGATCTCGTCACCGTAATACAGGACAGGTGTGCCCGGCATGGAGAACAGCAGGCCGTTCATGAGTTCGATGCGGCGGCGGTCGCGTTCGAGCAGCGGCGCCAGGCGGCGACGAATGCCGAGATTGATACGCGCGCGCCGGTCGGCGGCATAGGTTTCCCACAGGTAATCGCGCTCGGCACTGGTGACCATCTCCAGCGTCAGCTCGTCGTGGTTGCGCAGGAAGATCGCCCACTGGCAGTTTGCGGGAATGTCCGGCGTCTGACGCATGATGTCGACGATGGGAAAGCGGTCTTCCTTGGCGATGGCCATGTACATGCGCGGCATCAGCGGGAAGTGGAATGACATATGGCATTCGTCGCCCTGGCCGAAATACTCCTGCGCGTCCTCGGGCCACTGATTGGCCTCGGCCAGCAACAGACGACCGCTGTAGGACGTATCGAGGTGCGAGCGAATGCGTTTGAGAATCGAGTGTGTCTCGGGCAGGTTTTCGTTCGATGTGCCTTCGCGTTCGACGAGGTATGGCACGGCATCAAGGCGCAGGCCGTCGACGCCCAGATCGAGCCAGAAACGCATCACGCCCAGCACGGCGCGCAGCACCAGCGGGTTGTCGAAATTCAGGTCGGGTTGATGCGAATAGAAGCGATGCCAGAAATACGCATTGGCGACCGGATCCCAGGTCCAGTTGGATTTCTCGGTGTCGCAGAAGATGACGCGCGTGCCTTCATAGGCCTGATTGGTATTCGACCACACGTAGTAGTTGCGCGCCGCCGAGCCGGGCTTGGCATGGCGCGCACGCTGGAACCACGGGTGTTGATCGGAAGTGTGGTTGATGACCAGCTCGGTAATCACGCGCATGCCACGTGCATGCGCCGCGGCGATGAACTTGCGCGCATCCCCCATGTCGCCGTAGTCCGGATGCACACCGCGATATTCGGCAATGTCATAGCCGTCGTCACGCCGCGGCGAGGGGTAGAAGGGCAACAGCCAGATCGTGTTGACGCCCAGGTCGGCAATGTAGTCGAGCTTCTGCGTCAGGCCCGGAAAGTCACCGATTCCGTCGTTATTGGAGTCGAAGAAAGACTTGATGTGGACCTGGTAGATGACCGCATCCTTGTACCACAGCGGGTCGTCGCGGCTCTCTTCAGCGAGGCCATTGACGAAGGCCTGCTTGCGCGAACGGGGAGGTGCATCAGCAACAGGAGAGTCTCGCTCAGCCATTTGTGGTGGTCCTGATGTTATCGGCGCTGATGCGCCATACGAGGAAAGGCAGCACGGCGGGATCGAGCCGCAGCGTCTGCTGCTTGCCATGCGCCACCCAGCGGTTGCCGCTTACCAGGTCTTCGATGGCGAACTCGCTGTCGTCCGGCAGGCCCCATGCGTGGAGCGGCACCTCGGCATAGCTCTCCTGCACATTGAACGGGTCGAGGTTGATGGCGACCAGCACGATGTCTTCGAGCTCGCTTTCATCGTGCGCGGCTGACAGCGTTTTCGAGAAGAACAGGATCTGGTCGTTGTCGGCGCGGTGAAACTTCAGGCCGAGGTGACTGTGCAAGGCGGGTGCGCCGCGACGGATGCGATTGATCAATGCGATCTCGCCAACGATGTTGCCCGGCTGCTGCCAGCTGCGCACCTTGATCTGGTATTTCTCCGAGTCGAGATACTCTTCCTTGGCGTGCTCACCGTCCTGCACGGCGGCGGCCTCGCATAACTCGAAGCCGCTGTACATGCCCCACAGACCCGACATGAAGCCGGCCAGCGCAGCGCGGATGACGAAGCCCGCACGACCCGTGCGTTGCAGGAAGCGTGGGTTGATGTCCGGGGTGTTGACGAAGAAATGCGGGCGGAAGGAATCGCGCAGCGGTGGAGCGTTGAGCTCCTCCAGGTACTGCGTCAGCTCGGCCTTGGTCTCGCGCCAGGTGAAATACGTGTAGGACTGCGTGTAGCCGATCTTGGCCAGACGGGCCATCACCTTGGGCCGCGTGAACGCCTCCGACAGGAAGATGACGTCAGGATGCCGGCCGCGCACTTCGGCGATCAGCCACTGCCAGAACGACAGCGGCTTGGTGTGCGGATTGTCGACACGGAATATGCGTATGCCATGATCGACCCAGAACAGCACGATGTCGCGCAGGGCCAGCCACAAGGCCGGCGCCACGGGGCCATTGGTGCCGTCTTCCGCATAGAAATTGACATTGACGATGTCCTCGTACTTCTTCGGCGGATTCTCGGCGTGGCGCAAGCTGCCATCGGCACGCCACTGGAACCATTCCGGGTGATCGCGCAGCCATGGATGGTCTGGCGAGCACTGGATGGCGAAGTCCAGCGCCAGTTCCAGACCGTGTTCTGCTGCCGCTGCAATCAGGCGGGCGAAGTCATCGAAATTTCCCAGCCGCGGATGAATCGCATCGTGGCCGCCCTCGGCCGAGCCGATTGCATAGGGGCTGCCCGGATCGCTTGCATCGGCAATCAGGCTGTTGTTACGGCCTTTGCGGTTGCTTTTGCCGATGGGGTGGATAGGCGGGAAGTACAGCACGTCGAAGCCCATGTCGCGGATGGCTGGCAGGCGCGATATGACATCGTCAAAACTGCCGTGATGGTCTTCCGACAGCGCGCCCTGCGAGCGCGGAAACAGCTCGTACCAGCTGGCGAAGCTGGCGATGGAACGATCCGCATCCACCGGGAATTTCGTATCGAGCCGCAGCAGGAACGCACGCCGGTCACACGCTGCCAGCGTATTCGCGGTTTGCTCGGCGAGCAGCAGCGCCACACTGCGTGTGTAGTCCGAATTGCGGGCGTCCTCTTCCATTGCGGCAGTCAGTTCCTGCAGCAAGGTGTCGAGCTCGGGTGGACAATCCGTGCTCTGCTGTGAGGTCTGTTCGACGACACGTTCGATAAAGACGCGTGCCTCGGCGACGTCGAGCGAAACATCCTGGCGGGCTGAGAATTTCTTGCCGAGCTCATCGCTGAGGGTCGACCAGGTATCGCGCCAGGCTTCGATGGTGAAGAGGTAACGCCCGATGCGATCCAGCGGAAAGCCGGCAGCCCAGCGATCATTGCCGAGTGCATGCATGCGCACTTCATTCCAGGTCGCGGTGTCGGCCGCACGCCACAGCAGTGCGACGGCAATGTGATCGTGACCATCCATGAATACGTCGGCTTCGACTCTCACGGTATCGCCAACGGTGCGTTTGACGGCGAAGCAGCCATCATCGATGACCGGACTGACCTTCTCAATGGCCAGGCGTGGCGCCGCGAGCGCGGCCTTGAGGGTGCGTGCCGTCTGCGGGCGCGACAGAATCAGCGACTCGCGGCCCGATGACGACCGGTCGTAACGCTCTGCCTTGCCCATGGCCGGCGTGGACACATCGTGCCCCTCTGCAAGCGATGGGTTGGCCGCGACAAAGTCGAGGCCGGAGCCGGGCGTGATGATCTTGTTGCGAGGTTCCAGGTTTTTCAGCATCGGTTACCTCTTGAGCGGCCTGTCAGGCAGCGGCGGTACTGCCCGCTCAGGCGCGTTTCATTGACACCTGTTCCACGGCAGGGCGTGAAATCCGCTCGCGGCTTACCGGTTGAAACATGGCTTGGGCCGGTTCCGCGATCAGGGTGCGATAGAGATTGATATAGAGCTGCGAAGACTTCTCCCAGCCGACTTCCGCCGTCATGTCTTCACGTTGCAACGTGCGCCACAGTTGCGGCTGGGCAAACATCGCCAGTGCGCGGTCGACGCCTGTGATCATGTCCTGCGCGGTCTCGCCGTCGAACAGGAAGCCGGTGGCATTGGTCACGGTTTGCCCGATGCTGCCCGCATCGACCACGGTATCGGCCAGGCCGCCCACACGCGATGCGATAGGCACCGTGCCGTAACGCATCGAATAGATCGGCGTCAGGCCGAAAGGCTCGAAGCGGCTGCCATGCAACAGCATGTCGGCGCCGGCATGCAGGCAGTGCGCGCGAGCCTCGTCATAACCGATGTGCAAGCCGATACGATCCGGGTGGCTGGCGGTCAGGGCACGCAGGCCGTTTTCGATATCACGGTCGCCGCAGCCGAGAATGGCGATCTGCAGGCGTGGATGGGAGGCGAGCAGGGCAGGGATGGCTTCAATCGCCACATCGGCCATCTTCTGCGTAGTCAGACGGCTACCCATGGCCATGACGGGCGCGAACTGATCGAATGGCAGACCGAAAGTCTTCTGCAGATCGCGCTTGCAAGCCTGCTTGCCGCGCAGATCCTCGTGGTCATAGTTGCGGGCGATCATCGTGTCGATGACCGGATCCCAGGTGATGGTATCGATGCCATTCGGCACGGCAACCAGATCACGCTCGCGCTCGCGCAACAAGCCGTCGAAACCGGAGCCGAATTTCGGCGTGAGAATTTCGCGGGCGTAGGTGTTGCTGACCGTGGTGATGCGATCGGCATAGTTGAGCGCTGCCTTCATGAAGCTCAGCTGACCCCAGTATTCGATACTTGCATCCTGCTGCACGTGTTCGGGTATGCCGAATTCGGCGGCGCTGGCGAGCGGATAGTTACCCTGGAAGGCCAGGTTGTGGATGGTGAAGATGGACTTTGCCTCGGCACCGTATTCGCGCATCAGCATGGGCACCAGGCCGGCGTGCCAATCGTGTGCATGGACGACGTGCGGCACTTCGATTTCGGTCGCGCCGCTGGCGATCAGCGCTGCGGCGTGGCTGAGCGCGGCAAAGCGCAGGCCGTTATCGGCGAATTCGTTGCCGTCGGCGTCGAGGTAGGGGCTACCGGGGCGCCTGTAGAGCGCATCGTTGCGCAGAAGTATGACTTCGACATCGCTGTTGGGCATGTGACCGATCCACAGACTCGAATCGCCACCTGGCAAACCGGCGAGGCGCCCGCAGGGCCGGAGCTTGACGGCATTGTCCAGAGCAGATGCGTAGCCAGGCATCAAGACGGTGACGTGGATGCCATCGTTGTGGAGTGCTTCGGCCAGCGCGCTGACGACGTCACCTAGTCCGCCGGTTTTGGCCAGAGGAGCCGCTTCGGCAGCAACAAACAGGATATTTGGGCGCACGGTTTCGAGTCCTTTGCTCTGTGGAATTTGCGGGTCTTGTGCTGACCAACCCCGATGAATCGGGGCCGATCTCCGGTAACTTTTACGCTGACGGGTAACGCTTGCCTGTAAGGCTTGCAGCCAGCGCCGAAAACACGGGAGCACGGGCTCTATAACGCGAGGATCGTGCCTGACGGGGTGCCCGCAATCGCAGGTCGCAACGAGATCACCTGCTTCAGGCAAGCCACAAAACGGTCTCGACGAGGCATCCTGAAAATGACAAAAGCGTAATTCTGACTGCGCCGGACGGCAAGTTGCCAGAGTGTCGCGGCATGGAAGTTGCGCGATGGGATTTGAGTTCAAAGCTGCTGTCAGAACCCGCTGCTGGATACCGCTGTGGAAACCTGGCGGATGGCAGCTATGAGCCAACCACAGGAAATGACGGTAAGCCACCATGAAACCGGACACTGCAGCAGCTCTCCACAACGCCGAAACAGCCATGCCGGCTGCGCTTGTGAAGCTGAGGCCCGAGCGCCGTGCCAGCTATATCGCGGCAGGCGAAGCTGCACTGAACTGGGCCATGGGGCGAACCGGTGCGGTCACGCTGATCACCATTGCCTTTCTGGCGGTGCTGTTCTTTCTGCAATGGGCAAGACCCTTCCTGGTGCCGCTCACCTGCGGTGTCATTCTCGCCCTGCTATGCAATCCGGTCGTCAAGGCATTTGCCCGCTGGAGCATTCCGCGTGCGGCGAGCGCGGCGGTAGTTCTGCTTGCGTTGTGGGGTGTTGGCCTGGTCATGGCTTACAGCCTGCAAACGGGCATTCTCGGCGTCGTAGACGATGTGCCGGTAGTGGCAGAGCGGATCGCGCAGCGCCTGGCTCACTTCCAGGAGGGCAACTGGCAGGCCTTGCGCAGCATGAATCGCGCGGCGGCGGCACTGGAGCGCGCTACCACGGCCGTCATCGGCGAAGAGCCTCGCCAGCGTTCGGCAATGCGCGCCCAGCTTGAATCGTCAGCGATGAATCTGCGCGGCTTCGTCATGAATGGCGGTGCAGGTCTGCTCGGCTTCGTGGCAAGGCTTCTGGCCGTAACTTTTCTGACCTTCTTCCTGCTCACGTCGGGGCCCAGCATCAAGCGCAAATTCATCCGCTTCTATGGCCGCACGCTGAGTGAAAAGAAGCTTGCGATCCATATGGTCAATGATCTGGCTGCACGCATCCAGTCGACCTTGCTGGCCCTGACCCTGAGCAATTGCCTGCATGGGCTGATCACCGGCGTGGCGTTCCACATGCTCGGTGTCGGCAATGCTTTCATGTGGGGCGTGGCCACGGCCGTCGCCCATTTCATTCCATATTTCGGCGCAGGCATCATTGCCATCGCCAGCCTCGTTGCGGGCGTCATCCAGTTTCCGTCAATGACGCAGGCGTTGATGCCAGCTGCTGTATCGCTGATCATCGCCACACTGATCGGCAACCTGCTGACTGTCTGGTTGCAGAGTCGTACGACGCGCATGGATTCGGTCAGCATATTCATCGGCATGCTCATGTGGGGCTGGCTGTGGGGGCCCGCAGGTTTCATCATGGGCGCGCCATTGATGGCGATGTTCAAGTCCATCTGCGACCACGTGCCTGCGTTACGCGCCGTCGCCGATCTGATGGAGGCGGAGCCGGCCGGCAGGCCGACGCGTTCTCCGATGACGCGCCTTGGAAATCTGCTGCTGCGACTGTTCTACAGGCCGGGCAGCCGCAAGCGTTGGCGCAAATTACCTCAGCCGCAGTGAGGGTGGGATTGTGATGGGAAGGCGGATGCATATGGCATGAATACGTCACACCCGTCATTCCCGCGAAAGCGGGAATCCACTTCTACGCGATGCTCGTCCGTGCCACAGAGTGGATTCCCGCTTTGCGAGCTTTCCGCTCATGCCTGCCAACCGCAAAGGCAAGCCCCCGCTCCACAAAGGCGGAGCGGGGGCTTGCAGTACGGCAGATCGATCAGTTTCCCTCTCAGGTAAACCGATCAATCAACGCGAACTCTTGATGCGTACGTCATTCTTGACACTCTTCACGCCGTCCACGCCATTCGCTGCGTTGAGTGCCTTCTGCATTGCTTCCGGCGAATCGGCAAAGCCGCTCAATTGCACCACACCACGATAGGTTTCAACCTGGATGTCTGCTGCGTCCGAGATCGATTCCTTGGCCAGGGCAGCCTTGACGCGCGTGGTCAGTACGGCGTCGTCTGCGAACTCGGGTACGTCGCGGCGAGTCGGAGTCGGTGCGCAGGCGCCAAGCGATGCACCGAGCATGGCAACTGCGAATAACTGGACGAGCAGTCTGGAGATTGATTGTTTTTTCATTTTTGCGACTCCTTGTTTTGCATTTGAAATACATGGCAGAGCCGGATCGAGGTCCTGGTCTCCGTGTTCTTGCTCTTGGAGCGCGCCTTCCTGACTGTTGTCAGTCGTGCGCGCCTATTCCCTCACTACTGCGCCCCCACTACTGCTCTCTCACACCAGACTGGTGTTCTCGAACTTTCTGGATGGGGCATGCTCGATGAGCGATGTTGGCGCAGCGGCGGGTGCGGAACCCGTTGGCTGCATGCTCGACGAGCTGGACATGCTGCTGCTCGATGAACTGCTGTCGCCGGGTGGCGGAGTCAGCGTGTTCGTAGAGCTTGCAGCACCCGAATCCATCGGTGTGGTGGTGCTGATGCTGCTTTGTGTCGAGCTGTCCATCGCGCCGGAGGTGTCTTCCGACTTGCGGCCGCATGCCGAGAGCGTGAGTGCGGCGGCCATGAGACATATCGCCATTGCTGTGGTTTTGCCAATTTTCGTCGTGGTGTTCATGTCCGTCCTTCCAGTCTTGTCGATTTGGGTTTCACCTGAATTCTTGCAGCGACGCGACAATTACCCAGTACGTGTCGTTGTTGCTGCGTTCTCAGCACATGGCGTGCCCGTACCTGCACGAGGCTCATGACAATCATGTACGACGGGCACAGGGCTTGCCTGTGCAGGGATGGGCATCGAAGCGCAATAGTGCGGAGACGCGACAAACGGCTCGCAGAAATCGTTCTGTAAGCTTTACAAGCTGCTGTAAAACCTTGTCGACCAGCGGATGTGTATTGAAAACGGGAGGCAAATCATGCCCAGGGAATACCGGAATCAGCAAAACCCTACCCGGCAACATGGCAAGCCGATATCGCCACGCCTGCCACACGAGCATGACGAATCGACTGACAGTCAGGAAGGGCCAAGGCATGGCGTGATCAAGCAGGCACACGACGACATCGTCAGCGGCAAGCAAGACACCGATCTGCATAATTCGCCCGGGCTGGACAAGCCGCAAAACAGGCCCAAAAAATAGAGAATTGCACATCAAACAAAACGTCATTCCCGCAAAAGCGGGAATCCACTTCTACGCTGGACCTGTGCCATTGAGTGGATTCCCGCTTTTGCGGGAATGACGAATTTGAAAGCTGGCGACCAGGTATTCAAATCACAAGAATAAGTCCGCAAGATAACCAGCAAGACAGGCCGACAAGGCAGCGCATGAAGAATATGACAGATGGCACGGCCCCTGACGGCAACAAGCGTACGGGCTTGCTGCGTGCCGCGCGAATCACGCTGGCGGGCGTTGAGGCATGGATGTCCGACAGCTGTGCCGCCATGGCTGCCGCGCTGGCTTTCTATGCGGCGTTTTCGCTGGCGCCGATGCTGGTCATCGTCATCGCCGTAGCAGGTTTCTTCTTCGGGCCGCAGGCTGTGGAGGGGCGCTTGTTTGCCGAAATACGTGGCCTGCTGGGGCCTGACGGTGCTACTGCCGTGCAGGCAATGGTCGCCAACGCCTGGAAGGCTGATCGCACCGGCTGGACAACCCTCATCTCGCTGGGTGCCATGTTCCTCGGTGCCTCGGCGACCTTTGCGCAGCTCAACGCTTCGCTGAACACGATCTGGCGCGTGCCCAAGGCGACGAGCCGACAGGCCCTGTTCAGCCTCGTCAAGATACGTCTGGTTTCGATGAGCCTGGTGATCGGCATGGGCTTTCTCATCATGGTGCTGCTGATACTCGACGCGGCGCTGGCGTTTGCTGTCGAGTGGGCGTTTGGACCGAACAGCGCCGCGCAGCAGTGGGTCCTGTTCGCGCAGCGTGGCATGGTTGTGCTCTTTCTCGCCGCGGCATTCGCCGTATTGCTCAAGGTATTGCCCGAGACACGTGTGCGCTGGGCCGATGTGGGTGTCGGTGCCGTCGCTTCGGCTGCGCTGTTCTCGCTGGGCAAGAATTTGTTCGGTATGTACCTCGCACGCGCCGGCACAGCCGACGCGTTCGGGGCCGCCGGCTCGCTGGCGGTGCTGTTGATGTGGCTGTATTTTTCATCGGCCGTGTTCCTGCTCGGCGCAGAAATTACCGCACAGTTCGGCGGTCATGCCAAGGGCATTTCGAAGATCGAAGAGGATGCCGAGGCTGAGGAGAGGAAACAGGCTGAGGAGGGCGCAATGGAGGAAGTAACTGTGCCCGTACCGGAAAAACCGGCCGGTCCGTTTCGGCCCCACCTACGACTTTCTGAGGCTGCTGAGTGGCTGTCTTGCAAGAGGCACCGTCATTCCGGCGAAAGCCGGAATCCAGTACGGTGCCTCCGAGCCTGGATCCGGCTTTCGCCGGGATGACGAGGAAGGTCGTGAGCAGCCTCTTTGAAAGGGCAGCCCAGGCAATCATTTCGTCTTGTCATCCTTGACGGCTGAGGCAGTGGCGCGGAATACCGCTGCGCAATCCGTGTTCGTACCGGGCCCGGTTTCAATCAGGGGCACCAGTGCAAGCAGCGGATTGACCAGGCCCAGCGCGATTGCCGCGCCACCACGCAGTGCAAGTTCGCCGGCCTTGAGCGAATAGCCCGGCTTGGCAAAGCTGCCGTGCAGTCGCACAGGAACGCGTAAAGCCAGGATGCTGCGATCTTTGGGCTCCGGCTTGAGCAAGACATCGAACTGCTCATTCTTCATGTCGACATAGCCATCGCCATCCACGCGCGTATCGCCGGTGTCGAAGACGATGACATTGCTGGTGGCGACGCCTTCGCTGACCTTGAACGCCGCTCCGGCGCAGCGGATGGGCGTCTGCTCATCGCCACGCACCAGGTATTTGATGATCTCGCCGCCATCCAGGCCGACGGCCTCCATCATCAGGTTCGACACGGTGCCTCCCGACATGGCGAATTGTGCCGTGCCATTGGAAGTGGCAAGGAGCGTGGCAATGGAATTGCCGCGCCCGATCAGGTGGACCTTCGCGCCAACAGCCCCTGCACTGGTGCGCATTGCCTTTACAGTCGGAAACAGTTCGGCGAGCCTGGCGTGGCTCACGTCGATGGTGGCGTCGATGGCGATTGGATCCTGGCGCCCATCGAGCGTGACGTAAGCAACGATACTGCCGCTGGCTACACCGAGCTTGAGCGGCGATAGTTGCAGCTTGCCAGCGTCGACCTTGAGGGATGCGTGCAGGTCTTCGAGCGGCAACTCGTCAGGCACATTGAGTTTCTTCACGTCGAGCGTCAGGGCCGTGTCCATGGCATTGAGCTTGTCGAGCTTGAAGGCTTTCTGTGGCAGCACGCGACCCGTTCCTGCCTTCATGACGGCATCGGCGCGTGGCGAGACTTCCGGAGTGCCATCGGCATTTTTGGGAATACTTCCGGGACGCGGGCCGGTGCCTATCAGCGGGCCGAGATCCTCGAGGCTGAGATAGTTGCTGCGCAGTTTCGCTTCAAGAAAGGGACGCGGCGTGCGCGGCGTGAAACTGGCGTCGCCAGCGATGTCGCTCTTGCCGATGACACCCTTGAAGCCGTTGTAGGCGTACGTCTTGTCGTGCATGACGAAGCGACCGGCAAAGCGATAAGGCGGTGAGTTCGGCAGCGCAACGGGCAGCGCGGGGTAGAGCAATGCAAGATCGGGCCCGGCCACGCTCAGTTGTGCATCGATGGCGCTCGGCTTGAGCAGATCGGTGACGCTGCCGTCAGCACTGATGCGTGTCTTGTTGAGGGTGAATTTCGTGAGTAGCGCAAAGGGCTTGCCGGTCTCCTGCAGCGACAGCACGTCGCCCGTACTCGCCGTACCATCGAAGGGCGTTTTGCCATAGTGCCCCTTGAACGCCAGCTGCGTCGTCAGGCTGCGGTGCAGCGGCGAATCGTTGAGCTGCGACGGTCCCGTCGCTGCCTGCACGCTGACGTCGATATCGAGCATCCTGTCGGCATACTCGATATTGCCGTGATCCACCGCCAGGCCAAGTACTTTCACCGATCCTTCAGAGGGCTTGCCCGGCTTGCCGAAGGTCCAGTTCGTGCTGCCGTCGGCAAGGCGCTGCAGATGAACATCGGGCTTTTCGAGACGCACGTGCGGAATCACGATGTCATGGCCGAACAGGCTCCGGACATCCACCGCCACATCAATTTCATCGGCGGCGATCATCTGTGGTGGCGAGGCTCCCTGGATGTTGCCGATATGTACGTCCCTGAGCTGGATGACTGGCGGCCAACTCAGCTTTACATCGAAATGACCGAGCGACACGGGGCGTTCGGTCTTCGCGCTGGCCATGCGCTCCACCGGACCACGCAACCAGTTCCAGTCGAAGATGGCGAGCAGAATGAGCAGTGCAACGATAACGGCTGCGAGGATGCTGAGCTTCGGATGTCTTGATGCGTATGTAGCCATGGCGGCCTCTTTTTATTGCGACGTTAAGAATGCTGGATGCATGTCGCCAATCTGGCGGAAATTTACGGTAGCGTTAATGGCAGCGACGTCGATTTGACCCGGCTGATCTGATTGCTCAGGGGCTGACGCGTGCGCGTTCTGTCCGGTTCACGCATTTCCCGTGCCGCAAAGGCCGATTTGCAGTATCTGCGGCGACAGATGATGGACGGGGTCGGAGCGCTTCGTGCTCACGGAAGCATGAATCGACTCGCGGAAGGAACCAGCTGGAAACTGCTTTTATTGAGGTCTTCGTAACACTTCAGTCCGTTCGGGCCGAGTGCCGCGCAGCGGTGTATCGAGGTCTATGCGTGATCGACCACCCCTCGATACAGCCGCTACGCGGCCACCCGGGACGAACGGCTGCGACGTTGCCAGTCTCGTTATCGCAAATCCTGGAAAGATCAATGGTCCCTAGTGACGCGTACCGGCAGACAAGAGATGCACGGCGAATCGCGAATCGTGATCGACCCACACATGCAGACTGCTCCAGCCCGCCGATTGCGACAGTGCAAGGAATTCGTCGACGCTGTACTTGTAGGAGTTCTGCGTGTGGATGGATTCGCCTGTCTCGAAATGCACGGCCCTGTCGGAGACCTCGACCCACTGTGATTGACCTGACACCAGATGCATCTCGACCCGACCGAGACGATGATTGAAACGCGCTTCGTGGCGGAATTTCGACAGGTCGAAACTGCCCTCCAGTTCCCGATTGATTCGCGTCAGCAGGTTGCGGTTGAATGCGGCACTGGCACCCATGGCGTCGTCATAAGCGGGAAGCAGGGCGTCCGGCGCACGCGTAGTATCCTGCCCGAGCAATAGCAGACCATCCGTCCCAAGCAGCTGACGGATACGCTGCATGCATACCACCGATTCGAGCGGCATGAGGCTGCCGATGGTCGAGCCAGGGAGAAACGCAAGGCGTCTGCCTTGACCGGAAAATGCCGCAGGCAGGCTCATCGGCATCCTGAAGTCGGCATGCTGCGGCAAGAACGACATATCGGGAAAGCGCTGGCGCAAGGCATTTACAGAGGCGTCCAGCACCTCCGGGCAAATATTGATTGGCGCGTAGCTCGAAGCCTGCAGCGCATCGAGCAGCATGGCCGTATTGCTGCATGAGTTGCTGCCTGAATTGAAACCTGGGTTGCAACCCATTTCGATGATGCTTGCGCCGCAGCCAGCGATCTCGCGCACAGTGGGCAGATTCGCTTGCAGGATCGTCGTCTCCGCGCGGCGAAGATAGTACTCGGGCTGGGCACTGATTTCTTCAAAGAGTGCCGAGCCTTTCACGTCATAAAGCCAGGTCGCCGGAATGGCCTTGGCGGGTCGGCACAGACCACCGAGCACCTCGTCGGAGAACTGCCGCGCGATCACCGGATTCACCGTGGTATTCGGCAGCTCGCGCGTATGCCAGACCAATTCTGTCTCGCTCAGAGGAATATTGTCGGGACGGTCAAACACCGGCGAGATGTTCATGAGTCGTGCTCCATGGCGTTCATGACAGCAATGCACCCCATGCCGACGCAGACGCGTTCACGGAGCGGTGCATTTTTTCGGGTGGAATTTTCCGGATCAAGACGGGTAGCCAATCAGGCCGCCATATCCTGGCGTTGCCATTGTTCCTGCGCGCGCTCTTGCCAGTCGCCAACAGAGTGTGTCGCGGCATTGTCTCGAGCGGCGCAGACCTTCATACGGTTGATCACGATTTTCACCGCCGGGCATTCGCGTACGAAGTTGCCGATGAGTGCCTTCATGTTGCGATCGGAGACACTTCCTGCGATCGTCACCACGCCGTTGTGAGTCAGCAGGCGCAAATCCCTTGTTTCAAAGTGGCCTTGCATGGCGATCAGTTCATAGACTTCTTCGAGCAGGCGTTTGTCGTGCACTGCGCGTCGGTCCGCGCCGGGGCGAACGGCTTCGAGCTCGGTATCGTCGCCGTAGCTTTGAAAGCTGAAGCGCCTGTCCAGTTCATCGGCGCAGGCGCCGGAGATTCGGCCCATGGCGGGCCTCGATGATGTGCTTGCTACTGAAAGATTGATCCGGTAATCCATTACTCTTTTTCTCCGTGAAACATGATGGTCAGTGGCCGCGTTCCGCGAAGCGCAACTGACTGATGCCGCTATGTCGCAAACGGTGTGCCCGGCGCCCCGGGGAACGAGCGGTCGGGTCTGGTGGATTGCCGGTAAATCAATTCACGCTGATTGGCACGCTGTTGGCAGTATCCGCTTGCGCCTTGTAAATCCTGCCTACTGCAACAAGCACGCGCGCTCTTCGCTGACGGCAAAAGTGACATGACGGCAGCTGTCGGCGCAGTCTTCGCATGCCTGGACGCATTCATCCATTCCGTCGAGCATGGAGCAACTGTTTGCACATGCGTCGCATACGGCGGCACAGACAGCGCAGAGCTCGTCGCTGAAGGGCGAGCCGGTCAATTGATAGTCGGCTGACAGCCTGCACAGCTGCGCGCATTGCAGCAGCAGGCGCATGTGTTCCTGGCGGGCGTAGCGACCGCTGCGGGCCAGGCAGTAGTTCATTGCCATTGCAAGACAGATGCGGTGGCAGTTTTCGCACGCATCGATGCAGACGGCCGTTCTTTCGCTGGAAGTATTGTTCTCGATGTACATGACAAGTCTCCACGCCTGGCTGGCGATTGTTGTTTTGCATCTCTTGCATAGCAACCGGCATTCCCAAGGTGACATGTCGGGAGCGTCTCTTGCGTAAACGCTGGCGGCGCATGCTGCGAGATGTGGTGTGCGCGAAGCCAGGGAGCGTTGGGTGAGCACAGCGATCAACACGGGCAAGGCAAGCGCTGCAGGAGCAGCCAGGGGCTTTGCACGCCGGTCGCAAGCTGTGTCCGACGTCCCCGACGGCAACTCATCAGCCCGCATGCGGAACTCCGGAAATGAAAATCGCCTATATCACTGAGACCTGGCCCCCCGAATTGAATGGCGTTGCCTTGACGGCTGCGCGTGTCGTGAATCACCTGCGCACGCGCGGGCATGGCGTTGAACTGGTACGTCCGCGCCAATATGCCGGCGACGCCGGTGACGCAGAGACGGTCACCGTACCCGGTGTGCCACTTCCCATGTATCGCGAATTGAAATTCGGCTTGCCAGCACGGCAGCGCCTTCTAAAGCGCTGGCGTCAAAGCCGGCCGGACGTCGTGCACATCGCGACCGAGGGGCCGCTTGGCTGGAGCGCATGCAGCGCTGCGCGCGCACTGGATATCCCGGTTACGTCCGACTTTCGCACGCGCTTCGACGAGTATGGCGGCATCTATGGCGTGAAGGCTGTGGTCCCGTTGGTGCGCGCCTATCTGCGCGGCTTTCACAACCGTACGGCGTGTACTTTCGTCCCGACCGAAGAAATTGCTACAGAACTTTCAAGTCAGGGCTTCCGCAATCTGGTGGTCAGCGGGCGTGGCGTCGATGGCGCTGCATATTCTCCGTTCTATCGCTCGGAGAGCCTGCGCCGTAGCTGGAAGGCGATCGGACCGGTAGCGCTGTATGTCGGGCGACTCGCGGCCGAAAAAAACCTGATGACGGTAGTGGAAGCATTCGAGGCCATCCAGATTGCCGAGCCGACGGCGCAACTGGTGTTCGTTGGCGATGGTCCGATGCGCGAGGAACTCGAAGCACGCTGCCCCTACGCCATCTTTGCCGGCTATCAGCGTGGCTCCATCCTGGCTGCATATTACGCGTCCGCCGACATGTTCCTGTTCCCGAGCCTGACCGAGACCTTCGGCAACGTGACGCTGGAAGCGATGGCCAGTGGTTTGCCGGTCGTAGCCTATGACACGGCCGCCGCCGGGGTGCACATCCAGGACGAAGTAAATGGCATGACGGTTGCGCCCGGCGACCAGTTTGCCTTTGTGCGCGCTGCCGTCTCGCTGGCTTGTGATGAGCCGCTGCGCGAGCGTCTGGGTGAAGCTGCGCGGCAGACGGCACGTTCGGCCAGCTGGAGCCACATCCTGGCCGATTTCGAGCTGGCATTGCATGCCAATTGCACACAGGGGTCATCTAATGACATCCGCGCGTGCCTGGTCTGAGCGCACCCACTGGCTCGAAGCGGACAAGCGCTGGGCCTGTGCGCTGAATCAGCGCGCTACGAGCAGCGCGCTGGTCACCGTATGCCGTGTTACGAGCCGGCTTGCCGATGGCATCCTGTGGTACGCGCTGATCCTTGCGCTGCCCTTTGCCGCCGGCAGGGCCGGGTCGATGTGCGCCGTGCACATGGTCTGCGCAGGCATTACCTCGCTGCTCATCTACCTCGTGCTCAAGCGCGTGTGCGGGCGCGCCAGGCCCTACGAAACCTGCCCCGACATCAAGCTGTGTGGCCACGTGCTGGATCGCTTCAGCTTTCCCTCCGGCCATACGCTGCACTCCGTGGGTTTCTCGCTGGTGCTGGTGTATTACTTCCCGATGTGGTCGCTGGCGCTCGTACCCTTCACCCTGATCGTCGCGCTCTCGCGCATCGTGCTGGGTTTGCACTATCCCAGTGATGTGCTTGGCGGTGCATTGCTGGGAGCGTTGATCGGGCTGGTGTCGGTGGTGGTGTTGTAGGTTGGGGTGAGCGCAGCGATGCCCAACATCGGTCGCCAAAGTCAGGACAAAGCTCGATCACGTGAGGCGTTGGGCATCCTCATTTGCCAAACCCGGCTCACCCCAACTTACGCCGTTGTGCGCAAATGCTCTGCAAGCGCAGCCTTGGTAACCGGAACCCGGTCCTCGAGGCATGACTCCAGTATTTCCTGCCATCTTTTGACGACATCCGGGTGCTCTGCATCGGCAGGATGCAGGCCGAGCCGTATGGTCTCGCGCTCGCGCTGCAGGCGCAGCATGTGACGATTCCACAAATGCGATGTATGCCGCCGCCATGCGCTGCGGGTGCTGTAGGTGAGACTCGGCGCGCGTATCTTGCGAGTCTCGGGTAGCAGCACCATGTGCCTGAGTGTGGTGACGTAGGAGAACTGGAAATCGGCAAGCGCTTCCCATGTGCCGACACTCATCAACCAGGCCGGTGCGACGAAACCGAAAAGTGGCCATTGCTGGGCCGCAAAACATTCCACACCACGACGCAGACGCGTGCGCGCGATGGAGGCGGGGAGCGCGGAGTATTCGCCTTCGTTGGCGGTATAAAGGCGCCGCATGACGTAGTCCTCGATGCCATGCAAGGCCTGGTCGTCGAGATGCGAATACCCGTGCAGGGCCAGCTCGTCGCCGCGTGCCAGACGGGCGTTCATTGCTGCGATGAATGCCGGGTCGTCCTGCACTGCGCGACCGCCATGATATTCGGGTACGACCAGCATGGTGGTCGGTACGCGAGCCACCTCGTCGAGTGCATTGAGCAGGTGCTGGCAGCGGTCCCAGGTTTCGGGCGCCACATCGTGCATGACGACGCAGACCTGGCGCACGGGCGCAGACAATTCTCCGGCACGCCTGATACAAGCGCCTGCAGCAGTGCCGGGCGAGATCTTGGGTAAGAGTGACTCAGGCTGCACGCGACTGGCCTGTTCCCTGGCGGCTTTGCGACACACCGATGATGCGGCGATAGTGGGCCTCGAGCCCGGGCAGCACAACGCGCCAGTCATATCCTTTCGCGCGTTGCCGCGCAGCCTGGCGCAAGGCTGGCAGGTCCCGGTCGGCGATGCCGCGAATGGCTTCGGCAAATTGCGCGGCGGCACAGGTGCGTATGGAGTACCCGACCGATGCATCCACCAGTTCGCCGAGCCCGCCTTCGGCACAGGCTACGACGGGAATACCACAGGCCATTGCTTCCAAAGCGACGAGACCGAAGGTCTCCTGGTTGCCGGCGTGAACCAGCATGTCGGCACTGGCCATGGCACGTGCCAGGCGATGCGTGTCAGCTTCATACGGCACTGCGAGAACGCCAGGGCCGCTCGGCACCATCGGACCAGCACCCATGGCTACGAGTGCATAGCGATCACCCAGCTGGCGGACGGCTTCGACAAGCACGTCGAGATTCTTTTCAGGGGCGAAACGGCCGACATACAGCAGCACCGTAACGTCGGCGTCGATTCCCATTTCACTGCGCCAGCTTTCATCCTTGCAGGAGGGATGAAAGACCGTCGTATCAACGCCCAATGGTTGTAGCAGGGCATTGCGCACGCCCAGCTCGCCAAGCCGCTCGAGCGTGTTGACGCTGGGTGCGAATACCGCGTCGAAGCGCGGGTAGAGTTTGCGTGCATAGGCCATCGCGGGCCGTCGTGCATTCGCGCCGAACACGCGCGCAGCGAGCTCCGGCAGATCGGAGTGATAGAAGGCCACCACCGGGACATTCATGCGTTCGCCGCTATCGAGTGCAGCCCAGGCAAGCTGGTACGGGTCGCCGGATTCGATGATGTCGGGCGCCATCTGCAGCATGACTTTGCGCGACGAGCGCGCCGTCAGCGGTATGCGATAGCCGCTTGAAAAAGGGATCGGGATGCCGGGAATGCCGGGCGGCTCTACGCCAAGCGCGCCCGGAATGACGATGCTGTGCTTCCAGCGCGCGGTGCGCTCGAAGTAGGCCTGCTTGGAAAGCAGGTAGCGCTTTACGCCGCCGCTTTCATTGGCCCAGAACATGGTGACATCCACGACATGGGGCAGACGCGACGGCGAACTGGCAAAAGCGCGCGACGGGGAAGCCGGAGCCTGTGCGGGCAGCAATCGCGGCAGAAGAAGCTGTGAGGCCAATGATGCGCCAGTCTGTGCCGGACTCAGCGGCGCATTCGTATCAGCCGTTACGTCCGCAATTGAATCCGGGATTTCTTCGGAGACTGTGGCGACATTGCTGTCCATGGCACGTCCTCTTCTTGGGGGTTCGATGCCGGTGCAACCTGCATGTCCGTGCATCTATCTGTCATGTTCACATCAATGCCGGTTCATGCCGCGCTCCTCCTGTGGCATATGCACGAGAGGATTCTGGCGCGGAATTATTGCGGGCAGTTTGTGAAACAAGGGTGCGCTGGCTCAGACCTGCCGGCGCAGCTCTGCGGGTGGCACTTTCATCATGCCGCGATATTTGGACACGGTCCGGCGGGCTACGACGACACCCTGATCGGCGAGCATGCGTGTCAATGAAACGTCGGACAGCGGCGCATCCTGCGATTCGGCGGAGATCATTCCCTTGAGCAAGGCACGCACGGCGGCGGCCGAGCAGGTACCGCCTGTTTCGGTATCGAGCTGGCGCGAGAAGAAATGCTTGAATTCGAAGATGCCGCGTGGCGTAGCCATGTACTTGTTGCCCGTGGCGCGTGACACCGTCGATTCGTGAATGCCGAGTTCCTCGGCCACTTCACGCAGGATCAGCGGTTTCAACGCGACCTCGCCATAGTCGAAGAAGGTTTTCTGGCGCACGACGATGGCTTCGGCGACACGCTGGATGGTGCTGTAGCGTTGCTCTGCGTTGCGCAGCAGCCAGCGCGCTTCCTGCAGTTCCTGCGCGAGCGGAGTGCGGTCGCTGCAACGATTGCGATGGAACATGTCGGCATAGACCTGATTGAGGCGCGCGCGTGGCATGACGGCGGGATTGGTTGCTGCAGTCCAGCGACCCTTCACCTTGCGCACGATTACGTCCGGAACGATGTAGTCGGCGGTGCGCGAGTTGTAGCGGGCACCGGGACGAGGGTTGAGTTCGCGAATGATCGCGTGGGCAGCCTGCAGGTCTTCTGCAGAGCAGCCAAGCAGTTTGCGCAACTCGGGGCCGTCGCGGCGAGCCAGGATGTCCAGGTGATTCTGCACGATGCGTAGTGCAAGCTCATGCGGTACATCGTCTTCATCAAGCGCTTCGAGCTGCAATTGCAGGCACTCGCGCAGATTTCGCGCCCCGACGCCGATCGGTTCGAGGTTCTGAACGAGGCGTAGCGCAGTGTGGAGCTCGCCGGCATCGACGCTGGAGGCCTCGATGGCATCCTTATCGCCGTCATCCTCTTCGGCAACGTCAGCAGCTGTGTTGTTGATGCTTGCCGCAAGATCTTCAAGGCTTTCGCGCAGGTAACCGTCTTCGTCGAGAGAGTCGATGATCATCTCGGCGAGCACGCGATCACGTTGTTCCAGGCGATAGGCGCTCAACTCGCCATGCAAGTGCTGGCGCAAGGTTGGCGTATGACTGACCCAGTCACTGAAGTCGTTGTCACCCTCTTCGCCGCCACGTGACGAAGCAGAGTATGACGGCTCGATACTGTCGCTCTCGTAGTCCTGAGAGACAGCCTGTTCATCTGAATCGTAGCTCGATTCAAAGGGCTCGTCGGCGACTTCGTTCGACTGGCTCTCCAGCATCGATGATTCACCCGGCGTGGTGGCGCCGAGTATCAGGCCGTCGACTTCCGGCACTTCGGCTTCACCGGTTTCACTGACCAGCGCCTCGTCTTCTTCGAGGAAGGGATTATTGGCCAGGGCATGATGGATTTCCTGAACAAACTCTTGCGATGAGAGTTGCAGGAGCTTCACCGACTGTTGCAGACGAGGCGTCAGACTCAATGTCTGTTTTGCTCTCTGATCAAAGACTGTATTCATCACTTGAATGTACTCCGCGAGACGTTTTCGACAGGCGCTGCATCTGCCATGAATTTTTGTGTGCGAGTCCCTCAATGCAACGTCCATGCCATGCCGTAAAAGCCTTTATTGGCGTGGGTTTCAGGGCCGGGCCGGGCTGCATTACTACAAGCCGGTGTATTTTTTACGTTGTGCCGGAGCACAACTTGCTGAGAGCTCTTCATGCGTTCTTGTTGACGGAGAAAGTGGCACCGACGTGGCACCGTTCTCCGCCATCGCTCACTTCTCCGGGCGCTGCGATCTCGTGCGGCACGGCAATTGCAACCGGGCCTGTAGTGGAGGCTTTCAGCCGCCCGAAGCACAGCAGCAAAGGAGCAGGAACATGGCACATCGCGATCGACATTTATCAGGCAACACAGCCCGCAAGGACGTGAGTCCGAAGAGCTTTGACACGAGCACGCGTGCAGCCGGATCTGATGGTCTGAGCAAGGCAACGCCCGGGGTTCGGACGCGCAAGCTCAACCCAGGAAAAACACAAGTGCGCGAGTTGCAGCCGGCTGACGGATCGGGCAACGAACCTGTGTTGTCCGGCGACCAGGTGGGTGCTCACATCGGCTATGGCAGCTGGTTGCAAAGCTACACATACCAGCGCAAGCAAGGCACACAGCCCGCAGCTGACGTGCGACATGACACCGGCGACGATGCAGGCACAGAAGCGGTGAACGGCGACACCGCGGGCGACGACAATATCTCCGCAGATTCTTCTGGCAGAACCGGCCTGGCGAGTGGCAATTTCGACGCCCACCTCGGCACGCCGGTCGATCCCCGGCAGAGCCTGCCCAAAGGCTATGTGCGGCCCGACGCGCGTCTGTACGAAGCGATCTGCGAACGCCTGATCGACAATCGTGAGCTTCTCGTAAACGACGTCAGCGTCATCGTCGCCGACGGCAATGTACGCCTTGAGGGATCTGTTCCCGATCGTCGCACGCGTTTCGCGATCGAGGACATCGTGGAGGACACCCCCGGCGTCAGAGAGGTGGATAACTGCATTGCGGTCAGAGCCGGGCGCGGCGTGCAATAAGAGAAACGCTTCTTCAGAAAGAAATATGGCGGAGAAAAATGGCGAAGACACATGGCGAAAAAAGTATTGAACAAGAAGTATGCAAAACAGGTTGTCATGAGGCATTGATGCTCATGTTTGAATTGTCCACCCGGAGAAGATCATGAAAATAATATCGCTGGCCACGCTGCTGGCGGCAGCAACGCTTGTCGTTTCACCCGTGTCGCACGCTGCCGATGCAATCGACACGACGCCGCGCGAAGCAGGTGCGAAACTGACGCGCGCGGCAGGCACCGCCGGCCAGTTCGTTGATGACGTCGCCATAACAACGAGCGTCAAGGCAAAGCTGATCGCCGACGCGGCGACCAAGGCACGCGACATCAAGGTGATCACCCGCAACGGTGTTGTCGAACTCAGCGGCAACGTCGATAGCGCACGCGAACGCAGGAAGGCCGAAGCCATAGCGACTTCGGTCGAAGGAGTGCAGTCAGTAAAAAACGAATTGCAGCTGAAGACGCCCTGAATCAGGAGAGCAGCACTTCAGCTGCGGCCGGGCAAGTCACGGAGTCTGCGAACGAGGGCAATCAGCCCACCGATCCAGCGCGTGACTGGCCGCTTATCCGCTCAAGAAAAGGATGGCTCAGCGAAAAGCAGAGTCTGTCCGTATTACAACGTATTGGAAGCAATGGCGAACCGTCCGCCGTTTCGACGGATCAACTCCTCGTAGAAGAACAGGTGTCTGGCTCGTCGCTGGTGGCGGGCAACGATGTTTCACTGCTGAGCGATGGCCCCGCGACCTACGAGGCCATGCTCGATGCCATCAGCAAGGCGCGCAGCCTCATCCTCCTCGAGAGCTACATTCTCGACAACGATGCCGTCGGCGCGCGCTTCGGGCAAGCGCTGATCGAGCGCAGCAAGGCCGGCGTGACCGTTGCATTGATGGTCGATTCGCTGGGCTCCATGAGTACGCCCGATGCATATTTCGACACCTTGCGCGAGGCCGGCATACTTGTCGTGCATTTCAATTCACTCAACCCGGTCAAGTCGGGATTCGGGTGGACGCTGAACGAGCGCGATCATCGCAAGGTGCTGGTGGTAGATGGCAACGTTGGTTTTACCGGAGGTCTCAACCTCAGCGAAGTGTATTCCTCGCGCCCCGGTCGCAGCGGCGCGCGCCGCGCCCAGCTGGCAGACAAGGATGCGCCGTGGCGTGACACGCACGTACGCATTCGTGGTCCGGCCGCGATGGATCTGCAACGCGAGTTCCTGTCGGGCTGGGCAGAGCAGGGTGGCCCCGAGCTTGCCGCTGCAGCCAGGCTGACAGCCTCCGCACAGAATCGTGGCAGCCCGGCGCCAGGCAAGGATCTGGTACGCATCGTCGCCACAAGCCCCGATGAAGGCAGCGCGATCTACTGGACATTGCTCGGCGCAATCAATCGCGCACAATACTCCGTGCACATCACAATGGCATATTTTGTGCCGAATCGTGATTTTCTCGACGCGTTGAAAGACGCTGGCCAACGCGGCGTTGATGTCGAGCTGGTCCTGCCTGGATTCAGCGATTTCTGGATGGTGTTTCATGCCGGCCGTGCGCACTACACCGAGCTTTTGAAATCGGGAATCCGCATCTACGAGCGCCGTGATGCATTGCTGCATGCCAAGACAGCAGTGATCGACGGCGTGTGGGCAACGGTGGGGTCAAGCAACCTGGACTGGCGCAGCTTCGTTCTCAACCATGAGCTCAATGCCGTCGTCCTTGGGCCTTCTTTCGGCGGGCAAATGGAAACCCTGTTCGCAAACGATCGCAAGGCGTCGGTGCCGGTGCTGCTCTATGAGTGGCAGCAGCGCAGCTGGACATTCGTCCTGCGCGAACAGGTCTCCTTGCTGTTTTCATACTGGCTGTAACGGCGGGACAGATGCTGACGTGCTGGCCCGACAGGCAATGACTTACAAGCCCGCGTAGCGCTTACATCCTTGCTCCGGTGCGGCCTGCTGCACCAGGCGTACCGGGCGACGATCATCTTCAACGACGGCGGACGTTCCACGCGTGGCTGCCGTCAGTGGAATGCAATTTGCTGAACCTTTCATACGATCACAGCGCATCCGGCAATCCGTTTCTGCAATACGGACAGGCGCTGCGAGCGGAGCCGTCCGGGCTCACTCAAATCATATGGACAAGGAGATATTCATGGCAATTTCCCAACAATCCTTCAGCTCTTCTTCGCGCGGTGCAGCAATCGTTGGCGCAGGCTATAACCCTGATGGTCCCGGCCCACAAATCATGGCAGCCGACACACTCGAGGGCGACGAGGTGATCAATCCCACGGGTGAAAAGCTCGGCAAGGTCCAGGACATCATGCTGGACGTCCCGGCCGGACGTATTGCCTATGCGGTTCTTTCGAGCGGCGGTTTTCTCGGAATGGGTGACAAGCTCTTCGCCATTCCCTGGTCGGCGCTGACGCTCGACACGGATCGCAAGTGCTTCGTCCTCGATGTGGACAAGGAACAGATCCAGGCCGCGCCAGGCTTCGACAAGGACCACTGGCCGGCAATGGCCGACCTGAGCTGGGCCACTTCAATTCATGACTACTATGGTCAGCGCCCGTATTGGGACCTTGGCGACGAATAACGCCGAACGCAGGCCAGGCGGGACATTCGTTTACGGCTCTCCGGTTACCCCGGAGAGCGTAGCGGCGCAGTACGTGAATGACGCAGGCATCTCGCAGGCACCTATCTGGTTTGCTCGCACGAGCACGGAGATATCAATGAATACACCCTTCAGAACCACGCATGAGCTTCGGTCCACATCCATGGACGGCAAGACTTCATTGCTCCGGCCTCGTGCCGAAGGTCCGGACCGGTTGAGCGAAGCGAGACTCGCCAGCCGGCCGGCCGAAAAAAGAAATCCGGCTGCGATGCGACGCGCTGCGCATGCGCGCTAGTGCCTGATTCGCATCCATTCAACATCTACTCATGCAGATTGGAGCTTGTATGCCACTCAAGAGCGGAAAAAGTCGCGAGACGATCAGCAAGAACGTCAAGACCCTGGTTCATGAATACGAACACGATGGTGCTATCGGCGCCAGCCACCCGGCCAGCAAAAAGAAGGCCGTCAAGCAGGCGGTTGCCATCTCGATGAAAAAGGCGGGTGTCAGCCGTCAGCAAAAGTCGCACGCCGGAAAATGAAGCCTTGCTGGCGCAGATCATGACGAGAAATTAGCGGAGAGCGCGATGCCAGAACAGCAGCAGGTCAATCCACCGCAGCATCAGGCGCAGCAGCCCGGTATTCAGGCACAGATGGACCCGATACCCGAATCGGAACCACGCATCTCTTCCGGCAGCAAGAAACTCGAAGGAAAGATCGCGATTGTTACCGGCGGCGATAGTGGCATCGGGCGTGCCGTCAGCGTGGCATTCGCCGCCGAGGGTGCCGACGTCGTGATTGCCTACCTCAACGAAGAAACCGATGCGCAGGAAACCGTGCGCCTGGTCGAGAAGCATGGCCAGCGCTGCGTGGCCTTGCGCGGTGATGCAGGTACGCCGGCATTCGCTGCGGAGATCGTGTCGCGCACGCTTACGGAATTCAGCCAGATCGACATCGTTGTGAACAATGCCGCTGAACAACATGTACAGCAGTCCATCGAGGACATCGAACCCAAGCAGCTGGAAGAGACTTTCCGCACCAATGTGTTTGCGATGTTCTACCTCGTCCGCGCCGCCTTGCCGCATCTGCAGAAGGGCGCGAGCATCATCAATACGACGTCGGTCACCGCCTATCGCGGTAGCCCCAAGCTGCTGGATTATTCGGCGTCCAAAGGCGCCATCGTTGCCTTCACGCGCTCGCTGTCCCAGCAACTCGTGGAGCGTGGAATCCGCGTCAATGCCGTCGCGCCCGGCCCGATCTGGACGCCGCTGATCCCGGCAACTTTCAGCGCAGATGAAGTCGCGGAATTCGGCAGCAAGGCGCCAATGAAACGCCCGGGCCAGCCCAACGAAGTGGCGCCGTGCTACGTGTTTCTGGCTTCAGAGGACACAAGCTTCATGAGCGGGCAGGTGCTGCACCCGAATGGCGGGGAAGTGATCAACGGTTAAGGTTGGTATGGGCGTAGGTTGGGGTGAGCGAAGCGATGCCCAACATCGGTCTGTGAAACGGGTACGGAGCACAATTAACGCCAGGCGTTGGGCATCGCTTCGCTCACCCCAACCTACGCCCTATGTCAGGTGCCGCCTGCCTGGTATATCTCCAGGCGGTTATACAAAGTCTTCAGACTTATGCCAAGTGCTTGCGCAACCTGGCGCTTGTCGCCCTCGAAATGTTTCAGGGTGGCAAGGATGATTTCGCGTTGCGCTTCGGCCAGCGGCGTGCCGATCGGCAGCGTCAGGAAACCGTCATTCACCGAAGTCTTCTTGCTGTTCGATATGGCGTATGGATCGGCAATATCGATGTTCTTGTCGGCAAGAATGAATGCACGGTGAATGGTATTGCGCAGCTCCCGTACATTGCCTGGCCACGCGTAACCGCGCACCACGTCGAGCGCGCGACGCGAGAAAACCTTGTCTGTCTGCGATGCGCGATTGAGGTCTGCAAGAAAATGCAGCGCCAGCAACTCTACGTCGTCATCGCGTTCGCGCAATGGTGGTACGCGAATTGGCACCACGGCGAGGCGATAGAGCAGATCTTCACGGAAAATGCCATCGGCAACTGCGGCAGAAGGGTCGCGGTTGGTGGCGGCCACCACACGCATGTCGACACGGATGAGCTCCGAACCGCCGACGCGGTGGAAGGTCCCCGTTTCCAGGACACGCAGGAGCTTGACCTGCATCTCGGCGGCCATCTCGGTTACTTCATCGAGAAATATCGTCCCTTGCGTTGCATGTTCGAAATAGCCGATATGCTGATGGACTGCACCGGTGAAACTGCCTTTTTCGTGACCGAACAATTCGGCTTCCACAAGTTTTGCGGGAATGGCACCGCAGTTCACCGGAATGAAAGGCTTGCTGCTGCGCGGGCTACGTTCGTGGAAGGTCTTGGCGATCAACTCCTTGCCGGTACCGCTCTCGCCAATGATCAATACGGATGCATCGGTCTGCGCAACGCGTTCGATCTGATGGTAGAGATCCTGCATGGCCTGCGAGCGACCGAGCAATACGCCGAAGCCGTCTTTCCAGGTGGATGCGGCTTTGGCGGCGGGCGGGGAAACATTGTTCGAGCTCGTTTCGGCGGCGGAAACTGAGAGGTCGGTCATGACTAAACATCCTCGTCCAGGAGGGATTGCAGACAGCTGGAGACGCGAAGTTCGATACGTGCAACTCCGCTGAAAGTTGCGCTGAAAATCACACCGCAGCAGGGCAATGACATATGCATTTCACTGCGGGGCGTAGCTTTCTTGCGGATCAATGCTACCCCATTTGCAGCGAGAGTTCGCGTCGACAAGCTGTCTTTCTGTAGCAGCGGATGGACCGTGAAAAGTGCCGCTGCCCGCTTTACATCCAGATGTGTAAATATTACCTGTTGGTAACACCGTCAAGGCGGGTGTTTGGCTCGATATCGGGTATAAGTATTTGATCTGATACGAATTGTCAAAAATGGCATGGAATTCGCAATAGGCCATTCACCCGGATTGTGCAGCAAGGCACCTGCTTGCTTGCATTCCCCACACGCAGTACGAAAAAAGAACTGGAGTTTCATATGACTGACGCCGCTCAACAACTGGCTGATGGTAAGGAAAAACTTGCCCAAGGCGTTCGCGAAATCATTCAGGGCGCCGAAGATCTGCTGCGCTCGGCCGCAAGTTATTCCGGCGAAGGCGCCGATGCCGTGCGTGCCAGACTCGTTGGCCAGGTCGATCGCTTGAAGGACGTGGCAAGCTCGTATGAAGAGAGCGCCGCCGAGACGTATCGAATGATCAGCAGCTCGACCGACAGTTATGTGCGCGACAAACCTTGGCAGGCGGTCGGTATCGCTGTCGCAACAGGGGTTGTAATCGGCGCGCTGCTGGCGCGGCGCTAGAAAGTAAGGGCGTCCTGCAAATGGGTGCGCACATCTTCGGGCGATGGTTCAGGCTCGCCAGGGGCGCAGCAGATACGTCGGCTGACGCAAGCGGCGACACAGCCGCAGCGGGTACGACACCCTCCGATCTGATTGGCAACTCGAAGCAGTTGCTTGCGACACTCTTGTTGCATGTGCGCACCCGGCTTGAACTGCTGGGCATTGAACTCGCGATCGAGAAATCGCGTCTGATACGCAGTCTGATCGCAGGTGCGTTGACGGGTTGCTTTGCGTTCATGACGCTTTGTCTGGGCGTGTTGTATATCGTGGCGCGCTACTGGGATACGCCATACAGGTTGCTCGCCGTTGCCTGGCTGATGGCAGGGGCGTTTATGCTGACAATTATTGCCGCTGCGTTCCTTGTGCATCGCATGCGGGTACCTTCGGTGCTTTTCTCGGCAAGTGCCGCCGAGCTGGGGCGCGATGTCGAGGCGCTGGATAATGGGTGATGCGTTGTGAAGGATGCGTCGATGATGCGTACCCGCCTCAAAGACCTGGAAAGGCGCAGGGAGCAGACGATCAGACGAGTTGCGGACGAACGGGGGCAGATAGTCATGCTGGCGGGCAACGTGGTATCGCCGGCGAACGGTATGTTCAGATTCCAGCGCCGCCTGCTTCTTGGCCTGGCATTCGCATCTGCTGCCATGTCCACTGCACTCCCGGTAGCCGCGTTTCTTTTTCGTTTGCAGCCTGCCGTGCTGCACATTGGTCAAGCGATGCTGCTGTGGCGGGTTATAAAGAATATTGGTCGTGGCCGCGCATAGGGCAGTGACCGTTGATGCGGCAGGATCACTGGCCAAGATTGCTGGCCGGGTTGATCTGGCTGAAAGAAATTTGATGCAAGTCGAGGCGGGCTGACAAGACCCGATTTTCCGAAGTTCCGATTTTCCGAAGTTTTTTCGCGGTTTTTAAAACATGCCTAGAGCACTGATAGTTGATGACGATGAAAACACGCGTTCGGCGCTGGCTGCGCTGATCGAGGCCGAAGGTTTCACGATTGACCTTGCAAAGGATCTGCGTGAGGCCCGTATCAGCCTGGTGCGGCAAACGCCTGACGTCGTGCTGACTGATCTGAAGCTGCCCGATGGCACCGGCATGGACTTGTTCAAGGAGTTCGACCCGAATGCGCAGGTAGAGCTGATCGTGATGACGGGCTTTGCGTCTGTCGATACGGCAGTGGATGCGCTGCGCCAGGGTGCGGCCGATTACCTCGTCAAGCCGGTCAATATCCAGCGCCTGAAGGTGATCCTGGCGCGCGTGCCGCGCACGGGCGATCTCAAGGCGGAAATCGGCCAGTTGCGCGGCGAGCTGCGCCGCTATGGCAAGTTCGGCCGCATGCTGGGTAATTCACCGGCGATGCAGCAGCTCTATGACCAGATCAACCGTGTTGCGCCGACCGAGGCTACGGTCCTGCTCGTCGGCGAGAGCGGCACCGGTAAGGAACTGGCGGCCCAATCCATCCATGACCTCAGCCTGCGTCGCAAGCAGGCCTTTCTGCCGGTCAATTGCGGGGCGATTTCGCCGAACCTCATCGAGAGCGAGATGTTCGGTCACGAACGCGGCAGCTTTACTGGCGCGGATCGTCAACATCGCGGCTATTTCGAGCGCGCCGACGGCGGCACCATCTTCCTCGACGAAATCACCGAAATGCCAATCGAGTTACAGGTGAAGTTGTTGCGGGTGCTGGAAAGCGGCTACTTCATGCGTGTCGGTACGAACAAGGAAATTGCGACCGACGTGCGCGTGGTTGCCGCGACCAACCGCAATCCGGAAGAGGCCGTAGCCGAAGGCAAGTTGCGCGCCGACCTGTATCACCGCCTCAATGTATTCCCGTTGCAGTTGCCGCCGTTGCGTGAGCGCGGCAAGGATGTGGAATTGCTGGCACTGAGCTTCCTCGATCAGCTCAACGAAACGCATAGCACCAGCAAGGCTTTCGTTCCCGGTGCTATCGATGTGCTGTCGGCACATGGCTGGCCGGGTAATGTGCGCGAGCTGCGCAATTATGTGCAGCGCGCTTACATCATGGCCGATGACAAGCTCGTCGAAACTTCCAGCGTGCCGCTGCAGATATCGTCAGCCAAACCGCCCACCGGCTCCAACGTGGTCATACCTGTCGGCACCTCGCTGGCCGAGACTGACCGGCAGCTTATTCTGGCAACGCTCGAGCAATGTGGTGGTGTCAAGAAACGCGCTGCCGAGATTCTCGGCATCAGCCTGAAGACGCTTTACAACCGCCTGGAAGAATATGGTTCCGTGATTCGCGGCAGTCGCGAAGAGGACGAGCCGATAAACATCACCGATTGAGAACCGATCGTTCAGCAATCATTCGTGACACGCTCGTATGCAACCGCACGCAGCGCGCAAACGAAGGGGCCGCAAGAACGCTACGCCGTTCTATCCGCTCAACTATGTCCGTGACGACTGCCAGGGCATCTCACGGCGGCAGGTACGTGGGCCCAAGGGCATAAAATTCATCTATTTCCTGCCAGACGGCTCACGCTTGCGCGATGCCGACGAGATCAGGCGTATCAACGCATTGGCGATCCCGCCTGCGTATGCGGATGTATGGATTTGCACCGACCCCGACGGGCATCTGCAAGCCACGGGTCGTGACGCGCGTGGTCGCAAGCAATACCGCTATCACGCCAGATGGCGGGAGATGCGCGATGCCAACAAATACGATCGCATGCTGGCATTCAGTCAGGCTCTGCCTCTCATCCGGCAACGCGTCGATGAGGACCTGGCCTTGCCTGGCATGCCGCGCCAGCGGGTGCTGGCCACCCTGGTGCGTCTGCTTGAGACGACCCTGATCCGTGTCGGTAACGAAGCCTATGTGCAGGCCAATGATTCGTATGGCCTGACGACACTGCAGAACGAGCACGTGGAGGTACAAGGCAGCCGCCTGAGCTTCCGCTTCCGGGGCAAGAGCGGTGTCGAGCACGACATCACCGTTCGTGACGCACGTGTGGCCAGGATCGTCAAACGTTGCGCCGACATTCCGGGGCACGAGCTGTTCCAGTACCTGGATGAGAACGGCGAGCGGCACAAGGTCGGTTCCGGCGACGTGAATGAATATCTGCGTACCGTCTGTGGTCAGGGCGAGGCGTCACCTTCGAACGATTCCGGCTTCACTGCGAAGGATTTCCGCACCTGGGCTGGCAGCGTGCTGGCGCTCGAACTTCTCATGCAGCTGCCAGCGGCCGAGGCTGGGCAGGAGGGGGCAAGAGAGGGAGTCAAGGACGAAGAAGCGGTACGCAAGAAAAATATCGTGTCGATTGTAGAAATCGTCGCATCGCGGCTCGGCAACACGCCCGCTGTATGCCGGCGTTGCTACATCCATCCGGCAATTCTTCAGGCTTATCAGGCCGGCAGCCTGACCTCCCGCGACGCCCTCGATGCAAGCGCCGGCCTCGATATGGCTGAAACGAGGTTGCAGCACTTTCTGCAGGCATTGCCCGTCACTACTGCTGCATAAGGGGCAAGGCCATCCCCGTAAATATCATTGTCATATTTACGATGGTGCAAATCAGCGCCAGCTTGAGTGGTTTTCTGCCAGAACGCCCGTACCGGTATCGCCGCCGTGAAGGCATCGCGTCGAGCGCAGGCATGCACATTGCTGAACTTGACGTTTGTAATGGTCTGAGGAGTTAGTTGTGCACGCAGAGCAAATTGTTGTTTCGGGGTTATATCTGAATGGAGTGGTCACACCGAACATGCCGGTGACCGACCCTGTTCGCCCCCTCGTAGAGCCGCCTCAACCGCCTCAGGGTGATCCGCCTACGCCGCCAGTGCCTCCTCCAATCGAGCCGCCGCCCTTGCCTGAACAGGTATGACAAGAGCGACTGCTTTCAGAGACATCACGAAGGAGACTGCAATGTCGAAATCCACCCTTATCAAGCTTGGCATATTGGCCGCAGCGACACTCGCGGCCAAAAGCACTTACTCGGCCATGCGGCGCCGGTACGCCAGCACCACGGAAAAAACACCTTCCGCAGAAAGTGCTTCCCCGCGCTGGTCGAAACCGACGCCTGCCGCCGGCAAGCCCGCCGACGCTTTCAGCGAGGATTCGATCCAGCACGATCTTTCGATTGGCGATGCGGTATAGCGGGTAAGCCGCGCTGCATGCGCAGTCGCAAGAATGGTCTTGCGGAGTATGATTTACACGCTGTTTGCGGCAGATCGAACAAAAACGGATGAGGCGTTCTGCATATCCGGAAACGGGATGGGCTTTCGGGTTGCCGGCTTCGGACTCGTACCAGAGCCATCGTACATGGATGAAATTACATCGGTGAAAGCGTTGTAACCCTCGCTGCCTTGGCAGGTGGGAAATGCTTTCTGCTAAATGAAAAGTGAGGAGTGCTTGTCCTGATTTGTTTCAGGCGGGTGGCCGGAAATGCAATCGACAGTCATGGAAGATACCGAAAATCTCTTGCACGTCATGGCGGCACGTACGCCGACGCTGACACGGTTGTCCGACGAGCAGGGTGTATGTCGTTTCTTCAATGAAGCGTGGGGCAAATTCACGGGCCGCTCGAATGAAGAAGAGAGCGGCAGTGGCTGGCTCCGCGCTGTGCATACCGATGACAGGGCAGGCGTCAATACCGCCTTTCGTGATGCAACCGCAGCGCAGGCGGACGTGGAAATCCAGTACCGGCTGCGACGGCGCGACGGCGTATATCGCTGGATGCTGGATCGGGCATCGCCCTGGCGGCGGGCGGACGGGAGCTTTGGCGGGCTCGTCAGCGCCTGCACGGATGTCACCTCGCTGAAAGCCCCCCGCACGACAACGAATACCGAAGCTCCGGCTGTGCGTCTGCCGAGCGTCCTGACCGGATTCGATGCGCAAGGGCGCCTGGAATTCGTAAGCTCGGGTATGGAAGCGTTATTGGGGATCGACGCGACCGCCGCGATAGGCAAGCATCTGCACGAAATCAATCTGCCCGAGACGGCCAGTCACGCTTTCAGCGAGCTCCTGCGATCTGGCGTGAGTGGCATCGGTGACAGCAGTGGCACGGCGCCGCGCGAGGTGGAGTTCGCGCTGCGCGTTGGCGAGCGTCAGCATCATCTCGTTGCAAGTGCATTGCCCGACGGCACGCAAGGCGTCTTGATTGTTACGCAGGACATTACTTCCTGCATCGAAGCGCACGCTCTGCATCGTGACAGTCTGCAGCGCGAAGAACTCTCGCGGCAGAAGGCGGAGGCGGCTTCGCGTGCCCGCGACCAGTTCCTGTCGGTGGTCTCGCACGAATTGCGCTCGCCACTCAACGGTATCCAGAGCTGGGCACATGTGCTGGAGAGTCAGATCGACACCAGCAAGCCCATCGTGCAACGCGCACTGGCAGGCATCAAGACCGGTGTCACGCAGCAAGTCGGTCTTATCGAAGCCCTGCTCGATGCCACGCAGATATTGAATGGACAACTCAATCTCCTGCCGCAGGCCTATTCATTGAATGGTGCCATCCAGGCCGTGGTGGATAACCTGAGCGCGGAAGCGGTACAGAAGGAGATTTCTGTCAGCTTCACGCCAGAGCTTGCCGATATCGACATGCACGGCGATGTAGAGAGGGTGCAGCAAATCATTCGTCATCTGCTGTCCAATGCCATCAAGTTCACCCATGACGGTGGCGACATTCAAATCGGCGTGAGTCGCCAGGGCGGCATGGCAGTCGTTTCCGTGGAGGACAACGGCAACGGCATCGCGCCGGGCTTTGTTGCCTCCTTGTTCGAGCCGTTCCGGCAAGTCGATAGCTCGCAGACACGACGTGCTGCGGGGCTTGGATTAGGACTTGCCGTATCACGGCGTATCGCTGAATTGAGCGGTGGCAGTCTGCAATGTGAAAGTGAGGGAATCGGGCATGGATCTACATTCCGCGTCTTCTTACCACTACCCCATTAACGTGCGCTCGACAGGCCCGCTGCTGGGGCTGTCGGTACTCGTTATCGATGATAATCGCGAGGCGCGCGAAGGTCTTTCCGCTCTGCTTGCCCACCAGGGCGTTGAAGTGCTGCTTGCCTCATCGGGAATGAGCGGGGTCGACCTGATCGAGGAGCTGGGCCCGCACAACATGCCCGACGTATTGATCTGCGATATCGCCATGCCCGACCAGGACGGTTACGTCACCCTGTCGCGAATCCGCGAGTGGGAAGCGCGCAATGACGTTGTCGTACCCATCCCGGCGGTGGCCTTCACGGCCTCGGCGCTGCGCCAGGAAAAGCTCAAGTCCATGTCGTACGGCTTCAACGCACACCTGACCAAGCCGGTGTCGCCCCAATTGCTGTATGCAACGATTGCAGAGATGGCGCGCCTGCGCCAGACGCTCAAGCGCTGACGTCATTCCCGCGAAAGCGGGAATCCACTTTGTGGCACGGACGAGCATCACGTAGAAGTGGATTCCCGCTTTCGCGGGAATGACGGTGCGTGGGATGGATTCCTCAAAAGATCTTGTTCTTGCTTTCTCAAGCGAAGAGTAAAAACGCTTAGTGACAGGAGCGAACGCGTGGCTGACCAGGCGGCTCGCGCAGAGCAGTACGTTAGTACGGCGAGCGAGCCAACAACGTCAGCCGCGTCGCTACGCGTTTTTAGCGGCGCTCGTCACGCAGGCCCAAAACTCTGTCGTGGTTGGTGATGACGCCTTCGTACTGACGCTGCACGACGAGACGTACATCTGGCGGCAGATCTTTCTTCAGTGCCTCCGCGTAGCGGCGTTTGGCAAAGTCTTCGCCGCGTTCGCATTCCTCGAGCACCGCAAGATCATCGCGCGACATGATTGCTGCCTTCAGATCGAGCCAGCCGCGGTGGATTGCTCCGGCGATGCTGCCGCGCGTCTCCGGTTCGCCGTCCAGGTCTACAACCAGCCCCTGCAGCTCACGCGCTGCAGCAGCACAGCGCTGCGACGCCGCCAGGAATATCACCCGCAAATCGATGCTGCTGGTGTCGTCAGCGGCGCGGAGAAAGCCTTTTTCGCCGTCGCTGGATGTCTGGATCAGGTCGTTCAGAACGGAAACGGCCTCGGTCGTTGTGCTTGTAGTCATACCTGCCTCCTTGCTACGAGTTCATGAATGGACTGCCATCTTCCGGGCTGCACGATCTGTTCCCGGAAAGGTCACGCGCTCAAGCCGGTTCCGCAGCAACGCCGAGGCCGCTTTCTTCCGCTTCCACAGGCGGCGCGGCACTGGCTTTGACTATGAGCTTGTGCACGAACTCCAGCTTTTCGATCACCACTGGCGATAGTACAAACGGGTAAGCATCGGACAGGCCAAGGCTGCGGTTGAGATTGTTCAGCACGTATGTCAGCGCGACCCAGTCGCGCACCATCTCGTTGACGGTAGCTTCTTCCGCCGCCGGAATTTTTTCCGCATCGAGACTGGGTTCATCCTCTCGCGCAGGCGCCAGGGTCAGGCCGCACGCTCTGGCAGTTTCCAGGGCGTCGGCCATGTGCAGGTAATGCGCCCAGGTTTCGGCCCAGTCCTCCCAAGGGTGCGAGCTGGCATAGGCACTGACGAAGTTCTCCTGCCAGTTCGGCTCCTGCCAGTTGGCTACGCCGGCTGCATAGTGTTCTTTCAGGGCCGCTTCATAGTCCCGGCGTTCATCGCCGAATAGCGCACGGAAATCTTCGAGATCGGCGCTGTCCTTGACCAGTCTGTCCCAGAAGTAGTGACCGATTTCATGGCGGAAATGTCCGAGCACCGTGCGGTAGGGCTCACCCAGGGCGAGCCGGGCTTCCTCGCGTTTGGCATCGTCCGCTTCGGCCAGGTTGATGGTGATCAGGCCGTCGTCGTGGCCGGTCATTACAGGGGCATCACCGGGTGCGTCGGCGGCGAGAAACTGGAAGCCCAGGCCGTGTTCGGGATCATCGCTACGGCTGCGCACGTGCAGGCCGAGATTCATCAGGCTGTAAAAGAGGCGTCGCTTTGCCGTTTCGAGCTGGAACCAGGCTTCCTTGTGGCCAGCCACCGTGAGTGCCGGGATGACCAGCGTGGTTCTGCAGGATTCGCAGAAGGTATGCGGATCGTCAGCCGGCACCGCCCAGTTGCAGACATTCTCGTCTTCATAGTTCTGGCACAACCGGTATTCGCGACCGGCTGCTTCAGCAAGCGGCGAGCGCCATTGTCCGTCGTCAGTCGGCTCCAGTGAGGCGATGCGTTGTAGCTCGGGCAGATAGGCGAGGGCATGACCACAATTTACGCAGCGGCTGTTTTCAAAGAAAAGCAGCTGCCCGCAGTGGTCGCAGTGAAATATTTTCATGTTGATTGCAATCGTTCAAAAGCTGACTACACAGCAACTCTCGTTCCCCGCTGGAATTCCCCGGGCACCTTTCTTGCGATCGGAGGCCTGACCGCGCCAAGCCATACCAATGGCGTAGAGGAGGAGACACGATGAAAGCAGCATCAACGAAATACGCCTGGGTGCCACATGAAGTACGCCGTGAGCGTGCCGAAGGCATGGTTGCATACATCCTGATAGGGCTTTGCGTGGTCACTGTGCCAATTCTGATTCTCATTGCCGCACTGCACGGCTTTGGATAAACGGGCACCGCCAGCCTTGCGGCAGAAGCGCTGTTGCAAAGGCTTTTCACAACAAGATCGGGAGTGAGTCAAAGCTCCGCCGGGGTCATGCCAGACAGGCATGCGGGACAGGGAGCATGAACACTTCGCAGCACGCAAAACAAGACAAGCCGGAAAAATGGTGGAATTCGCTCGGCCCTGGCCTGATCACGGGCGCAGCTGACGATGACCCGAGCGGCATTGCAACCTATTCGCAGGCCGGTGCGCAATTCGGCTACGCGATTGGCTGGACGCTGCTGCTGACCTACCCGTTGATGGTGGGCATTCAATTGGCCAGCGCACGCATCGGCCGTGTCACTGGCGAAGGGCTGGGGGAGAATTTCAGCAAGCTGTTCAAGGCACGCTGGATCGTTGTGCTTCTCATCAGCCTGCTCGTTATCGCAAACGTCATCAATCTCGGCGCCGACCTGGGCGCCATGGGCGACGTTGCAGCTATGGTGGCTGGCGGCAGCAAGACGCTGTGGACGCTGGCATTCGGCAGCTTGTCGCTGGTGTTGCAGATATTCATTCCCTATCGAAGCTACGTTGCCGTGCTCAAGTGGCTGACCTTGTCATTGCTGGCGTATGTGGGCGTCGTCTTTGCCGTGGACATCGATTGGCTGGCGGTACTCCATGGCGTCCTGATGCCCTCCCTGAACTGGTCGAAAGACTATGTCACAAGCATTGTCGCCATCTGCGGCACGACCATTAGCCCCTACCTGTTCTTCTGGCAGGCCTCGCAGGAAGTGGAAGAGATCAATCGGGTAGGGCGCGATAAACCCTTGCTGCTGGCACCCGGTCAGGCACGTCGGCAATTGCGCCGCCTCAAGATCGACACATGGGCCGGCATGGGCTTTTCCAACCTCATCGCCTTGTTCATGATCATCGCTACGGCAGCCACGCTTAATGCACATGGCATCACTCACATTGAGACAGCGGCTCAGGCTGCGGCGGCGCTCGAGCCGGTGGCGGGCAAGAGTGCCTACTTTCTCTTTGCCCTCGGCATCATCGGCACGGGCATGCTTGCGCTGCCCGTGCTGGCAGGCTCGGCGGCCTACGCGGTGGCAGCGCAATTCGGCTGGAGCAGGAGCCTCGACCTGGCGCCCGGCAAGGCGGGACCCTTCTACGCCATCATCACAGCGGCCATGATCATCGGCACTGCGATCAGTCTCGCACACGTCAACCCGATGCGCGCCCTGTACTGGGCTGCTGTCATCAACGCGGTGATCTCGGTGCCGATCATGGTGTCGGTGATGCTGGTCGTATCGAGCCATCGCCTGATGGGCAAGCTTGTCATGGACTTCAAGTGGCGCGTCCTAGGCTGGGGCGCGACAGTGGCGATGGCTATTGCGACAGTGGCGATGTTTGTGTCGATGCTGATGTAGGAGGCGGTTTGCAAGCCTCATCGAGGCATGTCAGGCCCACGGCGTCGGCGCGAGCACGCAAGCCCGGAGTTCGATCAAACACCGGATGCAGGACGAGCGAATTTGGGAGCGGGAACATTTCCAAGTTGAGACCGAGAGCGGCAACGCTCCATTAGTCGCCTTCGACCCATTCGACAAAAATCGCAACGCCCCGTATCAGCGGTTCATCGCCGCATGCAATCGTGAGCTGCGCGGTGCCATAGGGCAATGCAATGTTACTGACCAGATCCACCTGCGTCGGCGAGAAGCGCTGTTGTACTTGCTCGTAAAAATACGGCCATGCGCCTTGCATGAAGGCCACCACGTTTGGATGTGCACAAAGATCGGACTGAATCTCCAGGCCGATATCGCCCCACCACTTGTGCGCGTAAACAGGTTTGCCGCCCATCAAGACGGAGAGGCACCAAACCACACAAAAGCGAAAACGAGCGTCGGTTTCCGGCGTGGCCGGAAATCGCAGGCGCATACCTTCCTGCAACAGCACTGAAGTCATTTCGAGACCTTCATGAGAATCGACAAAGCATTTCTAGACGTCTGAAAAAATTGCTGATGCGTTGAAGCATCGTAAAAACTCTCCGCTAAAAACCAATCTCATCTGCTGGCAATGTCTTGGCACGACGCTGTTCATCTTCATCAAGCGCAAAATCACCAATTTTTACTTTCTTCGAGCCTACTATTGCACGGGCCGTCGCCGAATGCTTGCAGTGATCTCATCGGCCAGCTTCTTGAATTCGTTTTTTCCAATGGGCTCGCCCTTGGCTCGTGCGGCGGTGCGGATGACGTAGAGCATCAGGTTGGGTGTGTCTTCCTTGGTCTTGGCGTCACCCTTGACATAAGCGAGGTAACCGTAATCGAGAGAGCCGTCCTGACGCGTGATCTCCACGAAGCTGTATTTGCCTTTTCGCCCGGCAATCTTTACGGATGGAAAGTAGGTTATGCCGGGAACATGCGGACTGAGAAGACGGCGCTGACGATCGGGTTGACGGTAGTTGTCTTCCCAAAAAAAATTGATTTCCTTGGTCTCATCCAGATCGTTCGATGCAGGCGTCTCATCCTGGAAAAATATCTCTACTTCCGGATGTTCGATCAAGCGCATGGTGACGCCGATTTTCCGTCCTGGCTTGCCGTCGTCGGCAACAAAGCCGTAAGGGATACAGACGCCAGATTCCTTTGGCAGCTCGAAGAGGGCACGGGCGCGGAGCCCCTTCTCGACGGTCAGCATAGTTTTAACGTTTGCGTCGAATTCTTGTGGGTAACCTTCAAGGCGCCATTGAAAAAGTCGTCCAGATCGCAAGGCTATAAAACTGACGGTGCCGTAGCCACTGCTCCAAAGATAAAACGTGGATGGATTGTCCTTAAATGGTAGATTTTTGACTTGTTGTTGATACTGCTCTTCAGCGCCACGCGCCAAACGCCTTTGTGCCCTAAATTCTTGCATTTCCAGTCGAAAAGCGTCGAATTTTTGGTCCGAAATGCTTGGCCCCGTCAGTATGGCTCCCTCATATAGCTGATCGGAGTAAAAGGCACGATCATCCTTTGCAAAGAGAAAATTTCCGCTGGCTTGATAGCCTTCGGAGAAACGCTCCAAAGGAATAGTTGTAGCGACATCTACCAATCCAGGCGGAGATATTTGATAACGTCCTACACATTCTGTGTTGCCGACATTTTTGCTCTGGAGGACTTCAGATCTTGCAGCATCCATTCCGACGAGACAAATCAAAAAGATCAAGGGAGAAAGAAAGAAATTCATACATTGCCTCTTGGTGTGTGCAGCGGGGAGGCTTCCCCTAACAATATCTTTTTGGCGCGCTGATCTTGTGGCTCTGGCACGTCATCAATTTTGGAAATGAGAGCGGAGTGATAACCCCAATTGTTGTTTTCGCCCTCCATCCATTTTGTTGGGAGGGCTGCAATGAATCCTTTTACGCCTAGAAGGGCTGATGATGCTTTATGTTGAGCAACACTCCAGAATTCATTTTGAAACGGCATGTAGCCCACTGGTTGCTCTACATCAGAAATCCCTTTTTTCCAGCGAGGCCAAATCGAAGAAGGCGGTATTTTCTTGTCTTCCGGCGTAGCAAAAATTGATTCATTCCTCGGAATCCAATCAAACACCGCCTCATAAGCCGCCGTATTCTGCTGCGCCCGCTTGGCAATTGCTGCCCAGGCTTTGGGACTCGCAGGTGTTTCGATGCCGAACATGCGTTCTTCTGGGCCGCCTTGTCAAAGCTTCATTTTGATGCTGGCCGGCGCTTCACACTTGCCGCAATGGTTTGCGCCATTTCTAGAAGAGCGTCCTTGTCCATTGGTTGAATGCCCTTGGACTTCGCTACTGTGGAGTTCTGAATGACGTAAAGCATAAGATCCGGTGTGTCTTCTTTTGCCTCAGAACTTCCGCGCGTAACAACTAGATAGCCATAATCCACGGCATCGTTATCGCGAACGATCTTGACGAAAGACTCAACGCCCTTAGAGGTTGCCAATGTGGCTTGTCGATATGGCTGTTGCCACACACTATGTAGTGATTTACGTTCGGACGTTTTGTAGTTAGCCCAAAAAAAATCTGATTCGTATTCTGGAGTAGCGGTCTTAGGATTTTGTTTAGGATCAATAGCTGCCGCGTCCATGTCTTTTAGCCAAACCGTAATGTCTGGATGCCCGCGAAGACGGTATGTTGTCGCAACGTAACGTGGCGTTTCACCATCGTCACGAATAAAACATAGGGCAGACAAACACCAACCTCCTTTGGTAAAGAGAATGTATCTCGAGCGCTTAGCCCTCTCACTATAAGGTTGTAATTATTTGCTAGACGGGCAACGGGCTCACCGTTAGGGCGCCCGGCTGTCCAACCAAGTACGTGATTCCCGACTTGCAAGATTGCATATCTAGTCGTACCAAAATCCCAAGCGAATCCCTTTTGTGGTGAGGTCGATAGCTCACCAAAAGGCTTGGAGCCAACCATCTTTTGCACTGTGCCGCCCGGGCGGAACTTGTCCATAGAGCGTTTGCTCTCATCCATAAATGCACTGATCTCACTTGCAGTCCACGCGTGGGATATCTGAATTTCACCGAGGACGAAATATGAGGACCAGCCTGCAACTTCGTCATCCGTGAACCTTCCAACACGAGGAGAGCTTTGTTTATGCCAGCTCTTGGTAGTGTCCGCCGCCACTTCTATGTCCGGGGGTAAACTCAATTGCATTCGCCCGACACAATCGGTTTTCCATGCAACGGAAGCGGTTGAAGGCTGTGCTGAACAATCGACCACTGCACAGAACAACAGCATAGCCGCAGTAAACCATTGAGCGCCGCATCTGCCAAATATGACAAAGAAATTTCGCAGCAACATCACTTGGTAGGCCGCCGCTTTACGCTGGCCGCAATAGTCTGTGCGATTTCTAAGAAGGCGTCTTTGCTGACTGGCTCGATCCCCTTTGCCGTGGAGTTCTTCGCGTCTCGAATGACATAAAGCATCAAATCTGGCGTGTCTTTTTTTGCATCCGGATCGCCGCGAACAACGGCGAGATAGCCAAAATCTTCGGCGTCGTCGCCGCGAATGATTCTGACGAAGGACTCAACGCCTTTTTGGCCAGCGAAATCGATATTCCGATAGGGAATGGCCCAGATACTGCGCACGGATTTACGCACACCACTACCATAACGCTGCGTCCAGAAAAAATCCGACTGGGATACAGGCGTAAACTTCTCGGGGTTTTGTCCCGGCCCGATACGAGCTGCGTTACTGTCTTCCAGCCAGATCGTGATATCGGGATGGTCCTTAAGGCGGTAGGTCGCGCTGATGGATCGCCCTGGTGTTTCGTCGTCCCCAATAAAAATGTATGGCAGGCAAACGCCGGGAATATGTGGCACTGTGCCGAAAGGGCGGCTTGCAATACCAGATACAAACATTTGGAAGGATGTCTTTCGTTCAGCCCAAGTTGAATTCGGCGCAGACGAAGAGAGGCGAACAAAGTTGTTTCCAAGGAACAAGGAAACGCTGAAATGCCCGTCGGAATGGCTAGCCATGCCTTCATGGGGTTTGACAGAAAGTTCTTCAAATACGTAGTGATTTTTCTTGGCCCACTTGCTTGCTATTTGCACTGCAGTCTCCGCTGCGCTGGCAAGCTTTGTTTTCTCTTCTGGGTTAAGTGGATTGCTGACAAGAATTCGTCCCATGTACTGGGTGTAGGACCACCCTGCGTTCTGACCATCCGTAAAGTCGAACTGTGGTTGAGGAGATACCGTTTGGAATTCCTTGAGTATTGTCTTTACCGAGTTGGACGCTATGTCGACGTCTCCAGGAAAGCTCAACTGCATGCGCCCTACGCAGTCTGTTTTCCATTCGACAGGAACAGCTGAGGGCTGCGCTAAACAACCGCACACTACCCAGAACAAAAGCATACCCGCAATAAACCATTGAGCGCTCCGTCTACTCATTAGGACGAAGAAACCTCGAAGCAACATCACTTGGTTGGCCGTCGCTTCACGCTGGCCGCGATAGTCTGTGCCATTTCCAAGAAGGCATCCTTGCTGATCGGCTCGATACCTTTTGCCTTGGCATTTTTTGTATCTCGGATGACATACAACATCAAGTCGGGGGTGTCTTCCTTTGCATCCGGATCGCCGCGTGCAACGACGAGATAACCGAAATCTTCCGTGTCGTCTTTGCGGATAATTCTGACAAATGACTCGACTCCCTTGGAATTTGCTAAGGTGATACGGCGGTATGGGTCGTTCCATACGCTGCGCAGAGACTTTCGATCGGATGAGTCGTAGTAGGTCCAGAAAGAGTCGGCCTTCGCAACTGGCGTGAGCTTCTCGGGATCGAAGCCCGACCAAGGATGCTCTGAATCACGATCTTGCAACCAGATCGTCACGTCGGGATGTTCGCGCAGGCGGTAGGTGGCTGCAATGACGCGAGGTGTGTTGCCGTCGTCACGAATAAAAGCGTATGGAAGGCATACGCCTGGATCATTGGGAATGACGAAGGCGTCGCGCGTTCTCAAGCCACTGACGATAGAGTTAAAAGATTGTTGCGCTTGTTGCGAGTCAATCCCCGAGTAACTACTCCATATAAACAGGTGCGTACCCAAGCGCAATGTCAAAAACCTGCGGCCATCCGCTTGGAATCCAAATCCATTCTGGGGGGGCTCCACGCTGAAGTCCTGGTACACGTCCAACCCCTTTCTAGGGCGCCGTGACGCTTGGGCCGCATCTGCTCGAAATTTGTCACGCGCTTCTTTTCTGCTGGCGACAAGAGCATCGATCTCCGCGGGCAGAAGTCCGTGAATGATCCTCACTTCACCTAAGTATCCTAGGCTCGACCAAGATGCCGATTGGTTGTCAGCAAAGCTCGAGGCCGGTGGGTCCCAATGTTTTTGAAGATCCAAGGCTGTTGTTGCGGCGACATCTATTTCACCGGGAAGGCTGAGTTGGGTCCGTCCTACGCAATCAGCTTTCCAGTCTGCCGGCACGTCATGTGCGCTACATCCGTTAATACTCAAGATGCAGAACGCAATGGCAAGAAATCGGCCTTGAGAAAATGGAGTCATGTACTTCACGTATTCACCTTAGGTACGCCGATTTTATCTCTAGACATGATTTGTCAAACATCAACTTCTTTCAACAGAGCACCTTCCGGAAAGTGGTTTTCAGAAGGGCTGTTCTCTGCTACGAGTGCTGTGGGATAGTCAAACTTGATATTTTCATTCTCAGTCCAATGAATTGGTAACGCTGTGATGAATCCTCTGATACTTTCGAGTTGATTCACGGCCGACGTGTTGTGCCGGGCCAACGACCAAAATTCTGATTGAAAAGGCAGCGGGGAAACAAGATTTCCTTTCGCGCCCCAGCTTGCCTTTGGCGGAGCGTTGATATCGCGGTTCCACGTTGGCAAGATTGATCCTGTTTCTGCAGTGCCATCGTCTAGCCTGCGCCCGGACCAACTCCTCGGCACAAACGAAAACACCGCCTCATAAGCCGCCGCGTTCTTCTCCGCTTGCGCCTGGATACGCCGCCAGCTATCCGGTATGCCCGGTGCTTCGATAGCGCTGAGCAAGTCCCTCGCCGGGCGCACGCCGCCGCTTATGCCGAATAGCTTCTTCCACACATTCATGCGCAACTCGTGGGCAAACTTCCTGACAGGTCGTTGACTGCCTTTGCCACACACATCGGCGCGGCTGTCGTCGCCGTCCATAACCAGAACGGCAATTTCGGAATCGCGCTCGCCTAACAGGCTGCGGTCGTTGATATTGGCGCTGCCGTAGAGCGCATAGAGATCGTCGACGATCATCAGCTTGGTGTGCACGTAGATTTGTTCGGTCACATAGCGCTCGTCGCCGGCTTTGCTGCCGGGCAATTTGGCCCAGTTGCGCAGGTTCAGCAGCGTGACATATTCGAAGCATTTCTCAATGGGGACGCTTTCGTACTCGGTGTTGGCTTTGTCGTTGAGGATGTCCGAATGGTCGCGGCACAAGTAGTCGAGGTCGTCCTTGTCCATCAGCTCGCGCACCTTGATGGCGCGGCGAATGCCGTTGAGCAAGCTCATGCTGCCAAAGACGAGGGTCTGCATCGTCCAGTACACCTGCACGGCAATCGATGCCTTGCTCAGCAGTCCCTCCGGGTGAACCGGCACCGTAACGTAGACGTGAAATTTTGGGCGCTTGACGTCCAGGATGCTGCGCTGGATGCGGGCAATAAGCGCTTCGCATACCTGGTTGGTCGGCGGCTTGTGCAAGGCGGAGTCATCGACGCTTACGCTAGGCTTCCAGCCGTTACGGCCAACTTTCAGATGACTGTCGTCATCGATGCTGCCAAGTACCGAACTTGCCGTCTTGTTCTGGTCGCTACCGCCATAGCTGTTGATGAACTGGGCGGCAGGTGACAGAGGCCCTTGTGGGCCACCGATGCTGCCGAACGCGGAAACGAAGAACTGGTTTTCGATATAGATGAAGTTGCGGCTCTTCTCGATGAGCTGCACCATGGCGCGGTGAATGTCATTCTCGGTGCCTGCGGGTGCCTTGACGTTGGTTCTGGATGGCAGAGCGTTGTATTCGGCCTGTCCCATCGCGGCCGGGGCGCTACGCAGCACTTGTATGAACGCGTTGCCTGCTTTGGCGTAGCTTGCCGGCGGCTTGGGCATATCCAGGCGTTTTCCTTGGCAGGCATTCCAACGCACAACAAAGTTGCGCAGCAGATCGGAGATGGCCGGGCCTTCGATGCGACTGTGCATGTCTTGCCAGGGCATGCGTGGTTGTTTTGCTGGGTCTAGCGTGTGACGGTCCGGCTTATTGCTTTCGAGCAGCGAATTGGAGCTGGCGCTGTTTTTGACGCCCCAATTCCGGTTTTCGATCATGTTCCATTCGCCGGGGTCGGCATACGGTATCTGCCACGCACCGTACTCTGCCTTGTCGGCAACTGCTTCGGCGTTACTCTTGCCCCCAAACGGTATTTTTGCGTTGTCTACCACGCCGATCAGATCGTCCGGGTCTATGACATTGGGGTCTTTTTCCGAGATGGGCTGTACCCAGGCTACGCAACCGTTGTAGCGATTGAGTACCTGCCTGCCGTCCTTGTCGGCATGCAAGTCGTAGGTGGCGTCGTCATACCGGCCATACGCCAGGTCCATGCCGCCGATGTAGGCAATCTTCTGGTCGATGATGACTTGCTTCTGGTGGTGGCTGAAGTAGCTGTTGTTTTTGCTGGCAAATGATTTGGCGATCAAGACCGTGACAGGTTTCCCCGTGACGCCAGAGCGCCCGTTGATGCTCTCCAGCATGGTCTTGGTCTGGTCGTCATAGGTCTGGACAGGATTGGTGTCGTCCCAAGGCATGACGTAGATCTTGACGCCACGTCTGGCAGCGCGCAGCAGTACGTCGTACAGACGCACACCGGGAGCCAACAACGCATCCCAATTGACCTGCCAGCCCAAGATGTATATCTCTTGCGTGGCGGCATCGCACGACGTGATCAGGTCGGCGAAGTATTCCTTGCCGGTGGTGAACGCGACAACCTTGTTGTCTCCAGTCGGTCTGGAAAACACCGTTGCGCTACCGACCCACAGATTGCTGGTCAGCACGCTTTTGTGGGGTGTGCCGTCCTTGTCGAAGAGCTGTTTGGCCGTGCGCAGAGGGGCTTGGACATTCAGGGGCATGCTTAGCCTTTTTTGGTCTTGTTGATCAGTGCCGCGCCGGTGCGCGCTTTGGTCTCGTCGTAGGCTTGGCGGGTGAAGAAGTCGTCCACCGGCTCGTCTCCCACTGTTGCGAGGTCATCGCTGTAGCCCATTGCATCCAGTGCTTGGTGTTGTTTGTGCTGATCGGTCCAGTCGTCATGACTTTGTTTCAGGGCGACGTTGTGCGCGTGGCTTTCCGCAACGATCCAAAGCGTGGAGGGGCTCTCGTTGTAGGTGGCCAATAGCTGTGTTTCCTGTGCGGGGCTGAGTACGACTTTTCCTGTGACATCACTTGTGCCGCTCACTAGTTCCTTCTTGCTGAGCACGGCGCTGTGCTGGTCCGGCGCGCTGACGATGCGCCATTGCGTCTCAGGCAAGGAGGCCCCGTTGGGTCCTGGCACATCCTGCAATTGAAGATCAAATTTGACCGGGACGTTTTCAATTGCAGAACGGGGGAACTGAGGAAGGACACTGCTGACCTTCGCCCCTCCCACAAAGCTCTTCTGTCCTGCATGCACCGTGAGCGTGCCCGGACACTGCACGACCATATTGCCGTTCTCCATCGTGATGGAAGCGCCGCCCTTGACGGCCGCATGAAAGCGTTTGCTGGCAGCGAGCGTTATGTCGCCGCTGACCGACACCATCTTGAGCTGCGCCTTCGATGCCAGCGTCATTGTGTCGGCTTGTGCCTGTACGAGCACGGGCCCTTGCGCGGCAATGACTTTCAGTGAGCCCTGGCCTTGCGCGCCGGCGAGGACGCCCAGCGCCTGCCCGGTGTGAATGCGCAGCTGATCGGCCAGCGCAAAGTTGCTGTCCTGCCCGCTGGCCAGGGTGATTGCTTCGCCGTTGGCAAACTGCAGGTCTTGTCCTGCGACCACACCCAGGCCGCCCTTTGCGGCGAAGGTCATGAGCGGGTCGGTGCTGTGCGGGATTTTGGCAGACCCGTTGTTGGCGTCGGCAGTCGTGGACTTGTTGCCCGCATCACTGAGCGCCGCATCGAACTTCGTGTCGAGCATGCCGCTGGCGGCGCGGTGTTGTGCGCTGACGGGCGCCTTCTCTTTGTCAAGCACGCTGCTGTTGGCCTGGCTGCTGCCCAGGTGGGCGGCTACCGCGACGGTCTTGTGCGTGGTGGCGATCTGGCTGGTGTTGGCAACGAGCTGCGTGGCTTGTTTGAGCAAGGCGGTCGGTGCGGTGGCGTCGCCTGCTGCTTCGCTGCGCGTCTGATTGACAT
>JAQGMG010000048.1 GCA_028292485.1 Rhodocyclales bacterium | reverse complement strand
ACAGCCAGCTCAACCTCGGCTACCTCATTCACGGCCAGGGCGCAGCCAGCAGCCACCGCGGCGCCTATCGCGGCCAGGGCTTCGAGCTGGCCACCGATGGCTGGAGCATCCTGCGCGCAACGATGGGCCTCCTCATCACCACCTCGCCGAGAGCCAACGGCGCCTCCACCCAGCTCGACACCAGCGAAGCCGCAGCCCAGCTCAAAGCCGCCCACGACACCGCCAGCCGCATGTCCGCTGCTGCCAGCCAGAGTGAAGCCGACCCGCTCGCTCAAGCCACACAGATCGAGACATTCAGAACAACCATCCACGAAAAAGAAGCGCCAGCCGATGGCAGCGGCACCCCTGAGCGGGAAGTGCCCGGTTTCACGGCAGCCGCCATCCTCCTCGACAGCCCCAGCAGCATCGCCCTCACCAGCCCGGCCAGCACCACCGTCTTCGCCAGCGAACAGCTCACCACCACCGCACAGGCCGACACCCAGCTCACCGCGCAACACACCGCCAGCCTCGTCGCAGGCGATGCGGCGAGCCTCTACACCCATGCCGGCGGCATCAAGGCCATCGCTGCCAATAGTCCGCTGAGTATCCAGGCACACGACGGCCCGATGGAAATCCTCGCCGACAAGAGCGTGAGCGTCACTAGCTCCAACGACAGCATCAGCGTGCTCGCCGACAGCAAGATCGTCGTGCAGGCCGGGCAGAGCAGCATCACGCTGGAAGGCTCGAACATTACCTTTGCATGTCCGGGGAATTTCACCGTAAAGGGCGGCGGGCATAACCTCGCAGCAGGGGCGAGTGCGCCGGCGGCGTTGATGACTTTGCCCAGCGGCAGCTAGGACTTTCGCTGTCGAGCGCGGCAATCTGACGCCAACGAGGTGGGCCGCGCAAGACGGTCCCTTTCGGGTGGACCCGATTGTGCGCTTGCGCAGATAGCGCAATCGATTCAAAAATTTCCCAGCTTCGGGCCAGCACAAGCAGCGCCTGAAAGCATTCGCCACTGCGCGCCGCCCACCTTGCCGCTGCCATGGCGTGAAGAAAGCTTGCCTTGGTGAGTCTAAGTCCCAACGTGCTCTTGCAGAGCCAGGTTGCCGGGACACCAGATCACCCTTCAGGCCAAGGCTGGTTCCCCGGTTCCTGCTGCGACACCGGCCGCTGCAATCACATCGTCGTGCAAATGTTCGCTCCATACGAACTCGATCGGTGCGCCCGCAGCGGATTTTCCTGGTGCCGGGTTGTAAGCGCCCGGTGCTGTTTCCAGCTCTTGTTCGTGAATGCTCCGGCGGTAGAAGAAGCCGGTGTGTGGGTAGTAGCCGCGACGCAGAATGTAGCCGCCGCCTTCTCGCCGCGTGGCCGTCTGTGTGGTGATCAGCACACTACGCATGTCGGCCGTGTCCTCGTCCGTCATGGGCGGATAGGGTGTGCCGTATTCCGCCTCGTTCGCCAGTGCTGTCTCTTCCGGTGTCATCGCTTCACCAGCACGCTTCTTGGCCTGTGCCGCGCGGGCCTTGCTCGTTGTCGTATAGACCTTCTTGTCGAACCCGCGAAGGCTCTCGGGCTTCTCCTCCATGACCTTGGCTACCTTGACGCGTTTGTCGTACTCCGTGACTTCGCCGGCCATGTAGAAGCCAGCAAACGAGTCATGAACATAGTCGTCGAAGAAGCGTTCGACGGCAGCAGGCAAGGGCTGCGGTTTGTCGAAAATATCCAGGGCCCACTTCTCCCAGCCATCCAGCGGCGTGTAGTTCTGTGCGCGAAAGTACTGCCACTGGTTGATGCGCTTGATGTCCTGCGGCGCGAACGGACGCTGTTGCGGCTCTTCATCGCGCCACGGACGCGATGGCGGCGCATGGCGCCGCACATGCAGTGCCTCCAGGTCGCCTTTCAGCATGCGATTGGCATCGCGCATGTCTTGCTGGTCTTGCGCGCTGGCAGCGAGGAAGCTGGCCGTGCTTTCCAGCGAATTGAGGCGCGCGGCACGCCAGCGATAGAACAGTTGCATATGCTTCTTGAGCACGCCACCGTCCGGCCCCAGCGCAGCCGTGTAGGCCTCCCAGGCTGAGGCAAGATCGGCGTCAACTTCCATATCATCCCGGATGGTCGTTTCCAGCTCGCCGAACGGCTTCAGCGGCACACCCGCCATGCGCGCCGCTTTGTACATGTGCAGCAGAGGAATCTGCGAGAGCAGCGCCGCTTGCTTGCCGCGTCCCTTGCCCTGTTCGCCGGGCGCATAACCGCCGCCCACATCCGAATGCACGCCGGGGAAATACACCTCCTCGATATTGCCCTGCAACTGCGTTACCGGGAAATTCATGCGCAGCTCGTGGGCAGAGATGTAATGCGCCCCGGCTTCTACCGAACCGGGCAAGGGTTGCAGCACCTTCGCAGCCCAGTCCCAGTGTCCGTCGAACACAGCATCGGGCATCGGCAGCGTGCGCGCCATGGACGCAGAGCCACCGACCGTTGCGACCGTATCGAACACCCCGAGAAAACGGATGCGTGCGGGAATGCCAGCAAGTCTGCCACCTTCGAGTAACTCGTCGAACAGATGGCAGAAGGCTGCCGCTTGCGCCGCCCCGCGCGAAAAACCGAAGACCGATAAAGTCAGCGAAGGAATCGTCGGCTTCGGTTTCGCCGCCAGCGCGGCTTGCAGTTTGGCGATATGTGGCGCGAACCATTTCTTGTGGGTAATGGTGTTGCCCGGACCCTTGCCGTTACCACTCTGCTGCGTACGTCCGACTTCTCTGCCGTAGGCTTGGGCGAGTTGGCCGACTTCGGTATCTTTGTATAGCGGCGCATCGCCCCCCAAAGCCGTGTTGTGCAAAGCATTCATAGCTTGAAATATGCCCCAGATAATTCGGGGCTCTCCGCCTTTGGCAAACGCTTTTCCCGCCGAGGATTCGGTTGGCTCACCAATTTCCTTGAACTCCGTGCCCACGCCCGGCATGTAAAAGCGGAAATAGCCTGTGGATCGTTTGTCATCTGGAAAGGTTCGGAACAGCCGAGCTACATTGCTGTGACTACACTCTTCCGGCTCGAGGGGTTTGCCTGAAATAGGGGACGGTTTTCCGGTCTTGCGATTCAGAAGCCCGACACGTTTTCCGCCCCTGTCACGATCCATGTTGTTGTTCGTGCCATCGAAAAACAGCCCAACTTGAACCGGAATGCAACACGGGGTATCTGTGACTGAACCGGCAGCCACCATAGCAATCTGCGACTGCTCTTGAGCTGTAGGCTTCAGGAAATTGGCTGCTGGGAACGGGGCCTTTGCTGGAGGACTTGAGATCATCGTGGTCACTTGGCGTCTTGAGATGAGGGTCTGACCGGAGGTGCGATAGGGTGCTTAAGGCTATATCCTTGAGCGTTTGAAACTACTACGCGTACCTCATCATTCGGAAAGAAGTGCATATAAATGCTGCCCGGCTCGTCATATTTTTCCACCTCAACGATCTTTTCTTTGACGACATGTGTATGCCCATCAGGCATGTCCCAGCGCACCAGGACTTTCATGCCGGGATACCAGGCACGAGGAATCGACGTGCAGCAAATATCCGCCCCTCCTGCCCCCCATGCGGACATCGTTCCCCCTCCCGATCCATCTACGGTTGCCGAGTAAATGAATTTTCCGGTGTGATTGACGATACCCACTTGGGCGACCGCATCAGGGTCTTCCTTCTTCTCGAAGGCTGCGCAACTCGTAAGAAAACATAGCAATGCCGAATAAATAAACAATTTCATGGTTGTTCCTTCAGTGCTGAGGGCGTCAGCAAGCTACCCGAAGCTGTCTGACTAAAAGCGATTGCAATCTGCAGTTGCTCTCGAGCACAAGGCCGCAGAAAAATTGCTGTAGGGAAAGGGGCTCTTGTCGGTGGATTAATAATCATGACAAATCACTTCGAAGTATCTTGCGTTGCGGGTTTAACCGGAGGTGGAATCGGGTGTTTAGGATTTCTAGGGCCGACCCAGCTAACCACGACACGCACCTCGTCATTCGGAAAGAAGTGCATGTAGATGCTGCCGGGTTCGTCATATTTTTCCACCTCGACGATCTTTTCTTTGACGATGTGCGTATGCCCATCAGGCATGTCCCAGCGCACCAGCACCTTCATCCCTGGATGCCAAACTCGAGGAATCGACGTGCAGCAAACACCCGCCACTCCTGCACCCCATGCAGACATCGTCCCCCCTCCCGATCCATCTACAGATGCCGAGTAAATGAATTTTCCGGTGTGATTGACGATACCCACCTGGGCAACCGCATCCGGGCTTTCCTTCTTCTCGAAGGCTGCGCAACTTGTGAGCAGCCACACGCATGTCAGGCGCGTAAGCCATTTAACCGCCGTGTTTTGGCGAAGACGCTGGACACCGATATGCTGTGCGTGATCGCTCATGACGATGCCATTTCGTCCCAGAAACTGTCAGGCAGCGTCGCGATTTCCTGGAGGTAGTCCGCGCCTTGGCGCGTGCGCTGCAGAAGTGCCGCCATGGCCGGGTGTTCGGCGAAGCCTTCACGCAGGTTGAGCGCGAGTGCGCTGAAATGTTGGCGTGCTCCTGCCGCACGAATACCGTGCTTGCCGGCAAGGTCAAGATGCTGCGCCACGCAGCCGTGGCACGCAGCGCCGCTGCGCTGCTGCAACAGGTCGGGCTGGGTGTCGTATATATCGGCGAGCACGGCGTCGGCTTCTGCTTCCGCTACAAGTTGGGCAAAGGCCTCGTCGCTCAAGGGAAGTTTGTCGAAACCTGCGGGGTCTTGCTGCGGAATCGTGGCACCTGGCCAGCTGATCAAGCTTCCATCGCGTTGCACGCAGTACCAGGCGTGCAGCGGTGAGAGCAGAGATGTGCGCTGAGCTTCATCCAGCGCTGTGAGCAGCGTGGGCAATACGCGCGTGTCGCCCCAGCGCACCGGCCATTCCATGCCGTCAGTAGTGCGCGCAATGAGGTAGGGACGCAGATGCCCCAGTAGATCATCCAAGGGAAGCGCACTGGTGATGATGCTGAGCATGGGCATGCCGTTGCAGGCGGCAAATACCGTCTTGAGCCAGGGCAAATGCCCCCGCGCTGATGGCGCGGCAAGTAGATGCGGGGCAGCCTTGCCGAGCGCATGCAGCGGGCCGCCTTCATAGAGCGACCGGGCAGCCCATTTGCGGGAGGCGAAAATCGTTTCGTCGAATGCGCCATCTACCAGCGCAAAAACGTGAAATGGATGATTCGGCCGCTCCGCGCGCAGGGTGTCTACGGCCCGATCCAGCTCTGCCGCCAATTCGACTGGCAGGTCCGGGGAGTGTGGGTCTATGGCGAAATACATGATTTGTTTCAGGCGCCCGCAGGTGCCGCGAACGGGCTGCCGCTGCGCAATGCCGCCAGCATGCAGGCCTTGCACACGCTTTGCGGAAATGCTGGCAAAGGTGCATCGACCTTCCCCGGCCCGGTAAAACTCTTGTTCCCCGCATGCACAGTGAGCGTACCGGGGCACTGCACCATGATGTGCCCACCCTCGATGGTGATGGCCGCGCCGCCCTTGACGGCCAGATGCACTTTCTTGCTCGCCGCGAGCGTCATATCGCCGCTGACCGACACCATCTTGAGCTGCGCCTTCGATGCCAAAGTCATTGTGTCGGCTTGCGCCTGTACGAGTATGGGCCCTTGCGCAGCGATGACTTTCAGTGAGCCCTGGCTTTGCGCGCCGGCGAGGACGCCCAGCGCCTGTCCGGTGTGAATGCGTAGCTGATCGGCCAGCGCAAAGTTACTGTCCTGCCCGCTGGCCAGGGTGATTGCTTCGCCGTTGGCAAACTGCAGGTCTTGTCCGGCCACGACGCCGAGGCCGCCCCTTGCGGCGAAGGTCATGAGCGGGTCGGTGCTGTGCGGGATTTTGGCAGACCCGTTGTTGGCGTCGGCGGTCGTGGACTTGTTGCCCGCATCGCTGAGTGCCGCATCGAACTTCGTGTCGAGCATGCCGCTGGCGGCGCGGTGCTGTGCGCTGACGGGGGCCTTCTCTTTGTCGAGCACGCTGCTGTTGGCCTGACTGCTGCCCAGATGGGCCGCTACCGCGACGGTCTTGTGCGTGGTGGCGATCTGGCTGGTGTTGGCAACGAGCTGCGTGGCTTGTTTGAGCAAGGCGGTCGGTGCGGTGGCGTCGCCTGCTGCTTCGCTGCGCGTCTGATTGACAT
>JAQGMG010000037.1 GCA_028292485.1 Rhodocyclales bacterium | reverse complement strand
AGGAACGTCATGGACGTCCCTTTGCTGATGTCGAATGCATCGCGCGTAGATGTGCGATTACTTCGATCCGCAGCGCCTGCTTGCGCGCCTCGGTCATGCAAAACGGAATGTTCTTTGCCAACATGTCTGCGCTCATCAGCGAGCCTGCCTGGCGCGGTGTCATGGGCTTGGGTGTGGGGATATGGGTCATGAACGGTGATCCCACCAGCCACCGATGACGATGCATGCGATCAGCATCACAAGGTCGAGGATGATCAGTCCGGCAATGCTCATTGCGAGGCACCAAGACGGCCAGTCAGCAACGTGCGCAGCATACGGTTTTCAGTTTCAGCGGCTTCAGCGCGGCGCTCGGCTTCGGACTTGATCATCACCAGCGTGCAGCCACGGCGATACGCCAGCCATTCCAGATAGATGTTGTTGCCGACCAGATCACAGAACGCATCGATCAAGTCCGCATCCAGCGTATTCGTGCCCTTCTTGATTCGGCTGAACGTACCCGCGTCGATATCGAGAGACAGATAAATCTCTTTGTCATCCAGGCCAGAAGCATTGCAGGCCAAGCTGAAAGCAGCAGCGGCATCCTTCTGCACGCGGACGACCTCAATCGGTATCTGCACCCCTTGTGGCTTCCTTGCGAGACCTAGTTCTGTCTGTTGTTCAAGTGCGGTCATGATTTTTGAAGTCAGTTGACTAACCAAAATGCGGGAAAAAAAAGGACGATGCAGTCATGCCATCGTCTTGGGCGTTCAGTTCGGTTTAGCTTCTTCGGCCAGCTGTTCGGCGAATACCTCTGGCCGAGCAAGCCGCAGGAACATCAGGCGGGTATGTGGGATACCGTTTTCACGCCACTGCGACACGGCGCCAGTAGTGCATTCGCAAAGCGCGGCGACGACTGAAGTGCCGCCAAGCGCGTCGATCAATTTGGAGTCTGGAGTCATGGGCAAAGCTTAGCCCACTAAAGAAATGAATTCAAGCCAACTAAACATATTTCCGCTTAGCCTGCTAAACATGACTACGCTTGCTCAGCGATTGCTGGAGATTTGCCGAGACATGGGGCTGCCTGAAGGACGCGGGCGGTCGACCGCTCTTGGCAAAGTGCTGGGACTATCGTCGGGAAGACTGACGCAGATCATGAAAGATGGTCTGCACGACCCTTCAATCAGCCTGAGCGAGCGGGCGCTGCGGCCGCTTGTGGAGCGCGGCTACAGTCCCGAGTGGGTGCAGGACGGAGCCGGGTCAAAGTGGCTGAGCAACAAAACTCCCGTCCGACAGGCTGGGAGCCCTCCCCCAGCTCCGCACGAGCGTGGGTTCGACCCGGAAAGCATTGAAGATCCGTTCGCCCGGATCGAGGCGGCACTTGCCGACCTATTGATCCTTGACGGGCAGAAGGATGCTGTGATGACTCTAGTTCGCGAACGAGCTACAGAGTCCGCAGCTGTGCTCAAGGCCTTTATGGAGCGCCGTGAGGCCAACCGCCGTGTAGCTGAACGAGGGCCGCCAGACAATATTCCCGAGCGCAGGGGCAGCGGCTTTGCGACCTTCGAGGGTTATGCAGTCCACGAGACGCCGGCCCACTATAAGGTTGAGCGCAAAGGGGCTAAGAAATGACGTCCTATCGTGTGATGCCGGACACGTTGAGCAAGGACGTAGTGACGTGCCTGCGTGCGCTCCTGGAAGACGCCCAAGCCGGCAAGCTTCACGGGATTATTTTTGCAGGTATGTACAAAGGCAAAAAGTTGATAACCAATACAGCTGGGGAGGCGACCAAGAGCCCTGTGTTCGCACGGGGAATGGTTGCCGTGCTGGATGATGAAGTCAGAAGACTGATGGGCAAATAATCGGGGGGAACTCTAATGGCAGCTGGTTTCTTTGTTCTCATGCTTTGCTCAATCATCTACTTTTTGCCAAGCATGCTCGCCAAGCAAAAAGGCCATGTGTCTGGCGGCAGCGTGTTCTTGCTGAACCTTCTATTGGGCTGGACGGTTCTCGGCTGGTTCGGCGCCCTAATTTGGGCTGGCTCCGGCCCCTTCGCAACAAAGAAGGTTGATGAGAAGCGCGTGAAATGCCCTGATTGTGCAGAACTCATCTTGCCCGATGCCCGCAAGTGCAAACATTGTGGGAAATCACTTGTTACCGCGACATAGCCTGTGGATGGTTCTTGCCTTTCTCTCCTTGTCGAGCCAAGCTGCCACAGCTCTCAACCCTGACGTGATCCAAGACAACATCCAGCAAACCATTTGCGTCAAGGGCTACACCAAGACCGTCCGGCCGTCGACCGCCTACACGAATGGCGTCAAGCAAAAGCTGTTGCGCGATTTCGGGGCATCGGCTGGCGATGCATCGGCCTACGAACTGGATCACATTGTGCCGTTGGCGCTCGGCGGACACCCGCGCAGCTTGGACAACCTGATGCTCCAGCCCTGGGAAGGCGACGCCGGCGCCAAGAAGAAGGACAAGCTGGAGGTCAAGCTGCAATGCTTGGTCTGTACAGGCGCCCTGCCCTTGGCCCAAGCGCAGCAGGAGATTTACGACGACTGGCAGGGAGCGTATCGCCGGTACACTGGGCAGAAGTGTCAGCGGTAACAAAGCCCGTAGCGCTACCGATCCTTCGTCAACCGGCCTCTTTCCGGCCTCCCCATCTCCGAAAAAAGACCGTTAGCACTTACCGTTCCCGAGTGCTAGACTTCCAGCGCCCTTCAAAAACAAAAGCCGCAACGGTGGGGAGACCGAGGCGGCTTGGAGAGTATTTGGGGCACTGGTGATGCGCATGCAGAACGTGGTTTCACGGCCTAGTGCCTGCTGCACATCAATTGTCAATTAGCGGAACGGATTATAAGCACCTATTTTTGCAAGTCAAGCTTGCTCGCCCTCTTGGGCTAGGGGCATAGCCTTCCGCAGGCTATGAAAGAACCACGACATGAAACAACAGTACGAACTTGATCTAATCCCTCATCACGTAAATGGCTCCTTAATTGACCAAAGGGCTAGCGATGGGTTTATTAACGCAACCGCACTCTGCAAGGCTGCGAACAAGCAGCCTGCGCATTACTTCGAGACCAAGGGAACCAAGGAGTTTCTCGCTGAGCTCGGAGCCGACCTCGGGATTCCGATATCGGGTTTAATTCAAACACTTAAAGGTGGCAGTGGGCCTCAAGGCACATGGGTTCACCCCCAGGTAGCCGTCCACCTTGGTCAATGGGTGTCCCCTAAATTCGCGGTTCAAGTGTCCAAGTGGGTCACTGACTGGATGTCTGGCAATGGCACCCCGGTGTCGAAAGCAGAGTTGCCGGTCCATCTCAAACGCTATTTGGCGAATGATGGAGCAGTCCCGCCCGGTTACTTCTCCATACTTCAGGAGACGGGCACGTCGCTGTTCGGACCGCTTCACATGGCGGGCTTTGATGTTCCGGCCGGTTGGGTGCCAGATATCTCGGTCGGCCTCAAGTGGTGTGCATTTCTTCGCGACCACCATGGACACGACACTGACGTGCTGGGTACCTATAAGCATGACTATATGGACGGACGCCCAATCGTCGATGCAAAGCTTTATCCAGATGCCCTGCTACCCGAATTTCGTCGCTGGTTTCGTGAGCACTGGCTGCCAGAAAACGGGACCAAGTACTTCAAAGGTAAAGATCCAGCATCGCTGTCATTCCTGAATCAAATTCCAGCGATTGCCGGGCCTCGAACTCACCGCATCGCGCGTTAGGACTACGTCACCAAAACCAAACCCGCTCCGGCGGGTTTTTTGTTGCCCCACTTTCTTAGTTTGCTAAATTTCTCTTGCAATACGTTTCTTAGTTGGCTAAGCTTCCAATCACACCACCCGAGCATCACCGGGTTGATCCGAAGCAACGGTCAGGGAGATTGGAAATGACGACGTACGTATTCCTGATTGACCCGACCGGCGAAGAGGTCCGCGCAGAAGGCGAAACAGAGGCGCTGGCGTACGAGGCAGCCTGGGCGGCGCTGAGCATCGAGCAGCGCAGTTGCTGGACTGGATTTGAATGCACCGGCGTCGTCGCTGACGACACCACAACGAACACCTGAGTCTCTTCCGTCAGCTTCCCCGGAATGACCCAGCCGAATCGGCGGCTATGTGGTGCTCTCTCCGAGTTGTACGAGAGCCCACTTTTTTAGGACAAGAACATGAGCAAGCCTTTCGCAAGAGCACTTCAGATGATGGCCCTGATTGCAGCGGCTATGCAGACGTCAATGCCATCGGTAGCAATGGCCAAGATCGGACCTTATCGCTCGCGCGGCAAGGGCCTGGGCAAGACCACGTATGCGTCGAAGCTCACGCACAACAAGAACAGTCATGGCGGCTGCTACATGCCGCGCGAAGGTGGTGGTGCTCGCGAATGCGCACACCGCGTCCGTCAAATGGCTGAGCAGTTCTGATCATGCGCATCGAAGACATGAACCTGCCTGTGCTTGCACAACAACGCGGTTGCTCGGTTGAGCATCTGCTTGACGAGATTGCGCTGGAAGAAGATGAGGCGCGCGACAACTTCGATGACGAGCGCATCGCTCTCTTGAAAGAGATGCGCAAATCGCCGGAGGAAGCGGCCGCTGTGTTTTCAGACTGGTGCAGCACGCACACGCTTGAAGAAATCGGCGCAATCACGCTGCACCTGATGGCGACAGTTTATCACCGCGGGCAGTCGGCGCTCATGCCAACGGAATTCTTCGCGCTTTGGGCGGAAGTTGTGTCTCCGGTGATAGATCGTGCGGCTCAGCACAAGGCGAAGGCTTGAACTATGGACGCAACGAAATTACAGCAGGCGTGTGCTGAGTGCGAAACCTTCATCGTGATGGCTGGCAGCGACATCTGCGAAGCATGTGTTTGTACTGACGAGCCGTTGCAGTGCACGCAGGAATACGAAAGCGAACAGGGAGCCGAATGATGGACACCTATGAGCACGTCCGGCGCGATCCGGTTCCACAGAAACCACCTGTCCAGGAAGTCAAGCTGCGTCATTTCATCGCTGGCATCGCCTTCGCGATCTGGTTGGCGGTGTTTCTCGAATTCGCTGTCGGGCCGCTGCTCGATGCCCTCGGCGTACTTACGTCACATCTGTTCGAAGTAATGCAATGAACCGCATACCAACGGAACAAGAACTCGAAGCACTTCGCGAAGCATACGAGCGGGAGCAGATCGAGACAGCGCAGAGCGAAGCCTGCGAACCCTTTAACGATGAATCACAGGAGTAAATCATGCAGTTCGAAAAAGCAGTGAGGAAGCAAGCCAAGCTACGGCTGGCACTTTCTGGACCGAGCGGATCTGGCAAGACGATGGGTGCGCTGTTGATCGCTAAAGGTCTTGGCGGACGCATCGCGGTGATGGATACCGAGCGCGACTCTGCCAGCTTGTACTCCGAATCTTTCAAACTCTCCACAGGCAAGATTTTCACGCCGCCAGAGTTCTATTCGCTGTCGCTTGCGCCGCCCTACGCGCCGGAGCGCTTTGTCGAAGCCATCAGGGCAGCAGAATCGGCTGGCTACGACGTTCTCATCATCGACAGCATCACTCACGAGTGGAATGGATCTGGCGGTTGCCTCGAAATCAACGACGAACTTGCGCGCGCCAAATTCCGCGGCAATACCTGGTCTGCATGGAACGAGACTACACCACGTCACCGTGCCGTCATTGACGCCATCCAGCAATCACGCATGCATATCATCGCCACGATGCGCAGCAAGACCGAGACAACCCAATCGGAAGAAGGCGGCAAGAAGAAAGTGCTCAAGCTTGGCATGAAAGCTGAGCAGCGAGATGGCTTCGAATACGAATTCACGACCGTACTCGACATCATTCACGACGGTAACTTCGCCACGTCTTCTAAAGACCGTACGGGTCTATTCAGCGGCGATCCGAAACCTATTACCGAACAGACCGGCGTCATGTTGCGAGAGTGGCTCGTTTCTGGTGCCGCCATGGTCGAGCCTGAGCTGCCACATCTTGATGAAACGGAAGTGGTCGACATGCTATCCGCTATCGGCGCGGCCAATAGTCTTGAAGAACTTCGTCAAAAGTTCGGTATGGCCTGGACTCATGGCAAAGGGTTCCCTGATGCACAGGCTCGCTACAAAGTGGCCTATGACACACGCACAGCGGCATTGTCCGCAATGACAGGGGCGTAATCATGGCAAGCGTCAATAAAGTAATCCTGGTTGGCAACCTTGGCAAGGATCCCGAGACGCGCTACGCGCCGAGCGGCGACGCGATCTGTAACGTCACCATCGCCACCACGGATTCGTGGAAGGACAAGGCAACTGGTGAGAAGAAGGAGCAAACCGAATGGCACCGCGTGATGTTCTTCGGCAAGCTGGCCGAGATCGCCGGACAATACCTGCGCAAGGGTCGGCCCGTGTATGTGGAAGGCAGCCTGCGCACGCGCAAGTGGCAGGATAAGGATGGCCAGGACCGCTACACCACCGAGATTCGTGCCGACGTCATGCAGATGCTGGGTTCGCGTGACGAAGCGGTTCCAGATAGCGCATCGCCTGAGCAGCAGCGCAATCGAAGCGACGCACGCAGAACAAATACCGAGCGCTCAACTCCGGCCCCTCAACAGTCGAATGCGTTTGGTGCCGACTTCGACGACGACATCCCTTTTTAGCCGGAGCAAATCATGTCACTTGCACTGTATGAAATCGGCGCGCAGTACCGCGCTATGGTAGCCAGCCTTGCTGATCTTGATCTACCGCCAGAGGCCATCGCTGACACCATTGAAGGCGAGGTCGCGCCATTCGAAGACAAGTCCCGCGCTGTGGCTTGCTTCATCGCAAATATTGAAGCCGAGGCCGAGGCCTATGCCGAGCACGGCAAAAAATCCGCTGCTCGCGCCACGGCTTTAAATAACCGCGCCAGCAGCTTGCGTGACTATCTGCAAACTCAGATGGAATTGTGTGACATCAGCGAGATTAAGGGGCCGGGGTTACTGCTCAAGCTGCAGAGCAACCCTCCGAGCGTAGACGTTTTCGATGCCGCACAGATTCCGGCGGAATACATGCGCACACCGCCTCCGCCCGCCGCACAACCAGACAAAACGATGATCAAGGATGCCATCAAAGCAGGCATCGAAATACCAGGCGCAAAACTCAATCAGACAAGACGCCTGGTCATTAAATAGCTCTACGTTTTCTCACAACAGGAGTATCGAACATGAAACACAATCAAATCCGTCAAGGCGACGTGCAACTGGAACCGGTCAGCAAATTACCTGCTGGCTGCACCGAAATCGCGCCTGATGGCGAGCGCATCGTGCTGGCATACGGCGAAGTCACCGGCCACGCTCATGCGATCTATGACCACGTCGTTGTGCCGAACCATCGCGCCGAGCTAGCCGCAGAAGAAATTGCTGATGCAGCGATTGCTCGCGCGCAGGCAAAAGCGCGTCTTTGGCAAGCTTCCAACGGCGTTCGCTATCTTGAAGTATCCGAGACGGTGAATTTGTGTCACGAAGAGCATACGGCTCATGCACTCGTTCCCGGCATTTACAAGCTACCGGTCCAAGTTGAATACACGCCCGCCGAACTCCGGCGCGTCGCCGACTGAGGCCTGCCATGCGCATCGACAAACTCACATCAGATCAAGAATCAAAGCTGATCGAATATCGTGATAACTGGCTAAAGATTGGCCTAGATACCGCCCCAGCAAATCGTCCCGAAGCAGAAGCCGCAATACGATTGGCATATGAATGTGGTGGTCTATTGCCACCGAAAATAGTTGTCTGGCTGCGTTCGCCAATGGAAGGCGCGATCGGAGCTGCAATGTTTGCCGCAATGAAAACGGCTCAGGTCAGGGCTCAGGTCGGGGATCAGGTCGGGGATCAGGTCAGGGCTCAGGTCGGGGATCAGGTCTGGGATCAGGTCGGGGCTCAGGTCAGGGATCAGGTCGGGGCTCAGGTCGGGGATCAGGTCAGGGCTCAGGTCAGGGCTCAGGTCTGGGCTCAGGTCTGGGATCAGGTCTGGGATCAGGTCGGGGCTCAGGTCAGGGCTCAGGTCTGGGCTCAGGTCGGGGATCAGTTCAGGGATCAGGTCAGGGCTCAGGTCGGGGCTCAGGTCAGGGCTCAGGTCGGGGATCAG
>JAQGMG010000028.1 GCA_028292485.1 Rhodocyclales bacterium | reverse complement strand
GTAGGATTCGAGCTGCGGGGCATTCTTCGAGCCGAAGTCGTGATTCGTCGGCAGTGACGTGCTCACCGAACTCTTGGCTTTGTAGCTCCATGACGATGTGGTGGAGATGGCCGCTTGCAGGATGCGTTGGGCGCCCCAGGCATTGACGGTGTCCTGACTCTCCTCGGAACCCGATTTATGGAAGCGCACGCCCTTGCCGCCGAGGACATGGGCCGAGACCGCGTCTTCGGGCAGCGCGTCATTCGTCGCGAAGATCAGCAGGCTGTGGCACGGGGCATCGCCGAGTTGGGTATCTGGTTGTTCGACAAAGCAGAAGCCCAGGCCTTCCTCGGCCAGCAGGCGTGTGACAAACGCATAGTCCGTTTCGCGGTATTGCACGCAGTAGCTGCGGGCGGGGGCGGATGCCATGAAGGATTCGACGCCTTCGGCCAGTTGCCAGTGGGCGCGTGGCGCAAAAACGGCGAAGACCGATTCGATGATTTGCAGGACGGTTTTCTCCTGGAACACCCTGCAATCGAACCGCCTGGTCATCTGCCACGACCATGGGACGACCCTGGCGCGGTAGCGGCACAGGGCGCCATTGGTGCCGAGGCGTTCGATCTGGCTGATGTAGCCGCTGCGGGCGAAGGCGCTGCCGTCGGCGAGGCGCGTGGTCAGGCGCACCTGGCGTCCGGTCAGGGGTTTGAGCGCGATGTGGGCGTTGGTCGAGAGCAGCAGCAGGTCGAAGTGGTAGAGGCTGGACAGGGATTCTTCGCCGGTGAAGGCTTCGAGCTGCAGCGGGGTGGTCGCCTGGTTGATGCCGTCTATCTCGATGTCATACAGGCGCGTGGTGGAGTCGAGGCTGAGCAATTGTGCGAGGGATGCGAGGCTGGGGAGGGCGGGCAGGCTGCTCATGGCTTGGTCTTCTCGGCGGGTGTTGGCTGAGCCACTGCGGCGGACTCAAAAAGGCAGGCGGGGTGCCCTATCACGGTGAGGCGCGATTATGGCATTGTGATTGGGTGCCCCGGATGAATACGGCCTTATGGTCAAACGACTTTTTGACGAGCGGCGAGAAAGCGCAGATACCATTGTCATCTGCGTTGATTTTGGCGATTTTGGCGAAATATTGATCTTTCCAAATTCGCGACAACAAGACTGGCACCATCGAAGCCGTTCGCCCCGAGTGGCCGCGCAGCGGCTGTATCGAGGGACGGGTCGATCACGCACAGGCCTCGATACACCGCCGGGCGCAGCTCGGTTTATCCCCAGCCTGTCGAGGGGCCGCACTCGGCCCGAACGGACTGTCGTGGATTGTCTTGTTTTGCGAAAACCTCAATAACTTGCAATCACGCCCCGCCGGTACGCAGGCGATAGCGCCGCACGCTCATGAGCACACCGATGCCCAGACACAGCGTGACCAGTGCGGTACCGCCATAGCTGACGAATGGCAAGGGCACGCCCACCACGGGCAGGATGCCGCTGACCATGCCCATATTGACAAATGCATAACAGAAAAAAGTCATGGTGATGGCGCCGGCGAGCAATCGCCCGAACATGTTGGGTGCATTGGCGGCAATCGCCAGGCCACGCGCAATGAGCATGCCGTAGAGGATGGTCAGCACCACTACGCCGACCAGACCGAACTCTTCCGACAGCACCGCCAGCACAAAGTCGGTATGCCGCTCGGGCAGGAAGTCCAGGTGTGCCTGCGTACCTTCACGCCAGCCCTTGCCGAACACGCCTCCGGAGCCCACGGCAATGGTCGACTGGATGGTATGAAAACCCTTGCCGAGCGGGTCGGAAGACGGGTCCAGCAGCGTGCAGATGCGATGCTTCTGATAGTCCTTCATGCCGGGCCATTTCACGTCAGGCGCGCAGATCGGCGTCTGATACATGATGATGGCCACCACGCCGGCAATGCCAAGCAGGGTGACAGGTGCAATCAGTTTCCACGACAGGCCGGCAAAGAAGATGACGAACACGCCGGCACCGAGCACCAGGATCGCCGTGCCCAGGTCAGGTTGCTTGGCGATCAGGCCGACAGGAATTGCCAGCAGCGCAATGGCGATAATGAAGTCACGAATCTTGAGACTGCCTTCGCGCTTCTGGAAGTACCAGGCAAGCATCAGCGGCATGGCGATCTTCATGATCTCTGACGGCTGGATGCGTACCACGCCAAGGTTCAGCCAGCGTTGCGCCCCTTTCGAGCTTTCGCCGAAGAGCGCCACGGCCACCAATAGCAATACGCCGACGACATACAGGGGCAGGGCAAGATTGTAGAGGCGCTGCGGCCGCATATGGGCCGTCAGCCACATGATCAGCATGCCGGTGACGATGTTCATGCAATGCGACTGGAAGCGCTCGGGCGAGGCGCTCATCATGACGATGAAGGCCCCGCTGAGCGTCGCCATGAGGATGCCGAACAGCCACGGGTCGATAGGGGCAAACAGCCGGCGCAGCCACGCTACGGGATCAAAATGCATTATTCATCCTCCGCGTCGACTTCCGCTGCGGGGCCCACCGGGCGCTTGCCAAGCAGGTAGTAATCGAGCACCTGGCGCGCAATCGGCGCTGCCGCCTGCGCGCCGAAGCCGCCGTTCTCGACGAGAACGGCCAATGCAATCTTGGGATTTTCGACAGGTGCAAACGCGATGAAGAGCGCGTGATCGCGCAGGCGCAGATTGACTTCGCCCTCCTTGTATTTGGCGCCCTTTAGCGAGTAGACCTGCGCCGTGCCGGTCTTGCCTGCCGATTCGTATTCGGCTCCGGCGAACGCGCGCGCGCCGGTACCAGCCTTGTTCACACCGACCATCGCCTGCTTGATGACAGCCAGATTTTCTGGCGAAATCGGAATGGTCTTTATCGGCGTCGGCTCGATGACCGTGCGCTTGCCGGTCTTGGCATCTTCGATGTAGCGCACCAGGTGTGGCTTGAACATCACACCGCCGGCGGCAAGCGTCGCCATGGCGTGCGCCATCTGGATGACCGTGTAAGAGTTGTAGCCTTGCCCGATGCCGATGGAAATCGTCTCGCCCGCATACCACTTCTGCTGTTCGGGTTTCTTGAAACGCCTTTTCTTCCATGCAGGCGAAGGCAGCACGCCCTCGGCCTCGCCCTGCATGTCGATACCGGTTTTCGCACCGAATCCGAACTGGCCGATGGTGCTCGACAGCAAGTCGATGCCCATGTCATTAGCGAGCATGTAGTAGTAGGTGTCACACGACTGTACGATGGATTTGTACATGTCGACCGTGCCGTGACCGCCCTTCTTGTCGTCCCGGAAGGTGTTGTTGCCGAAAACGTAATAGCCCGGATCGTAGATCGTCTGCGTCGGCGTGCGCTTGCCCGTCATCAGCGCCGCCAGCGCCATGTAGGGCTTGAACGTGGAGCCCGGCGGATATGCCGAATAGATAGCCCGGTGCAGGAGCGGTTTGTCGATGGAGGTGTTGAGGATGTCCCAGTTCTGCGGGTCGATGCCATCGACGAACAGGTTCGGATCGAAGGTCGGCTTGGACACCAGCGCGAGGATGCCGCCCGTACCTGGCTCGATGGCAACCAGCGCGCCGCGCCGGTCGCCGAAAGCCTGATCGGCGATCTTCTGCAGCTCGGCATCCATCGTCAGGACCAGATTGTCGCCAGGAACTGGCGGCGTGCGGCGCAGCGCACGCACGGCGCGGCCGGAAGCATCCACTTCCACCTGCTCGAACCCGGTCATGCCATGCAGATAGGTCTCGTAGCTCTGCTCAAGGCCGATCTTGCCGATATGGTCCGTACCGCGATAGTTGGCGGCCATTTCGTCATCTTCTTCGATGACCTCGGCTTCCTTGACGTTGATGCGGCCGATGTAACCCAGCGCATGCGAGGCCAGCTCGCCCTGCGGGTACTGACGGAACAGGCGCGCCTTGATTTCGACGCCGGGGAAACGGTAACGCTGCGCGATGAAGCGCGCCACTTCAGTGTCAGTGAGGCGCGTGCGGATCGGCAACGATTCGAAATTCTTGCTCTCGTCGAGCAGCTTGCGGAAGCGCTTGCGATCTTTCGGCTGCACCTCGATGACTTCGGCAAGCTCGTCGATCGTGCCTTCCAGATTGCGCACCTTGGAGGGCGTGATTTCCAGCGTGTAGGCCGAGTAGTTACGCGCCAGAATGACGCCATTGCGATCGATGATCAGACCACGATTGGGCACGATGGGCACCAGTGAGATGCGGTTTTCCTCGGCACGCGTCGAGTAATAATCGTGGCGCACGATCTGCAGGAAGACGAAGCGCGACAGGATCAGACCGAAGCACACGAGGACGAACACGCCCGCCACCGCTACGCGTGCGCGAAAGCGGGAGAGTTCCTGTTCGGGTGCCTTGAATTCCATGGGTCAGTAAGAGACGGGTCGTAAAGATGAATCAGGCGAAACAGCGTGGCCGGTACCGTCAGTCAGTGCGTCCCGGTACGCATTTGTCATCACCATGGCCATCGCCTAGATAGGCCTGTTGTCGTCGCGATCGATGGGCCGCATCTGCGGGATCAACAACACGAAATGCACCGGCATCCACAAGGCTGCGGTGGTAAAAGTGGAGAAGAAATATTCCCAGCCCGGAAAACGGCCGCCAACGAGCAGGCGCACGACCAGCATGACCAGCTGGCTCATCAGGAACAGCGGCACCATGTGCAGGGCTTGCGCGCCGGGCGAAAACCACAGCAGGCGGCGTGACATCACCGTGCTGGTGTAGGCGAGCAACACGTAGGCCAATGCGTGCTGGCCCATTACCGCACCATGCGCGACGTCGACGATCACGCCAAGAATGAAAGCCGTACCCATGCCGACGCGCAATGGCTCACGCACGCACCAGAAAGCCAGCACCAGGGCCACGAAGTCCGGGATCGCGTAGAAACGCCCCATCGGAACGAAGTGCAACACCAGCGCGACAATCAGCGAGATCGTGATGAAGTTCATGCGCACGGGCAGCAGGATGCGGCTTGAGCGGTGTGTCGGCAGCATCAACGATCTCCCTGTGGCGTGCTGACGCTGGCCGCAGGGGCGCTCGCGACAGGCGTTGCTATGACAGCGGTATTACGGGCCGGTTTCGGCATGGCCGAATGCGATGCCGCCGCCGAGGAGGCGGATATCGCTTTCGCAGTTGAACTTGAAGTTGAACTTGAAGTCGATACCGACGCAGCGACAGCCGACTGCGCAGCCGGTGCGGATTGGAGTTCATGACGCTGGCTGATACGCCCTGCCGCAGTGCGGCGCGGGTCGAGCGCTTCTTCCGAAGGCCTGAGCGGCAAAGCACCGGCGCGGCCCAGCACCAGCACCGAACCACTCTTCTCCACGCCGCCGATAGGCAGGCACAGGATGCGACCGAACGACTCGGCCGCATCGCGGCTCGCGCGGATCACTTTTGCCACTGGCAGACCGGGTACGAAGACACCGTCGAGGCCCGACGTGAGGATACGGTCGCCCACGCGCACATCGGCATTCGCGGCGAGGTAGCGCAGCTCGGTGAGCCCGGAGCCGGTACCGAACATCACGGCGCGCAGACCGCTGCGCTCGATCACCACGGGGATCGCCTGCTCCTTGTCGGACAGCAGGGTGACCTCGGCATGCAACGGGAATACGCGCGTCACCTGGCCGATCACGCCGACGGCGTCAGCCACCGCAAGCCCTGGTTCGACACCCTGATTACCACCCTTGTCGAGAATGACCTTGCGCGAGAAAGGATCGCGCGCAGTAAATAGCACCTCGGCCGCAATGGCCCGTACCTTGACGCGCTCGCGCATGTCCAGCAAGCCGCGCAACTCGGTGTTTTCCTGTTCCAGCTGGCTGCTGCGCAACAACTGTTTGGCTGCTTGCAGCCGATCGGAGCGCAAGCGCTCGTTTTCGCGCTGCAGGGTAATCAGGCCATTGAAGTAGTTGGCGACGTTGCGGGCAAACTCGGCCGGCGTCGCCGCGGCGATCTGCAAGGGGTAGGTCAGGATGGTTACACCCTGGCGCAGCGTGCTGAGATAGCTCATCTGCAGATCGCCGACCAGCAAGGCGAGCGACAGCGCGATGTAAATCGTGAGCTTGGCCGTGGGCGGCAGGCCGCGCCTGAAAAAGGGCGGTGGCTGGTGTCCGTTTGTGGCCATTATCGAAGAGGAGAGAGCGCCGAAAAGTCAGGAGCAGTGATTTCCTGCGATAATGCGTTCAGCATATTGCCCCGACGCAAACAGGCAACATCGAGGCGACATCGCCGCGCCGCACTTCAAACTCCTCGCACCCCACTCCTTGCTCCTCAGCCAGACTCATTCGCTCGCGAAGATCGTACCGAGCTTGTCCATCTTCTCCAGCGCGATGCCCGAGCCGCGCACCACGCAGGTCAATGGCTCCTCGGCAACGATGACCGGCAGACCGGTCTCTTCCATCAGAAGACGGTCGATATCCCGCAACAGCGCACCGCCGCCGGTCAGCACCATGCCGCGCTCGGCAATGTCGGCACCCAGTTCGGGCGGTGTCTTTTCGAGCGCGTTCTTGACGGCGGAAACGATGGCGTTGAGCGGTTCGGTGAGCGCTTCGAGAATCTCGTTGCTGCTGATGGTGAAGCTGCGTGGAATGCCTTCGGCGAGGTTGCGGCCCTTGACCTCCATCTCCTTGACTTCGGAGCCAGGGAAAGCCGAGCCGATCTGCTTCTTGATGGATTCGGCCGTCGTCTCGCCAATCAGCATGCCGTAGTTACGACGGATGTAATTGACGATGGCTTCATCGAACTTGTCGCCGCCAACGCGTACCGAGCCGGCGTAGACCATGCCGCCCAGGGAGATCACGCCGACCTCGGTCGTGCCGCCACCGATGTCGACCACCATCGAGCCGGTCGCGTCCGAGACGGGCAGATCGGCACCGATTGCGGCAGCCATCGGTTCTTCGATCAGGTAAACCTGCGAGGCGCCGGCGCCGAGTGCCGATTCGCGAATCGCGCGGCGCTCCACTTGGGTCGAACCGCAAGGCACACAGATGATGATGCGCGGGCTGGGCGAGAACAGGCGCGTGTCATGCACGCGCTTGATGAACTGCTTGAGCATCTGCTCGGTGACGGTGAAGTCGGCAATCACACCGTCCTTCATCGGGCGGATCGCCGTGATGTTGCCTGGCGTCTTGCCAAGCATCTGCTTGGCAGCCGCGCCAACGGCCTGAATGGTTTTCTTCTGGTTGGGGCCACCTTCGGTGCGGATCGCCACCACCGAGGGTTCGTCGAGCACGATGCCCTTGCCACGCACATAGATCAGGGTGTTGGCGGTACCCAGATCGATAGCCAGATCGTTTGAAAAGTAGGAACGCAGGAGTCCGAACATGAAGTGTCCAAGCAGGTTGCAAGTTAAATGCGGCGGGCAGATTGGTAGTGCTGACTGCCGGCTCAGCGTCTTGGTGACAACCGCCACCGCGACAGAGCCTTGAGCGGGAGCCCGGCCTGGCGCCCCAAGGCAATCAAAATAGTCGGCTATGTTACCCTAATAGACAGTGCGCAATAAGCCCGCAATTACCTTGTTTTGGCCCGCCTATCATGTCGCTAAGCCTTGAAGAAGTCGGCCGCATCGCGCGGCTCGCCCGTATCGAACTCACACCGCAGGACGCAGAGGCCACTCAGGCCAAGCTCTCCGGCATTTTCGGCCTGATCGAGCAGATGCAGGCCGTGGATACCACAGGCATCGCGCCGATGTCGCATCCGCAGGACCTCGTGCAGCGTCTGCGTACCGATGAAGTGACCGAGACCAATCAGCGCGAAGCCTTTCAGGCCGTCGCGCCGGAAGCCGAACGCGGGCTATATCTCGTGCCCAAGGTTATTGAGTAAAACGATCGCCGCCAGTTCCGGGAACCCGGAGCGCGGCACAAGGAATAGCCATGTCTCGTCTTTCAGAACATCTGCAGGAAGCCAGCGAACTGCTGGCGCGCGTCATCAAGGACGAAGCCCTGCTGGCCGAAGTCACCAAGGCGGGTGACTTGTTGGTCGCCTGCCTGCAAGCCGGCGGCAAGGTCATCACGGCCGGCAACGGCGGTTCGCATTGCGACGCCATGCACTTTGCCGAAGAGCTCTCCGGCCGCTACCGCGACAATCGCCCTGCGCTTGCCGCGCTGTGTGTTTCCGACCCCTCGCACATCACCTGCGTCGGCAATGACTACGGCTTCGAATTCATTTTCTCGCGCCAGGTCGAAGCGCTCGGCCGCGTAGGCGACATCTTTCTAGGCATTTCCACCAGCGGCAATTCGGCCAATATCCTTGCCGCCATCAAGGCAGCGCGCGAGCGCGGCCTGAAGATCATCATCCTGACCGGCAAGGATGCGGGAAAGATGAAGGGCCTTGCCGATGCAGAAATCATCGTGCCGCATTTCGGCTATGCCGATCGCATTCAGGAAATCCACATCAAATTCATCCACGCCCTGATCGACCATGTTGAAGTGGGTTTGGGGTATGCAAAGTGAAAAAGCTTTACCGCAGAGGCGCAAAGAACGCAGAGGGCCGCCGAGAAAGGTGGGAAACAAGATGCCAGGATGCGTGCGCCTCATGACTTTCCATGTGTTTTGCCTTCTTGAGGTTTTCCTCTGCGGCCCTCTGCGTTCTTTGCGCCTCTGCGGTGAAATTCAAAACGTCCAATCATGACCGTACAGACACTCAAATCGCTGGCCGACGCGCTGGCGCAGAAAAAAGTCTCCAGCCGTGAGCTGGCAAGCCAATATCTCGACCGCATCAAGGCAATCAACCCTGCCATCAATGCCTTCATCACCGTAGACCGGGACGGGGCGCTGGCTGCCGCCGATCTTGCCGACAAGGCCATTGCCGCCGGCAATGCTGCAGCTTTGACTGGCGTGCCGATTGCGCACAAGGACATCTTCTGTACCGAAGGCGTGCTGACCACTTGTGGCTCGAAGATGCTGTCGAACTTCGTGAGCCCCTACGACGCGCATGTCGTCAGCCAGCTCAAGGTGGCCGGCACAGTCAGCTTGGGCAAGACCAATCTCGATGAATTCGCCATGGGCTCGACCAGCGAGAGCTCGTTCTACGGTGCGGTAAAGAACCCGTGGAAACTGGACCGTGTTCCCGGCGGCAGCTCGGGCGGCTCGGCTGCCGCAGTCGCCGCAGGCATGGTCCCCGCTGCCACCGGCACGGACACGGGCGGCTCGATTCGCCAACCGGCCGGCCTGTGCGGCATCACCGGCATCAAGCCGACCTACGGCGTGGTGTCGCGTTACGGCATGATCGCCTATGCCAGCTCGCTCGATCAGGGCGGCCCGATGGCCCACACGGCAGAGGATTGCGCGCTGCTGCTCAATCACATGGCGGGCTTCGATGCGCGCGATTCGACGAGTCTCGAACGCCCCGTCGAAGATTACACGGCAGATTTGAACAAGCCCTTGCAGGGGCTTCGCATTGGATTGCCGAAAGAATACTTTGGCGATGGTCTGGCCGAAGACGTGCGCACTGCCATCGAAGGCGCACTGGCCGAGTTGAGAAAACTCGGCGCGACGACGGTGGAAGTCAGTCTGCCCAACACGCACCTGGCGATTCCGGCGTATTACGTCATTGCCCCGGCCGAAGCATCGAGCAACCTCTCCCGCTTCGACGGCGTGCGCTACGGTCATCGCGCCGCGCAGTACAAGGATCTTGCCGAGATGTACTCGAAGAGCCGCGCGGAGGGCTTCGGCGGCGAAGTGAAACGTCGCATTCTCGTTGGTGCTTATGTGCTGTCGCACGGTTACTACGATGCGTATTACATCAAGGCACAGCAGCTGCGCTGCCTGATCGCGCAAGACTTCCAGCAGGCGCTGCAGTCCTGCGACATCATCGCCGGACCCGTGGCACCGACTGCCGCCTGGGGCCTCGGCCAGATGGCAGACGACCCGGTGCAGATGTACCTGGCCGACATCTACACCATCGCCGTCAACCTTGCCGGTTTGCCCGCCTTGTCGACGCCAGCCGGCTTCTCGAATGAAGGCCTGCCCGTCGGCCTGCAACTGATCGGTAACTACTTCGGCGAAGCGCGGCTACTCGGTGCGGCGCATCAGCTGCAGCAGGCGACCGATTGGCACCTGCGCACGCCCGACATCGGCTGACTGGATTGACGGACAGCGCCTGCGCGCTTCGCAGGGTGCTGGTCGTCGCCGACGATTGACCGTTGGTTACCACTGCATTTCAGATTCTGCGCTGACGAACCGTTGACCGACTTACCAATCGGCATCGGCAACGCGAATAGCGCAGCGCCGTTTTGCCAGGCTTCGGGAGACATCGAGTATGCAGGGCACACGTTTTGGCATGATTTCCGGTGGGATTCTCGCCACCATCCTGGCGCTTTCCTCGACAGGCTGCGGTAACTCGCCATCGAAGCCCGAAGCAAGATCCGAATCGAAGTCCGAGCCAGCCAGGACGGCAAGCCCGACAGCGGCTGGTTCGTCAAGCGCCGCCAGCAGTTCGCTGCCGCCGATGGGGACGGTCATCACGCCGCCCCAGCAGCTCAACACCAAAGACACTACACGCCCGACAGGTGTGGCCGGTGTACGTTCGCGGCTGCTCGACGGGCGCACCATCACGCTGCCGCCGATACGCCCCCTGCAGGTGAATACCCGCTGCAACTTCATCAACGAGACGGGCTACAAGGGCGACGCCGTGGTGGAAGTGAAGGAAGGTATCGTGCTTCAGATGCGGGTACTCGTCGATGTGCCGGAGCCGAACAAGGGCCGCTGCGTTTTCGATATGTCCGGCATGGTCCAGACCAAGTCGGTGCCCTCCATCGAGCTGCTCAATCAGGCAACGGGCTGCACGGCACGCATGTGGGAACAGGGTGAAACGGCCGTGGTTTCATTCTCGAACTGCGCCACCTCCTGCACCAGCCGCGAATCCTTCAAATACGTCTGGCCGGTGCTGATCAATCGCAGCGCCAATCACTGCGACTGAGTCAGGAGCGATTGCCGGGCTGGCGGCAGGGGCTTTCGGCCCTGCCGGCAAAGCCACCGCATCGACGCAATCTCGGCTATCTTTGTCGCTACGATTTGTATCGATGAAAGGCCACTTCATGTTGATTACCTTCAAGTCGCGCGCTGCAGGCGACGTACTCATGCTTGGCAACAATGGCCAGCAGATGCTGGCAATCATCGGCAAGGATGCCAAAGACCCGCGCGGCATTGTCACCCTCGAGCAGCTGCCCGCAGCGATTGCGGCGCTGAAAGCGACGGCTGCGGCCGATCGGGCGAAAGGCACACCGCAAGCCGGGGACGATGATGACGCGCCGCGCGGCATGGCCGCACCGGTCGGGCTGGCACAGCGCATCGTGCCCCTGCTGGAGCTGTTCGAGTTTGCGGCGCGCGACAAGGAACCGGTCATCTGGGAGGCAAGTTGAGCGACACCCTGTCGTCTCCCACCGACGCCGCCAGTGCATCCGCCGACCGGGTTGTGCTGGTTACCGGCGCAGGACGGCGTGTGGGCGCCCGCATTGCCGAAGTCCTGCATGCGGCGGGCTGCCGTGTCGCGGTGCATTACCGCGCTTCCGACACTGACGCGCGCAGTCTGTGCGAGCGCCTCAATGCGACGCGATGCGACTCGGCCTTCCCGTTCGGCGCCGATCTGCTCGACCTCTCCGCGATCAACGCCTTGGTGATGGCCGTCGTCGCGCATTTCGGCCGGCTCGATGGCCTGGTGAACAATGCGTCGAGTTTCTTTCCGACGGCGCTTGGCGAAATCGACGAATCCAGTTGGCATGATCTGGTCGGCAGCAATCTCAAGGCGCCGTTCTTCCTCTGTCAGGCTGCGGCGCCGCATCTGCGCGCCGCGCAAGGCAGCGTGGTCAACGTCATCGACATCCACGCCGAGCGTCCGCTGGCCGGCTACCCGCTCTACTCCACCGCCAAGGCCGGGCTGGCTGGTGCGACACGCGCGATGGCGCTGGAGCTTGCGCCTGAAGTGCGCGTCAATGGCGTCGCGCCCGGCGCGATACTGTGGCCGGAAGACGGACAATTCACGGCCGAGCAACGTTCGGCCATCGTTGAGCACACCCTGCTCAAACGCGAGGGTCACGCCGAAGACATCGCTGTTGCGGTGCGCTTCCTGTTGCTCGAAGCGCATTACGTCACCGGGCAGATCCTGGCTGTTGACGGCGGCCGCAGCATCCACCTGTAAGCAGCTGGAGAATCGGGTCAATGCCTTCCGCCGAGTCGATCGACCTCAAACGCTCCCTCCTGTGGCTGTTGGCGCTGCTGGTCCTTTGCGGCATCAACTACGCCCTGTTCCGCACGCTTTTCGCGCTCGATTATTTCGACTGGTATCGCCACGCCGGTCCGGTCATCGGGCTGGCTACGGCGGTGTTCAGCGCAGCCTGGGGCGGTATGGACAAGAACACCGGCCTGATCTCTGCAGACCCGCGCCACTACTGCGGTGCCTGCCTGCAGGTGGCGGGCTTGCCCATGCTGGCTTTTGGCGGCCACCTCCGCCACCAGCCCCGCGTCCGATTGCTTGATTACCTGTTCGGCCTGCCGCTGATTGTTGCCTTTGCCCTTGGCGGCATTGCATGGCTATTGCTGGTTGCACCTTTGCAGTATTTCGTCTTTCTCATCTGTGGTGCGCCGTCGCGCCTGGCCTTGCGCTCGGCTTACCGCGTGAATGCCCGCATGGAAGACAGCAAGCTGGTTTATCTGCAACAGGAAGAACCGGAAAAAGTCCCGGCAAGCTTCTGGGATGCCAGCCTGCGCGACAAGCCGGTAGTCCTTGCCGGCATGTTCAGCACTTTGCTGTGGTTACTGCTGGATTGTCTGCACTGATCACGCGGCTTCGCCACACGAATGCGCCGCATGCCATTTGGCATAAGTTTTGCGGCGGTGTGCCGATAATAACTGCTTACCGTGGCTGGCCCGAAGTCGTGCTCCGGCACAAAGCGCAGCACTAATTCCTATGTTGCCACTGGTGCCTGATGTACATTTGGAAATAGCTCTGGAAAGGATCGCGACATGAGAATTGCATTGCTCGAAGACGACCCGACACATGCTGCGCTGGTCACTGCCTGGCTGCAGGGCCAGGGTCATGACGTCCATGCGTTCGGGCTAACACGCGATCTGACCCGTTTTGCATCGCGCGAGAGTGTCGATCTCTACGTGCTCGACTGCAATCTGCCGGATCAACCGGGCGAGACCTTCCTGCGCTGGCTGCGCCAGGAGCGGCACGACGCGACGCCCGCCATTTTCGTGACGGCGCGCGAAGCGGAAGACGACATCGTGGCGGGGCTGCAGGCTGGCGCCGATGACTACATCATCAAACCTTCCAGCCAGCGTGTGCTGTTGTCGCGCATCGAGGCTGTCATGCGCCGTAGCAAGCCACGCGTGCCGGAAGTCATCATCGAATTGCCGCCTTATACGGTCGACACCAATGCCAAACGCTTCATGCTCAATGGCAAGGAAGTGGACATGACGGAGAAGGAATTCGATCTGGCCTTGTTCCTGTTCCGCAATATCGGCCGCCTGCTGTCGCGTGGCCATCTGCTCGAGTCGGTGTGGGGGCGCTCGCCGGATCTTGCGACGCGCACGGTGGATACCCATATCTCGCGCGTGCGCGGCAAGCTGCAGCTACGGCCGGAAAACGGCTTTCGCCTGACGCCGACCTACAACTACGGTTATCGCCTGGAGCGAGTTGAAATCGGTGAGCCGGGTAATGAACCGGTAGAAATTGCCTCCTGAGAATTCAGGCATGGCTTGAAGCGCCGACCGCGAGGTCGGCGTTTTTCATTGCGGGTGTCCTTGACCGGACAGCCTCTTACTTGCTCTTCAACGAATCGCGAATCTCACGCAGCAGCTGGATATCTTCAGGCGTGACCGGATCGGCTGCCGGTGCCGCTTCACGTTTGTGACGATTGATCTGCTTGACCATCAAGAAGATGATGAACGCGAGGATCACGAAGTTGATCGCCACCGTTATGAAATTGCCATAGGCAAGCACCGGCACACCCATCTTCTTGAGTGCTGGCAAGTTGTTCTCCACGCCCTCGGGAATATGGCCCAGCACGAAGTACAGCCCTGAGAAATCGATCTTGCCGATCACGGAGCTGACCAACGGCATGATCAGATCGCCCACCACCGAGTCGACAATCTTGCCAAAGGCGGCGCCGATGATCACGCCAACCGCCAGGTCGACAACACTGCCCTTGAGTGCAAACTCCTTGAATTCCGACGTGAAGCTCATGTCTTCCCCTTTGCTCTCTGGTTGATTGTCATGTTCATGTATCTGTGACTTGCCCATTGAAGGCAACCGGCAAGGCGCCTTGCATCAATTGTGCCGCAGCGGGCCATCGGCCGTCCAATGCGGTGCGGTCTCGCCCGTCTGGCGAATGCACGTTGCCCCTCGTCGGTGGCCCTGTTAGCGTTACCGCACCGTGACGACTGAACAAGCGCGTACCGACGTACGCGTATTCCAGAATAGCTGCTCGCAAGCCTCTCCTTCCCGACCATGCCAGATCGCGGCACCGAACCAGTTCACGCAGGCGCATCGCTCCCCGGCTCGCCTACCCTGGCACACCGGATGTCGCTGCTCGTGCGTGCCGCAGGCTTCCTGCTTGGCATGCTGGTCACCGCGCTGGCGGCAATCGTGCTGTTCATCTCCGTCAGTTTTGACGAGCGCCAGATGAACGCCGACATCCGTGATTTTGTCGAGTCGGAATATGAGCGTAGCTGGAGCACCGACAGCGATATCCATCTCTCATTGTTGCCGTGGCCCAGCCTGCAGATCGGGCCCGCCAACCTTTCGGAACCGAATCGGCAGGAGGCTTTCGCAAGCTGGAAAAAAGCCAGTTTCGAACTCGATGCGCTAGCCCTGTTGCGCCACAAGGTGGTGATTCGTCACGCGCGCATCGACGGGCTGACGCTGCGACTCGCTCGTGACCAGAAGGGCGTCTGGAATGCTGCCGACCTGCTCAATGACGACCCGGATTTCGAATCACCTATTTCCATGCAGCTGGAAGGTTTGGCTCTTTCGCATGCCAGCGTCGTAATGGAAGATGCCGCAAGTGGGCGAAGCCTGCAATGGCGCGGCCTTGAGCTCGGCACCGACGCCTGGCTTGCCAACCGCGGCGGGCGCATGCAGATAGTCGCGCAACTGGTGTCGCCGAATTCAACGCTCGAAGGGAAGCTGAGTGTTTCGGCGCGCTACCATTTTGGCGAGTCGCTGGACAACGGCATGCTCAGCGCCGCCCAGATACATTATGTCGGTAGCATTGATACGCTGAATGCCGCCGACATCACGCTGGGATTGGGCACGGCGACGTGGCAGGCCGATCAATGGCAGCTGGCTGATATGCATGTCCGGGCCAGCGGCATGCAGGGAGCCCAATCGCTGGAACTGACAGCGGCACTGCCGGCAGCGCGCTGGCACGGCGCTTTGCAGGCGGGCAACGCCTCGGCGCAACTCACGCTGCGCAATACAGCCGAACAAGGCGGCTCTGACATGCAGGGGCAGCTCAACCTTGCCCTGCAAGACATTGTCCCTGCCGGAGCAAACACGAGCATTGCATGGCTGGAAGGAAGCTGGCAGCTGCAGGCCGGCAAACAGGGTACGCAGGGCAAGCTGCGCGGACAATTACAGCACGACGCCAAGGCGCGGCAGCTCAATCTCGACAAGATCACTGGCGATTTCTCCTTGATGCATCCAGCATTGAACGCAACCAATGCGCGTGCCAGCTTGCAGGGCAAGGCCCGTTGGGCTCTGTCGCCGTCACCCGGTGCACCGCGCGGTGAATTCAATGTCGACGCGGCTTTCGGCAAAGACGTATTACACGTCGTTACCAGCATTGCCGCCGACCGCATGGACAAACCGGTGATCACGGCGCGCATCGACAGCGAGCATTTCGATGTCGACCGCCTGCTGAGCGCAGGTGTTCCCGCTGTTTCCCTGCCTGCGAGCGACTGGCTGCATGGCAAGACCGTTGACGCGGTACTGCGTGCCACCAACGTCAAATTCGGCGGCATGCAGATGACATCCGTTTACGTTCCCGTGAAGATCGCGGACGACAGGTTGGCATTGGCCGGGCACGAGCTTGATCTCTACGGCGGCAAGCTGGCGGGCAGCGCAAGCTACGACGCGACGAAGCAGGAGCTGACGCTCTTCGAGACACTGCGTGAAGTACAGCTGGACACCCTGGCTCGCGACGCGAAGCTCGACTTGCCGATCACCGGGCTGACCAATGCGACGCTTGATGTGCGCAGTCAGGGTGCCCAGGTTCATGCCATGCCGGACAAGGCCAAAGGGGTATTGCGCATCTATGCGAAGAATGCGCGTTGGCAAGGGGTCGATCTGCCGCGCCGAATGCTCGCCCTGCATGGCGGAAAAGCAGTGCCGGGCAGCGGGCAGCAGGCTACGCCTTTGACCGAGCTGTCGGCGGCGTTCCGTGTGGAAGGGCCGACCCTGCTCGTCGACCGGCTCGCTGCACATGCCGACGGCTTCGGCCTGACAGCTACCGGCAATATGCAGTATGCATCGAGGAACATGGATTTGTTGCTCGGCGTGCGTATCGGCAACGACAAGGCGCTGGCCGAGCTACGCGGCAAACGCATGTCGCTGCGCGTGAAGGGGCCACTCACCGGGCCACAGGTCTCCATCGAGCCCTGATTTCTATCTGGCCCGATTGCCGTCTAACCCGATCCCGTTTAGCCCCAATGCGTGATCGCTTCGCATTGAAAGCCTCGCACCATGCAGACTTCTTCGGCACTGACCGGCCGACCAAAGTGGTAGCCCTGCAGATAGCGACAGCCACGTAGTCGCAACAGATCGGCCTGGTCGCCGCTCTCGACCCCTTCGGCAACCAGCGCCAGACCGAGACTGCGGCACATGGCGATGACGGCGGTCGCCAGTTGCAGACTTTGCGGGTTGGTTTCGATGTCGCGCACGAAGGATCGATCGAGCTTGACGGTGTTCAACGGGAAACGCGTGAGATAGCTCAGCGACGAATAGCCAGTGCCAAAGTCATCCAACGAGAAACTCACACCGCTCTCCCGCAACAAGGCGATAGTGCCAAGCACGCCGGGGTTGTCATCGATCAGGATGCGTTCGGTGAGCTCGAGTTCGAGCTGCGCGGCCGGCATGCCGGTGCGTGCCAGGATGGTGTTGACCGTCGCTGCAAAATCCGGGTCCATCAGCTGACGCGGTGAGACGTTCACGCTCATCACCAGCAGCTCGCCATCGTGACGCAGCGCCTGCAGCTGCAGCAACTTGCGACATGACTCTTCGAGCACCCAGGCACCGATGGCGTTGATCTGGCCTGTCTCCTCGGCAACCGGGATGAAGTGGTCCGGCGGCACGTCGCCCAGGGTCGCACTGCGCCAGCGCAGCAGTGCCTCGACCTTCATCATGCGATGCGAGCTGGCGTCTACGATGGGCTGGAACACCACGCGAAGTTCCTGCCGCTCCAGCGCACCGCGTAGCTGTGCATCGATGCGCAACACATCCTGCACGCGCAGATTCATGTCGCGGTTGAACAGGCAGAATCCATTGCGCGTGGATTTCTTGATTTCGTACATTGCGGTGTCCGCATTGCGCACCAACGTCTCTGCGTCGTCACCATCCACCGGCCACACCGCGATACCGACACTGGCCGTGGTCACGACCTGCATTTCATCGAAGAGGAATGGGTGCTGGAAGGCTTCGACGACGCGTTGTGCCGCATATTCGACGCGCAATGGTGCGGCAATGGGATCTGCCTCGGTCAGCACGACGACGAATTCATCGCCACCAAAACGCGCCACCGTGTCGGCCTCGCGCAGGGTGTCGCGCAAACGTTGTGCGGCGCGCGCCAGCAGCGCATCGCCAAGTGTATGGCCGCGTGTTTCGTTGATTCGCTTGAAGTGATCCAGATCGATCATCATCACCGCGCAGGCACCGCCGCCACGCCGGCCCATGGCCAGGGCCTGACGCAATCGATCCATCAGCATGCGGCGATTCGGCAGCTGTGTCACCTCATCGATGGTGATCTGCTGCACCAGTTTTTCTTCGTAGTGTTTGCGCTCGGTGAGGTCGCGCATCTGCACCAGTATGCAGTGCTCGCCATCATCGACGCGGAAACGTGACAGGCGCATCTCCACCGGCAGGCGGCTGCCGTCATGACGCCCGATTTCCGTATCGAGCTGCAGCCAGGCTGCCGCGCCGGGATGAAGCACGCGCAGGTTCTCGTGAGCCAGTGTCTCCGGCGTGACATCGACGACGAATTCACCAATCACGCGACCTATCACGTCACTGACCTGCTCACGGCCCAGCATGCGCGCACACGCGCTGTTGGCCATGACGATGCGGCCATGCGTATCGCGCACGTACAGGCAATCGCTCAGCGACTCGATGACGCCATTCAGGCGCAGGCTGGAAGACTCCATTGCGGCGCTGCGCAGGCCCTCGGACTCACGCCAGCGCGCGAACGCCTCGCCCAGCATGTTGTAAACCAACCCCAGCGCAAAAGCGGCGCGAGTGAAGATGGCCAGAATGATGAAGCTGTCGTTTTCGCCAAGCTGGCGGCCCAACAGGAAGGAGCCAACCAGTACGCCTCGCAGGATGAAGGCGGCAGCGGCAACGCGCATGGCCGGCACCTCGCGCCACAGGAAGCAACCGCACCAGAGAAAGGTGCCGCACATCTCGAAGACCGCGATGTGGTTGCCCAGGGGTGTCCCGGGGAATCCGCCAACTGCGAGCGCGCCGGCAGCCAATACGGTAAATAGCAGCAGGTAGGGCAGTGGCCTGGGTTTGCCGATGCGCAAACATGTTCCGGACCACAACAGGGTCAGCGCCGTCGCGATCATCATCGTCGACAACATGGCGCCGGCCAGACCCGCTGCAGCGCCCGCCATTGTCGAGCCCAGCGTTGCCACGCCGATCGCCATGCACGCGAAGCTGGCTGCCCAGTGCACGGCGTAGCGGTCGTCGGGCCGCATGCGCCAGACGACGAAGATGAAACCACTCAGCGTGAAATCGGCCAAAGCTGCCAGATACAGCGCCTGCACCCATTACCCCCTTTAGAAGGGACACGTCAGGTTTGCGTGTCGCCCTCTTGATCTACGGCACATGAGCCCGAAACTGCAGCGTTACGGCAACTCGCGTAGCATGGAGGACACAGGCGCGGGCCCCGTCACCACGGCTGAAACAGACGCCGGCCACACACTGATCCAGGGATGACCAGCCATTGACTGCCTCATTGAAAGCCTCATTGTGAAAACCTACGTTGTCGGCGGCGCCGTACGCGACCGCCTGCTCGGCCTGCCGGTGCAGGACCACGACTGGGTGGTGGTCGGCGCCACGCCCGACGATATGCTGGCGCAGGGATTCAAGCCGGTGGGCAAGGACTTCCCGGTCTTCCTCCACCCGCAAACGCGCGAGGAATATGCCTTGGCGCGCACCGAGCGCAAGAGTGGCCAGGGCTATAAGGGCTTCAGCTTTCACACCAGCCCCGATGTCAGCCTCGAAGAAGATCTGATCCGCCGCGACCTGACCATCAATGCCATCGCCCAAATGCCCGACGGCACACTGATCGATCCTCATGGCGGTCAGCGCGATCTGGCGGCGCGCGTATTCCGTCACGTCAGCCCCGCATTTGCCGAAGACCCGGTGCGCATCCTGCGCGTGGCGCGCTTCGCCGCGCGCTTCAGCGATTTCAGCCTTGCGCCCGAAACACTTACGCTGATGCGCAACATGGTGGCGGCTGGCGAAGTCGACCACCTGGTCGCCGAACGCGTGTGGCAGGAAATCGCCCGCGGCCTCATGTACGAGCGGCCTTCGCGCATGTTCGAAATGCTGCGTGAGTGCGGCGCGCTGGCGCGCCTGCTGCCCGAACTCGATGCGCTATTCGGCGTGCCGCAACCACCGCAGCATCATCCGGAAGTGGATACCGGCGTACACGTGATGCTGGTAGTCGACGTGGCAGCACGGCGCAATGAACCGCTCGCCGTGCGCTGGGCAGCGCTGTTGCACGATCTGGGCAAAGGCAGCTCGCCGGTCGAAACGCTGCCTCATCACTATGGCCACGAGGCGCGCAGCGCTGCCATGGCTGAAGCGGTTTGTGATCGCCTGAAGGTTCCGGGCGATTGCCGCGAGCTGGCGATTCTCACGGCACGCGAGCATGGCAGCGTGCACCAGACCATGCAGAAGCGACCCGCGACCCTGGTGAGTTTTCTCGAACGCGTCGACGCCCTGCGCCGACCGGCGCGCTTCGAGCAACTGCTTGCCGCCTGCCTTTGCGATGCGCAGGGCCGCACCGGCTTCGAGGCCGTCGAATATCCACAAGCGACCCGGCTGCGTGAGGCTTTCAAGGCCTTCGCCGCCGTGGATGCCGGTGCCATTGCGGCAGCCACCGAAGACCGCGCCCGCATCCCGGAAGCGATCCGTGCGGCGCGTTGTACTGCCGTCGCAGCCGCCTGCGGCGAGTGAGGAAAAGCCGCTTTTCGGCAACTTCGAAGCCTGATTTGTTTGTGCATGCTTTTGCATACACAGAGCCGGCACAACGCGGGTCGTGCCGATTTTCGGGCGTTACCTACTTGACTTGCTGAGCCCCAATTTTCGTCATTCCCGCGTAGTGGGGTAAGCAGGCATTTCCGCATAAGCGGAAAGCTCGCAAAGCGGGAATCCACTCGGTGGCACAGGCCTCACGTAGAAGTGGATTCCCGCCTTCGCGGGAATGACTCATCTCTGGCAGAAGCCAAAATTCCAAACGTTCCAAACGTGTCTTGCCGTTCAGGATTGCCCGGCGCCCACGCTCAACGCCCGAGCACCCATCACATCCGCCTCACGCTCCAGACCGGGGTCATCGGTGATAGCGACACCGCCGGCCTGCACGGCAGGCTTCACTCGCCCCTGCTTCTGCTGCACGACGTGCCAGGCCTCATGTGCGAGATGCTTTTCCTGCCCCGGCGCAATGTGGATGTCATTGCCGAGTGCATAGGATTCCGAGTTCAGCTGCACCGGTTTGAGCGAGTTGTAGTGCACGCGGACATCGGACATGTCCAGACCGCTGAGTGCCTCCACCCCGGCTTTCAAGGTATCGGGCAGACCGGTGCCGGAACCGTTTTTCTCGTAGACGGTTTTCTTGACGGGTTCAGGCAGACGGTCGAAATGATCGGTGATCTTCATGGATGGGCGCCTTTCCGGTGGGCAAACACACAACGCGTTTTGAAACGGATGTCGAACGCTCAAACATTAGCCGAATGCGGCGAATGCGTCACCAGCAAGCTGTCGGCAGTCTTTCGCTCCCCACCTGTTGCACCCCCATCGCACTCCCTGATAGCAAACTTTGGCAATGTGCCGCCACGGCACCGCGCATATGCCCCGCCGCTACGGCACAATGCCGGTCCACGCCGCAGCTCGATTGCAACACCCCATGAATAGCCGTTTTGTCGCCGCCCTGTTTATCTGCTTCGCAAGCGGCATCATGAGTGCGCCCGTCTTTGCCGCCCCGGGCGCATCGCAAATCCTGCCGACATTCGAGCAGGTCAAGATCGCGTACATCCCCTCCGATGCCCTCCTGCTCGACCGCCATGGCGAGCCGCTGGCCGATCTGCGCCTCAATCCGAATGTGCGTCGCCTGGCATGGGTGGAATTGCAGACGCTGCCACCGGCCATGCGTGAAGCGCTGCTCGCCGCCGAGGACAAGCGCTTTTTCGAACACGCGGGCATCGACTGGAAAGCCTTTCTCGGCGCGGCCTGGCAGAACCTGTGGGGGCGCACCAAGCGCGGCGCGTCGACGCTGACCATGCAACTTGCAGGACTCCTTGAACCGAACCTGCATCTTCCCGGCAAGGGCACGTCACGACGCAGCCTGTCGCAGAAATGGGATCAGAGCCTTGCTGCCATCGAGCTCGAAAAACATTGGAGCAAGGAACAGATCCTCGAGGCCTATCTCAATCTCGCACCGTTTCGCGGCGATCTGGAAGGCGTCGGCGCGGCCAGCCAGGTACTGCTCGGCGTGCCGCCACAAGCCATCACGCGGCGCGAGGCGATGATCCTCGCCGCCCTGCTGCGTGGCCCGAATGCCAGGGCAAGCATCGTGGCGCGCCGCGCCTGCATCCTCGCCGAGCTGCTGAAGGACAGGAAACAATGCGCGCAGATCAGCCAGCTTGCACTGAGCCGCCTCGATGCGCCGCGCAACGTGCCGCGCTTCGCCCTGGCGCCGCAACTGGCGCGCAGCCTGCTGCGTCAGCCCGGCCAGCAATTGACAACCACGCTCGACGCCGGCACGCAGCGCTCGGCCATCGACACCATGGCGCGCGTGGCTTCACAGGCGCGCCTGCAAAATGCATCCGTCATGGTCCTCGACAATACCAGCGGCGAAGTACTTGCATGGGTGGGTGGATTGCAGGCGCGCGACGCCGATGGCCTGCTCGCACGCCAGGCAATTTCGCAATGGTGGCTGCCTCACGCCGCAGAGCTTGGCATCGAGCTGCGCACCCACACGGCGGCAAGCCTGCTGATCGATGCGCACAATGTGCTCGACGCCAAGGACGCACACGCCGGCCGCAGCGCTGGCGTATCGTCGCTGCGTGCCGCGCTGCAGGCACGCAACAGCGGCGCGCTGCGCGAACAACTGCGCGAACTCGTGAAAGAAGTCGGCAGCGAAGCATTCAATGACCGGCTGCGGCAGCTCGGGCTGGATACGCCCGCCAACCTCGACGGCCTCACCGGCGATACGTCGCTGGCACAGCTGGCCCTTGCCTGGCACGGCCTGAATACCGGCATCGTCACCAACCTCAATGTCGTACTTGCCAACCCATCTGCCAACCTCTCTGCCAACGTCACTGCAAACGGGGCCGACGCATCACGCAAGATCGGCACGCCTGCAGCCAGCTTCATCGTGCAGGACATGCTCGCCGACAACTTCGCCGGCGGCTGGCGCAGCAGCTGGTCGATGAGCTCGCCGGATGGGCGTCAGCAAATCGTCGTCGGCAATACCGATCGCCTCACGGTACTGGTCTCTCTCACGCGGCCCGACAGGAGCGAGGACCTGGCCCGCAATGCACAGTTGCTCTGGCGTGATGTTGCGGCAAACGCGCAGAAGGAGTCCTCGCGCAGCCCCTCTGCACCCGATGGCGCCACGAGCAGCATCGTCGTCTTCGAGCCTCCCGATGAACCCGTGCGGCGCGAGTGGTTCGTCCGGGGCACGGAGCTGGATCGCGTCATGGTCGACGCCTTGCCGAGTGGCGCGCGCCTGAAGGTGCCGCACCACGGCCAATCCTACATCGTGAATTTCCCCAGCGCGCCATGGACGCTCGAAGCATTTACCGCCAAGGCAACGCACTGGCTACTCGATGGCAATGTCATAGGGCAGGGCGCCCAGGTCAGCTGGCTGCCTGCGCCGGGCCATCACCGCGTGATACTGCTGGGGCCCCGCGATGAAGTGATGGATACGGCAGACTTCGAGGTCGTTGCGGCGAAGGCCGCCAAACCGTAGGGTGTAGTGAGCGCACCGCACCGCGCGACATCTGATCAATACGCGCGGCCTGCCAACTCCGCCGCAACCTGTTTCGAAAAAACCTGTGCGCTCGTGGTCAGCGCATTGCGTATGCGTTCGCCATTATTATCGGCCCACATGCTCGCCGCCTTGTCGCGGTCACCGATCTCGCCGGGCAAGGCTGCCCTGTAGGTCAGGATGCTGCGGTAGAGCGAATTTCCCGCCTCGGTCTGCATGCCGGGTAATTTGTCCATGCGGCTGCCCTTGCGATACAAGTTGTACTGCAGCTGCCACAGGTCGGTCGTGTTCGGGTACAGCGCTGCCTCGCCGCTCACCGTCAGCAGCGTGAGGTCCGGCGATATCGAATACCTGACCGTCATGACCAGCACCGCATCCTTTTGCGACTGGTTGTAGCGCGATTCGAAATGCTCAGGTGTGGCGCGTTCGAGCAGCTCGGCGCGCGTGGCCTGCCAGCCTGGCACATCCTGCGCGGCGCGATCCATCGAGGCACGCAGGATTTCACCGAAATCGAATTCGCGCAGACTGCCTTGCACGGGCGCCAGCGCGCGGCCCGCCATCATCTGGCGATAGCCTTCATACGCCATTTCGCCTGTGCCATAAACGAGGCCCGCCGTCATGCCGATCACCACACCGCCCAGCACGATGTAAATGTCATTGTGGCCACGGTAGCAGCGCGAATTGCGCGGGCAATCGCCGAGCCCGACGAGGCCGCCGCCGAATTCCAGAGAGCGCGTGATCGGCAGTTGGTAATAGGGCGTGCCTTCCAGATCGATCTCCTGCCGCTGCACGCCCACGAACACATCGACATTGCGGATCTTCTTCAGCGCGCTTTCCGCCATCGGCCGCACGACCGGCGTTGGCGCCCGCGTACTGGCGCAGCCTCCAAGCAACAGGCAGCAAATCGCAAACAGGATTCTCATCGGGTCTGAAGGGAAAAGAAGTAGGGTCGTCGCAGCAATGCGGAGATTACAACCGGTACGGCCTCACAGGGACGATTGACGTCGGTGATTCTTACAGTCGCTTGATTTTTCTGCGGTTTCCGCTCACCGAAGACCCGCATGTAATAGCCGTTTATGTAGCAATGGCTGAATTCTTGCGTGCACTCGCGCTCGATCAGCTGTCCCGCTCAGATTTGCGGTCTCCAGCCACAGACAATCCAAGAGACGACCAGCCCGTCGGCTCAAACTACCGAGTATCCAGCCATGCGCACTTCGTATTTCGCTCCCCGTCCTTCTCCTCTCAAAAGCTTGATGCTCGGCCTGGCCACCTTGGGGCTGCTGCTCTCGGCTGGCGCCCAGGCCACCGCCCTCAGCTATTTCGCCAGCTTCGGCGGCAGCACCGATGACATCGGCCAATACCCGGTCTCGCCGATGGCATGGGGGACATATTTCAGTGGCACCAGTGCCGATGCACACGGGCTGACCGTTTCCGGCGACAGCCTTTACTGGCTCGAAGACAAGAACGTCTGGTCGCAGAAGACCGACGGTAGCGGCAAGACGCTGCTGCAGACATTCGGCATCGCGCCGATCGACCTCGCCGTGGATGCAGCCAGCGGTTCCTACTTTGCCAGCTTCGGTGGCAGCACCGACGACATCGGCAAGTACCCCATCTCGCCGATGGCATGGGGCACGTTCTTCACCGGAACCAGCGCCGACGCGCACGGGATGACCGTGGCAGGCGACAAACTGTTCTGGCTCGAAGACAAGAATGTGTGGATGGAAAACCTCGATGGCAGCAGCAAGACCCTGCTGCAGACATTCGGCATCTCGCCCGTCGATCTCGCGGTCGACTTTACCTCGGGCTATTACTTTGCCAGCTTTGGTGGCAGTACCGACGATATCGGCAAGTACCCCCTCTCGCCGATGGCCTGGGGCACCTTCTTCGCCGGTACTTCGTCCGATGCGCACGGGATGACCGTTGCCGACGGCAAGCTCTACTGGCTCGAAGACAAGAATGTCTGGATGGAAGACCTGGACGGAACAAACAAGACGCTACTGCAAACCTTCGGCATCGCACCGCTGGACCTTGCCGTGTTTGACGTCCCACCCACACCCGATCCAGAACCGCCGACCGGCGTGCCTGAGCCGGCAACAGCCTACCTGCTCGTCGCAGCCCTGCTCGGTGGCGGCCTGGTCCGTCGTCGCGTTCGCTAACGGGCGGCAGCAATCCTGCAGAGGGTGACGAGCACTCGCCACCCTCGTGAAGGGATATGACGGCGTTATATCAACGTCGTCTTGCACGACTCAGGAAGCTCTCCCCTGAGTGTCCGGCAACACCACCTGCGTGCCGAACTTGGCGCGATGCGTTGAGAAGAAGCTGCGCACATTCCTCACGTTGGCATCCAGCGACAGCAAGCGCTGCGCGAAGGCGTTGTAGCCTGCCATATCGGCGACCTGCACGATGAGCACGAAGTCCGGCCCCGGCGAGACGCGGTAACACTGCTGCACGGAAGCATCCGCCGCAGCACGTGCCTCGAAGGCCGCGAGATGTTCGGTGGCCTGGTGGTCCAGCGTGATCTCGACGATGGCCGTCAAGCCGAATCCCAGGCGCTCCGGCGAGAGAATCGCCACCTGCCGCTCGATCAACCCCGCCTCGGCCAGCCGCTTGACGCGCCGCAGACAGGTCGCCGACGAGACATGCACCTTCTCGGCAAGACTCTGGTTGGACAGGCTCGCATCCTCCTGTAGCTGCGCGAGGATGCGCAAATCGACCGGATCCAGCTCCAATCGTTCCAACGAAACGCTCGAATCATTCATGGCTCAGCAAATCATGCAATAAATTTTCATGAATACATTGTGGTGCAATTTTGTTGCGCAATGTCGTGAATATTGCACACCTTCGCCGCGCATGCCCCACTAATATCTGCCTCACTCCTTATTCCTCGCTCCCCTCAGCTTCCTCATCTTCTTCGAGAGGTACTTCGCATGTGTGGCATCGTCGGCGCAGTCAGCACCCGCAACATCGTCCCCATCCTTGTTGAAGGCCTCAAGCGGCTCGAATACCGCGGCTACGACTCCTGCGGCGTGGCTGTACACCAGGGCGGCGAACTGCGCCGCGCGCGCAGCACCTCGCGCGTCGCCGAGCTCGAAACCCAGGTCGCAGCCGAAGATGTCAGCGGCGGCACCGGCATCGCCCACACCCGCTGGGCCACCCATGGCGTACCCGCAGTACATAACGCCCATCCGCATTTCTCGCCGGGTCTGGAAACCGCGCGCATCGCCCTCGTACACAACGGCATCATCGAAAATCACGACGAGCTGCGCGCCGAGCTCAAGGGCAAGGGTTACGAGTTTCTCAGCCAGACCGACACCGAAGTCATCGCCCACCTCGTCGACCATCTCTACGACGGCGACCTGTTCGAAGCGGTCAAGAGCGCCACGCACCGCCTCAAGGGCGCTTATGCCATTGCCGTATTTTGCCGTGATGAGCCGCATCGTGTCATCGGCGCACGCCTCGGCTCGCCGCTGATCCTCGGCGTCGGCGAAGATAGCCAGGTAAGCGAGCGCTTTCTCGCCTCCGACGCCATGGCACTGGCCGGCGTCACCAGCCAGATCGTCTACCTCGAAGAAGGCGACGTCGTCGACCTGCAGATGGGCAAGCACTGGATCGTTGCGCGCGACGGAGCGAGCAACTTCAAATCGGTGCAGCGCGAAGTGCGCACCGTACACGCCCACACCGGCGCCGCCGAGCTCGGCCCCTATCGCCACTACATGCAGAAGGAAATCTTCGAGCAGCCGCGCGCCCTCTCCGACACGCTCGAAGGCGTCGAAGGCTTCGCACCCGACCTGTTTGGCGAGAATGCCGCAGGCATATTCAGGAACGTCGACTCCGTCCTCATCCTTGCCTGCGGCACCAGCTATTACTCCGGCAGCGTCGCCAAGTACTGGCTCGAATCCATTGCGAAAATTTCAACACAGGTCGAAGTCGCCAGCGAATATCGCTACCGCGACAGCGTGCCCTACCCGCGCACGCTCGTCGTCACCATCTCCCAGTCCGGCGAAACCGCCGACACCATGGCCGCACTCAAGCACGCACGCAGCCTCGGCATGGAAAACACACTGACCATCTGCAACGTCTCGACCAGCGCCATGGTGCGCGAAAGCAAGCTCGCCTACATCACACGCGCCGGCGTCGAAGTCGGCGTCGCCTCCACCAAAGCCTTCACCACCCAGCTCGGTGGCCTGTTCCTGCTGACGCTCACGCTCGCCAAACTGCGCGGCCATCTCAGCGATGCGCAGGAAGCACAATGGCTTCGCGACCTGCGGCACCTGCCTGCGGCGCTGCAATCCGTCCTCGCGCTCGAACCGCAAATCATCGCCTGGTCCGAAGACTTTGCGAAAAAGCAGAACGCACTCTTCCTCGGCCGCGGCCTGCACTACCCCATCGCCCTCGAAGGCGCGCTCAAACTGAAAGAGATCACCTACATCCATGCCGAAGCCTACGCCGCAGGCGAACTCAAGCACGGCCCGCTAGCGCTGGTTGACGCCGAGATGCCCGTCGTCACCGTCGCGCCGAACGACGCGCTGGTCGACAAGCTCAAGAGCAATATGCAGGAAGTGCGCGCACGTGGCGGCGAACTCTACGTCTTCGCCGACGCGGACAGCCACATCAACAGTGAGCCCGGCGTGCACGTGATCCGCCTACCCGAGCACTACGGTGCCCTGTCTCCCATTTTGCATGTCGTGCCGCTTCAACTGCTGGCGTATCACACGGCGTGTGCGCGAGGGACTGATGTGGATAAGCCCAGGAATCTGGCGAAGAGTGTGACGGTGGAGTAATCATTGAGCATGCGTGTCACTGATCGCAAACGATAAGTCTATCGCGAGTGCCGATTCCTTCGGGTTACCATTCGCTAGGAGATCGCCGATCTCTTTGGATTCAGAAATCCTGCGATAAGCATCTCGCTAGGAGCGGCGCTGATCGCGGTTGATTCATCAGTGAATAGACCGCGAGCAACCGTGGAGTTTTCGGACGAATCAGGCGTACAAGTAAGGATGGATCTGTTGCAACATATGAGAAGAATCGCAGAAGACGCGGGTCTTCAAGATTAACAATGCACAAGACACTATTGCTATGCAACTGCAAATCATAAAACTTACTAAGAACGCACTATTCAGGGGAATGGCATGAGGCCTCGAAAAAGACCCACCGACATCTTTCCAAAATTTCCTCGCCACGCTGCCTATTCGACTGCAAATGGAGTGATGCTAAAGGGACTTGCCGAAAATATTTTATGCCATTCGGATTTGGATTCGCTAAAGGGGAAAGTCCAATTAATTTTTACGTCCCCGCCGTTTCCATTAAATCGGAAGAAAAAATACGGCAATTTGCAAGGTGATGAGTATCTAAATTGGCTAACAAAATTTGGGCCGATGTTTCGTGATCTTCTGACCGAGAACGGCTCAATCGTCATCGAATTGGGAAATTCATGGGAGCCGGGTCTACCAGTGATGTCAACCCTTGGCCTCAAAGCGTTACTTCGTTTTCAGGAGGAAAACGATTTGCATCTTTGTCAAGAATTCATTTGCCATAATCCCGCGAGGTTGCCCAGTCCCGCCCAATGGGTGACCGTCGAACGCATCCGCCTCAAAGATAGTTTTACGCGATTGTGGTGGCTATCACCGAGTACTCGACCAAAGGCTAACAACAAGAACGTTCTGCAAGAGTACAGCGATGCGATGAAATACCTTCTTAAGACGAAACAGTTTAACGCTGGAAATAGGCCGTCTCAACATCACATTAGCCAAACAGCTTTCAGCACAGATAATGGGGGTTCTATACCACCAAACGTCCTGACAATCTCAAACACGCGGGCAAATGATATTTATCAGGAGTATTGCAGGGAACACGGAATAGGATTCCACCCTGCTAGAATGCCAACCGCATTGCCTGAGTTTTTTATAAAATTTCTGACAGGAGCCGGCGATATCGTCTTGGACCCGTTTAGCGGTAGTAATACCACCGGGGCCGCAGCTGAAAATTTGGGCCGCCGCTGGATCGCGATCGAACCTACGGATCATTACATCCAAGGCTCTATGGGAAGATTTGATGCGGACTTACTGCATATCCCCAGTGCACACAAGGAGCTACTAATAGACGTTGAGCTCCAAAGCGAAATTCACGATTAACCAAAGACGCCATTTCTGGAAGAAAATAACCATCAAATTCTGACGGCTTATTCCGAGAAGCAACGGGAGGCCGATCCACCAACTTGCAACTCCTCATCTGCTTCCAAGTTGTCTACGTGCCAGGTGCCTGAGGAATCATCAAACTGCGCTCCAATTGTTCTGAGCGCACCATAGATATTGAACTTGTCAATTGGACGGCCAAGTATGTCACTTGCCCGTGAAACTATTTCTCGGTTGGTCAGCCGGCACCCCGGATTTCGCCGGAAAAGTTCGATAACGGCTTCTCCTTGGCTAATGCGCTTAGGGCTACCCCAGCAAGCGAGGTAAACATAACCACTGGGAGACACTTTAAAACGGGGATCCATTTGCAGGACGCCGTGAACGGTGTATGGAGACTCAACTTTGTTGATCGCAGGAAAGCCCATGCGAAGAGCATCCATTGTTTCGGATAGATGCAGTCCTTGCTGCGATTGTTCAAGCGCTGCAGCCACGAAAATATAAAGATCGGTCAATTCGGTGAGCGTCAGCGGAACATCACGCTCCAGTATCCCCCAACGATCTTCATCTACCTTAACTAGTGAACCTTTGGGCTGAATTTGAAAAAAGCCACTTAAGCCCCGATCGCGAGATAACTCCCGCCGTATCTCCGTTTTGCTCATGGGCATGCCAGCCGCGCTGAGTAGCGCTAGGACCGCTTGCGACACATCGATTCTATCTGCCGTGCCGGTAGCCCTTTTCCCAGATTGAACCCACATCAGGCGCCCCAAGTCGGAAAGTATTTCCGATTCGCGAAGGGCAAAATCGACTACGTACTGATCTATGTGCTCATCGAAATCTAACGAAAGCTCGTGCAACTTTTGGGCAAGCTCAAAACAACTCCATTGTCGGTTTGAAGGTCCAGACAAGACGATGTCTTCGGCTTCGCGTCGAAGGACGGCAACCTCTTCCGCACCTAGTGGGCAATGTTTAGCGGTTCCATATGTACCTCGACCAAACAATACCCCGACTTTCGCAGCAGCGCTGTGCGCGCGCCTTATGTCAATCTTGCGGCCAAACGTTTCTTCTACTAGACGCGCAATGTCAAGAAAGTGCAGAGCGTTGTCCGAAGAGGCCAGTGTTGCCGCCACTAGACTTTCTGCCGAAGTTCCTGCGCCGGCCAGCCTTTCTACCCCCTCACCATCGATCGCGAAAAGAGCGAAGTTTTTTGCGCAAACCCACAACTCTGCTGCCAGTTCATGCCCCCTTTGGCCTAACAGACCCTCCACCTGCCGTCTCAAGTCTTGCTTTGATGGCTCCGTCGGAAGGGCAGTCTCAACGAGATTCAGGGCATGTCGCACAGTGGCATTCCATTCCTCTTGAGAAATTTCAGTAATGAAATCGCATCCATTCACTCGCAGAATGTGGAACGGCTCGTCCAAAACGCGACGCAGAACGAAGTCAATCTCTCCGAGCATGCTTTCTGATCCAGCAAAAAAGGGATCAAATAATCCGAGGCTCGCCACTGGTAGCGAATCGTCACGTTCGTCCAACAAATCCGCGATCTTTCTTAGCAGAACCTTGGACCAAAAAGGATCACGCTTCAGGAACTGAATCGCGTTGCCCTCCAACTGACGTATTCGCTCGCGTGTGACCCCCATTTCGTCGCCAATGTCTGCCAAGGTCATCCGCCTTTGCCCGGTTCCGATGCGAGACCGGACAACCGTTTGAACATTTTTCTTTAGGCTAGAAAGAGATGCATCGAAAGCCTCTCTGAAACTGCGCCAAGTCGGCCGCTCTATCAATTCAAGTTGATCATCGAACGAGTTAGAAATTCTCGATGGAATATCAAAAGCCCGCTTATCTCCCACTCCTTCTGGGGGCCCGGCGCTCAATGCTTCCCACAATGAACGCGCGAGGTCTTTCTGGCTCTTTTTGCCGAAGTTGGGGAGCTTCAACAAATGATTCGAATTCATTTGCCTGAGCTCGTCTACTGTTCGGATACCACCTGCCTGCAATGAATTCGCGCAGCGTGCTGTAAGCGGCAGAGCGTTCAAGGAGGCCGAAACGACCCACGGAGGCAGCGCACGAGAAACTGCGGTGGGGTCTGACGAATCATGTTCGCGCATAAGAAATGATGCACGCTCAATCGCCAAAGCCTTGCGCAAAGCCCATGGCATCGCTTCTTCAACGGTGATATAGGTAGTCTCGTCAATGATCCCGCGCGTCGCAGCTGCATGATAGGCAGCGGGATTAGAGGTGGACAAGGCATGAAACCACGCTGAGCCCCCATATACATCAAGCCCTTGTGCCGTTGTGGTGGGCACTGCCGACGGCTGAGCAATGTCCTCCAAATCCTGAGTTGCTTCATCTCTATCAGCGACGTAGCCCCAGCCAGAAAATGCGAGATGTAGCCCTAAACTACCTACTTCAGCTATTTTTGCCGAGTAAGTGCCGAGAGCATCAAATGCCCAGCGAGCACTGGTAGAAACAAGCAATCGATTTGTCCAAGTAACTGCAGTCGGTTCAAATTCGATGGATGGGGGCCGATTCAAGCCCACATGAACAAAGCCTATCGCGCCACCGTTCTCGAAGAATGAGAGCCAAGTTTGGAGCACCTCATCAACATCTCGATGCACCGTGGACTGCCATCCTCCTTTGTCGGAATAAACGATCAAGTAGATTCGAATTGGTCTCATGCATTAGTCAACTCGTTCGGCCAAAGTCAATTGCGTTTGACGAATTATCTCGGAAGGATCTAGCTTGCCCGAATCCGCGAGTTCTGCAAGTATAGTGATGCCAGCCTCGGCAAGCCGCTCAGCCCACCTATACGGCGGCACGTCCGCTGGCATTAACATTTTGATGGCGACGGCTAAAGATCCATCTTCGTCTATGGTTTGGGTGTTGTATATGGTTGTACCGCCTGGAGGGAGCTCGGGAGGCATTATTTCTCTCGCCAGACATAGACCGACAGCAAATTTGTAGGCATCTCGCTGTTCTGCGAAGTAGCCATCATTCTTCAATCTTTCCAAACTGAGTTTTGCCTTTCCAGACAATCCAATTTGTTTGAGATCGGTTAATTCACTCATGAAACCTTCTCCAGAACAGAGTGGCTCTGTGTTACTTCCTTGATTTCGTAGCGGGCCCCGATTCGATGTGCAATAGCATCAAACGATGCGTCACCGCCTATTTCTCCATCGTGAACGAAAAGTACCAACTGGCTAGCCGCGTCAGGGAGATAACGCAGAATATTTCGCCGATGCTTGGTATCTAGCCGCCCGAACGGCGTATCCATGACCACAGGACCTGCCGTTCTACCGGCGCGGCTCAGGCCATCAATCAAAGACAGTGCAACGATTTGCTCTGCCCCGGCGCTACGCAATGGAACGCTTTGCCCGTCTGAGCCAATAATGCTCAATCCATAATTTGCATTAATAGACAATCCTAGATATGCCTTTTGCGTGCTCATCGCCAGAAATGCCTCAGTGGCATTCTTCTCCACGGTCGACCGAAGGGTCGAACGAAGATTATCTACGCTGGATTCGAAAATATCGTGCATATTTTTAAAAAAACTTGTTCGATTTGTTGCCCTTGTCATAGCGCTGGTTGCAGTTGAGTTCATTCGAAGTGTCTGCGTTTGTACTTCAACATTAGCTCTGACGAATTCTTTTTCGCGCCCCTCAATGCTGACCTTGAGACGCTCTTCGTCTTTTAGCGCTTGGTTAAATCGGGACTTCTTTCGAAGGATTTCATCGCTGCCTTGGCCGTTCAACTCTTCGTTGAGTTCATCTATTCGTGTTGCTATCTTCGATAGGTCTACCTCCAGTATTTCCAAATCACGATCAAGATCAATTAACCGATCTTTTACAGGGCGGACCAAAACGGCGTCGAGAGTTTTGATGCCCTGGCTGAGCGAGCTGGCGTCGAGTCTTGTCCCCTGCATGCTATCCATCTCTGCCTCAGCTTCCTGCAATTGCTGGCGCTGAAATTGACCCATGTCTAAATTGATGGTTTGCCCACATGTCGGGCAAACCTTTGAGGCAAGGTGTTCGCGAAGGTGCTCGATCTTGTATTGCAGCTTCGAGCGCTGAGCAGATGCTGCGATTGCTTCGTCGAGCTCACGCTGGAGCGTAGTTTTCTTTTCAAGAATCTTAGGCTTGATAAGCTCGCGCCAAGCTTCACTCAGCAGCGTCATACGCTGCTCCATCTTGGCCTTTTGTTCTTTTTGAATTTCAGATTCGCGAGCCACTTTGGTGTCTAATTCCAGCCGCTGCTTGTAAATTGATTCGGATGCGGCTATTTCGTCTTCTAGCTGCTGCCTCTCACTTTTAAGATCAAGTTGCATCGCCTTTAATTTGGCAAGGTCCGTTTCAATTTCATCCCTTTTTGCTGACCATTTCGCGCAAGACTCCGCTGCTGCCTCCAGTCCCTTCACGGACACAGCCTCTTTGAGCTGTTCTTTTTGCGCGCGCTTGAGCAGGACGGAAAGATCCTCTCTGCAATTGGTCAAAGCAGGAACACCCAAAGCCTGCTCAATGGCTTCCTTTATTCGTTTGCCCTGGTCACTACCTTCGATCAGAAGCTCTTCGTATTCTTGCAGCAATTCACCATCGAACAGGAAAAACCGTGACACCTGTTCTGGTGCGAATCTGTTGATTTCCGCCTCTATGCTGCTGGCATCCAGAGCAGCGCCGTTTTTGTACAAATATGTAAGCACCTGGAAGTCTTCTGGGCGGCTTGGGTGAGCCACGTACGGCCGCTTTTGTGCCTCTCGGCGTAAGTCATATCGTGAGCCGGCTGCTTCGAACTCAATACGCGCTTCCATCGTCCAGTCGCCTTCCAAAACGGCCTCGCGATTTGGCATTTGATGAAGCGGTATGGAGCGCAAATGTCGCCCCTGAGCCTTCCCATAGAACGCCCATCGGATGCCGTTCAACAAACTGGTTTTGCCGCGCATGTTATCGCCAAGCACGAGCAGGGTATTCCGGCTAAGGTCTTGAGGAAACTCTAAGATCAGATTGCCTTTGTATGGCATAAAGTTTCTTAGGGTCAAACGGATCAATTTCATTGTGACGATTCCCCAGCATAGTCATCTGCAAGCTTAGTCAGTTCGCGTATGGATGCATCACGACTGGCCTCAAACTGGAAAGCTTGCCCTATTAAGTAGGCTTGATTTACTGCTTGGCGTGGCAACAGAGGAGCGATTTCCTCTGCCGTCTTCAATAGCGCCTCAAGGGCCATGTCTTTGGATACGTCACTCACCTGTCGTTACCTCATCTTCATAGCCATTGTGCAACTCTGTATCTGGGTCAAAGCCCGCCTCACGAGCCATCTCTCTCAGTTCTGCGCTGGCGGATTGGTTACGCGCATGTTTCGCGAACTCGATAGCTCTTAGGAACTCCGCCTTAAGCAGAGAGGTCTGTTCTGGCTCTTCGTCTAGCCCGATTGGCGCAACGATAGCATCGTGGACTGTCGCAAATATCTTGTTGCCCGATGCTCGGAGCACACGTCCCCGTCGCTGAACGAACTGACGAGGATTCTGTGATGAGGCCAATATGACTGCATGTGACACTGACGGTATGTCGACGCCTTCGTCGAGGCACTTTATTGATACGAGAACCCCGCCGTAACGGGCAAACCACTGTAGCGTGGCTGTTCGATCGCCTTGCATGCCTGAATGATATTCAATGGGTTTGATTCCGATGGCTCGAAGCTCGTCCATTGTGTGAGCCAAATGCGCGGAATCTTCGCAATACACCAACCACCCTTGGCCCTCTTCAAAAGACTGTTTGACTATCCGGGCCGCCAAAGGAGCCTTAGCCGCACACTTCTTCGCAATTCGGGAGCGTCGAATCAACAGTAATTTGGCCTGCTCTGTCAGTCTCCCTTCTTCTGACTTGGCCATCTCAAAACGAATCGAACGGGTCAACTTCTTCCAATCATCTGCCTCCTCCACATTGAGGTGTACAACATGCGGATGATACAAATACTCCACAAGGCGTCCCGCAGCCACAGCGTCTGACAATGTCACTGGTGGCGCAACAACTCCACCAAAATAGTCCAATATTTTCGCAGTCCCTTCAACGTCACCATAGCGCTCGAGGGTAGCAGACAGCCCCAACCGAGGGCCCGATTCGATCAGCATAGCTTGGGAATTAAAACGGCTTCCGATTTGATGCACTTCATCGGCGACAAGAGCCAGATGCGCTCCTTGAGAGAGAGCCTGTCTAAATGCCAAGCTCGCAGCGGTCTGCATCGTGGCTACGACGATGCGGGGAGAGTTTGGCGACTCGGCAGATAGCCGCTTAAGCCTTCCTGATTCTTTCCACCGATCATGTCCGCCTCCGGCCAACATGAGCGCCGCGTTTGGAAAATGTGCTTTGACTTCACGGACCCATTGCCTAAGCAGCAAATCGCTCGGCACCAAAATAAGCGCAGGCAATAGAGCGTCCATATGTGGTTCCAACGCTGATAACGCTGTAAACGTTTTACCGCTACCAGTGGCATGCTCGAATATGCCGCGGCACCCTTGCGCGATCCAACCAGCAATTGCCTTGTCTTGATGAGGTAAGAGCTTACGGGTCGATGACTCCGGGATAGGTCCTTGCACTATGTGCGCGACTTCGCGCCTTGCGTCATCAAGGGATGGTGCCGCCACCCTACATAACTTGAGCCGGGCTGCTTCGGGGAACGTGAGCGTATGAACGTCAAGCGTCGTACCCGCCCAAAGACTGTTGAAATTCCGTGAATGCCGCTCGGCCCTGCTGGATTCGCCTTCATTCCATCCGCAGAACACCTCTATGGACTCAAAATTGCCCCCGGCGTGCCAGCCGCTCCATGACTCATTCGCTGAACCAATGAAGCTGACCAAGTCTCCGCTGGCATCTGAAAATACACCAATTTTTTCGTGATAGAGCCCATGTGCTGGCGCGCGAACCGCTACCTTCACTTCCATTGAGCCAACCGCAATCAATGTGGCCAAAACACGAACTTGCCAGTCAATTGCTGCATTCGCGATCAAGCTGTCTACTTCAGCTTCGACGCGCCGGGCGGCTAAGCTCTCACGGATCTCGTAGCCTTCTGCAATTGCTTGTTGATCATCCAATGATAATTCTGGTGAACAAACCAAAAAGATTCGGCCTCCTTGCCTCGCAAAATCCAAAACCTCCAGACCCACCAAGCTCAAAATACTTGACCTGAAATAGCCGACGGCGCGTCTGTAAATATTCGCAGCTGATAGACAAGGAACATAGAATTCTGAAATTGGGTTTGACGACCCAGTGCGATACTCGGGTTCCAGCTTGAGCCCTCGAAGCCTAAATTCATCATTTCGTTCGCGTGAAGAGGTTTCATCAGAAGCCATTATGGATACGAACAATGTTCATCCTCAAACCATTCAAAGAAATGCCCAAGTAGGAGAGGGCGCCACGTTGAGCTTGGCAAGTAGCGACAAGAGGACAGCTCTTATTACACCGTTCAGTCCTGGAATACCCAATCTGAACGCCGCTCACGACCCAAAATCAGCTATGAATCATTTTGACACAAAGCAGCTAGCTGCTATGCCGATTTCATGGGGCTTTCGGTCGCATGATCCGCATTTTAGTCAAGATTTGTCGAAATCAATTTACGCTGATGGTGAGCTACTTCGAGTAGCTACGACCGGTGAATATGAGAATTTCATGGCGGATTTTGTCTGTCCAGTACTCATGCCTGAGGCCGCCCTGTCGGGCCTCACCGTGGCGAAGAACGGCACCCTACCTTTGGCGGAGTACGGCAGCGCATCCCCTCTGCGACACGTCGAATGGCGCTGATCGGACCGGCGGGCGCTCCTACTTCGGTCCCGATCCGTGATGGCTCCGCGATAGCGCAGGTTCAGCAGCACGTGGCAAATCATCGTAGCTGTCTTGGCTCTATCAATGCCTGACACCAGAAAATCCAGCAGGCGACAAGTTCTCTTTGCGGTCGCCCATCGCTTTGCCAGCCGCTTGCCCCTGAGGCCATCCGGCCCTGACCTGTGCAAACTCTCACGCCAATTGCTTCAGTCACTCCCGCAATTGCCGCAAATAGGGAGATGCGCTCTCGTCTAATGAAATATGTGCTTGCCTGCCCACCAGGCAGGCGAGCATCGCAATTGCCCGGGATTGCCCTTGTCGCACTGGGCCTGTGGGTCATCACGGGCTGGTTCTTGCGCAGCGCAATGATGGTTCAGATCGTGCCCGGCCTGGTGGCCATGGTGTTCAACACGGCTGTCTGCTTTCTATTGTGTGGCGTTGCACTGCTGCTGTTGCGCAGCAAAAACCCCCGAACACAGCGGGTACCCTCGATCCTGGGGGCGTGCGTCGTGCTGCTGGCGTCGTTGATTTTTCTGGAGAACGTCGCCGAAGGATTGCACCTGAATGAACTGATGCTCGACTGGCCCGGCTTGCACAGCTGGCTCATTGACGGCAATTCACATGCGGGCCGGATGGCACCGAATACGGCCCTTGGCTTCATGCTGGCAGGGCTGGTCCTGATTGTCGAAACGAGTTTCAGGCGAAGCGGTACTGCGCGCCTGGCCATTGTGGCGAGCTTTGTCGTATTGACACTGGGCATCACGGGACTGATCGGCTACACGCTGAATCTGGGTGCGCTCTATAGCTGGTTCAAGGGTTCGCAGATGGCCATCCACACCGCCAGCGGCATGGTGGTGCTCGGCATAGGTCTGCTGGCCAAGAGCCTCAAGCTGTCGTCGCGCGACAAGACCCTGAGCGCGGATGCGCGCATCAGTCTGATAGGTGCCCTGATCGTGCTGACCGCTTCCGTGAGCACGGGCCTCGCCGGCTTTGTGACCATGCAGGTGAGCGCCAAGACCGAACTCACTCGCGGGCTCACCAACTCGTTGAATGGGCGCTTGCTGCTCGTGGAGTCTTCCCTCCGTGAAGGACGTGAGCGTTCGATGTTGCTGGCTGCCTCTGTGGCGGTGACGCGCGAGCTCAAGGCCGCGCTGGATAGCCCGTCGGCCGCAGCGCGTGAGCCCCTCAAGACCCTGTTGCTGCGCAGCGCAACAGCAGCCCGCCTGGAGTCAGTCACCCTGGACACGCCTGATGGTCGCCGGCTCGTCGAAATCGGCTCGCCGCCCTCCCCGAACGACTTTGCGCTCGAGGTCAGAGGCGCTGATTCTCAAATCATCTGGGCGAAGAAATTCAGCTTGCGCTCCACCGTCCCGCTGCAGGACGAAACAGGACAGGTCATTGCGCGTATGAAAATCGTGCGCGATCTGCCAATGCTCGAAGCATTGATGATGAGCAGCTCCGGCTATGGGCTGACTGGCGAAGCCGGTTTATGCCAATTGCACGAAAACGGGGTGCGTTGTCTGCCGCAGTTCCGGCAGCCCAAACCGTACTACACGCCTTACGTTACAACGGGTGTAAAGAGCACGCCCATGGCTCTGGCCCTGTCCGGCAAGCGCGGCATTTTCAGTGGCGATGACTATCGCAAGCACAACGTCCTTGCCGCCTATGCGCCATTGGGTGAGACCGGCCTGGCCATGGTACTCAAGCAGGATTCCTGGGAGATTTTCCAGCCAATCGCCGAACAGCTGCAGCGCGTCATCCCGATCTTCCTGCTGCTCACCGCAGCGGGCATGTGGTTGCTGCGCTCACAGGTCAAACCGCTGGCTACCCGGTTGGTGCAATCCGAGGCACAAGCGCGCGAGGCGAATCGCGCAATGGCCGATGAAGAGCAACGTGTTCGCGCGGTGCTCGACAATATCGGGGATGGCATTATCACCATGGATGGAGCGGGCATGATCCGCTCTGTCAATCCGGCAGCCTGCAAGATATTCGGCTATGTACCGGAGGAAGTGCTTGGCTTCGAAGTAGAGATGCTCATGCCACCTGAATTGCGTGACCGTCACCGTGAGAGCATGGCGCGTTACCTGCAGCATGGCATTACGCGTATCGTCAATCAAGGCACTGTCGAGCTCAACGGCATGCACAAGGATGGTAGCCAGTTCCCTATCGAACTATCCATTACGCATATAAATGACCATGACAGTGCCCTTTTCGTCGGCATCGTGCGCGACATCTCCGAGCGTGCCCAGGCACAGCAGGCACTGCACGACGAGAAGGAGCGTTTGCGCGTCACGCTGCATTCCATCGGCGACGCCGTGATCACGACGGATACGCAGGGCCTCGTGCGCTATCTCAACCCGGTGGCGCAGGTGATGACCGGCTGGAACAAGGAAGACGCCCTGGGTCGCAATATCGAAGAAGTGTTTCATATCATTCATGACGTCACTGGCGAGCGCGCGCAATGCCCTGTTGATGTAGTGCTCGCCACCGGCGATATCACCGGTCTGGCGGATCACACCGAGCTTGTGACCAAAGAAGGGCGGCACATCGCCATCGAAGATTCAGCGGCGCCGATTCGCGGACAGGACGGCGCAGTGAGCGGCGTCGTCATCGTCTTTCATGACGTCACCCAACAACGTCGCCTCGCCGAACAGATCAGCTACCAGGCAAGTCACGATGCCTTGACCGATCTGGTCAATCGCCGCGAATTCGAGCGGCGTCTGACCCTCGCCCTGCAAAAGGAAGACAGCACGCCTAGTCTCACCAGCAAAGGTCTGGCACTGATGTATCTGGACCTGGACCAGTTCAAACTCGTCAATGACACCTGTGGCCATGTGGCGGGTGACCAGTTGCTCATCCAGATAGCGAATCTTGTGCGTACCAGGCTGCGCTCCGAAGACACGCTCGCACGTCTCGGCGGCGACGAGTTCGCCATACTGCTTGAGAACTGCCCGCCAGAAGTAGCACTACGCGTCGCCGAGAGCATCCGGCAGTGCATCCGCGACCTCCAGTTCACGTGGGAAGACAAATCCTTTACCGTCGGCGTCAGCATTGGTCTCGTCTCTCGCGATGGAGACCAGTCATTTGCCGATCTGCTCAAGTCTGCCGATAGCGCCTGCTACGTCGCCAAGGAAAAAGGGCGGAATCTGGTACACGTCTATCGCTCCGCCGATGCTGACCTCATTCGTCGCAGCGGGGAAATGGGCTGGGTCGCACGTATCGAAGGCGCATTGCGCGACGACCGCTTCGAACTCTACATGCAGCCCATTGCACCACTCACCTGGAAAGCCGGTGACGCCCACCTGCATTACGAAATCCTCGTCAGGATGCGCGATGAAGAAGGTGTGCTCGTGCCACCGATGGCCTTCATTCCCGCCGCCGAACGTTATGGGCTGATGCCACGGGTTGACCGATGGATAGTCGGGCACGCCCTCGACCTGCTCGAAGCACGCTCGCCGAGCGGCCCGCAATTCGGCCTGTCGATCAATCTGTCTGCGACCTCGATCAACCAAGCGGACTTTCTGCCTTTCCTCTGCGAGCAACTCTCGACACGCAATATCCGCACGTCCGACGTGTGCTTCGAGATCACCGAAACCGCCGCCATCGCCAGCCTCACGCAATCGAGCCGCATGATGCACGAGCTCAAGGCGCTGGGCTGCCGCTTCTCGCTCGACGATTTCGGCAGTGGCATGTCCTCTTTTTCCTACCTCAAGCACCTGCCTGTCGACTATGTGAAAATCGACGGCAGTTTCGTCAAGGACATCGAAGAAGATCTCGTCGACCGCGCAATGGTTGCCGCCATCAACAATATTGCCCATGTCATGGGCATCTACACCGTCGCCGAGTTTGTCGAGAATGACGACATCATCAAGCGCCTCAGCACCATCGGCGTCGACTTCGTGCAAGGCTATGCCATCGGCCGGCCTGTACCGGCCAGTGAGCTCAATGCACCGAGGCCTGTGGCGGTTTGACGGTTGTCATGCTTCGCCTCGCGAGTGCGATTGCTAAGCCACCGAACAGTGGCATCACATCTCACCTGCTGTTCGACCGATGCGGCGGAACCGCCTGTGGCGTTCCGCCCTACCGACCGCCGCGCCGCTGGCGCATATAGCCGCCACGCTGTTGCTCACCACCACGCCTCTTCCCAAGGCTATCGTCGCGCGTCGCTGCACGACTCTGACTCTGATTTTGCACAGCAAGCATGCGATCCACGCGCTCCGAGGTTTCGCGCGCAATGGCGACCGCCGATTCTGCATCCGGAAAGAAGTCGGGCATGCGATAGCCAAGCCACGCATAGGCTGAGTATTTCTTGCATGCGTCTTCGGCGGCTTGTAGCGGGTACTTGGCGCGCTCGAACGATTCGAGATCGGCGCTCAGCCAACAGCTTTTGCCGTTGGCTACATTGCGCGCCCAGCCCTGCCAGGCGTCGTTGAGCATGGCGACACGGCTGGAGACAGGCACGAGTGAAAAGGTGAATCGCTGGGCGAGTGACAGGCGCAACGAGTCGAGCCAGTAGGCGCGCTCGATCTGCTCGGTCAGGTCGCCGGGCAGGAAGAAGTCGTCGCTGAGGTCGATATTGCGAGCGAAGAGTTCGAGCAGCCTGGCGAGTGATTTCTCGTCGGTGGCGCGTGAAATGTTTTCGAGTTGCTGCAGCGAAGGGGTGACGAAGAAACCGCGCTTGGGCAGATCCGGCACGCCAGTTTTCATCAGGCGTGCGATCTGACGGTGCGTGCTGTCGTCGAAGCCCGCGATGTGCCCCGCTTCATGAATGCCGTAGCGGCCGGCGCGGCCTGCGATCTGATGTGTGAGCCAGGCGGGCAGCAAGTCTTCGGATATGCCATCGTATTTCTTGGCCGTGGTAAATACAACGCGCCGTATCGGCATGTTGAGACCCATGCCGATTGCATCGGTCGCGACAACCACGTCCGCCTCACCATCGCGAAAGCGTTGTGCCTGCGCACGCCGCACTTCGGGCGAGAGATTGCCGTAGATGGTGGCGACTTTCAGACCGGTCTTTGAAATATTGGCCGCCCAGTCCAGCACGTCCCGGCGCGAGAAGGCAATGACGGCATCGCCGCGCTTGAGCTGACCGAGGCCGCCGACCGATTGCGCCTCCATCTCCAGCGGCGATTTGCGTTGCAGGGTGATGATTTCCAGCGGGCAGGCCAGACGCTGCGCCAGAGCTTCCACCGCCGGGCGCGCGCTCAGCGAGCCGAGCAAATACACGGTTTTTGCGGGCACGCCGCAAACCGCAGCCGTCCAGCCGGCACCGCGGTCGAGATCCTCCAGCATCTGGATCTCGTCGATGACGCCGACATCCATCTGGCGCGATGTATCCAGCATTTCGATAGTGCTGGCCACATGTGTCGCACCTTCGGTAACGCGCCGCTCTTCGCCAGTGACGAGGCTCACGGCCACGCCGCGCTCGACAAGGCGCTCGTAGTTCTCCAGCGCCAACAGGCGCAGCGGTGCGAGATACACGCCGGTCCTGGCCAGCGCCAATGCCTCCATGGCTTGATGTGTCTTGCCGGAATTGGTCGGCCCGAGAATCGCGATGAAGCGCCGCCGCATACCCTCGGCCAGCTCGAAGGACTCGGGGTAACGTGCGAGACGCACCGAGTGCATCGCCGCCTCGGCATGCGTCTCCTGCTGCTTCTGGTAGATCGCTTCGGCGAGCCGATCCTCCACCACGCGGAAACGGCGGCTGACGAGTTCGCGGCCGCTTTGCAAGGCGCCAAGGAATCGGCCGGCATCGAGACCAACGGCATGCGCGCGACGCTGGATGTCTGCAGCGAAGCCCGCAATCTCTTCATGCAGCGCATCCAGCATGTCGGCGTTGAGCCGCTCCTGCACCAGCGTCAGGCGCTGCATCGCATCGAGCTTGCGCCACTTGGCGATACGCGCCAGCACGCCGCGCTCCGGCACAAGGCGGAACGCCACGGGTGACTTACCGTCAGCATCGCCCGCAACCTCGATGGCAACGCTCTCGTTAGCGTGAATCAGCCGTGCGTTGAAGCGGGCAAGGTAGGCGGCGATGTCATCGCTCGTCGCCGCCAGCTCCCGGTCGTGGCTCTGGTCCTGCGGGGAATCAACGGCAGATGTGCCGTCGCGGGCTTGATCGTGGGGCGGTTCGTTCTGCAAAGGGGCTTTCAGCAAGAGCACGGCTGGTCTGCCGCTTTGACCCAAGCATGCCGCAAAGGAGACCATCGATGAAGCATGCCTCGAAAAGAAATCAGGACATGCGGATCGATAATTCGGCGCCCGGACAAATTTCTTCATCGATTGCAGGTCGGCAGAAAGAAGCGCGGTGCTGCCGATTCGAACGCGGATGGTCGGCATGGCACAGGGTTCGCCCGCAGGGTCAGGCGCAGCGCGGCCATGCTATCGTTCGCCGCATTCGTCTCTCCGGAGCATTCCTTCAGCATGCAAGGCGCACAGGCACGGCGGTCACTGGGATATCGACTCTTCTTGCTGGCCGCGGCGGGCGTGGTGCCACTGGCGGTGCTGGCGACATTTGCGGTCTATAGCCTGATGCTAGACCGCCGTCATGAGGCGGAGCGCACTGCGCTGGATCTTTCGCGTGCGCTGGCGACGGCGGTGAATGCCGAGCTGCACAATACGATGGCCTCGCTGGATAGCCTGGTGCTCGCTTCGCAACTCGACGAGGGCGGCCCTGCGCCGCTTGCCGCCATCGCGCAACGCGCCCTGCTTCATCACCCTCACTGGCGCGCCATCGTTCTGACCGACGAGCAGGGCGGAGTCGTTTTCAAGACGAGTCTGCTGGAAAGCAAACCATCGTTGAGGGTGGTCGATCCCGAGAGCCTGCAGCAGGCAATCGCCACCAGGGCACCGGTCGTAGGCGGAATTCTGCGAGGGCCCAACGGCATACATGCCATCGCGGTGCGCGTGCCGGTAATGCATGCCGGGCGGTTGCGCTACGTGCTCACTGCTGTGATCAAGCCAGACAGTATTCTCAATGTCGTGTTGCGGCAGAAGGTACCGCCAGCCTGGGTCGTTTCGGTTTTCGATCAACATGGCGTGCGGGTCGCGCGTTCGCGACAGCATGACAAATACATCGGCACGCCAGGCAGTCCGTCGATGCAGAAGATGCTCGAAACATCGGCCCCCGAAGCCATGGGCGTGACGTACTCGCTGGAGGGCGATGCGGCCTATTCCGGCTTCAGCCGCCTGGCCGATTCCGGCTGGGCCGTTGCTACCGGCATCCCGCGCAGTGAAGTGTTCGCATCGGCCTATCAGTCTTTGACTTTTTACGGCCTTGGTATCGCAGCTTCTTTCGCGTTGTGTGCCTTCCTGGCGTTTCTCGCCGCGCGGCGCATCAGCAAACCGATCGACGCCTTGCTGGACGCGGCCGATGCGCTGGGCCAGGGCAGGCCATTCGGGCACTTGTCATCCGACATCCAGGAACTGAACGCGCTCGGTGCAGCGATGAATGCAGCAGCCGGCGAACGTGCCCGCGCCGAAGCCGAGCGCGATGCGCTCCAGGCTGCAGAGCGGGACGCGCGCCAGCGCGCCGAGCAAGCCTCGGCGACGAAGGATGAGTTCCTCGCCATGCTGGGTCATGAGTTGCGCAACCCGCTGGCGCCCATCTCGACAGCGCTGGAGTTGATACGCCTGCGCGGCACAGCGCAGATCGAGCCTTTTCGCCTGATCATCAAGCGACAGGTCACACACATGACGCGGCTGGTCGACGATCTGCTCGACGTATCGCGTATCGCGGCCGGGCGCATCGAGCTGCACCGGGAGACGATCGACATCAACCGCGTGATCGAGCAGTCGCTGGAAGCCACGGCACCGCTGATAGAGAAGCGTGGCATGCCGGTGGATGTGTCGTTGTCTGCCGAGCCGGTGTGGGTCGATGGCGAAGATGTGCGACTCGTGCAGGTCGTGACCAATCTGCTGACGAATGCACTGAAATTCACACCGGAAGGGCGCATCGGGCTGGCCGTGCGGCACGTTGGCAATAGCGTGGAGATCTGCGTCGAGGACGCAGGTATCGGCATCTCGGAAGAATTGCTGCCGCACGTATTCGAGCTCTTCTCACAAGGCCCGCAACCTCTCGAACGTCATACAGGTGGCCTGGGGCTGGGCTTGTCCATCGTCAGGAGCCTTGTGCAGATGCATGGCGGCACGGTGACTGCGCAGAGCGACGGCATCGGGCAAGGCAGCCGTTTCACCGTGACGCTGCCACGGGTCGAAAAGAAGACCGTTGCACCTGCCGTCGAGCCAGCACGCGATATGACGCCGGCAAGTGGCCGGCTACTGGTCGTGGACGACAACATTGACGCTGCCGACACGACAGCTGCCGCGCTGACGGCAGCGGGCTACGAAGTGCGTGCCGTGCACGACCCGCTGGCGGCGCTCGACGCATTGAACGATTTCAGCCCGGACGTCGCCGTGCTGGACATCGGCCTGCCCGGCATGGACGGGTTCCAGCTTGCCGTGGAAATGCAGGCGCATCCGCGCTGGAGCGGCGCCCGCCTGATTGCCCTGACCGGTTATGGGCAGCAGGCAAGCCGCGACCGCGCCATGCAGACAGGCTTCGCCGCCTATCTCACCAAGCCCGTCGAGCCGGAGACGCTGCGCCAGACAGTTGCGCGGCTGATGCCGCAATCCCCAGCGGGTGCACCCGGCTCCAGCTCGGACCTCACCTGAGGGGGTTTTTACGATCTCTTGTCTGATACGAAGTCAAAAGCTTTCACCACAGAGGCGCAAAGAACGCAGAGGGCCGCAGAGAAACCGGGGCTTGGCATGTTCCGTAACAATTGGTCCAGACATCGTCATCCCGGCCCTTCGACAAGCTCAGGATAAACCGGCTGCGCCGGGCCGGGATCCAGGCTCGGGGGCACCGTACGTCATTCCTGCTTCCGCAGGAATGACGTATGACATATGGAAATCGTGAAAAGCCTCTAACGGGCGCAAGGCCTACATCTGCCGGCTAGCGTGACGCGCCGACTCAGGTTATCAGCGCCACGCTTTTTACCTGTACGAACACGCGCTGCCCTTGCTGCAACGCCAGCAGATCGCGCGAGCGGCGCGTGATGCGTGCAATCAGGATTTCACCCTCACGCTCAGCGGCACCGAGGCGCAAACGCACATTGACCTTGTCCACGCCGTCATCGCGAATCTCGGCCACGCTTGCTTCGAGCACGTTGAGAATGCTCGATACGCCGGGCGGCGCCACGGCAAGACTCACGTCGCGTGCCAGTACCCGCGCACGCACGCGTGAGCCGATGGGGCGCCCGACGCCGCCGACCAGGAGCGAGCCGCCAGCAAACGCCACGCGGCTCAAGCCATAGGCGTCATCGAGCTCGATGACTTCGGCATCCAATACCGTACCCATATCGTCGCTGAAGGCCGCCTGCAGATCGAGCCGCGTAAGCACATCGCGCAAGGGCCCGCTTGCGGTCACCACGCCCTTGTCGAGCAAGACGATCTGGTCGGCAAGGCGCGCCACTTCGTCGATCGAATGGCTGACGTAGAGCACCGGTATCGCCAGCTCGTCATGCACGCGTTCGAGATACGGGAGGATCGCTTCCTTGCTGGCCGCATCGAGTGCTGCCAGGGGCTCGTCCATCAGCAGCAGGCTCGGACTGGTCAGTAGGGCCCGTGCGATGGCGACACGTTGCCGCTCGCCGCCGGAGAGCTGATCGGCGCGTCGCTGCAGCAGCGGCCCCACGCCCAGCAATTCGACCGCCTGCTCCCAGCTGACGCGCCGCTGCGATTGTTCGACGCGCTGCATGCCATACGCCATATTGGCGCGCACATCGAGGTGGGGAAACAGGCTCGCCTCCTGGAAGACGTAGCCGAGGGCGCGCTTGTGAACCGGCACGAGAATGCCTTTGGCATCATCCTGCCAAACCTCGTTGCCAATCGAGACAAGAGCCTGCTGTGGCCGGTGCAGGCCGGCAATGGCACGCAGCGCGGTGGTCTTGCCGGAGCCGGAGGGGCCGAACAATGCAGTCACGCCACGCGCTGGCAGATCGAGCGCGAGCTGCAAGGTGAAATCCGCATGGCTGACGCTCAGACGCGCAACGAAGCGCGCACCGGCAAGTTCAGAAGGCACGCGGTTTGGCATTGAACGAGTAGAGGATCAGCAGGACGAGAAAAGAGAACAGCAGCATGCCACCAGCAAGCCAGTGCGCCTGGACATATTCGAGCGCCTCGACATGGTTGTAGATGTCCACGGAGAGCACGCGCGTCTTGCCGGGAATATTGCCGCCCATCATCAGCACCAGCCCGAACTCGCCGACGGTATGCGCGAAACCCAGCACCGCTGCCGTGACAAAGCCGGGGCGCGCCAGGGGCACGGCCACGCTCAGGAAGCGATCCCACGACCCGGCGCGCAGGCTCGCCGCGACTTCGAGCGGCCGTGGGCCGATGGCCTCGAAAGCGTTCTGCAGCGGCTGCACTACGAAGGGCATCGAATACAGCACCGAGCCCACGACCAGACCGGCAAAGGTGAAAGGCAGCACGCCCAGACCTGCAGCCTGCGTAAGCTTGCCGATACCGCCATGCGGCCCGAGCAGGACCAGCAGATAGAAGCCGAGCACGGTCGGCGGCAACACGATCGGCAGCGCCACCGCCGCGCCGATGACACCCTTGAGCCGCGAGCGTGTGTGCGCCAGCCACCATGCGATTGGTGTGCCGACGAGCAGCAGAAGCAATACCGTAACGCTGGCCAGTTTGAGCGTGAGGAATACCGACGCGGTATCGACATCGGGCATCGTCATGTCGTATTGCCCTTACGGATATTCCACATATGACGAAGGTATGTTGTGAAGGGGCGCGCGAGGCTTACAGATCGTAGCCGTAGGACTTTATCACCGCGCGTGCCTTGTCGCTCCTGAGAAACTTCAGCAGGGCCACTGCGGCAGGATTGGCTTCGCCTTTTTTCAGCAGCACAGCATCCTGCTGGATCGGCGAGTAGAGATTGGCCGGCACCATCCAGTACGAACCCTGCAGTGCTTTGCCCGGCACCGCGACTTGCGAAAGCGCGACGAAACCGAGCTCTGCATTGCCAGTCGCGACGAACTGGTAGGCCTGCGCAATACTCTCCGCCGTTACGAATTTCGGCTTGAGCGTGTCGTAGAGCTTGCTGGCCTTGAGGGCCTCTTCGGCGGCGAGGCCGTAGGGCGCAAGCTTGGGATCGCAGATCGCAAGATGCGCAAAGTCATTACGCGCCAGCACCGCGCCCTTGTCATCGACCAGGCCGGCTGTGGCCGACCACAGCACGAGCTTGCCTTTGGCATAAGTGAACTGGCTGCCGGCAATGCCGTCGGTCTCGGCAACGAGCTTTCTTGGTGTCTCGTCATCAGCGGCCAACAACACTTCGAAAGGCGCGCCATTCTTGATCTGTGCGTAGAATTTCCCTGTCGCGCCGACCGAGATCAGCGCCTTGTGACCGGTCTCGGCAGCAAAGTCGGCAGCGATCTTTTCAAACGGGCCCGCGAAATTTGCGGCCACGGCTACTTGCACCTCGGCAGCCTGTGCCACGCAGGACAGACTGAGCAAGGCGAGGGCAAGCATCCGCGCAATGGCGCTGCGGTGTGTGCTGTGGCGTGCGCCGTGATGTGCGCAGTTATGTGCTATGGACTTCGTGCAAATCATTTTCTACCGCTCCTGGAAATTGGCATCGACGATTAACCGATGACGCTGAGAATGATGGAGGACGCCTTGAACGCGGCAGAGGCCGTCTTGCCTACTTCGATGCCAAGCGTGTCAATGCGCTCGCGCGTCACGACGGCGGTGACGCTTTTGCCGCCGCCGATGTCGATGACGACTTCGGCGTTCACAGGCCCTTCGTGCAGGCGACTGACCTGCCCGGAAAGATGATTGCGCGCGCTGGCGTGCAAACCCCGCGCACCAGTGCGCAAGCCCGCTTCGGTCATCAGCAACACGGCCGAAGCCTTGACCAGCGCAAACACCTCGGTGCCAATTGCCAGCCCCAGTTGCTCTGCCGATTCGCGCGTGATGAGCGCCACCAGTTCCGTGGCATCGTCGAGTCGCAGGTAGACCTCGTAGTCCACATCGCCCTCACGCAAGCCCGACACCGTGCATGCGAACTGATTGCGCGCGCTGGTGCGCATGCTCATGCGCCGTAGCAAGTGCCGGAAGTCGCCGATGCTGTCAGCCTCGCCGCCGAGCTGTTGCGACAACTCGTCCAGCGCGCGTTGATATTCCATTTCGACAGCCCGATACATGGCAATGACGCGCCTGCCATAGTCGGTAAGCTGCGTCCCGCCGCCCTGCCGGCCGCCAGTGGTGCGCTCGACGAGGGCCTGCTGCGCCAGATTGTTCATTGCGTCGACGGCGTCCCACGCCGTCTTGTATGACATCGGCACATGGCGGGCGGCCTGCGAAATCGAGCCGTGCAGTGCAATCGCCTCCAGCAACCGGATACGCGAATCGCCAAGAAAGTTACCGAGTTCGGTGGCGATTTCCAGCTTGCCGACGAGACGCAGGTTCAGGTTTTTCCGGGGCATACTTAATCGATATAACAATATATATAACGAATCGTATGGCAGAAACGCTGTTTGGCGCAATAGCACAGCGTGCGGAGCTACGTGAGAGTTCGTTTATCTATATGTTTTTGCATATAACCACGTGGGTCAAGGTAATGCGCACGGCAACCTGAAATCCGTGCGCACGGCGCTTGCCCTGCCTATGGCGCGTTGCGAGAGTCCCCGTCATGCACAGCGGCGACGTGGTTTGCCAGCGCATGACGTAGCGACCGCACCACCTCGCTCCAGTCCCGCGCCGCCGATTGCCGGAACAGGCGAATGACATGCGGGTACCAGGGCGAGTCGCTGCGCTGCTCCAGCCATCGCCAGTCGGTCTTGTAGTCGGGCAACAGGATCCAGCAAGGTTTGCCCAACGCGCCAGCGAGATGGGCCAGTGCCGTATCGACGCAGATCACCAGGTCAAGATTCATGACGACAGCGGCCGTATCGGCGAAGTCGTGAAGGAATGGCGCCAGGTCATGTAGCGTCAGCCCGGCGGGCGGCGATGTCGCTTCGTCTTCACCCGCGCCTTTCTGCAGGCTGAAGAACGTCACGCCCGTTACATCGCCGAGCGACTGCAATGTTGCGACGCTGGGCAGGGAGCGTTGCGCGTCGTTCTCGAAACGTGGATTGCCACGCCATGCCAGACCGACGCGCAATGTCGCCTCTCCTGCCAGCGTCTTCATGCGCTGCGCCCAATATGCAATATCGGTTTCGTCGGCGTGCAGATAAGGCAGCGTGTCCGGGATGGAGTCGATGCGCGTCTGGCAGTGATATGGAATGCTCAGCAAGGGCGTCCATACGTCCCACTCGCCAACGGGCAGAGGCTGATCAATTGGCAGTGCCGCATCGACGCCGGCTGCGCCTTCAAGCAAACGCTGCAAGGCCGGATGGCACAGGAGCGAGATATGGCCTGCGCCGCGTGCCTTGAGCAATTGCGCGTAGCGGCAGAACTGGATCATGTCGCCCTGACCCGCCTCGATGCCGATCAGCACCGACTTGCCCGTCAATGGCTTGCCCTGCCATTGCGGGCAATCGATGTGCTGCGCCAGTTGCGCGTACCAGTCGCGCTTCTCGAAATGCTGCCAGCCTTCTTCGAAGCGACCGGCGCGCAACAACAGATAGCTCAGGTTGAAATGTGCCGAGCGGTGATCCGGATCGTATGCCAGCGCAAGCCTGTAGCATTCTTCGGCTTCGTCGTCGCGTCGCTGACAGGCCAGCAAGGCGCCGAGATTGGACCACGCGGCCGGGTTTGACGGATCCAGCGAAAGGGCGCTGCGGTAATGCGTCTCGGCCTCGTCGCTGCGTAGCTGGTCGGCCAGCAGCGCACCCAGATTGATGTGCATCTGGGGCTGCGCATCGAGGGCAATAGCCTGCCTGTATGCCTGCTCCGCGCCGACCTGATCGCCACGCTGCTCAAGCAACCAGGCAAGGTTGGCATGCGCTTCTGCAAAATCGTTTTGCAGCGCAAGCGCCTGCTGCAGACATTCCTCCGCAGCGGCCAACTCGCCGGCGGCGAGCTGTGCATTGCTTTGGTGGAACAGCGCTTCTGCGGCGGGGCGATTGGCACTCTGCTGTGTCATTTATCAGCAATTCCCATGGATGACATATGCACAACCCAAAACCGTCGTTCCCGCGAAAGCGCAGTACTGTCCGTAACGTTTTGGGGTCCAGAGCTGGGGCCTGCACAGCTCAAGCGTTACGCTCTGTTTGCCGCACATGACACTCGATATTTAACGGTGAGCGTCATAGCGCAATTCACCCAAAATCCGTCATTCCCGCGAAAGCGGGAATCCACTTCTACGCGAGGCCCGTCCGTGCCACAAGTGGATTCCCGCTTTCGCGGGAATGACGAGGTGAAAGCTTTTTCTGCTCCATGGGGCTCCGCGCGAATCGCCACATTTATTACGGACAGTAGTGCGCGAAGGCGGGAATCCACCTCACTGAACAAGCAGGTTATCGCGTTGAAGTGGATTCCCGCTAGCCCTCCCCCAACCCCCGCTCCGCGCCCCACGCTCGGCATTGCATTGCCGACCGCTGCGCAAGCGGGTTGCATGCAACCCGAACCCCTTGCTTCGCCCCGCAAGCGGGAGAGGGGAGCATCGTGCGGCTACGCCGGTTGTAAAGCCGGCGGGCATGACGACGCGAGGTAGCTCGCTATGTCACACACCACTCACCCCGCCTTGGCGAGGTTCTTCGCGATGATACCGTCTGCAATGACCTCGGCCTCATGGATCGGCTGGTTCAGTGTTTGCGTAGCGTACACCGGCGCCGCAGGCATCGGTGCGCCAAGCATGGCGCCGGCGCGCTGATGCGTGTCGATCGTCGCCACGGTGGACAGGCCGATGCGCAGCGGGTGCTCGGCGAGCTCGCGCGGGTCCAGCGCAATGCGTACGGGCACGCGCTGCACGACCTTGATCCAGTTGCCGGTGGCATTCTGTGCGGGCAACAACGAGAAAGCGCTGCCAGTACCGGCCGACATGCCGACAACCTTGCCGTGGTAGGTCACCTTGCCGCCGTACAGATCAGCCTCGATGCGCACCGGCTGGCCGGCACGGATGTTCTGCAATTCGGATTCCTTGAAGTTGGCGTCGACCCACAACTGATCGAGCGGCACGATGGACATCAATGACGTGCCCGGTGTGACGCGCGCGCCGATCTGTACGCTGCGTTTCGCAACATAGCCGGACACCGGGGCGAGGACCGCGTTGCGACGCATGGCAAGCCAGGCCTGGATGAAATCGGCCTTGGCGGCGAGCACACTGGGGTGCTGCGCGAGACTGACGCCGCTGACGCTGGCACGCGCTGCTTCGGCCTGCTTCACGCTGACTTCCAGCGCAGCCTTGGCGTCTTCCACGGCCTGCCGCGCATGCGCGACGCTCTCGGTCGACAGCGTGTGGTCGGCGGCCAGCGGCGCGCGCCGCGCGAGGTCTTCGGCCGCGGTCTGCACAACGAGCTTGCGCTGCTCGATTACGGCGTCATATTGCGAGGCGCTGGCGTAGCGCTCACGCAGTTGCCGCACGGTGTTGCCCAGCTTTGCTTCGGCCTGACGCAGCGCGACCTGTGCATCGACGGGGTCGAGGCGGATGAGTTCGGCGCCGGCCGTCACCATCTGCGTCTCGTCAGCGCGTATCTCCTGCACGTTACCTGTGACCTGCGAGGTAAGCGTGACAAGGTTGCCGCCGACATAGGCGTTGTCGGTCTGCTCTTCTTGCGACAGCACCAGGCTGTAGTAGATGCCGTAGGCGATGACCGCGAGGATGAACAGTACGGTGATGGACGCGAGAACGACGCGTCGCTTGTTGGCGTTGGGGTTTTCTTCTGTCATGGCCGATCCGATTACTCCGGTTGCTTCGATTGCTGTGCTGCGGGTTGATTCGTGCCTGTTGCTTGCGAGGCGTTCATGCTCATGTTTGCGCTCGATATAGCGAGCGGGGACGCTGCCGGTTCGCTGCGGTAACCACCACCCAGTGCCTTGATCAGTGCCACCTCGGCGAGGAGACGTTGCGCCTGCAACTGCAGATCCAGATCATGCTGTTCGAGTACGCCTATCTGCGCATCGAGCACACCGCTGTTGTCGTCGAGCCCACGTGCAAAGCGCGCCTGCGTGTTGCGCAGATTGCCAAGCACCGATGCTGTCGACACCGCTTGCGCCTGCGCTTCCTTGTCGAGGCCCTGCATGTCGACGCCCGCTTGCGCAACGTCGCGCACGGCGTTGAACACGCTCTGGTTGTAGTCGGCAATCAGTTCGTTGCGCGTGCTGCGCGCCACGCCCAGGCGCGCCTGCAAGCTGCCGCTGTTGAACAGCGGCAAGGTCAGGGTCGGACCGATGAACAGGGTGCGGCTCGGTGCCTGCAGCAGCTTGTCGAGCGACAGGGAATCGCTGCCGAAAAAAGCCGTGAGGTTGAGGTCGGGATAGAACGCTGCCTTGCTCGCTTCGATACGGCTCAGCGACGCCTCGACTCTTGCGCGCGCCGCTTGCAGATCGGGGCGGCGTGCCAGTAGTTCGATACCCAGTGTGGGTGGCAGGCTGCCGGTCGCGTCGGGCAGCGGATGGGGCACGAGCTCGGCCAGTGCCTGGTCGCCAGCACCGATCAATGCACGCAATGCCTCGCGCTGGCGAGCGGCGTGCGCTTCGACAACTGCGTATTGCCGGTTGGTCGCCCCCAGCTCTGCCTCGGCCGTACGTTGCACATCGCTGGTGGCCAGACCATGCTCGATGCGCCTGACCTTGTCGGTAACCAAGGCCTGCTGCGCCCTGCGCAACTGATCAAGATTGGCGAGACGCCCCCGGTCGGCCTGCATGCTGAAGTAACTCTGCACAATGGCGGCGGCAAGCGTCTGCTCGGCCTGCGCGTAGTCGGCCTGCCGCGCATTGAGCTCGCCGACCGATGCCGCGACAAGCGCACGGCGCTTGCCCCACCAGTCGAAGTCGTGGCTGAAGATCAGCTGCAGCGTCGACTCCGTGTAGTAACTACCACCGATGGGGGGTGGCAGAAGACCATTGGCAGAGTAGCGCTGGCGATTCGTGGCGGCCTTGAAGTCGATGTCATTGCCATTATTGGTGCTGTCGAGCGCCAGCGTGGCGCGCGCCGTGGCAACACGTGCCGCCGCCACTTGCAGTGAGGGGCCTTCGTGCAACGCCTGCGCGATCAATTGATTGAGCTGCGCGTCGCCGAAGCGGGTCCACCATTGCGTCTCGGGCCAGCCCTCGCGGGCCAGTTTGATGTTCGCCGCTAGCTGTGCACCGGCTACATCTTTCTGTGGCAACACGTCAGTGTCAGCGGGAATCTGTGCGCAGCCCGCAGCGAGCAGCGCTGCTGCGGCCACAATGGCGCAAGCTCTTGCAAACGGAACGGCGAGCCAGCCAGGTTGTAATGTAAATTGTTTTGTCATATGTCTACTCGGCAAGCGCGTGATCGACGACCACGGTTGCATTCTTTTGCGGTGCCTTGACCAGCAATAGCAGCGGAATTACCAGCACGGTAAGGATGAGCATCAGCCAGAAGTCATCGACGTAGGCGATCATCGATGCCTGGCGCGTGATCTCGCCATTCAGCGCCGTGATGCTGTCGGCATTGGCAAAGGTATAGATCGCGGACACCGTGGGCTCATGCAGGGCCGCGTTGCTGTTGGTGATCTTTTCGACCAGCGAGGAGTGCGCGATCTGCGTATTGCGCACCAGCAAGGCCTGCACCAGTGCAATGCCGATACTGCTGCCGATGTTGCGGATCAGGCTGTAGATGGCTGTGCCCTCGGCACGCATGGCAGGCGACAAGGTGGCAAACGTCGCCGCGCTGAGCGGCACGAAGACCAGGCCCAGGCCGATGCCCTGGATCACGCCGGGCCACACGATGTCGCTCTGCGACAGCACCAGCGTATAGCGGCTCATCTGCCACAGCGAGAATGCGGTGATACCGAAACCCAGCGCCAGCAGGATGCGAAAGTCGACGCGGCCAACGAGCCGCCCGACTACCAGCATTGCGATCATGGTGCCGAAGCCGCTTGGCGCGGTGACGAGCCCGGCGATGGCTGCGGGGTAGCCCATCAGGCCTTGCAGCATGGTCGGCGTCAATGCGCGCGTGGCGAACAGCACCATGCCGACGATGAAGATGAACAGCAGGCCGGTGACGTAGTTGCGATTCTTCAGCAGGCGATAGTCGAAGAAGGATTTGCCGGCCGGCGTAAGCACTGTGTGAGCAACGAAATATGCCATGCTCATGGCCAGCAGGATGGCTTCTACCCAGGTTTCCGTCGAGGCGAACCAGTCGTTCTGCTCACCGCGGTCGAGCAACATCTGCAGCGCGCCGATGGCCAGGCTCAGTGTGGCAAAGCCGAACATGTCGAAACGCATGCTGCGCGCCGCCGGCACCTTCCGGATGTATTTCCAGATGCCGTAGAAGGCCAGTGCCCCGACCGGCACATTGATGAAGAACACCCAGCGCCAGTTGTAGCTGTCGGTGAGCCAGCCGCCGAGCGTGGGGCCGAGAATCGGACCGATCATCACGCCCATGCCCCACACGGCCATCGCCGAGCCGTGTTTTTCGCGCGGATTGATGTCGAGCAGCACTGCCTGTGACAGCGGCACCAGCGCCGCGCCGAAAATGCCTTGCAACAGGCGCGCGGCAACGATCTGCGCGAGCGAGCCGGACAAGCCGCACAACACCGAAGCGATGGTGAAACCTGCAACCGACACCAGGAAAACGTTCTTCAGGCCGAAGCGATCGGTCAGCCAGCCGGTCAACGGCGTGGCAATGGCCGCCGCCACGATGAAGGAAGTCAGTACCCAGGTGATCTGGTCCTGCGAGGCCGACAGGCTGCCCTGCATATGTGGCAACGCCACGTTGGCAATGGTGCCGTCGAGCGCCTGGATGATGGTCGCCAGCATGATCGAGATGGTGATCATGCGGCGGTTGATGCTGCCATCAGCCGCGTCGGGTGCTGCCTGGGCGTTCACGTGTGCGAACTCGCAACGCGTTCCAGTTGCTCGAGCAACTCGGTGGCGATCAGCAGCTTGTCGGCGTCCACATTCGCCATCAGCTCGAGACGAAAAGCATCGGCCTCGGCCTTGACGCGGCCATAGAGCGCATTGCCCTGATCTGTGAGCACGACAAACTTCACGCGTCGATCCGTTTCCGACGCCTGACGCACGAGCAGCCCGGCTTTGACCAGGCGATCGATCATCGACACCATCGTCGAGCCCTCGACACCCAGGCGCTGCGCCAGCTCGATCTGCGACAGGGGCGCCGATGCCTTGGCCGCCATGGCGATGGTCATCCAGCTGGCCTGGCTGAGGCCCAGATCCTTGAGCCGACGGTCAATGGCCAGACGCCAGGTGCGCGCAGTGCTGTGCAAGGCGCTGGAGAAACGTTCTTCGAGCGTCAATTGAGAGACCTCTAATCATTAGATATCTAATCATTAAAGCAGAACGTATTTACCGAGGCAAGTTACAAAAGGTTTCGCGCCTGCTGGTTCACACTATCGGGACTGGTGTCGCAGCTTCCGTGCCGCACCCGACACCGGCATTGATGCTCGGCGTAAACCGACGTTCCCGTTCGTGCTGGCGTAACGAAGTGAAGTCGAAGCAGGCGCAGCACACAGCTATCAAGCCTTTGTTCGTGCTTGTCGAAGATTCCCTTCGACTTCACTTCGTTACGCTCAGGGCGAACGGCAGGGGCTGAGCAGTGTGCCGCCTCCTCCGCAACGAAAACTTCCTGCCCATGCTGCCAGCCGCTGCATATCCGTGTATTTTTGCCTCCATGGAATCACTTACCGCATACGCCGCCCTGGGCGGCGAACCCGCCATCCGCGCGCTGGTGGATCGCTTCTACGACCTCATGGAGCTGGATACCCAAGCCGCAGGTATTCGCAGCCTGCACCCCGCTTCACTCGACGGCAGCCGCGACAAGCTGTTCGAGTATTTGTCCTTCTGGCTCGGTGGCCCGCAAACCTATATCGAGAAGAACGGCCATCCGCGCATGCGTGCACGCCACATGCCTTTTTCAATCGGCGAAGCCGAGCGCGATCAGTGGCTACATTGCATGCGCCAGGCCTTCGACGAGACCTTGCCAGCCGGCGAATGGCGCGACAAATTCTGGGAAGCGGTGACCGGCCTGGCTGACCACATGCGCAATCGCTAGGGGCTTGCACACTTGAATCCCCGGCTTTCAAATCCGTCATTCCCGCCTTCGCGCACTACTGTTCGTAATAAAATCCGCCATTTCGCGCTGGGCCGTATCGGGCAGAAAAATTTTCCCCCCGTCATTCCCGCGAAAGCGGGAATCCACTTTGTGGCACGGACGAACATCGCGTAAGAGTAGATTCCCGCTTTCGCGGGAATGACGGATTTGAGGGTGAGTCACTCCATGGCGCTCGCCGCAAAATATCGTGTATCACTTCCCTGGCACGTAACGCTTGTGCGATGCAAGTTCTGGCTCGCAGCTCCCGATCCTTACGGACAGTAGTGGGCCTTCGCGGCAATGACGTCGTCTTTCGCAGCATCAATAGGTTGCTTATCCACAACTTCGGCATAAGCAATCCATTTTTTCTTGGTTCCGTTCATAAGGAGCCCTCTCTACAGTGCGCCCATCCCACAACAAAACCCACAAGGGCGCATAGCATGAACTTCAATGATTCTTTCAAACCGGCACGTCGTGCCGTGGTGGCGCTGTCTCTGGCTGTCCTGGCCATTGGCGCGACGGGGGCGGCCTGGGCTGACACCACGCTGTTGAATGTTTCCTACGATCCGACACGCGAGCTGTACGAGAACTTCAACGAGGCATTTGCCAGGTACTGGAAGACCAAGACGGGGGAAGTGGTCAAGGTCAAGCAGTCGCATGGCGGCTCCGGTGGTCAGGCGCGTGCCGTAATCGACGGGCTGGATGCCGATGTCGTAACGCTGGCGCTCGGCTACGATATCGAAGCAATTGCGTCCAAAGGCCTCATCGCCAATGACTGGCAGAAACGCCTGACGCACAACGCCGCACCCTACACCTCGACCATCGTGTTCCTGGTGCGCAAGGGCAACCCCAAGAAGATCAAGGACTGGGCGGACCTGGCCCGTTCCGGCGTCGAAGTGATTACGCCGAACCCGAAGACTTCCGGCGGCGCACGCTGGAACTACCTGGCGGCATGGGGTTACGCGCTCAAGCAGAAGGGCGGTACGGACGAGTCGGCCAAGGCCTTCGTCAGAGCGATTTTCGGTAACGTCAAGGTTCTGGATTCCGGCGCACGCGGCGCGACCACCACCTTCACGGAAAAGGGTATCGGTGACGTGCTGATCGCCTGGGAAAATGAAGCCTACCTGTCCTTGAAGGAGCTGCCGGGGCAGTTCGAGATCGTCACCCCTTCACTGTCGATTCTCGCTGAGCCGCCGGTCGCCGTGGTCGACAAGGTGGTAGACAAGAAGGGGACGCGCAAGGTTGCGGAAGCCTATCTGCAATACCTCTACACACCCGAAGGACAGGACATCGCCGGCAAGAACTACTATCGCCCGATCGATGAAAAGGTCGCCGCAAAATATGCCAAACAATTTGCGCCGGTCAAGCTGTTCAAGCTTGAAGATTTCTTCGGCAACTGGCAGAACGCGCAGAAGGTGCATTTCGCCGATGGTGGTCAGTTCGACCAGATCTACACACCAGGCAAGTAAGCTTCTTTGCCTGATCAATTGGCGAAGCGGCACACGAAACGACAGCTTGAAGCACAGTGCGCTGCACCAAAAAAAGGGCTTTGCATCCTTGACTTGCAGAGCCCCGGTTTTCGTCATTCCCGCGAAAGCGGGAATCCACTCGATAGCACAGGCCTCACGTAGAAGTGGATTCCCGCTTTCGCGGGAATGACTTGTCTTTTGGCAGAAATCGGATTTCCAAACATGATTTACCGTTCTGCAAATCAAGTATGCAATTCCCAAAGAAAAGGGCGGATTTTCATCCGCCCTTTTTGTTTTCTTCAACTGATCTCATCATGCTGACGACATCAGCTCACAACCCCCGTAGCGAAGGCCATTTCAGTCACTCACTGGATTACCGGCGCCGTGTAGCGCAGCGATCCACCTGGCGCTGCATTCACATCAGCATTGAAGTTGTTGATCGAGGTGATCGACGCCTGCTCGCTGCGGAACGCGTAGTTGCTGCCAATGGTCTTCTCCGTACCACCCGGTGGCGTGACGTAGGCCGAATAGGTACGCGCCGCCACATTGATCACCATGCGAAAGTGATAGGTCGCGCCGGCGGTGAAGGGAATGCTCGTCGCTGCAGCATAAGCACCACCATTGCGTGCATCAATCGTACTCGTAGTATTGAAACGCACCACCGCTGCCAGGCCGGTGTAGGCACTTTGCGCGCCGTTGCTGAATGCCAGAGTCATGTTCGCCGGCGAGATCGAAGGCGTGGCGTCGAACGTGGCAGTGAACGTGCCGGTCTTGCTGGCGATGGAACTATTCACGAAGCCATTGCTGCTCGTAATCGTCGTGCCACCGCCGGGAATCGATGAACTCGAGCTGGAAGACGCCGCCGAAGAACTGCTGCTCGACGTACCACCGGTTTGCTTGGCGAAGAGCTTGAAGAATTCGAAGTCCGTCTTGTTCTTCTTGCTGTAATCATTGAGGCTGCCAGTCCCTACCTGATCGCGCTGCATGGCCCAGTAAGACAGAAGATTGATGTTCTTCTGCACGGCAAAATTAGTTACTGCGGTGGCATCGGCCTGTGTGAAGACTTCAGCAGCGACATCATTCTGACCAATCATTGCCGTGGCGCCGAGCAGGTTCCACACGGCCGCGTCGGACAAGGACGGATACAGCGTCTTGAGTTGTTTCTGCGAAGCAGTCAGTGCGTTGATACTCAGCTGCCCCATGGTGTTGCTGCTCACCGAACCGTCACCGTAGTCCATGACCATCAGGTTCACGGTGCGAATCTTGACGCCGGCGGCGATGGAAGATTTGAGCAGGTTGACCGCTGAAGTCGGCATGCCGGTCGGCATGACGGGCAACGTGAAGGAAACCGTCAAGGCGGGGTAGCGATTCTGCAAGGCGACGATTGCCTTGTTGCGCGTGGTGTTGAGGGCCGTATTGCCGAGCTGGCCGCCTTCCACGTCGAAATCCAGCGCGTAGGTCTTGTGCGTGTCGAGCAGATTGGCAATCAGCGTCGTCATCTGCGTGTCCGAACAGGCAGCTTCGAGATATGTTCCCGATGCGCCGCCAAAGGACAGGATGACCTTGCCGCCAGCGGCGATGAACTGCTTGATGTCGGTCTTGAATGCCGCGTTGTTCAAGGTCGAATCAAGCCCGCCACCGAGCGTACAGCCGCCACCGCTGATGCCGAATGCCAAAGTCATGGCATTGACGCCTGCCTTGTTATGGGCGTCCATCAGGCTCGTCACTTTGTAAGAAGTACTGCCGAAACTCCAGGCGAAGAAATAAGGTGCGACCGTGACGGCGGAAGCCGCCAGTGACGTGCTGAGCGCGGTTATTGCCAGCGCGTATTTGGCGATTTTGGCAAATCGCCCATTTTTCTGTGTCGATTTCATTGTCTGCTCTCCGATTATGCTTATATAGGCCGCTTTTTTTCCGCGGCTGATTAACGTAAACACAATCCACTTGAGCAGATAGCAGGGTAATTACCTACTCCACGGCAAGAAAATTCCTCTGGCAAAGTTCCTTCACGTCAGGCTGCTACTGAACGGCTCTTTACACGCCAAGCCGATTTTTTTCAGCCGCAGGCGTGCCGCGTGGTGCATTACGCAGTGCCGCCTTGCGGCAGGCCGCGCACCGATCCGGGCGAATATGCAATTCGGGTTGTGTGGCCTGATTTGCCACGCGTTCCCAGTACACCACCGCGTTTCACCCGCCCGGCAGGGACCGATGCATCGCATATTCATTCCACACAGGATGCGATAAGCAATACAGAACTAATTGGTTAGCCGCGGCCGCCCCGGTCCGTACAGTTCCGTGCATTGAACACACACCATCTTGGCGGCGTGTCCAGCGAAAGGAACAGTATGTCGGTTCTCACCATTGCTTCCAGTCCTTCAACCAACTCGCGCTCGGCGCGCCTGTTGGGTCGTGCGCGTGACGCGCTGACCGCCAGCGGCATCGCCAGCCGGCACCTGGAACTGCGCAAGCTGCCTGCCGAAGCGCTGCTGCATGCCAATAGCCGTGATCCTCTCATTGCCGAGGCAATCGAGGCGGTGGCGCAGGCGGATGCAATCGTCATTGCCACACCGGTCTACAAAGCGGCCTACAGCGGCTTGCTGAAGGTGTTTCTCGACCTGCTGCCGCAGGATGCTTTCAGTGGCAAGCCGGTATTGCCGATCGCCTCTGGCGGCAGTCTGGCGCATGCACTGGTCATCGACTATGCGCTGCGTCCGGTACTCGCATCTCTCGGCTCGCACACGATATTGCCCGGCATCTTCGCGATCGACCGCGACATCGAAACACTCGGCGACGGAACGCTATTACTGGCGCCAGCCTTGCTGGAGCGGCTTGGTCAGCGCCTCGGCGATTTGCGCCTCCATCTACCGCACCGCGCGCGCATCGAACATGCCAAAGCCGCCTGAGATCGCACCTTAGCGCACTTCAACGCATGTCCACGCATTCTGGATTCACACGTCATTGTTCATCATCAGGAGAATTGAAAATGTCATTTGTTACCTCTACCCGCAGGCAGTTCATCGGCACCGTGGCCGCATTGCTGACGCTCGCCGCGTTACCAGCCTTCGCCGAGTACAACCCCAAGCTGCTGCGCATCGGCTACCAGAAATCAGCCGCCACACTGGTGCTGCTCAAGGGCAATGGCGCGCTGGAAAAACGTTTGACACCGCTGGGCATCGAAGTGAAGTGGGTGGAGTTTGCTGCCGGCCCGCAACTGCTCGAAGGCCTGAACGTGGGCTCCATTGACTTCGGTTATGTCGGTGAAACACCGCCTATCGTTGCTCAGGCAGCGGGTGCCAACTTCGTCTACGTCGGTTATGAGCTGCCGGCGCCGTCGGCAGAAGCCATCCTCGTTCCAAAGGATTCACCGATCAAGACCATTGCCGATCTGCGCGGCAAGAAGATCGCGCTCAACAAGGGCTCCAACGTTCATTACCTGCTCGTCAAGGCGCTTGAGAAGGGCGGCCTGAAGTACTCCGATGTGACCGTCAACTACCTGACGCCCGCCGACGCGCGCGCCGCTTTCGAACGTGGCGCAATCGACGCCTGGGTGATCTGGGACCCCTTCACCTCGGCTGCGGAAAAGCAGACCGGCGCACGCGTGCTGACCAATGCTGTTGGCATTGCCAATAATCACCAGTTCTTCCTCGCCGAGCGCGAGTTCGCCACCAAGCGTCCCGACGTGACCAAAGTGCTGTTCGACGAAGTGAGCACGCAGGGCGCCTGGGTGGCGAAAAACATCAAGGAAGCCGCTGCACAGCTCTCACCGATCCAGGGCCTGCCCACCGATGTGCTGGAGCAGAGCCTGGGCCGCTACCCGCAAGGTGTGCATCCGCTCGACGACAAGGTGCTCGATGCGCAGCAGAAGATCGCCGACACGTTTGCCGAGCTGAAACTCATCCCGGCACCGATCAAGGTCAAGGACGCCACGCTGGCCGCCAAGCGCTGAGGCCGGCGGATCGTTGAGGGCTTGCAAAATGAAAGTACTGTGGTTTCTTCCCACTCACGGCGACAGCCGCTACCTCGGCACCAGCGATGGTGCGCGCGAGGTCAGTTACGACTACCTGCGGCAGATCGCGCAGGCAGCCGATAACCTCGGTTACTACGGCGTGCTCACGCCGGTCGGCCGCTCCTGCGAAGACCCGTGGGTGGTCACGTCCAGCCTGATCGGTGCGACGAAGAATCTGCGCTTCCTCGTGGCGCTGCGTCCCGGCCTGGTGCAACCAAGCCTTGCCGCGCGCACGGCAGCCACCTTCGACCGGCTCTCCGGTGGCCGCCTGCTGGTCAACCTGGTCACCGGCGGCGACCCGAATGAACTGGCCGGCGACGGCGTATTCAGTTCGCATGCCGAGCGCTATGAAGCATCGGAGGAATTCATCCGCATCTGGCGCGAGATCATTACGCATAGCCACGACAGCGAGGGCTACGACTACGAAGGCAAGCATCTCGCGGTGAAGGGCGCCAAGCTGCTCTATCCGCCGATCCAGCGGCCGTATCCACCAGTGTGGTTCGGCGGCTCTTCGGATGCGGCGCACGATCTCGCAGCCGAACATGTCGACACCTATCTGACATGGGGCGAGCCACCCGCCGAAGTGGCCAGGAAAGTTGCCGATGTGAAAGCGCGCGCCGCCAGGCGTGGCCGCAGCATCACGGCTGGCGTACGTCTGCATGTGATCGTGCGCGAAACGGAAGAGCAGGCCTGGGCCGCGGCGGAAGATCTGATCAGCCGCCTCGATGACGAGACCGTCGACCGCGCGCAATCGGCGTTCGCGAAGATGGATTCGGAAGGTCAGCGCCGCATGGCGGCATTGCATGCAGGCGGCGCCAAGCGTAGCCGTGCCGATCTCGAGATCAGCCCCAACCTGTGGGCGGGTGTCGGCCTCGTTCGCGGCGGCGCGGGCACCGCGCTGGTCGGCAATCCACAACAAGTAGCTGCCAGGTTGCAGGAGTACGCCGATGTGGGCGCCGACACCTTCATCCTGTCCGGCTACCCGCATCTCGAAGAGGCTTATCGTTTTGCGGAACTGGTTTTTCCGCTTCTCCCGCTGGAGCATGGGGCAAGCGACAAGTTACCAGGTCAGAAACTCACCGGTCCGTTTGGTGAGGTTATTGGCAACCATTACGTGCCAAGGGCGTCAGCCAGTTGACCGTCATTCCCGCCATCTTTACGGACAGCAAAGCTGCACAACGCTCCCCTCTCCCGCTTGCGGGGCGAAGCAAGGGGTTCGGGTTGTATGCAACCCGCTTGCGCAGCCGGTCGGCAATGCAGTGCCGACCGTGGGGCGCGGAGCGGGGGTTGGGGGAGAGGGTGCGGCGGGAATCCACTCATTGGCACCGAACTCACCTAGAAGTGGATTCCCGCTTTCGCGGGAATGACGATGTAATTGCTGGATACAGAAAATGAGCACGACAAAAAAGAAAGTTCTGTTTGATCGCCTGCTGCCCTGGGTAATTCCCGTGCTGTTGATCGCCTTGTGGGAGCTCTCGGCACGCATCGGCTGGCTGTCCAGTCGCGTGCTGCCTGAGCCCGCCAGCATCTTCAAATCAGGCTGGGAATTGCTGCGTTCCGGCGAGCTGCATCACCACGTGCTCGTCAGCACGCGCCGCGCTTTCACGGGTCTGGCTATCGGTGGCGGCGCGGGCCTCGTGCTCGGACTCATTACCGGCACGTTCCGCCGTGCTGAAGTGCTCCTCGACACGACGCTGCAGATGGTTCGCAATGTGCCGCCGCTGGCGTTGATTCCACTGGTCATCCTGTGGTTCGGCATCGATGAGGCGGCGAAGATCTTCATCGTGGCGATTGGCGTGTTCTTCCCGCTATATCTCAATACCTATCACGGCATCCGCTCGGTCGACCCGGCACTGATCGAAATGGCCAGGAGCTATGGCGTGAGCGGCTGGCGGCTGTATCGCGACGTCATATTTCCGGGTGCGCTCTCCTCCATTCTCGTCGGGCTGCGCTTCGCGCTCGGCTTCATGTGGGTGCTGCTGATCGTCTCGGAAACCATCTCCGCAACCGAAGGCATCGGCTACATGACAATGAATGCACGCGAGTTCCTGCGTACCGACATCGTGCTGGTCGGCATCCTGCTCTACGCGCTGCTCGGCAAGCTGGCGGACGTGGTCGCACGCAGCCTGGAGCGTTTCTGGCTGCGCTGGAATCCCAACTACGCCAGTGCCTGATTCACGAGCTGACCTGCAGAAAAAATATGCAAATCAATCTTGAAGAAAACAGTGCCGTCGCCAGTCGTGCCGCAGTTGCCAATACTATTGGCATCGCCCTTTCAGTACGCGGCGTGCATAAACGCTACGGCGAACGCGAAGTGCTCAAGGGCGTCGATCTCGATATCGAACCGGGCGAGTTCGTCGCCATCGTGGGCCGCAGTGGCTGCGGCAAGAGCACCTTGCTGCGCCTCGTGGCGGGCCTCGAATCCGGGCAGGAAGGGCAACTGCACTACGATGGTCACGAGCAGGATTCGCGTCATGAAACACGCATCATGTTCCAGGACTCGCGCCTGCTGCCGTGGAAGCGCATCGTCGACAACGTCGCCCTCGGCCTGCCGCCTGCCAGGCAGATCGATGCCGAGCATGTGCTCGGTCAGGTGGGTTTGCGCGAACGCCGCCACGAATGGCCAGCACGCCTCTCCGGTGGCCAGCGTCAGCGCGTCGCATTGGCACGCGCACTGGTGCATAAGCCGCGCCTGCTGCTGCTCGACGAACCGCTCGGCGCACTCGACGCGCTGACGCGTATTGAAATGCACGCGCTGATCGAATCGCTATGGCGCGAACACGGCTTCACCGCCCTGCTCGTCACCCACGACGTCAGCGAAGCCATTGCGCTGGCCGACCGTGTGGTGCTGATCGACGAGGGCCAGATCACGCTGGATCTGCGTATCGATCTGCCGCGTCCGCGTCATCGCGGGCATGCGGCGTTTGCGGCGCTGGAAGAACAGGTATTGCGTCGCGTGCTGCAACAGGCGCCTGACGAGAAGAATCCCGGCACGGAGCATGCGGGCGACGTCTCGCTGCATCGCACGGTCGATCAGGTTCGCTGGGCTGTGTAGGGTGGGTTCGGAGCGGAGCGACAATCCACCACAATGTTGCACCGACGGTGGGTTGCTTCGCAAACCCACCCTACGAGCTACGAGCTACGAGCAGCGTCGAACTGAATCATCTGTTTTCTTGTAGTTTCACTGAAAGGAATCATGCAATGAGCATTCAAGCCATCAATGTACGCAACCAGTTTCGCGGCACCATCAAGGAAATCGTTCGGGGCGATGTCGTCAGCGAGATCGACGTGCAAACCGCTTCCGGCATCGTCACCTCGGTCATCACCACGCGCTCGGTCGACGACCTGGGGCTACGTGTCGGCACCGAAGTGGTAGCGCTGGTCAAATCGACTGAAGTTTCGATTGCCACCATCTGACACCTGGTTTGCTATAACGCACCAATGACAATCCTGATCGTTCCCGGCCTGCAAGGCAGTGGGCCCGCGCACTGGCAAAGCTGGTTCGAGGCACAGCTGCCGGAATGCGTGCGCGTCGAGCAGAGCGACTGGAATTCACCCCAGCTCGCGCGCTGGGCCGGCTCGGTGCGTCAGCAACTCGATCGCGCCAAGGGCCATGTGTGGATCGTCGCGCACAGCTTCGGCTGCCTCGCCGCCGCGCATGCGGCCTGGGACTATCGCGACCGCATTGCGGGCGCCATGTTCGTGGCACCTGCCGATCCCGAAAAATTCGAGGTAACGGAAATCGTTCCTGGCCACAACCTCGGCTTTCCAAGCGTGGTCGTGGCCAGCACCAACGACCCGTGGGTACGCCTGATGCGTGCTGCCTGGTTGGCCGACAACTGGGGTAGCCGCTTCATCAACATCGGCGCCGCGGGCCACATCAACGTCGATGCAGGCTTCGGCCCGTGGCCGGAAGGCATGCTGATTTTCGAGCAGCTACGCCGTACCCAGGCCGATCTGCCACTGGGTCAGCTCGGCGGTGGTAGTGACCGGACGCATACGCAAGCACGGCGTGACCGTGCGAGGAAAGACCAGTTACGCCGCGAACTCGCGGTCTGGAATGAACCGAAAGGAGAATCGATATGAGTCTGCATCTAGGTGACACCGCCCCGGACTTTCAACAGGACTCGTCCGAGGGGCCCATCCAGTTTCACGAATGGCTCGGCGACAGCTGGGGCGTGCTGTTCTCGCACCCGGCCGACTTCACGCCGGTATGCACCACCGAGCTGGGCCTCACGGCCAAGCTCAAGAACGAATTCGCCAAGCGCAACGTCAAGGCCATCGCCCTTTCGGTCGACCCGGTCGAATCGCACCTGCGCTGGATCAACGACATCAACGAAACGCAGGACACACAGGTCAACTTCCCGATCATTGCCGACGCCGACCGCAAGGTCGCGCAGCTCTACGACATGATCCACCCCGAAGCGAACGCCACGCTGACGGTGCGCTCGCTGTTCATCATCGATCCGAAGAAAAAGGTTCGCCTGATCATCACCTACCCGGCCAGCGCCGGCCGCAATTTCGATGAGGTCCTGCGCGTCATCGACTCGCTGCAACTCACCGACAAGCACGCCGTCGCCACACCCGGCAACTGGAAGCAGGGCGATGATGTTGTCATCGTTCCGTCGTTACAGGACCCGGAAGAAATCAAGCGCCGCTTCCCGCAGGGTTACAAGGCAGTGAAGCCTTATCTACGTCTGACGCCGCAGCCGAAGTAAGACAGCGTTACACCGGATTACGGCTTGCGGACTCATCCCATGGGAGTAGGTTGGATGAGCCGCAGGCGTAATCCGACGTTGGGAATGCCTGCAGCTGGCAAAGAGGGCGGGCTCCCTGCATCCCTCTATCTCTCACCTGCTGTTAGATCCGGAATCTCCCCGCCCCAATCTGCCATGTAGATACCCTGCGCAACAGCCCGATGAAACGAGGAATACGGCCAATCGACTACGCATTGAACGTGACCATGCTTGAGTGGATTGATATGCACATAGTCAATGTGGGCAGCATAATCTGCATCGTCGCGAATAGTGTGCTCCCAGAAACGCCGCTGCCAGATGCCGCGTTCGCCTTGCGCGAAGCGTGCAGCGGAAAGCCGCTCTGTTCTCGGCAACCCTTTGGAGAAGGCGATCTTGATGGCGCGCCAACGGCCAGAGTAATCGGCATCGCCTTCTGGCAAGGTCCAGACAGCGTGCATGTGGTCGGGTAACACGACCCATGCGTCGATGTGGAAAGGACGCTGAGCCCTTACGGCACGTACTGATTCACGCAGCAAGTCAATGTGCTCGACGAGCAGGGCGCTCTTGCGTTCGAGGAGATTGTGGGTAAAAAAAGGGAACTACATACTTGATTTGCAACGCCCCAATTTTCGTCATTCCCGCGAAAGCGGGAATCCACTCGCTGGCACAGGCCTCACGTAGAAGTGGATTCCCGCTTTCGCGGGAATGACGCGTCTTTGGCCGAAATCGAATTTCCAAACATGATTTGCCGTTCTGCAAGTCAAGTATGTAATTCCCTAAAAAAATAGGTGCCACCGGGCAAGCGGTGGCGACGGTAGTCGGGCATCGTAGGAGTATGCCTTTGTGGTGTCCTCGTGTGGAGAAGTTGAGTGATATCCTCCCCCGGATTACGGCCTGCGGCCTTATCCAGGCTACTTTATGACACGGTAGACCGCCGCGATATCTTCGTCGCCATGGCCGGCAATGCTCGCGCGCTTGAAGAGCTCGTTCGTGGCACTTGCTGCATGCAAGGTCTGGCCGAGCTCTTCACTGAGCGCCAGAGCAAGCCGCAGGTCCTTCTGCATATGCTTGAGCGGGAAGCTGGTGGTGTAGTTCTCTGCCAGCAACATCGGGCCCTTGCCCTTGAACATCGGGCAGGACATCGCGCCGGCGTCGATCACTTCGAGAATCTGTGCGCCGTCGAGGTCTCCCTTGAGGCCCAGGGCGAGACCTTCGCCCAATGCCGTCAGCATGGAGCCCATGATCATGTTGACGACGAGCTTCATGCGTGCGCCCTGGCCAAGTTCGCCAAGGTAGAGACTTTTCTTGGCGAGTTTTTCGAAAGCCGGGCCTGCATCGTCGAACAGGCCGCGCTCGCCGCCGGCGAGGATGATCAACGTACCGTCTTCAGCGGGTTTCTTGGTGCCGGACACGGGCGCTTCGAGGAAGCGCCCGCCGCGTTGTGCGATGGCTGCGCCGATGTCTCGCGCCGTCTGATCGTCGACGGTGGACATGTCAATGTAGCCACGGCCGTCACCGATGCCTGCGAGCACACCGTCCACGCCGAAACAGGTCTCGCGCGCCGCAGCCGGGTCGGCAAGGATGGCGATGGTGATGTCGCAATTGGCGGCGACCTCACGCGGTGTTGCTGCTTGTTTCGCACCGAGCGCCACCAGCGGCGCACAACGTGCAGCAGTGCGATTCCACACCGTGACGTCGAAGCCGGCACGCAGCAGATTCGCCGCCATTGCATTACCCATGATGCCCAGACCGAGAAAACCATAACTAGCCACGAAACACTTCCTTTCCGTTCATTGCGGTAAAAGCCTCTGATATCGAAGCATTGCCTGCGTCGCAAAACCTTCGCGCGCCCTGACATCAACGCTAACGGATTTTGCGGATGATGACGCGTTTACGGGCATATCAAGCTTATCGCTCACAGCGATAATCTGGCGGGAGCGCTTGTTGCGAGCAAAGAGACACCACAATGCCGCGATGATGCATGGGCTATAAATAACAGAGGCATTCAAGATCATTCAACTCGTTCACCTGTCAGCAGCAAGCAGCGGGTATGGTGTTAACTGTCTTGTCCGTTTCCAGATCAGGCATCACATGCGCGTCGCACCTGCGACGGACATCATGATCTGAAGATGGTTGCCATGAGAGGTACGCATCATGTCTATCCAGCTTCCCACCCTGAACACGCCGAGCACGACGCCTGTCGTGAGGCAGCCCGGTGCAAGCACCAGCTCAACCTCTGGCACAGCCACAGGCGGCACAAATACGCCGCAGGAACGTGTCACGTTGACGGGTGCAATCGCGCCTGACTCGACGTATGCCGATCCGCGGACCAAGCTCGAAACGGAACGACCGGATCTGGCGACCTTGTTGTCGGACTCGAAGCAGAAGGTCGACGAGTTCATGGCCTTTCTGCGGCCCTTGCTCGAACAGCAAGGCCTGGCGATCGACAAGGTGGTGAGCGGTGAGCAGAAACTGACTGCTGACCCGGCGACCATCGAAAAAGCCAAGGCCGATATCGCTCCGGATGGCGAATTCGGCGTACAGAAAACGGCCGAGCGCATCCTGAACTTTGCGAAGTTCGGCATCGGCAACGATCCGGCAAAGATCGAGACCTTCCGCGCGGCGATTCAGAAAGGCTTCGATGAAGCCCAGGCCATGCTCGGCGGCAAGCTGCCAGAGATCAGCCAGCAAACGCACAAGGCCATCATGGAAGAGCTCGACCGCTGGGCCGCCAATGGCATTCCATCAGGAGACGTGAGCCTCGTGCCCGCGCCGGGCACTACCAGAACAACAGCGCAGGCCTAGACCCTGGCCTCAGCGGTGGAGAATTGCCAGCACGACGCCAATGGCCAGAGCGGCCAGCGGTGCCCCCAGCATCAATGCAATTTGCATGGGCTTGGGTGAATGCACGGCGCCGAGCGTCTTGAACTGGCGCCAGCACCAGAATCCATGAAGTATCAGTGACGCCGCCAGAATCAGGGCCAGCATTGCAAGGCTGCCGGTGGACATGCCGGGCACAAACTCCTGCACCGGTCCGCCCCTGCCTGCATCCGCATGTGCCTTTCCCACCAGGAACATGCCTGCCTGGGTAAACAAGAGCGCAAGAAGCCAATCTACGGCACAAGCCGCAGTGGTGAGTCGCTGGAACATATCGAGATCGATCCCGGTTGGATTGTTGAAGGCGCAACCCGACATTATCGGCTAAAGCATCCGTCACGACAGAAGCTTTGCAGATTGGATCCGATGGTGCTGCCTGGAGAAGCGGCGATGGCACGCACAGTACAAGAAGTCCAGTGTAGGGCGCAGTGCCAACTGCGCCGAATGATGTCGAAAAGATACGGCGCAGTTGGCACTGCGCCCTACGTTTCATTGCTGTGACTTCAGCGCCGACGGCGACACACCGAGCAGCCGTATAAAACTGCGCCGCATGCGTTCTGCATTACCAAAGCCGCACGACAAAGCCACACGTTGAACCGACGTCGTGCCGCTTTCCAGCGTGGCACGCGCCGTCTCGACACGCAGCCGCTCGACCGCATGCGCAGGCGTGGTGCCGGTCTCTGTAAGGAATGCACGTGCGAAATGCCGAGAGCTCATGCACATGCGCTCCGCAAGATCAGTCACGCTGTGGCGCTCGGCGAGCGTACTGCGCACATGGCCCAGCAATGCAGAAAAACGCCCCTGCGCAGGCGCCATGTCGAGCAGCGCCGAGAACTGCGACTGGCCGCCCGGTCTGCGGTAGTACACGACAAGCTGTTTAGCGACATGGCGTGCAACGGCGTCGCCCAGGTCGAATGCGATCAGTGCCAGCGCCAGATCGATGCCCGCACAGATGCCGGCTGATGTCCAGATCTGTCCGTCGTTGACGAATATCCTGTCGGCATCGAGCGTGACCTGTGGAAAGAGCTCTCGAAACTCGCGGGTTCGATACCAGTGCGTGGTGGCGGTTTTCCCATCCAGGACGCCTGCAGCCGCCAGCAACATACTGCCGCTGCATACGCTGGCGATGCGGGCCTTGCTGCGCGCCATGCGGCGTACCCAGGCGAGAGTTCTGGCGTCACCAAAAGCGGCATTCACGCCGTCACCGCCTGCCACGACCACAGTATCGACCGAGCCTGCACGAGGCAGAGCCCGGGCAGACCATGCAATCCCCGATGAAGCCATGACGGCGCCCGCTTCCGCCGCAACGATGCGCCACACATAACTGCCCGGCCGCACGCGCTCGGCGATCTCGAAAGCACTCAGGGGCCCCGCGATATCGAGAAGCTGGAAATCCTTGAAGACGAGGAAGGCGATGCGATGCGGCATTGCCGGAGCATGGCATGAAAAGTGGGATATGTGTCATTGCAGCCATCGGCGGCCTGGCTCATCCTGACGCTACTGCCAACGTCCTGCATCCATTGGAGCCGCACATGACCACGCCCTTCCCGATTGTTTTCCCCATTTTTCCAGATGTCACACAGCTCGATTTCACCGGTCCGCACGAGGTGCTTTCAAAACTGCCGGGCGCGCAATGCGTGCTGGGCTCACCCGAAGGTGGGCCGGTGCAGGCAGATGGCGGGCTCCGTTTCGATACCCAGCGCCTGGCGGACATCGAGCGCTGCGCCGTGCTGTGTGTGCCGGGCGGTTATGGCGTCACGCCAATGATGCAGCACACCGGTTTTCTCGCCGAACTACGCAGGCTTGCCGCGACCGCACAGTTCGTCACCTCGGTGTGTTCGGGTTCGCTGCTGCTGGCCGCTGCCGGATTGCTGCATGGCAAACGCGCAGCTTGCCACTGGGCCTGGCGCGACTTGCTGGGCGAATTTGACAACGTCACGCCAGACCCGGCACGTGTCGTCCGCGACGGCAATATTTTCACCGGTGGCGGTGTAACGGCAGGCATCGACATGGCACTTACGCTTATGGCAGAAATCGCTGGCGATAATCATGCACAAGCGGTACTGCTGGGTATGGAGTACGCAGCGGCACCGCCGTTCGCTGGCGGTCGCCCCGAGCTCGCGCCGCCCGCTATCGTGGCAATGGTACAGAAGCGGTTCGACTCGATCTCTGGCGATCGGCAACATGCGGCCCGATGCGCGGCACAAGCGCTGCGCGCGTCGAGTTCCAGTAGTGCGTGAAAGCGCCCGTGCATTGGCGCCGATTATGATGTCTTCGTAAATCACGGCAGTCCGTTCGGGCCGGATACCGCGCCGGTGTATCGAAGCCGGCGCGTGATCGACCCACCCCTCGATAAACCGCTACGCGGCACTCGGGGCGAACGGCTGCAACAGTGCCAGTCTCGTTGCCGCGAATTCTGGACATCAACAGGATCTCTGGATTGTTGCTCGTGCGTGTCGAGGGTTCCACCAACGTACTTCCCACACCCGCTCACACCTGCGGCGGCAACACGGTATAACCCCGCTCCTGCAGGCAGGCAATTGCGCGTTCGATAACGCGCACGTCACCGTTGTCGACGCTCGGGCCGGCATCCGGCTCTTCGTCATTGCACAGATGACGCCCCTGCCCGGCCAGCCATTCGCGGATATTGGCAATGCTCTTGCGGCCCAGGCCGGGCGTGCGCACAAGACGCGCGTAGTCGAGGGTGGCCACGTCCTCGACCGTGATGTGGCGCTTGTCGAGCGCGACGCGCAGGGCATTCAGTTCGCGGGTCGTCAAACATCGTGATGTTGGCATGGCACTCCTCTCCTTGCTGTGAGCACACATGCTAGGAAAATCCCGGCGCCAGTCCAACGCTTTTGTTTTCCGATGCTTATCAAGGTTTCAGCATTTGCCTTTCCACAACTCGGTCTATTGCACTTTTTCGAATAAGCACCGTAGGTTTTATTGGTTATTTTTCTAAGGAGTGGCCTCTAGACTCGCGTCTTTCGTATAAGGATTTCTCGAAATGTGCGTGTTCCCTGAAGGCCCGACATGAGCGCGACTCGCAAAGTGCGCGTGCTGCCCGGCTTCAATCTGACGCTCGGTTATACGCTCGGCTATCTCTCGTTGATCGTGCTGATCCCGCTGGCGGCGATCTTCCTGAAGACGACGACCATGACGCTGGAGCGTTTCTGGGAGGTGGTCACGGCGCCACGTGTGCTGGCCTCGTATCGTCTGAGCTTTGGCGCGGCGCTGCTGGCGGCGGCCATCAATACGGTTTTCGGCTTCCTGCTGGCGTGGTCGCTGGTGCGTTATCGCTTTCCCGGCAAGAGACTGGTCGATGCGCTTGTCGATCTGCCCTTCGCCCTGCCCACTGCCGTGGCGGGCATTGCGCTGTCGGCGGTCTACTCACCCAAAGGCTGGCTGGGCCAGTTGTTGTTGCCGCTCGGCATCAAGGTCGCTTACACCCCCCTCGGTGTGCTGGTCGCACTGATCTTCATCGGCCTGCCTTTCGTGGTGCGCACGGTACAGCCGATTCTCGAAGACCTGGAAACAGAACTCGAAGAAGCAGCAGCAAGCCTGGGCGCCGAGCGCTGGATCACATTCCGTACCGTCATCTTTCCGCTCGTTCTGCCAGCACTGCTTACAGGATTTGCGCTGGCCTTTGCCCGCGCTGTCGGCGAGTACGGTTCAGTGATCTTCATCGCCGGCAATATTCCAATGGTGTCGGAGATCACGCCGCTGATGATCATTACTCAACTCGAACAGTATGACTATGCCGGTGCCACGGCGATTGCCGTGGTCATGCTGGTGGCATCGTTTGCGCTGCTCTTCCTGGTCAATGCGCTGCAGGCGTGGAGCACGCGTCGAATCGGACAAAATGCGGGAGGGCGTGCGTAATGGCTGGCGCAGGTGCACTACACGTTCATTCCGCAGCGAAGCATTACGAGGACAATCCCGCCACCAGCGAAGCGCCATGGCTCAAGTGGACCATCGTCGGTATTTCGCTGCTGTTCTTCGCACTGTTCCTGTTGCTACCGCTGACAGTCGTTTTTTCGGAAGGCTTGAAGAAGGGCTGGGAAGCCTATTTCGCCGCGCTTATCGATGACGATGCGCTCTCTGCGATACAGCTCACACTGATTGCCGCCGGCATCGCTGTGCCACTCAACCTGGTGTTCGGTGTCGCGGCTGCGTGGACGATTGCCAAATACGATTTCCGCGGCAAGCAGCTACTGACTACGCTCATCGACCTGCCATTCTCGGTATCACCGGTCGTGTCAGGCCTGATCTACGTGCTGATGTTCGGCGCGCAAGGCTGGTTCGGCCCGTGGCTGCAGGCGCATGACATCAAGATCATCTTCGCGATTCCAGGCATCGTGCTGGCCACCATCTTCGTGACTTTTCCCTTCGTGGCGCGCGAGCTGATTCCTTTGATGCAGGCGCAGGGCAGGGAAGAGGAAGAGGCAGCCATCGTGCTCGGCGCCAACGGCTGGCAGACCTTCTGGCATGTGACCTTGCCGAACATCAAATGGGGCCTGATCTATGGCGTGGTGCTTTGCAATGCGCGCGCCATGGGTGAGTTCGGCGCGGTGTCGGTAGTGTCCGGTCATATCCGCGGTTACACCAACACCATGCCGCTGCATATCGAGATTCTCTACAACGAATACAAGATGTCGGCGGCCTTCGCAGTGGCGTCGCTCCTGGCCATGCTGGCGCTGATTACGCTGGTCATCAAGACATGGGTCGAATGGAACATGACAAGACAATTGTCACATGGCGCAGTACAGGACACACCTGAGGTACTGAGTCGCCTGAATGCAGCAGTTACGCCAAGAGCGGGAGTGAATTGAAATGAGCATAGCCGTCAAGAACATCGACAAGCGCTTCGGCGAGTTCGTCGCCCTCGATAACGTCAGCCTGGATTTTCCCGGCGGCGAACTCGTTGCCTTGCTCGGGCCATCAGGCTGCGGCAAGACGACATTGCTGCGCATCATCGCCGGCCTCGAATCGGCCGACAGCGGCTCGGTGCTGCTCGAAGGGGAGGACGCTTCCGACACGCATGTGCGTGAGCGGCAGGTCGGTTTCGTGTTTCAGCATTACGCACTGTTTCGTCACATGACCGTGTTCGACAACGTTGCCTTCGGCCTGCGTGTCAAGCCACGCAGCGAGCGCCCGAGTGATTCCGTGATTCGCAGGAAAGTGCATGATCTGCTGGATCTGGTGCAGCTCGACTGGCTCGCCGACCGTTTCCCCTCGCAACTCTCCGGTGGTCAGCGGCAACGCATCGCGCTGGCGCGCGCACTGGCCGTTGAACCGCGCGTGCTGTTGCTCGACGAGCCTTTCGGCGCGCTCGACGCGCAGGTCCGCAAGGAGCTGCGCAGATGGCTGCGCCGGCTGCATGACGAGCTGCACATCACGAGTATTTTCGTCACGCACGATCAGGAAGAAGCACTCGAGGTCGCTGACCGTGTGGTGCTCATGAACAAGGGGCATGTCGAACAGATCGGTACACCGGACGAGGTATACGACAGCCCGGCTACGCCATTCGTGTATGGCTTCCTCGGCTCGGTCAATCTGTTCCATGGCCGCGTCGACGGCGAGCACGTGAATCTGGCTGGGCACGCGCACCGTCATGACGAACCCCTATCGAATGGTGCGGAAGTGATCGCCTTTGCGCGTCCGCATGAACTCGACATCGTGCTCGAGGCGCCGAATGTCGAGGGCATTGCCGCAACAGTCGTGCGTATCCTCAACTTTGGCGGAACTTCGCGTATCGAACTCGAAGGCGACACGAATAGCGGCGCACCCGCCCACGTCGAGGTCGAGGTCAGCCGCGTGCGCGTGCGCGAACTCTCGCTCGCCGAAGGTAGCCGCGTGCGTCTGGTTCCATCGCAGCTCAAGGTCTTCGAGCAATCCACATGAACGTAGGTTGGGGTGAGGGCAGCGATGCCCAACATCTGTCGGTAAAGAATGCGCAGCGTGTGCATCACCGTGAAGCGTTGGGCATCGCTGCGCTCACCCCAACCTACGAAATCCAAGGAGTTGATCAATGAACTTCCAGCAATTGCGCATCATCCGCGAAACAGTCCGCCAGAATTTCAACCTGACCGAGGTCGCCAACGCGCTGTTCACCTCGCAGTCCGGCGTCAGCAAACACATCAAGGATCTGGAAGACGAACTCGGCATCGAGCTCTTCGTGCGCCGTGGCAAGCGCCTGCTGGGCCTCACCGATCCGGGCAAGGAACTGGTCGGCATCGTCGAGCGCATGCTGCTCGACGCACGCAATATCAAACGGCTCGCCGAACAGTTCTCGCAACGCGACGAAGGCAAGCTCACTGTCGTGACGACACACACCCAGGCGCGTTACGTGTTGCCGCAAGTGGTCACGCGTTTCAAGCAGGCTTATCCCAAAGTGCATCTCGAATTGCACCAGGCCAGCCCGGCGGAGATCGTCTCGATGCTGCAGGCCGGCGACGCCGATATCGGCATCGCCACCGAAGCGCTGGAGAATCAACCCGATATCGCCACCTTCCCGTTCCACAGCTGGCATCACAGCGTCATCGTGCCCGAAGGCCATCCGCTCACGCAGATCGATCCACTCACGCTGGATGCCATCGCCGAATACCCGCTCATCACGTATCACGAGGGCTACACCGGCCGTGCACGCATCGACCAGACCTTCGCACGCGCCGGCCTTGCTACCGATATCGTGATGTCTGCGCTCGATGCGGATGTCATCAAGACTTATGTCGAGCTTGAGCTGGGCGTCGGCATCATCGCCTCGGTCGCCTTCATCCCGGATCGCGACAAGGGCTTGCGCCTGCTCGATTCCGCTCACCTCTTCGAGCAGAACACGACACGCATCGCCGTGCGCCGCGGCCACTACCTGCGCGGGTTCGCCTACGCCTTCATCGAGTACTGCTCACCCGAGCTGACCGAAACCAATGTGAAGCCAGTCATCACGCCGAGCCGCGACACGGAGGAATAGCAGGGCAGTACGGTGGCCTGCAAGAGGCTGTCCATGATTTCCCATTGTCATACGTCATTCCGGCGAAGGCCGGAATGACGATGTCTGAACTGATCGTCCGGGAACATGGCAGGTACCAGCGGTGCGATCACCGAGCACTTCAGAAGTACTCGGTATGGAACGAGGCACGTGCCGCTTCCCTGGCCCGTTCCCAGGCCAGCCGCGATTCACCGCGTGCGCCCGGGTACTCGTTTTGCATGACCGGCTCGGCATCCTCGAACCGGGCTTGCGGATGAGCCACGCGCGCAGCGGCGCCAATGCGGTAGGCCGGCGCGTAGTCCTCGTAGCGCATGTCGCGGTCGTAGTAGGGTTCTTCTGCGAAGCGGGCGTGCCAATGAGCATCGACAGGCGCGCTGTCGAATCCTTCAAGCAATGCCCTGCTGCCCACACCGCCGGCGGCGGCACCTATGGCGGCACCCACCACTGCGCCGGCCGGGCCAGCCGCAATACCGCCTACCAGTGCTCCGGCGGTGATGCCGCCGGCAGTACCGACGGCGACGCCAATTTCGTCATGGCCGGCGGGCTTGAGAACGCTTCGATTGCCTGATTTGTCTGTCGACATCTGCTGATTCATGGCCTGCTCCTTTTGAATAAGTGATGTCTGACATGCAGCATCCGGCGTGCCGCCAAACCGGGCCAGCCCAGAAGTGAATCCCGCCGTCGATTCACGACAGCCGATACGTCTCCAGGTGAATACTGGTCTCCGTATTGCTGATGCCTTTTATGAGCCTGACACGCTCGAGAACCTTGGCCAGCTCTGCCAGGTTCTGCGCGCGCAGCTCGGCCAGAAGATCCCAGCGGCCATTGGTGTCGTGCAGGGTGGCGACGCCCGCTTCGCCAAGCAGGCTGGCGATGACACGGCGCGCCTCGTTGCCCTGCACCGCAATACACATCCATGCCCTGATTTCGTCGGGCTGCGAATCAGGGCGTAGCCTGACCGTGTAACCGACAATGATCCCCGCATCCTCGAGTTTGGCGATGCGATTGCTCACCGTGCCGCGCGATACGCCCAGCTTTTGCGCGAGCGACGCGACGCTCATGCGGCAATCCACCCGCAGCAGCGAAAGCAGTTTCTGGTCTGTAGCGTCCATGCAGGGCCTCGAAGGTCAGATTGATCAAACTGTCAGCATTGGCTGACACAACGTCAATTTTCTGGCTGATATTACAAGTTATTGACGATTTGAATTGTCTTGTCAATGAACCACACTGAATTGAGAGACCGCTCAATGCAGGTGTGAACATGAAAGAAGTACACAAACATCGACACGAACAACGCAAGCATCGCAGCGGGCAATGCCACGAAGCATCCACCGGCACCCTGTTTCTGAGCGCCGCCGACGTTGCGCACATCGTTGCCTGCAAGGGTCTGGACGCCTGCCTGGCAGCCATGGTCGACTATATTCGCGACGACTTCCTGCGCTGGCCCGAGTTTGAAAAATCTGCGCGCGCAGCCAGCCATTCGGCTCAGGGTGTGATCGAACTGATGCCGGTTGCCGACGCGCACAGCTACTCCTTCAAGTACGTCAATGGCCATCCCGGCAACTACCGTTTCGGCCTGCCGACGGTGATGGCCTTTGGCGTGCTGGCCGATGTGAATACCGGCCTGCCAAGGCTGCTCAGCGAGCTGACGCTGACGACGGCGCTACGCACCGCAGCGACTTCGGTGCTTGCAGCCCGTGTGCTGGCGCGCGCCGGCAGCAGATCGATGGCGTTGATCGGCAATGGCGCGCAAAGCGAATTCCAGGCATTGGCCTTCCACCATCTGCTGGGCATCGACACGCTGCGTCTGTTTGATGTCGATAGGGCCGCGACGGCCAAACTGATGCGCAATCTCGAACGCAGCGGAATGCAAATTGCTGCCTGTAACAGCGTAGCGGCAGCAGTGGAAGGAGCGGATATCGTGACCACGATTACGGCCGACAAGGCCCGCGCCACCATTCTGACGCCGGAAATGATCGCGCCGGGCATGCACATCAATGCGGTCGGCGGCGACTGCCCCGGCAAGACCGAGCTGCATGCCGATGTCCTGCGGGCAGCCAGCGTCTTCGTCGAGTACGAACCGCAGACACGCGCTGAAGGAGAAATCCAGCAACTGCCGGCAGATTTTGCGGTGACCGAACTGTGGCAGGTGCTGGGTGGCCACGCTGCAGGCCGTCGTCATACGACCGAGATTACGGTCTTCGACTCCGTCGGCTTCGCCCTCGAAGACTTCGCGGCGCTGCGCTTCATGCGCGATGCCGCCCAAGAGCTCGGCATAGGACATCAGCTGGATCTGATTCCCGCGCTTGCCGATCCCAAAGACCTTTTTGCCTTGCTGGCCCCTGCGACAGCACAGGCGCAATTGAAGGGAGTGCTGGCAGCATGAATGCTCCGTACAAACTACCACCAAGACCTCCTGCCCCCCTCGCGCGGGTCAGCCTGATCGGCGTGCCGACCGATATCGGCGCCAGCGAGCGCGGCTGCAGCATGGGGCCGGAAGCACTGCGCGTCGCCGGCCTCGCCGAGGCGCTGGAAAGCTTCGGCGTCGACGTCCTCGATCGCGGCAATCTGACCGGGCCGGCCAATCCGCAGCGCGCTGCCGATCGCGGTTTTCGTCACCTCGAAGAGGTCAGGTTGTGGGAACACGCCGTGCATGACGCTGTCCTGCATGAGCTGCAGGCGCAACGCGTGCCCGTGATGCTCGGCGGCGATCACAGTCTTGCCATCGGTTCGATCTCGGCCGTTTCGCGTCATTGCCGCGCCACCGGCCGCAAGCTGCGCGTGTTGTGGCTCGACGCGCACGCCGACTTCAACACGGCCAGCATCACACCGAGCGGCAACATACATGGCATGCCGGTGTCCTGCCTGTGCGGCTATGGCCCGGCCGAGCTGACCGGGCTCAGCGGCGAAATCCCCGCAGTGCACCCGGACGAGCTTTTCGAGATCGGCATCCGCAGCGTCGATCCTGGGGAGAAGCGACTGGTCAACGAAGTGGGTATTGATGTCTTCGATATGCGCAGCATCGACGAGTTGGGCATGCGCGAGGTGATGCAGCGTGTGCTCGCCGGGCTCGACGACAACACGCATCTGCACGTGAGTCTGGATGTGGATTTTCTCGATGCGGATATCGCTCCTGGTGTCGGCACGACCGTTCGCGGCGGCCCGACCTATCGTGAAGCGCAGCTGTGCATGGAGATGATCGCCGACACGGGCCGGCTGGCCTCGCTCGACCTGGTCGAACTCAACCCGGCGCTGGACGTACGCAATCAGACGGCCAAACTGGCTGTCGATCTGGTCGAAAGCCTGTTCGGCAAAAGCACACTGATGCGCAAACCATCGGATATGACGTACGACCGGCAGACGCGGGCGCATTCACGTGGGTAGCGAATGGCTCAAAAGTGGCATTGCTACTCCAGCAAGAGTCACGAAATGGAATTTTCTGCTTTGCACACGCATGCGCGCCCGTAGTTGCCAGCGTGTGACTTGAATGACTGTGCAATCATGATGAATTGCACGCATCAATCACGAATGGAGAATGAATATGACCAGCAAGAACACGATTTGTCTCTGGTACGACGGCACAGCACTGGACGCCGCGCAGTTCTACGCCAGGACCTTCCCGGATAGCACGGTAGGCGCGATCTACCATGCGCCGGGCGACTATCCCGACGGCAAGCAGGGCAATGTCCTGACGGTTGAATTCACCGTGATCGGCATCCCCTGCATCGGGTTGAACGGTGGCTCCGCGTTCAAGCACGACGAAGCTTTTTCCTTCCAGGTTGCGACTGACGACCAGGCCGAAACCGACCGCCTGTGGAACGCGATCGTCAACAACGGTGGCCAGGAAAGCGCATGTGGCTGGTGCAAGGACAAGTGGGGCCTGTCGTGGCAGATCACTCCGCGTGCGCTCATCGCCGCCATCACCGATCCCGATCGCGCGGCAGCGAAACGCGCTTTTGACGCAATGATGCAGATGGGGAAGATCGACATCGCGAAGATCGAAGCCGCCCGGCGCGGCTGATACCCGATCGCTGCCGGTATCTCAGGGGTACAGCCCGCGTTCCTCACGCGCATTGAGTACGCGCGTGCAGGCCACCACGAAGGCCGCCGTGCGCAGCGGGATGGCGAGATCGATGTGGGTCTGCCAGATGTGCTCCAGCGCGCCGAGCAGTATCTTGTCCAGGCGCTGATAGATCTCGTCTTCGGTCCAGAAGAACGAGCTGAAATCCTGCACCCATTCAAAGTAGGAAACGATCACGCCGCCAGCGTTGGCGATCACATCCGGTACGACCATGATGCCTCTATCATGCAGCAGCAGATCTGCTGCCGTGGTGGTCGGGCCGTTGGCGCCTTCGAGAACGATCTTAGTGGATAGATTGTTTGCGCGCTTGCTGTTGATCTGCCCTTCGAGCGCAGCGGGAATCAGTATGTCGCTGGGCACGCGCCAGAAATCTTCCTCATCGATCTGGTCTGCGCCGGTGAAGCCGGCTACCGCGCCGGTGGCCTTGACATGCGCGACGAGCGCCACGACATCAATACCATTGTCATTCAACAATGTGCCGCTATGGTCCTGCACGCAGACCAGCTTCGAGCCTTTCTCGACGAACATACTGGCCGCGACCGAACCGACATTGCCAAAGCCCTGCACTGCGATGCGCGCGCCCTGCAGCGGAATCTGCAGCTTGTTGGCGACTGAGCTGCCGACCACGTAAACACCTCGGCCGGTGGCGTTAACACGGCCCAGCGAGCCGCCGAGCGGGATGGGCTTGCCAGTAACAACGCCGGTAGCCGTCGAGCCGGTGTTCATGGAATAGGTATCCATCATCCAGGCCATGATCTGCGCGTTGGTATTCACGTCGGGCGCGGGGATATCCTTGTCCGGCCCGATGATCAGGCCGATCTCGCTGGTGTAGCGCCGCGTCAGGCGTTCCAGCTCCTTGAGCGACAGCTGTTTCGGATCGACGCGGATGCCGCCCTTGGCGCCGCCATAGGGCAAATTGACCGCCGCATTCTTCACCGTCATCCAGGCCGACAGCGCCATCACTTCCTCAAGATTCACCTTGGGGTGAAAACGCACGCCACCCTTGCCCGGTCCGCGCGACAGATTGTGCTGTACGCGATAGCCCTCGAAATGCGCCACGCTGCCGTTGTCCAGCTCGATAGGAATATCGACGATCAGACAGCGCTTGGGATGCTTGAGCGTTTCCACCCAGCGCGACAAATGACCGAGGTGCGGCACGACATTGTCGACCTGCGCGAGGAAAGTGCCCCAGGGACTGTCGGCTTGCGGAGAGACGTAGGAGAGGTTTTGCACGGCGGACTCCTTGATGTGGTGCTTGAAGCATAGGCTTCGGCAGACGAAGAAGGGATAACGCCTTACCCTTATCTCTCTCTACCTACGTACTAAATTCTCGTCATTCCCGCGAAAGCGGGAATCCACTTCCACGTGATAAGTGAACTTGTGCAACGAGGTGGATTCCCGCTTTCGCGGGAATGACGGTTCTTCTGGCGGATGCCTTTGGAATATGAGAACTTTACTCCCCAGCTAAACCCGCCTGACCCGCCAGCAAACTTGCATTCCCGCCCGCCGCAGTCGTATTCACCGTCACCGTCTGCTCGCTGCAGAAGCGCGCCAGGTAATGCGGCCCGCCCGCTTTCGGGCCGGTACCGGAAAAGCCCTCGCCACCAAAAGGCTGTACGCCGACGACAGCGCCGATCATGTTGCGATTGATGTACACGTTGCCGATCTGCGCGCGCGCGGCGAGCGCCTGTGCCCGGCTGTCGATGCGCGTCTGCAAACCCAGCGTAAGGCCGTAGCCCAGCGCATTGATCTGATCGATTATCGACAGCGGATCGCCCGACCAGCGCAGCACATGCAATACGGGGCCGAAGATTTCATGCCGCAGTTCGGCCATGTCCGCAATTTCGAAGACATGCGGCGCGACAAGAAGGGGCAGGGTGGTCTGTGCGGAAGGCGCCAGCAAGGTCTTCGCCTCCTGTCTCAGGCGCTGGATATCGGCGACGATATTCGCGTGAGCTTCATCGTCGATGACCGGCCCGACGTCGGTGGCGAAGTCGGCGGGATCGCCGATCTGCAGCTCTTGCGCCGCGCCGATAATCAGCTCGATCACACGCTCGGCAATCTCCGCATGCACGCACAGCAGGCGCAGAGCCGAACAACGCTGACCAGCGGAGCGGAAGGCGCTTTGCAACACGGCGTCCGCAACCTGCTCAGGGAGCGCGCTGGAGTCCACCAGCATCGCATTGATGCCACCCGTCTCGGCAATCAACGGCACGATGGGGCCATCCTTCGCCGCAAGGGCACGCTGGATAACTTTCGCCACGGCAAAGGAGCCGGTGAAGACCACGCCGGCGATGCGCGGCTGCGCAACCAGTTGCGCGCCGACCGTCTCGCCCGGCCCATACAATAGCTGCAGTGCGTCAGCCGGTATGCCGTTTTCATGCAGGAGTGCAGCGGCTGCCTGGGCGACCGCCGGCGTCTGTTCGGCGGGCTTGGCGAGCACGCTATTGCCGGTGACCAGCGCCGCAGCAATCTGCCCGGTAAAGATGGCCAGCGGGAAATTCCACGGGCTGATGCATAGCCACACGCCACGCGGCCGCAGCTGCAAGACATTGCTTTCACCCGTCGGCCCGGCCAGTGTGGTGGGCGCCATCACGCGCTCTGCTTCGTTGGCGTAGTAGCGCAGGAAATCGATCGTTTCGCGCACTTCCGTAACGGCATCGCCCCAGGTCTTGTGCGCTTCCTTCACGAGCAATGCGGCGAACGCGTCCAGGCGCGCTTCGAACGCATCGGCAGCACGGCGCAGCGCCGTTGCCCGCTCGCCAATTTCAGTCTTGCGCCAGGTCTTGAAAGCCTCAAGACTGCGTTGCATGGCTGCTTCGATCGCCGCCGTATCGCTTTCGCGGATATCGGGGACCGCTGTCGCCGCATAGGCGGCAAGCAAGGCGTCCTGCGCATTGCCGAGCGAAAGATCGAGACCTGCAGAATTTCTGCGCAACGCGCCATACAAATCGGGTGGCAGTAGCAGCGAGGGCTCTTCCGCTTTATCCAGGGGCGAGCGCAGCAGCAGATCCATACCCACTGACTCATCCGCCAGCTGGTGCACGAAAGAGGTGTTGGCGCCGTTCTCCAGCAGGCGGCGCACGAGATAGGCCAGCAGGTCGCGATGCTGGCCGACCGGGGCATACACCCGGCAGGCAATGGACGGGGCCTTGAGCACTTCGCGATAGACGCCCTCGCCCATACCATGCAGACGTTGCAACTCGAACGGCGCGCCCGCAAGCGTCGCCATCTGCCTGACGGCTGCTATGCTGGCAGCATTGTGCGTGGCGAACTGTGGATAGATGGCATCCGGCGCGTTCAGCATCAGCCGTGCACATGCCAGCCAGGAAATGTCGGTGTGCTGCTTGTGCGCGAACACCGGGTAATACGCTAGCCCGAGTTCCTGTGCGCGCTTGATCTCGGCATCCCAATACGCGCCCTTCACGAGGCGACACATGAAGCGCAGCCGGTATTTGCGCGCCAGCGCGATGACGTGTTCGACCAGCTCCACAGCTCGCGTCTGGTAGGCCTGCAGGGCAAGTCCGAAGCCACGCCATGCAGGATACTGCTGCGCAACCCGTGCCGCCAGCGCCTCGAACGCGTCGAGCGAGAGCTCGAGGCGCTCGACCTCTTCGGCATCAATGGTCAGGTTGATATCGGCCCGGGCGGCAAGCTCGCATAGCGACCACACGCGCGGCACCAGCTCTTGCATGACGCGTGCATGCTGTGCGAAGTCATAGCGTGGATGCAGCGCACTGAGCTTGATCGAGATGCCGTCGCGTTGCAGACAATCGTTGGCGTCCTGCCCGGCGGCCAGCGCCACGATGGCGTCGCTGTAACTGGCCAGGTAGCGTTGTGCGTCGACATCGGTACGCGCGCCCTCGCCCAGCATGTCGAACGAGAAGCGCAGATGCGGCTTGCGCGCACGTGCCGAACTGGCTGCCTTGACGGCATGCGCGATATCTTCCGCAAACACGAATTGGTGGCCAAGCAGCTGCACGGCACGCAAGCTGGCCGCAACGACGCTGCGCGCACCGAGCCGCGTCAGCAGCCCGGCAGACTCGTCCGCTTCCGACAGCAGTTTTTTCGACAAGAAAATGGCGGCCGACGAAAGACGCGCCAGTGCCGAATCGCTGGCGCCTTCGAAATCGGCGCGGCCAAGCTGGTCCGCCGTCAACGCAATGGCCGTTTCGGCATCCGGCACGCGCAATAGCGCCTCTGCAAGGCGCATCAGCGCCAGACCTTCAGCGCTGGAAATCGGGAATTCGTGAAGCAGGCTTTCCATTGCCCAGAAAGGCGGTGGATGATCGCGCACGGCCTGCACCCAAGGCCGCGCATGTCTTGCCACCATGGCCCAGTCGAGCGCTCCGTGCAACAGCGCGAGGCGTTGCGCGACGATGTCGGGTTCAGGGCGATAGGGAGAAGGCAGGCGCATCGGATGTCTGCTTTGAAGCTACCCGGTTGATGCTCATGCGAGATGGTGCGCCCGGCTGGGATCGAACCAGCAACCCCTGCCTTCGGAGGGCAGTACTCTATCCATTGAGCTACGGACGCACAGGCTGCGGATGATAGCCGTTGGCCGAAGTGGCGTCCATGCGCGGCCAGTCAGTGCGGGGAAATGCTTCCCGCAGCTTCCTCCAAAGCTGTCTGCGGGGCGAATATAAACAGACCCTTGCAGCTATAATCCCGCCTTTATCCAGCATCGTCACAGAGAGACCTTTTATGAACCGGATCGTGCGCCTGGCCTTTCCCGTAGCGCTTGTCATTACGACGAGCCTGCTCGTGGCCTGCAGTCAGAAGGAAGAAGTTTCGAAAGAAGAGACCGCGGCGCTGATTGCTCCCGTCGCAAAAGTCGAGCTGGCTGGCTCGGCACCGGCTGGTGCCGCGGCACCCGGCGGCAAGGTGGACGTCAAGCATGTATTCGACACGGTCTGTTCGGCTTGCCACACGACCGGCGCTGCCGGCGCGCCAAAGATGGGTGACAAGACTGCCTGGGGGCCGCGTATTGCGCAGGGCAAGGAAGCGCTCTACCACAGTGCTTTGAACGGCAAGAACGCAATGCCCGCCAAGGGCGGTAACCCGGCCTTGTCGGATGCTGATGTAAAAGCAGTCGTCGACTACCTGGTCGCTCAGGCCAAGTAAGTCAGAACGCGCTTGCCAAAAGCCCGTGCCGTAAATCGCACGGGCTTTTCATTGCATGCCAGCGCACTCTCACAGCACCCGCTGCACAGCAGCGCGCCAGTCATGCAGACGCTGCGCCGCCTCGTCGCGGCTGATGGCCGGATCGAACACGCGCTCGCGTTGCCACAGACTCGTCAATTCCCCCGCATCGCGCCACACGCCAACGGCAAGTCCGGCCAGGCAGGCCGCGCCCAGCGCGGTCGTTTCCTGCACCACGGGTCGCACCACGGACACGCCGAGCAAGTCCGCCTGCATCTGCATAAGCAAATTATTGGCACTGGCGCCGCCGTCGACGCGTAGCTCGCCCAGCGGCTGGGCGCTATCAGCCTGCATCGCATCGATCAGCTCGGCAGACTGGAAGGCGATGGCGTCCAGTGCAGCGCGTGCAATGTGCGCCACGGTGCTGCCACGCGTGAGCCCGACGATGGCTGCGCGCGCTTCAGGGTTCCAGTACGGCGCCCCCAGGCCCGCAAACGCCGGGATGAAACTTACGCCGCCGGCATCCGGCACCGAAGCGGCCAGCGCCTCGATTTCGCCTGCACTGCGGATGACGCCGAGACCATCGCGCAGCCATTGCACGACAGCGCCGCCGACGAACACACTGCCTTCCAGTGCATAGCCCGGCGGCTCGCCGCTTCGCTGCGCGGCACGCGTCGTGATCAAACCATTCGCCGATCTCGCCGCAATGCCACCGGTATGCGACAGCGCGAAACAGCCCGTGCCATAGGTGTTCTTCGCCATGCCGGGGCTGATGCAGGCCTGACCGAACAGCGCTGCCTGCTGATCACCCGCGATGCCAGCGATTTTGATGGCCTCGCCAAACAGGGAGGCATCCGTCTCGCCAACGATTTCGCTCGAGTGACAGACCTGCGGCAATAGCGCACGGGGAATGCGCAACGCCATCAGCAAATCGTCGTCCCACGTGCTGTCATGAATGTTGTAGAGCAATGTCCGTGACGCATTCGTCATATCGGTCACATGCAGACGCCCGCCGGTGAGCTGCCACACCAGCCAGCTATCGACCGTGCCAAACGCCAGCTCGCCGGCTTCGGCACGCGCCTGCGCGCCAGGAATCTCGTCAAGCAGCCAGCGCAATTTGGTGCCGGAGAAATAAGGGTCGAGCAGCAAACCGGTACGCTCACGGAATAGTGCTTCGTGCCCCTCGTCCTTGAGTCGAACGCAGATCGGCGCGGTGCGCCGGTCTTGCCAGACAATGGCATTGGCAAGCGGGCGGCCCGTGCTGCGCTCCCACAGCAACGTCGTTTCGCGCTGGTTGGTGATGCCAATGGCGGCGACGTCGCGCGCCGTCAAACCAGCCTTGCTCAAGGCTTCACGTGCCGTGGCGAGCTGCCCGTTCCAGATATCCATAGGGTCGTGCTCGACCCAGCCGGGCTGCGGATATATCTGCGACAACTCGCGTTGCGCAACAGCAACGATGCGACATTGCGCGTCGAAGACGATGGCGCGCGAGCTGGTGGTGCCTTGGTCTAGCGCCAACAAGAAAGTCATTCGAATCTCCTATTCTGAGACTAACCCTACGCTACACAGCCATGCCAGAAACATAGCCGCTCGCCCAGGCCCACTGAAAATTGTACCCGCCCAGCCAGCCGGTCACATCCATCACCTCGCCAATGAAGTAAAGGCCGGGTTGGCTTTTGGCCATCATCGTTTTCTGGTCCAGCGCGCGCGTGTCGACGCCGCCACGCGTGACTTCGGCTTTGCGATAGCCTTCAGAGCCTGCGGGTTTGAGCTGCCAGTCGTGCGTCGCGCGCGCCAGTTCGCGCAGCGCCTTGTCGGCGCAGTCTGCCAGAGGTTTGCCGCTTAGCCCGTTGCGGCCGGCCCATGCCTCCGCAAGACGTCGCGGCATCCATTGAGACAGGATATTGGCGACGTGCTGCTTATTGCCCTGTTTGGCCTTGATCAGGATCTCGTCGAGACGGTGATCGGGCACGAGGTTGATGCTCAACGTCTCCCCCGGTTGCCAGAAGGATGAAATCTGCAGAATTGCGGGGCCTGACAAGCCGCGATGGGTGAAGAGCAAGTCCTCGCGGAAATGGCCTTCCGCGCAGCTCACCTCCACTTCCAGTGACGCGCCGGCCAGTTCGGCAAACGGTGCCCAGGCCAGCGGGTCGAAGGTCAGGGGCACCAGCGCCGGTCGCGGCGCTACGAGGGGGATGTCGAACTGACGCGCGATGCGATGGCCGAAATCGCTGGCGCCGATCTTGGGGATCGACAGACCACCGGTAGCGATCACAACGGACGTCGCGAGCAGATCGCCCCCCGTCGTTGCAAGCGCCCATTGCTCGCCGTCACGTCGAATGTCCATCACCTTGCAGGGCTGACGCCATTGCACCGCGCCCATTTCGCATTCGGCCACCAGCATTTCGATGATGCGCTGCGCACTATCGTCGCAGAATAGCTGCCCCTTGTGCTTCTCGTGCCAGGCAATGCCGTGTTTGTCGACGAGCTTGATGAAGTCCTGCGGGGTATAGCGCGATAGCGCCGAGCGGCAGAAATGCGGGTTCTCGGAAAGGAAATTTGCCGGCCCGGTATGCAGGTTGGTGAAGTTGCAGCGGCCGCCACCCGAAATGCGGATCTTTTCGGCAAGCTTTTCGGCATGGTCGATGAGCACCACCCGGCGACCGCGCTGAGCCGCGACTGCCGCTGCCATCATGCCTGCCGCGCCCGCGCCTATTACAGCCACGTCAAATTTTTCTGCTGCAGATTGCGCCACGTGAAGCCCTCAAGAGAGCCCGAATGATACCCGTCGGGCAGATGCTAATTCGCTTGGCCGGGCATCCCGGTAGAATCTCCGGTAACGACACCCTTCAAATTTTCCCGGAATCACGTCATGAGCGAGGAATACCTCATCAACTTCACCCCGCAGGAAACGCGGGTCGCGCAGATGTTCAATGGTCAGGTGCAGGAGCTGCACATCGAGCGCGAGCATTCGCGCGGCATTGTCGGCAACATCTACCAAGGGCGCGTGGTACGCGTGCTGCCCGGCATGCAGTCGGCATTTCTTGAAATCGGCCTGGAGCGCACTGCCTTCCTGCATGTCGCCGACATCTGGCTCGATCGCCAGCATGGTGAGACGCAGAAGCCCATCGAGCGCATCCTGCACGAGGGCCAGAGCATCACCGTGCAGGTGCTCAAGGACCCGATCGGCACCAAGGGTGCCCGCCTGTCCACACAGCTTTCGCTGGCCGGCCGGCTGGTGGTGTATCTGCCGCAGGATCACCACATCGGCATATCGCAACGCATCGAGAGCGAGGCTGATCGTGACGCTTTGCGCGCGCGCCTGCAGCGCCTGATTCCCGAGGAGGAGAAGGGCGGCTTCATCGTGCGCACGCAGGCCGAGCAGGCCAGCGACGAGGAGCTGACTGCTGATATCGCCTATCTGCGCAAGCTGTGGGCCGAGATCCAGCAGCGCAAGGTCGCGGCCGCACCGCCCTCTGCGCTGTATCACGACCTGACGCTGTCACAACGCGTATTGCGTGATTTCGTGAATGTCGACACCACGCGCGTCGTGATCGATTCGCGCGAAAATTTCCAGAAGCTCTCTGCTTTCAGTACCGAGTACATGCCACGCGTGGCGCATCTGCTGGATCATTATCAGGGTGAGAGGCCGTTGTTCGACCTCTACAACGTGGAGGACGAGATTCAACGCGCCCTGGCGCGACGTGTCGACCTCAAGAGCGGCGGTTACCTGATCATCGACCAGACCGAGGCGCTCACCACCATCGACGTCAACACCGGTGGTTTCGTCGGCGCACGCACTTTCGATGACACGATTTTCAAGACCAATCTCGAAGCGGCGCAAGCCATCGCGCGCCAGCTGCGCCTGCGCAATCTCGGCGGCATCATCCTGCTCGATTTCATCGACATGGAGAGCGACGAGCACCGCATCGCGGTGCTGAGCGAACTGCACAAGGCGCTCGAACGCGATCACACCAAGGTCTCGGTCGGCAACTTCACCTCACTCGGCCTGGTCGAGATGACGCGCAAGCGCACGCGCGAATCGCTCGCTCACATTCTCTGCGAGCCCTGCCCGACCTGCGGCGGTCGTGGCGAAGTGAAAACGGTGCGCACCGTGGCCTACGAAGTGCTACGCGAGCTGGTGCGTGAAGCGCGTCAGTTCTCGGCGCGCGAGTTCCGCATCCTCGCCTCGCCCGGCGTGGTCGACCTGTTCCTCGACGAAGAATCGCAAGCCATCGCCATGCTGCAGGAATTCATTGGCCGCGCCATTTCGCTGCACGCCGAGTCGAGTTATACGCAGGAGCAGTTCGATATCGTGTTGTTGTGAGCAACAGAGATTGACGAACGTGACGGAAAAACCATTCTCGCTGATCGGCCAGAAAGTCGCTTTGCACCCGCTGCAGCCGGCGCATGCGGATGCCTTGCTTGCCGCGGCTGCGGACGGCGAATTGTGGTCGCTCGGGCTGAGCAGGATTCCGAACGCCAACACCATGTCCGCCTATATCGAGACAGCGCTTGCCGGACGGCGGGCCGGCTCGGCCATTCCCTTCGTCACGACGCTCGTGGATGGCGGCCGCATCGTCGGGGCGACACGCTTCTGGCAGATCGATGCGGCCAATCGCAAACGCGAGATCGGTCACACGTGGATCGCCCAGTCCTGGCAAAGCAGCTTCGTCAACGCGGAGGCGAAGTACCTCATGCTGCGACATGCTTTCGAACATGCCGGATGCATTCGCGTACAGTTCCAGACGGACGCCTTGAACGTACGCTCACGAGCCGCGATCCGCAAACTTGGCGCCATGGAAGAGGGCATCGCACGCAACGAGCGCATCATGCCGGACGGACGCATCCGCGACTCGGTGCAGTTCAGCATCATCGCCTCGGAATGGCCTGACGTGCGTGCCCGCCTCGAAGCGCGTCTCGCAGCGCTGGATATCGCGCCGCAACTCACGATAGCGCCCTTGGACAACGAACCAGGCTGAACCAGCCATGCAACTGCATATCACCCGACCCGACGCGGTCATCTTCGACATGGATGGCCTGCTGCTCGACAGCGAGCGGCAGGCGCTCGCGCTGCTGGCACAGGCCGCGCAAGCACTCGACATTCGCTGGGACCATGCAGTCGGGCTTCAGATGGTGGGCCTCAATTCGCGCGACTCCGATGGCATCCTGCTTGGCGCATTCGGCGCAGACTATCCCGTAGAGGCCCTGCGCGAGCGCTTCGGCGAGCTTTACGAAGCCGCGATCGTCGCCGGCGACATCCCGCCCAAGCCCTTTGCGCGCGAGTTGCTGATGCGGCTCGAAGCCTTGCGCATTCCCTGTGCGGTTGCCACGTCGACGCGTCGCTCGCGCGCTGAGGCAAAGCTGCACCGCGCGCAATTCATGCAGCATTTCAAGGCCATGGCCTGTGGCGACGAGGTGCTGCGCGGCAAGCCGCATCCGGAGATCTATGAGCTTGCCGCCAGCCGTCTCGGTGTCGAGCCTTCACGTTGCCTGGCGCTGGAAGATTCGAACGCGGGCGTGCGCGCCGCCGTATCGGCGAATATGCAAGTCGTCATGGTGCCCGACCTGCTACGGCCCGATGCCGGCATTCGCATGCTGGGTGTGCCCGCAGTCTCGTCGCTCAAGGACGTACTCGTCGCCATTGGTTGAGCAGCGCGGATGGATGGCCCGTGCTGCCGATGACGATTCCCGGTATCGTGGCTGATCCTGAAGGTTTGCTCGTCTTCTGCGCCCTGCCTGCGGCGCAACGACCTGCCAACCTTGTTGCATGCCTGGCGCATTCGCCAGCAAGCCCTTCGAAACGAAAGCGCATCATGATTGGAAGACTTAGCGGCACCTTGCTGGAAAAGAACCCGCCGCAAATCCTGCTCGACGTGAATGGCGTGGGATATGACGTTGAAGTGCCGATGAGCACGTTCTACAACCTGCCCGGCAACGGCGAGAAGGTCAGCCTGCATACGCATCTCACGGTGCGTGAAGACGCCCACATCCTCTTCGGTTTTGCCACGCTCGACGAGCGCATGGCTTTCCGCCAGCTGCTCAAGGTCACCGGCATCGGCGCGCGCACGGCGCTGGCCGTGCTGTCCGGCTTGTCGGTCACGGAGCTGGCTCAGGCCGTGGCACTGCAGGAGTCGGGGCGACTGACAAAGATCCCGGGAATCGGCAAGAAAACAGCCGAACGCCTGCTGCTGGAGCTGCGGGACAAATTGGCCAAGGCTCTGCCTGGCGTGGCAGGCAGCATCGCGGCGGCAGGCGCCAACGCGCAGAGCGACATCGTGCACGCGCTGCTGGCGCTCGGTTACAACGAGAAGGAAGCGGCGCTGGCGCTCAAGGGCCTGCCTGCAGAAATCAGCGTGTCGGAAGGTATCCGCGCGGCCTTGAAGCTGTTGTCGAAGGCCTGAATCCCTTGAAGTGCAGCGAATACCAGAATGCGGCACGCCATTGTTCGCTGTCCTGGATGAAGTAGTGCTGACCATGGCATTGGCGTTACAGTAGGAACCGTTACCCGTCCGATTGTCAGCATGAGCAGCAACCCCAAATTCCGGCAGGGCTTCCTGCGCAATGCCACGCCCCCGGCCTGGCTGACACGGCTCTTCATCAATATGTGGCCGCCCTTCATCGGCGCTGGCATTCACGTCGAATACATCAGTGCAGACTTTCGCGAGGCGACGGTGCGCATGCGTCAGTGCCTGCTCAACACGAACATCTTCGGCACACATTTCGGTGGCTCGCTGTTTGCCATGACCGACCCTTTTTTTGCGCTGCTGATTTTGCGTAATATCGGCAAGGACCATGTGGTGTGGGACAGTACCTCGCATATCGATTTCAAACTACCCGCGCGTGGCACAGTGCGCGCCCGTTTTTTCATCGACGATGCGATACTGGCCGATATCCATCGGCAGATCGCTGAAGGCGAGAAGTACGAACCACACTACGCTGTCGATGTGACAGACGCGCAGGGCAACGTGGTAGCCAGCGTCAGCAAGACCTTGTATATCCGGCGCAAGCCGATGACCGAAGAAAGAACAGAACTGCAATGACGCCTCATCTCGCGCATGGTGCGCTGCATGACGATGAACTCGATGAGCTTGATGCATTGCTCTCGCAACACGCCGGCTCGCACTCACTTGAAGAGCTCGATGGTCTGCTGTGTGCGTTGGTCACGGGCCCGGAAACCGTTCCGCCGAGCCAATGGCTTGCCGTCGTGTTCGGCGAAGAAACGCCGGAATGGTCCAGTGAATTGCAGGCGCAGCGTTGCGTGCAGCTATTGATGCGGCACTGGAATCACATTGCGCAGGGCTTTCGAGAGGACTGGTCGGGCGTCAGTGCCAAGGAAGGCCCGGACGCCATGTACTTCCCGCTGCTCGACGACACCAGCAGTAGCGGCCACCCGCTTGCCGAGGGCTGGGCGCGGGGTTTTCGCGCCGGCCTGAACTGGCTGAAAGATATTCACTGGGATGCACTTGAGGAAGACGAAGAGTGCGTCACCCTGATCAGCATCATCGGCGCCTTCGACACCGGTGAAAAATCGCCGGGCCATCCGCTCACCTCAGCAGAACGCGACGAGCTGATCAGCGTTACCGCTGCCGGCCTGCAATATCTCTACGCCTTCTGGCGGCGCTGGCTGCGCGTCATGACCGCGCCGCGCACGCCACACCGCGCCGACGCACAACCCGGCCGCAATGACATCTGCCCGTGCGGCAGCGGCAAGAAATTCAAGAAGTGCTGCGGCGCCCCGATGGAGCCAACGCGTTTGTTGAATTGATCGCAGGACGGATTGGCAGCGCGATACCAATCCACCATTGGCACGCACGAAGAACGGCGGGTGAAGTTGGGTAGGTTGGGCTGACGAAGGAAGCCCAACAGATTGCTGTCATTGATGTTGGGCTTCCTTCGTCAGCCCAACATGCATCCGGCTTCGATGGGAAAACCGCGCAGAAACTCGCGTGCGGACAAACGCTTGCCACCAGGCTTCTGCAATTCGGTCAGGCGCAGAGCGCTTTCGCCACAGGCAACCACGACGCCGGCATCGCTGACTTCGAGCACCTGGCCGGGCGCGCCTGAAATGCCAACAGCATTACCTGCCCACACCTTGATCATCACACCATCGAACGTCGCCACGCCACCGGGGAATGGATCGAACGCGCGCAGACGACGCGCCAGCACCGCCGCGGGCTGACTGAAATCAAGGATGCTTTCACTCTTGGCAATCTTGCTGGCATAGGTCACGCCATCGGCCGGTTGCGGCGTGGCGTGGAGCACACCTTTTTCCAGTCCACGCAGGGTATCGACGATCATTTCGCCCCCTAGCGCGGCGAGCTTGTCATGCAGGCTGGCCGTGGTGTCGTTCGGCATGATGGCCAGGGCGCGCATGTCCAGCATGGCCCCCGTATCCAGCCCCGCGTCCATCTGCATGATGGTGATGCCAGTCTCGCTATCGCCTGCCTCGATGGCGCGATGGATCGGTGCTGCGCCGCGCCAGCGCGGCAGAAGCGAAGCGTGGATGTTCAGGCAGCCCAGGCGCGGAATGTCGAGCACCGCCTGCGGCAGGATCAGGCCATAAGCAGCGACGACTAACACGTCCGGCGCGCATTCCCTGAGACGACTCTGCTGCTCGGGGGTACGCAACTTTTCCGGCTGATCAACCGCTATGCCAGCGTCAAGTGCTACCTGCTTGACCGCACTGACGTGCAAATTCATACCCCGCCCGGCGGGACGGTCGGGCTGGGTGAGTACGAGAGGCACGTCGAAACCGGCGCCAATGATGGCGCGCAGCGCCAGGGCGGCGAATTCCGGTGTTCCGGCAAAGGCGATTTTCATTCAATGAAGGGCATGCTTGGGGTGGGCGCGGTGTGTCCACCGCGGCAAATCATGCAGTGATGCGCGAACGCTTGGAGAGCTTGCTCTTGATGCGGTTTTGTTTCAGCAGCGAAAGGTGTTCGACAAAAACCTTGCCATCGAGGTGATCGATCTCATGCTGGATGCACACGGCTAACAGGCCTTCAGCCTCCAGTTCGATTTTTTCGCCCTTTTCATTGAGCGCACGCACGCGCACCCAGGCCGAGCGACTTACCTTCTCGTAAATGCCTGGCACCGACAGGCAGCCCTCTTCGCACACCTGCTCGCCTTCGCGCTGCACGATCTCGGGATTGATGAATGCGCGCAGGCCGGACTTGTCTTCCGAAGCATCGATGACGACGACGCGTTCCTGCACGTCGACCTGATTCGCAGCCAGACCAATGCCCGGCGCGGCGTACATGGTCTCAGCCATGTCGGCGACCAATCGTCGGATACGATCGTCCACGAGCTTGACCGGAACGGCTTTCTTGTGGAGTCTCGGGTCCGGGTATTGAAGTATGTTCAGCAGGGCCATTTGTCTGAAAAATCCCGAAAACCTTGAAGGATGAGGCGGCTACGTGCAGAATCTAAAGTATTACTTGAGGCAGCCTTGACTGCTTCCACTATCGCCAATTATATATTTTTTGGGTTTACGGCCGTTATCTCAAGTCACTTTGCGAAATATTTTCGGGAGTGCGGCTCGCACGACGGCAATGCCGGCTGACAAGCCGGATTTACGCAAGCCTGTCTAACCATGTGTATCGATCATCAACGGGGTTGGCTATGAAACGCTTCTCTTCTGCGCTCTTCCTTGCGCTCGCGGCTTTGACGACAGGCGTGGTTCTGCCTGCACTGGCACAAACGCAGGACGCTTCCGTAGCCAAAGGCAAGCTTGAGCTCGCCGAGAATGCACCAGACAGCTACACCGTGGTCAAGGGTGACACGCTGTGGGGCATCTCCGGCAAGTTCCTGAAATCCCCCTGGCGCTGGCCCGAAGTGTGGAAGCTCAATACCGATCAGATCAAGAATCCGCACTGGATCTATCCCGGCCAGGTGATCTACCTCGACCGCAATGGTCCTAACGGCCCGACCCTGTCGCTGACGCCGCCGGGCTCCAGCAGCACGTATGAGCGCCTGTCACCTCGCGTCTATGAGAGCCCGGCTGGGGGCGCGATCTCCACCGTCCCTTTGCAGTACATCCAGACCCTGCTGATCGAACCGCTGGTGACCGACACAGCCAGTCCGGGCGATGCCGGCACCGTGATCGGCCTGCCTGAAGACCGCGTGATAGTCGGCGCCAATGAAACGATCTTCGCGCGCAACCTCGTCACCGGACAGGATGCGTGGACGATCTATCGTCCCGGCAAGCCGATCAAGGATCCGCTCAACGAGAAACTCGTTCTTGGTTATGAAGCTGTGCTCGTCGGCAACGCCCGCGTGACAACGCCCGAGACTGGAGGCAAGGCTGCGGCGCTGCAGGTTACCAAGGTCAAGCACGAAATCTCGACCGGCGACCGCCTGCTGCCTACCGGTAAGGAAACCGCTTTCTCGCCGGTGCCGCGCGCCGCGCCACGTGATCTCGATGCGCGTGTCGCGAGCATCTACGGCGGTCTCGACGAAACTGGCCGTTACGGTGTCATCACGCTCAACGCAGGTCGCGACAAAGGTGTAGAGCCTGGTCAGGTGGTGGCGCTCGATCGTTTCCGCGGCAATGCAACGTATCGTGGTGCGGACGGTGGCGACAAGGCGCAATCGATCGCGCTGCCGAGTGAGCGTTACGGCATGGTCATGGTGTTCCGTGTCTTCAATCGCCTCTCATACGCCTTGGTCCTTGATAGCTCGCTCCCGGTTCGCGTGGGAGACAACGCCACGGCACCCTGAGTGGTGCAGCGTGAGCGATGAGAGTAGCGGCCAGGACGAGCTTCGTTCCTGGCTGCGTCTGACCAGTGTTCCCGGAATTGGCCCCGAACGTCAGCGCGAGCTGCTGGCGGCATTCGGTTTACCGGACCGTATTTTTGCCGCCAAGCACGCGGCGATTGCCGACGTCATTGGCAACAGGCTCGCCAACAAGCTTCTCGATCATGAAACCGAAGGCGGCATCAATGCCGCGCTTGCCTGGGCGGCCGAGCCACACAATCACATCCTGACCTTGTCCGACGCAGCGTTTCCGCAGAGCCTGCTGCAAACTGCCGATCCGCCTTGCCTGCTTTACGTCAAAGGCGATCCACAGCTTCTCAATCGTCCCGCCATCGCCCTGGTTGGCTCGCGCAATGCGACGGCGCAAGGCAATGCCAACGCCGAAGCCTTTGCGCGAGCCCTGTCGCAGGCTGGTCTCACCGTAGTAAGCGGAATGGCGCTGGGCATCGATGCAGCGGCACACCGCGGCGCACTTGCCGGGCGCGGCAGCACTGTCGCCGTAATCGGCACCGGCGCAGATCGCGTCTATCCGGCAAGCAACGCCGCACTGGCACACAAGATCGTCGAAAACGGCGCGATCATCAGTGAATTCGCTCTCGGCACACCGGCCGCTGCCTACAACTTCCCGCGTCGTAACCGGCTCATATCGGGCCTGTCGCGTGGCGTGCTGGTGATCGAGGCAGCCTTGGGCAGCGGCTCTCTCATCACGGCGCGCATGGCGCTTGAACAGGGCCGCGAGGTCTTCGCCATACCGGGTTCGATCCATTCGCCGCTGTCCAAAGGCTGTCATCAGCTGATCAAACAGGGCGCCAAGCTTGTCGAGAGCGCCCAGGACGTGCTCGAAGAGCTGCGCTGGGATGCCTCCTCGCCACAGCTTGCCCCGCTTGCCGAGGAGCCCAATGCGCCTGACGAAACGTCCCGCCTGCTGGCGCTGATTGGCTTCGATCCCGTCGACCCCGACACACTATCCGCACGCGCTGGCTTGACGGCGGATTCACTCTTCGCCATGCTGACAGTACTGGAACTCGAAGGGCGCGTGGAACGCCTGCCGGGTGGAAGGCTGCAAAGACTCCAATAAGCACCGTTCTGGCCAGTAAGAAGGTGCAATGCCGAGGGGAACGCGCATATGATCGACATACTTGTCTATCTATTTGAAACCTACGGCTACGCCGAAGCCTGTCCCGCCGAGCCGGAGCAGCTTGCCCGCAAGCTCTCTGCTGCAGGGTTCGAGGACGGCGAAATCTCCGAAGCCATCGAGTGGCTCTCCGGCCTGCGCTGCATCGTCAGCGAACCTACCGCCAGCTTCGACGCCGACAGTCGCTCGATCCGCATCTTTACCGAAGAGGAACAGGCACGCGTCGATATCGAATGCCGCGGCTTCCTGGCCTTTCTCGAAGCGAACCGGACACTGGACGCCCGCCAGCGCGAGATGATCATCGAGCGCGCCATGGCGCTGCCAGAACCGGAAGTCTCGCTGTCCAAGTTCAAGGTGATCGTGCTGATGGTGCTGTGGCAGCAGCAAGCCAGCATGGATACGCTGATCCTCGATGAACTGCTCACCGAGGAAACCGACGAGGAAGACGGCGACTGGACGGAAGTTCTGCCGATTCATTAGGCGAATAACCGGCGCAGAAGGGTGCTTGCGGGCTGACCGAAGCGGCACTTTGTTCACTGCCGACTTGCGCGACCGTCCAAGCGCCGCCTATCATCTACACGCATTGTTCGCCGGGCTCGCCCGGCGAACTCAATTGTGGAGCGCCTTTCCAAGGGTATGCGGCAAGCAGTAGCTGCTCTTGAAAGCGTCGTCTCCCGCCATATCTGCATCTCTTCTGGATCTATCCGACAGCATGAGCAAACAGCTGATCATTGCCGAAAAACCTTCCGTTGCGCAGGACATTGCGCGCGCGCTCGGCGGCTTTACCCGCGACGGTGACTACTTCGAGAGCGAGGAATTCGTCCTGTCCTCCGCCATCGGTCATCTGCTGGAACTGGCCATCCCGGAAGAGTTCGAGGTCAAGCGCGGCAAATGGTCGTTTGCCCATTTGCCCGTCATCCCGCCGCACTTCAAGCTCAACCCGGTCGAGAAGACGGCGGAACGGCTGCGCCTGCTGACACGCCTGATCAAGCGCAAGGACGTGGTCGGCCTGATCAACGCCTGTGACGCGGGCCGTGAAGGCGAATTGATCTTCACGTATATCGCCGATCATTCCGGCACTGCCAAGCCATCGCGCCGCCTGTGGTTGCAGAGCATGACGCCGCAATCGATCCGTGATGGCTTCCAGTCTCTGCGCACCTCGGCCGAAATGTCGGGCCTGCGCGAGGCGGCAACTTGTCGTGCCGAAAGCGACTGGCTGATCGGCATCAATGGCACACGTGCCATGACTGCCTTCAACTCCAAGACCGGCGGCTTCCACCTGACCACGGTGGGCCGCGTGCAGACACCGACGCTGGCCATCATGGTCGAGCGCGAGGAACGCATCCGTGCTTTCCGGTCGCGTGACTATTGGGAAGTGGAAGGGCATTTCGGCGCGTCTGCCGGTGGTTATCTCGGCCGCTGGTTCGACGAGAAGTTCAAGAAGCCCGAAGGTGACGAGCACGCCACCGCCAGCCGCCTGTGGGATGTAAAGCAGGCCGAGGCGCTGCGCGCCAAGTGCGAAGGCAAGCCGGGCATCGTCGAGGAAGAAGCCAAGCCTTCCAACCAGCTTTCGCCCTTGCTTTTCGATCTGACCTCGCTGCAACGCGAAGGCAATGGCCGCTTCGGCTTTTCAGCACGCACCACGCTGCAGATCGCGCAAGCGCTGTACGAAAAGCACAAGGTCCTGACCTATCCGCGTACCGATGCGCGCGCACTGCCGGAAGACTATGTCACCAGCGTGCCGGCAATCCTTGGTGCCTTACCTAGCGAGTACAACGCTTTCGCGACGGAGATCATCAAGAACGGCTGGGTGCATCCGAACAAGCGCATCTTCAACAACGCCAAGATCTCGGATCACTTCGCCATAATCCCGACCGGCACCGAGCCGAAGAATCTCTCGGAAGCCGAGCAGAAGATCTACGACCTGGTCACCAAGCGCTTCCTCGCTGTGTTCTACCCGGCAGCGGAATACATGATCACGACGCGCATCACGCGTGTCGAGAATGAAGCCTTCAAGACCGAGGGCAAGGTGCTGGTCAATCCGGGCTGGTTGACGGTTTATGGCAAAGAAGGCGCTGTCGACGGCGAAGAGGCTACGGGTTCGCTGGTGCCGGTAAAGCCGGGCGAGACGGTCGCGACCGACGAAGTACTGGTCAAGGCCAATGTCACGAAGCCGCCAGCGCGCTACAACGAAGCAACGCTGCTCTCGGCCATGGAAGGCGCGGGCAAGCTGGTCGACGATGAGGAATTGCGTGCGGCCATGGCCGGGCGTGGCCTCGGCACGCCAGCCACGCGCGCGCAGATCATCGAAAACCTGATTGCCGAGACCTACGTGCTGCGCGAAGGTCGCGAACTGATTCCGACCGCCAAGGCCTTCTCGCTGATTACGCTGTTGCGCGGTCTGGGCGTTACCGAATTGTCATCGCCCGAGCTGACCGGCGAGTGGGAATACAAGCTGGCGCAGATGGAGAAAGGCCTGCTTACGCGCGCCGACTTCATGGGCCACATCGAGCAGATGACGCGCGAGATCGTCGAGCGCGCCAAGAAGTACGAATCCGATACCGTGCCGGGCGACTTTGTCACCTTGCAGACGCCTTGTCCGAAATGCGGCGGCGTCATCAAGGAAAACTACAAGAAATTCCAGTGCCAGAACTGCGATTATTCATTGTGGAAAATCGTCGCCAGCCGCCAGTTCGAGATCGGCGAAATCGAGACTTTGCTGTCGACCGGCAAGGTCGGGCCGCTGATGGGCTTCCGCAACAAGATGGGGCGTGGCTTCAACGCCGAGATCAAGCTCAACGACGACAAGATGCCGGAGTTCGACTTCGGTCAGCCGCGCGAGGACGAGACTGGCGAGCCGCCGGACTTCTCCGAACAAACGACACTCGGCCCGTGTCCCAAGTGCGGCGCGGGGGTTTATGAACATGGCATGGCTTACGTCTGCGAGAAATCACTCGGCGCTGGCAAGACCTGCGACTTCCGCTCCGGCAAGGTGATTCTGCAACAACCCGTCGAGCGCGAGCAGATGGAGAAATTGCTGTCGACCGGCAGGACGGATCTGCTGACCGGCTTCATCTCGGCGCGTACGCGGCGCAAGTTCTCGGCTTTCCTGGTGCGCGGTGCGGATAACAAGGTGAGCTTCGAGTTCGAGAAGCGCGAGCCGAAGGCCAAGGCTGCGGGTGCCAAGACGGCAGCCAAGCCGAAGGCAGCCGTCGCAAGCAACGGGGATGCCGAAGCAGCAGCTCCGGCCAAACCTGCTGCCAAGAAAGCTGCGACCAAGGCGCCTGCAAAAGCCGCTGCAGCGAAGAAGGCTGTGGCCAGCAAAGCCAAAAAAGCGACCACTGCATCCTGAGACATCGCGGGTCAGCTGAGGCAGCCGACCCGTGATCTGACAGAGCACGCATGAGCAATATCAATATCAAGAGCTTGTTGCGTTTTCTGCTCATCGGTGGAGCTGCCACCGCCTTGCAGTACTTGATCATGGCAGCACTGATCTACGCCTTCTCCACCGATGCGGTCGTCGCCTCGGGCATCGGTTTCGTCCTTAGTGCGGTGTTCAATTACTGGGCCAATGCGCGCTTCACCTTTCGCAGTGGCAGCAGTCATCGACAGGGTGTTCCGCGCTTTCTCGTGACGCTTGGCGCGGGCGTTGTGATCAACGTGGTGGTACTTTACGGCCTGACCCGTCTGGGCCTGTCGCTCATCCTCTCGCAACTCCTGACCACCGGCGTGGTGCTGATATGGAACTACACGATCAACGCAATCTGGACCTTTCGCAAGCAAGCCGCCTGAGCAGCACAGCGACGATCCCGACAATTGGTCTGGTCGTTCCCTGTTACAACGAAGAAGAGGTGCTCGCCGAGACCTCGCAACGCCTGCTCGAGCTGCTCGCGCAAATGCGCGCTGAAGGTCTTGTCACCGAAGACAGTTCGATCTTCTACATCGACGATGGCAGCCGCGACCGCACCTGGGCGCTGATACAGGAACTGTCGGCCCGGCACCCCGCCATTTGCGGCATCAAACTCAGCCGCAATCGCGGTCACCAGAATGCCTTGATGGCCGGCCTGCTGCTGGCCCCGGGTGACGCCTTGATAAGCGTCGACGCCGATCTGCAGGACGATCTGGATGTCATACCGAAGATGGTCCGCGCACTTCGCAGCGGCGACGATATCGTCTACGGCGTGCGGCGTAAACGCACGACCGATACCTTCTTCAAGCGCTTCACGGCCGAGGGCTACTACAAGCTGCTCGCCGCCATGGGCGTGCAAATCGTCTTCAACCATGCCGACTATCGCCTGATGAGCCGCCGCACGATCGAGGCCCTGGGCGAGTACAAGGAAGTGAATCTGTTCCTGCGTGGTCTGATGCCTCTGCTGGGCTTTCGCACCTCGACGGTCGAGTACGACCGTGCCGAACGCTTCGCCGGCGAATCCAAGTATCCGCTCGGCAAGATGATTTCGCTTGCCTGGCAAGGCGTGACTTCGTTCTCGACCTATCCCCTGCGGCTCATCACGGGAATCGGCACGGTCATTTCGATGGTCAGTCTCGGTCTGGCCAGCTGGGCCTTGATCACGCGCCTGTTCACGAATGAAGCGCTACCTGGCTGGGCGTCCACGGTTATTCCAATGTACTTTCTCGGCGGCGTACAGCTGCTTAGCCTGGGGGTCATCGGTGAATACGTGGCAAAGATCTACAACGAGACCAAGAACCGGCCCCGCTTCCACATCGATTTGCTGGAGGGCGAGGCCTTCCGGAAAATCTCTGGCAAATCGTAGCTACTGCCGTACGCCCCTTGCCGAGCGCCGAAGTATTGCGCCCTGGCGTTCCCGCAACGCCTTTGCGGTGCAGTGCAGCTCGCGTGTAACGCTGCGTTTCTTTACCATGCGTCCCCACGGAGAAGCGAACAGTCTGCTCCAGCGCCAACTAGCGCCATTGAGGGCATGCAAACAATGAAGACCGGCTTCGGCTACGCAGATATTCATTTCACTCATCACGCCTGGCGCCCGCTTGGTCTGTGGGTGCTGACGGCCGTTGTGCTCAACATCCTCTTCGGCACGGCCAACGGCTATGCCGGAGACATGAACTATTGGTTCGACTGGACCAACCAGCTGCAGACGCGTGGCTACAGCGAGCTCAATGCCAACTATCCACCGCTGTACGTGCATTGGCTGTGGTTGATCGCTCAATTCGAGACGGGCCTACACCTCGTGGTGTCGCAGGATCCGCTGCTGCGTTTCCTGACCAACACGCCGGTGCTGGCCAGCCACGCCATGCTTTTGTTGTTGCTCGACACGCTGTTGCAGCGGGCGGCGGTGACGGACAGGCAGTGGAATCTGACCATCGGTTTCGCTGCGCTGAACCCGGCCATCTTGCTGGATGGCCCCTTGTGGGGGCAGGTCGATCTGCTGTTCTGCCTCATGACGGTCACCGCGCTGGCGCTGCTCATCGAAGCGCGTCGTCTGGCCTGGGTGTTTCCGCTTCTGGTACTGGCCGTACTGACCAAATTCCAGACCATCTGCGTCGCCCCACTCGTCCTGCCGCTGCTATGGCACCGTCGCCGCAGCAAGGCGCTCTGGCTCGGTCTGCTGCCCGCGCTGGTACTCGGCGTGCTGCTGTTGCTGCCCTACATGTTGACTGGCAGCCTGTGGAACATGATTAGTCTGGCGTACCTCAAGGCATCCAGCATGTACCCCTACGCCACGCTCAACGGCAACAACCTGTGGTTCATGCTGGGTCTCAATTCACGCCCCGACAACATCTTCATTTTCGATCTGTTCGAACACGCGGCGCCCTGGCAAAAATATTTCACGGCCAAGATCCTCGGGATATTTCTCTGTGCGGTGTGGGGTCTCGGCATTGCGATCAGCAGCTTTCGCCACGATGATGGCGAGACGCATTGGCGCAATGGCTTTCTCGCTGCGGTGGGCTTTTTCCTCTTCCTGCCCGGCATGCATGAGCGCTACCTTCTACCCGCCGTCGTCATTGCGCTCTGCGCCGCAGCGCGGTACCCGCGCTTTCTGCTGCCCGCAATATGCCTGGCTGCGCTCTCATCGATAAACATGTTGTTTGTATTGCACGTCAACGGCGGCGTTGTCGGAATCGCGAACTCGGCCCTGACCATACTGTTTGCCATCTTTGCGATTACGTCGGCGCGGCTTGGACGCCTGCCGTGGCTGAGATGGGCGGGTTCGATAGGGCTGCGCTGGTGGGGCGCGCTCGCGATCGGCATCTGGGCGATTATGCTGTGCATCTACCTGTTGCCGATGTTGCCGGACAGCAAGGGCTGGATTGATGCCACCTCTCTCAAGGGCCGCACCACGAGCCAGGGTTGGGGCGAGCTGCAGATCGGCAATTCGGTCGACGGGCGTGTGCTGAAAGTGAACAAGCTGCGTTACGCGAGCGGCTTCGGTACGCATGCGACATCGTCGATCACGCTGTCGATTCCGGTCGGTGCGGATTCGTTCAGCGTGCTTGCCGGCATCGACGACGAAAGTACCGCTGGCGAAGTCGAATTCCTTGTCATGCTCGATGGCGATACCGTCTGGCGCAGTGGCCCAGTGAGGAGCGGCGAAGCGCCACGAAAAGTCGTCCTCGATCTGCATGGACACAAGAAGCTGGATCTGATCGTCGACTCGCTGGGAGACATGCAGGGAGACCACGCAGACTGGCTGTCACCACGCTTCCACGTCAAACGATGAACCTTGCTTGCCAACTGCCCGCAGGACCCGGCGTCGACGCTGCGCCGGGCAACATGTATTTGCATGAACAGAGAAAACAATAAATGCCAAACCTCAGATTGATGCTCCAGGTTCTCTTGTTCGTCTGCATGCTGGCCGCTGGCAATCTGCTGTGGAAATACGGCCTCGTGCAGATGAATGGCTTCATGACAAACGACAAGACGCTGTGGCAAGGCATCAGGGACCTCCTGAAGAGCTGGCCAATATGGGCGGGCGGCGTCTTCTATGTCGTCGGCACGCTCTACTGGTTCACCATCCTGTCCAGGGAAAATATCAGCTACGTCTATCCGATGGTTTCCATCGGCTATGTCATCACGGCGGTCTCGGGAGCGCTTATTTTCGGCGAGACCATTTTGACCACGGGCTGGATCGGCATGGGCATCGTCCTGCTGGGGTTTCTTGTCCTCTCGATCAGATGAAGAATATGCCCAAGATTTGTATCGTCGTGCCGGCCTACAACGAGGAAGCGAACATCGCTTCGGTGATCGGCTCGCTGAAAACCTGCAACCCCGAATTCACGGTCGTCGTCGTCAACGACGGCTCGTCGGACAGGACGGGACGGGTTGCCGAAAGCACCAATCAGGCGGTGGTTCTCAACCTTCCCTGCAACCTCGGCATTGGCGGTGGCGTGCAGACAGGTTTTCGCTTTGCCGCCCAGAATGGCTTTGACATCGCAGTGCAGTTTGATGGCGACGGTCAGCATATTGCCGAGGAAATACAGAAGATACTTTCTCCGATCCTGGGGGGCACGGCCGACGTGGTGATCGGGTCGCGCTTCATCGATCATGGCCAAGCGGGTTTCAAATCCACCGGCATGCGGCGCATCGGCATAAGAATATTTTCGATCCTGAATTCGATCATCGTGAAGCAGAAGATCACGGATAACACTTCCGGCTTCCGCGCTTACAACAGGGAAGCCTTCTGCATGCTGGCCAGATATTATTCGGCCGACTATCCGGAACCGGAGGCTGTCATCCTTCTTGGCAAGAACGGCTTCCGCATGCAGGAAGTGGCCGTCGAGATGCGGGCGCGGCAGGGCGGCACTTCCAGCATTCATGGGCTCAAATCGGCCTATTACATGTTCAAGGTCATCACGTCGATTCTCATCACGGCGATACGACCGCTTGTGAAACGGGAGACGCTCAAATGAACAGCCTGCTGTTGAACATATTGACGGACAGGGTGCAGATCATCGCCGCCACCGGCAGTGCCGGCTTGCTGTTCGTGATCATCCGCCTGATCCAGAAACGGCGCCTGCGCGAAGAATATGCGCTGCTATGGATCGCTGTCTCGATCCTGTTTGCCGTCATCTCCTTCTTCACACCGCTCCTGGAGATGCTGGCGAAGCTTGCGGGCATCATCTACGCGCCCTCTGCGCTGCTGCTGTTCCTGTGCATCGGCATCATCCTGATCCTGATCCATTACTCCATTGTCATATCCAGACTTTCCGACCAGAACAAGAAGCTGATCCAGGACCTCGCTCTTCTGAAGAACAGGCTGGGAATAGGCTACGAACAGGAAAAACCGTGAATATCAAATCGCCCAACAAGATCGTCGTTGCACTGCTGCTGATCATTGCCGCCATCGCCTTCAGCTGGTTCGGCAAACCGGAATTCTCGGACTTCGTGCTGACCGATGAAAACGGCGCGGTGGAAAGCGTGACGATGCCTTTCAGCAAGGTGTCGCCGAACAACAGCAGCGTCTACAGAATCAACGGCAAGATACATCTGGGTAGCCTGAGTGCGCGCTCGTTCCGCATCATTCCCGATGATGAAATCCTGACGATTTCGGTCAATCGCAAAGGCGTCGACCTGGGTGGGATTCCGCCCGAAGCGCTCAGGGACTGGGGGCGTGGCTTCATCATTGATCTCGGCGCACATCTGCACAGCGGCGACAATGACATCGAGATACAGCTTGGCGATCACGGCGGCAATCTTGGTTTGAAGCTCGGCCCGTCCATCGAGGATGCGAGAGGCGCCGCGAGTATCGTGCTGTGGGCAGCGGCGATTTTGTTGCTGCTGGTGTGGTTCGCCAAACGGATCCGCCTGGCGCCGGCTTTCTACACGGCCATTGTCGTGGGCGTCGTACTACGGCTCGTTTATCTTGCAGTCACCAATTTTGAAACACGCACGCACGACGTCGGCGCGCATCTGGAATACATCCAGTATTTCGTCAGCAACTGGAGCCTGCCGCCACTCGAATATGCCAACGGCGGGGGAGCCTGGTTCCACCCACCTTTCTATTACTTCATCGGCGCACTTTTGTGGGCTGCGGTAAAGCTGTTCTCCGACAGCATGCAGGCGATTCATACGTCGCTGCAGATATTCTCGCTGGTGACTTCGTTCGGCTTTTTGTTCTACGGCCTGATGACGATCCAGAAGGCGATGGACTATTTCCTGACGCCCGAGCTTTCACTATGGCGAGGTCGACTTGTCAAAGTCTTGTTCGGGCTTTGCGGTGTGCTTTTCGCATGCTGGCCTTCAGGTGTCCTGCATTCCATTCGCATCAGCAATGATTCGCTGCTGTACCTGTTTTTCGCCGGCGGCCTCTACTATCTGACGGTCTGGCAGATTTCGAAACGGCCGATGGATTTCCTGATCGCAATGATTTTCACTGCGCTGGCGGTCGTCTCCAAGGCGAACGGTGTGGTGCTTTTCGCCGTGGCGTTCGCCATGCTGGGCACCAACTGGGCCGCAGGTGGTTTCAAGGTTTCGGCGAAGGTTCTGGGGCGCGGCGCCATGCTGCTGATTCCGCCGATCATCGCCACCGCGATCGCTTTTTACCCGGGCGTTGCACTCAAGCTTGCCGGCAAGCGCACGCATACCTACGTCAACAACATGAACATCGTTGGCGCCGATCAGATCGTGGGTAACGAATTGCAGAATCTGCTGTGGTTCGATGCGAAAATTTTTGTCACCGAACCTTTTACCTCGCCTTGGGACGACAAGATGGGGCGGCAATATTTCGGCAACTATTTGTGGAAGACCGGGCTCTTCGGTGAATGGCGATTCGATGGTTCGCTGGCACGCAATTCGGCTGTCGCGATCAGCTATTCCTTCCTGGTGCTGTCGCTGATCCTGCTCTATGGTCTTTACTGCATGCCGCTGGCGGCATTGCTGCGATTATCGCCATTGATCTACACCGGCGTTCTGCTCGTCGCGGCCATCTCCGAAATGCGCATGACATTTCCGGTAAACATAGATTTCAGATACATACTGCCGATCATCATCTGCTACAGCACGCTGCTTGCAGCTTCGCTGTGCGGGTTTCTGCGCGAAAACAAGAATCGGCTCGTGGTTATCGGCGTCGCGACGCAGCTCGCATTCATACTCGGCAGCATCGTCTTTTTCTGCGGCGTGGTGAACGCGAACTAGATGGAACTACATACTTGCCAAGACGGGTCATTCCCGCGAAAGCGGGAATCCACTTCTACGTGGGGCCTGTGCCACTGAGTGGATGCCCGCTTTCGCGGGAATGACGAAAATTGGGAGCTTGGCAAATCAGGTCAGCAATTCCCACCCGAGCACGGTGTCGGCGGTCAGGCCCTGCCTGATTTGTTGTGCAGATAGTCGCCAGCACCGAGACCCGCTGCACGGCCGGTCGCAAAACACGCAGTCAGCAAATAGCCGCCGGTAGGCGCCTCCCAGTCCAGCATTTCGCCAGCGCAAAACACACCCGGCAACGCGTGCAACATCAACCCATCAAGCCCCTCGAAACGCACGCCACCCGCGCTGCTGATTGCCTCATCGATGGGCCGCGGCGCAAGCAAGGTCACCGGCAATGCCTTGATGGCTGCCGCAAGCTTGTGCATGTCGACAAAATATTCCGGCGGCAGGCATTCGCGTAGCAAGGCCATCTTCACACCCTTGATACCCGCACGGCTTTGCAAATGACTCGACATCGAGCGTGAGCCGCGCGGATGCGCCACCTCGGCAGTCACGCGAGCCAGATCCTTGTCCGGTGCGAAATCCAGGAAAAGCGTTGCACTGCCTTGCGCGTTGATCGCCTCACGCAATGCTGCAGACAAGGCATAGATCAAGCCGCCTTCCACGCCATTGGCTGTCACGACGAACTCGCCTTGCCGCGTGTGTCGCACACCTTGTGTGTCGACACAGCTCGCCGCCACGGCCTTCACCGCGTGGCCTGCAAAGCGCTCGCGCAGGTGCTCACTCCAGCCGGCATCGAAGCCGCAGTTCGCTGCTTGCAACGGCGCTACCTCCACGCCGCGCTGCTGCAGCCAGGGCAGCCATGCACCATCTGAACCGAGCCGCCCCCAGCTTGCGCCGCCAAGCGCCAGAACCACCGCGTCCGCTTCGATCTGGCGTTCGCCTTCGAGCGTGGAGAAACGCAGGCGATGACGGCCCATCGGCGTTTGCTCGACGCTGCCCTGCCAGCAATGCCGCACATGGATATTCACGCCCGTCGCGCGCAGACGATGCAACCAGGCACGCAGCAGGGGCGCAGCCTTCATTTCAGTTGGAAAAACCCGACCCGATGAGCCTACAAAAGTCTCAATGCCAAGCGCATGAATCCATTCGCGCAGCTGCTGTGGCCCGAATGCTTCGATCAGCGGTGCGAGATACGGTTGACGCTCCGCGTAGCGCGCCATGAACGGCACCATGGGCTCCGAATGCGTGATGTTCATGCCACCCTTGCCGGCCATGAGGAACTTGCGTCCTACTGAAGGCATGGCCTCGAACAGTTCGACGCGCACGCCCGCACATGCCAGCGTCTCGGCAGCTATCAGGCCGGCGGGCCCACCGCCGATGACGGCAACGCATTGCGCCTGCGCGGAAGCGGTTTCAATTTGTGGCATGGGTTGGTCACGACAAGGGAGCAGCGATTAGAACCCATCTGGAAACCATTGGCACGCACCCGCTTGCAGACAAGGGCGTTATTGAGGTCTGGTAAATCACAGCTGCGACGGCGCCTGTCTCGCCGCCGCGAATTCTGGAAGGGCCAATAGCAGGCCCTACCGTGTCGTGATCGAGCTACGCGCGACGCCATGCATGATAGGCTTGGGCCCTTTTTCCGAGCAGGTGTTGAAGTGTGCAGCGGTAGTCACGGGGAAGCAGCATGAGCGCGGGCAGGAGTGGGGCCACCGGAGCGGAGCGCATGCCGCTGGTTGATAGCCTCAAGGCGCTGAGCTCCCAGCTCATCGTGCTGCATCACCTGGCGTTCTACGGCCCCATGTCCGATGCGGCGTATCGGCTGATGCCCACGCTGATCGACTGGCTCTACGACCACGCGCGCGCCGCCGTGCAGGTCTTCCTGGTGATCGGTGGTTTCCTCGCTGCGCGCGGCCTGGCGCCCGATGGCGAATCCATTGTCGTGCAGCCGCACCGCCTGGTGTGGCGTCGTTATCGCCGGCTTGCGCTGCCCTATATCTTCGCCCTGCTGGTTTGTATCGTCATGGCCGCCATGGTGCGGCCCTGGTTGCCCGACGGTTCCGTGCCGCACAGCCCGGCCCTGGCGCAGCTCGGCGCGCATGCCTTGCTGCTGCACGACATCCTCGGCCACGAGGCCTTGTCTGCCGGCGTCTGGTACGTGGCCATCGACTTTCAGTTGTTCGCGCTTTTCGTGCTCATCCTGTGGTTGTCCGGCCTGCTCGCAAAGCGCGCACCGCAACTACGCAGCATTGCCCTGTGGCTGGTCGGCACGCTGGCGCTGGCATCGCTTTTCTATTTCAACCGCCACGATTCGTGGGACGCGTGGGCCGTGTATTTCTTCGGCGCCTACGCGCTTGGCGCATTCGCGTGGTGGGCTTCGGATCTGAAACGCCCCTCGGCCATGCTCGGCATCGTCGCATTGCTGACTGGCGCGGCGCTGGTGGTCGACTTCCGCGAGCGCATTCTCGTTGCCTTACTTGTGGCACTACTGCTCGGCGCCTCGCGCCGCACCAGCAAGCTGACCGACTGGCAGCCGCCACGGCCACTGATTCAGCTCGGCCAGATGTCGTACTCGGTCTTCCTCATCCACTTCCCGGTTTGCCTGTTGATCAACGCACTCTGGAAGCACTACCTGCCCGCCGATCCACTGCTGGGCCTCTTGGGGATGATCGTGGCGTGGGGCGCGAGCACACTTGCCGGCTCGCAGATGTATCGCTGGGTGGAGAGCCGTATCTCCTAATCCCAACTCAGGGCATCAGCAGCAGAGGCAGGCGGCTCACGTCCATGTAGCGCAGTATGTTTGCCGAGCCCTGGCCCACCGACGGATTGGCCACCAATGAGTCGCCGATGAGTTGCGCCAGCATCTGGAAAGCCTGCTGCATGGCGCCTGGTCCCTCACTGCGCAAGGCCGCGCTGGACGCGCTGCGACAACTGTCGAAGACAAGGCGCTGGATCAGCAGCGCAGCCGTGCGGTCGATCTCCTGCCGCACCTCGGGTGCAACGCTGGCGACGCTCGCCACATCCGGATGCAACGCGGCATTGGCAAACATCCAGCGCATCAGGTCCGTCCTGTCCTTCTGCGACGCATTCTCCATCAGACAACGGCCCATGGCATCGGCATATGACCCGGCGTTGGCGGCCTGAGGCAATAACGCCAGGAAAACAATGACGGGCATGAAAGATCTGAACAGGGCCATGGCCAACTCCGCTAATCGGGAAGGGCATTGTGCATCAGGTACGCGACCATCCGCCGCGACCGCGCATCCAGCTAACGGCATACCTACTATCATGCCCATGGTTCTGCCTGCCCTTGCTTCCTTCACAACATGCCACTCGCTTCCTCACACATCCTCTATTCCTTTCGCCGTTGCCCGTACGCCATGCGTGCCCGGCTGGCTTTGCGGTACGCCGGCGTGCGGGTGGAGCTGCGCGAAGTGGTGCTGCGCGACAAACCTGCCGAGATGCTGGCCGCGTCGCCAAAAGCTACCGTACCGGTGTTATGCCTGACCGATGGCAAAGTGCTGGAGGAAAGCCTGGACATCATGCGCTGGGCGCTGGCGCAGTCTGATCCGGACGGTTGGCTGGTGCAGGGCACGGCGGGCGAGGGAGAGGCGTTGATCACACGCAACGATGATCCCTTCAAGCACCTGCTCGATCGCTACAAGTACGCCAACCGCCACCCGGAAAAGTCCATGCAGGCGTGGCGTGACGAAGCAGTCGAATTGCATATCGCGCCACTGGAGCAGCGCTTGCTGGCCGCCCGCCATTTACTTGGCGAAAAAGTGGCGCTAGCGGACATGGCACTCCTGCCTTTCGTACGTCAGTTCGCGCTGGTGGACCCGGACTGGTTCGATGGCGGTGACACGCCAGCCTTTCCGGCTTTGCACGACTGGCTGGCGAGGCTGACCGGAACGGCGCTGTTCGCGAAGGTCATGCAGAAACAATTGCCATGGAAGCAAGGTGCTGAAGCAGTGTTCTTCTGAGGCACAAAAAGAAACCGGCGCCCCGAAGACCAGGGCGCCGGTTTCTTTTCAGGATCGCTACCGCCGATTACAGCGCTGCGTCCTTCAACTTCTTCAGGGCACGAGCCTTGATGCGAACCGAAGCAGGCTTCGGATCGAACCAGCGATCTACACCGGTGAACGGATCCTTGCCGAAGCGCTTCTTCTTGGCAGCGATTTGCTGCACGCCGATCTTCAGCAGGCCTGGCAGTGTGAATTCGCCAGCGCCCTTCTTGTGGATCGAACCCAGGATAGTCGTTTCAAGCGCTGCCAGAACAGCCTTGACCGCCTTCGGCTCTACGCCGGCTTGCGTGGCGAGGTAAGTCGCCAGGCTGGCCTTGGTGAAACCTTCCTTGATGGGCTTGATTGCTGCCGTAGCAGCGGGCGCCTTCGCAGCAGGAGCTTTCTTGGCTGCGGTTGCGGGCTTGGTGGCCTTCTTTGCCACTGGTGCTTTTACTGCTTTCTTTGCCGTTGCCATAAGTATCCGAGGTATCCAAAAGTAAGAGAAAAGGGGACCGTCCCCACACTTCAGAGACGATGCGCTGATCAACACATGAGGTCGAGCATGGACGATTCTAGCGGAGTGTTTGACGCTTGTGCGTCACTCTGCAGAAGAGATGGAAGAAGTTTCCCTACTGCCCCACCGGTAAACGCGCATGCCGCAGCGCGAAAACTGTCGCGGAACCGCTCTGGGAGCAGCCCCTGTCACCGCATGGCAGCCCTGCGCGCCTGAGCACACGGAAGAATTCGGCTATCGCCGCTTCCTGATCGACGATATGGTGAAAAGTCTGATGACAGAAGATCAGGTCGAAGGATGCATCCGCAAACGGCATGCTTTCTGCATACACGTGATGCAGTTCGACCTTGCATGTGCACTTCGACACGGCGCGTCCCGCGTGCGAAAGAATGACCGAAGCCGCAACCCACGTCGAGGATGCGCGGATAGCGCATCACATTCGCTGGCATGAGCGGCTGCAACAGTGTGAGCGCACGCGCAATGACGTGCTTCTTCCAGATGTACGAGTTGATGAACCAGTTGCCGAAGCGGGTCTCTTCGATGAAGGGCAGGAGCGGGGCGTTCATTTGAGTCGGCCTGGATATGCGTAACGAGTCGGAAGGATAATGGATCGCCGTTTCGCGTCTTGCTGAAAGCAACGGCTTCGAATAGCTGCTCGTCGGATGCCTGCATTGTGATTTGGTTCCGTCAGCGCTCAAACGCCGTCGATAGACGAATCTGTCTTGCAGCTCCGTCATTCCCGCGAAAGCGGGAATCCACTTCTACGCAATGCTCGTCCGTGCCACAAAGTGGGTTCCCGCTTTCGCGGGAATGACGAAAGGTAGCAACTACGAAACCTCTGTTCTCACCGCACCCGCTGCGACATCACACCCAACGAGCGCACCTCAAACACATGCGTATCCAGCAACCGGCCTTGCGCATCCACCAACTCAAGCCGGTGTTTGCCCGGCGCCGGCAAAGCCAGCATCCGCTTGAGCTGGCCACAGGGGGCAATAGCTTTGCCGTCCAGATGCAGACAATGCGTAGCCTCGCCACCGGCCTGCAACAGAATGGACTGCAGCGCCTGCGGGATGTCCGGGTCGGGTGCAATGACAGCCGCATTGGGCGGCATGATGAGCTGGGCACGCGCTGTTGCGAGCCGATGGACCACTTCATGCGTACTGCCGTGATCGCCAGAAGTCCCTGCGATGAACCAGTCGTTGCGCGGCGCTTCGATGGCGGGCTGAAAGACAACCTGCTGGCGCTGCACACCAGCAGGTGCTCGTAGCGGCAAAGACGCATGCGTGGCATGCAGGTGCTCGACAATGTCGCGCCACACAGGCGCTGCGCCGGTTACGCCTGACACGTCCCACATCGGCGCGCCGGAGAAATTGCCGACCCACACGCCGACCGTGTAGCGATCCGTGAAGCCGATTGCCCAGTTGTCGCGCATGCCCTTGCTGGTCCCCGTCTTCACTGCTGCCCAGGTGTGCGTGGATAACGCGCTGGAAAAACCGAACGTGAGTTCGCGGGCGACCGGGTCGGCCAGGATATCCGCAATGATGAAGCTGGCTTGCGGACTGAGTACCTGCCTGCGTTCAACGAGTGCCGCATCCCGTGGTGCAGGGGTGAATCGCACCGGCGACCAGCCTCCGGCATTGGCGAGTGCGCGATAAGCATTGGCCAGCTCAAGCAGACTGGTTTCCGCCGCCCCCAGCGCCAATCCGAAACCGTAGTGGTCGCCGTCGCGCTGCATGCTGGCAAGGCCGAAGTCGCGCAGCGTGTCGAGAAAGCGGTCGACGCCGACCAACGTCAGCGTACGCACTGCCGGCACATTGAGCGATGAGCCGAGTGCCGCACGCACGCTGACTGCGCCGCGGAAATCCTTGTCGTAATCCTGCGGAATGTAGAGGCCCGATGGCGTGGTCAGTGCCAGCGGCGAATCGTCCAGCACCGAGCTGGACGTGAGCCACTTCTGATCGATGGCGAGGCCATAGAGAAACGACTTGAGCGTCGAACCCGGCTGACGTTGCGCGGCGACGCCATCGACCGCCGCCGCACCGCTCAGGTCACCACTGGAGCCCACATAGGCCAGCACCTCGCCCGTGCGGTTATCGAGCACTATGACAGCGCCATCTTCCACATTGCGCCCGGTCAGCTCGGCGAGATGCGTGCGCAGGGTTTCGCTGGCGAAGCGCTGTAGCTCACCGTCAATACTGGTCTGTAATTGCTCGCCTGGCTGGCGCAACAGGCGACGCGCAAGATGCGGCGCATCGTCCACGCCAGGCAATGGATAAGGCCTCGTCGGCAGCCCCGTCGCAATGAACTCCGCTTGTTCACATTGCCCGCCAAGCGCCATCGCCCGCAAGCCAGCACAGGCCCGGCGCGCGACGCTGTAACGCGACGCAGACGGCGCGCGTATCAATGCGGCGAGCACCGCTGCATCGGCGTTGTCGAGGCCGTCCGGTCCCTTGGCCAGCAGGCCGCGTGAAGCCGCGTCGATGCCGACCAGCTCGCCGCGAAACGGCAGGCGGTTGAGCCAGGCTTCGAGAATCTCGCGCTTGCTCCAGTGCAGCTCGATGGCCAGCGCATCGCGCATCTGCTGGAATTTGCCACGCCAGCCATGTCGCATCGTTTGCTCGGCGAGCAAACCGGCGAGCTGCATGCTGATCGTGCTCGCGCCTCGCGGACGACTGCGGTGCAGATTGTCGGCCAGCGCTGACACTATGCCGATGGGATCGACACCGGGATGCCACCAGAAGCGTTTGTCTTCGGATGCGACGACGGCGCGCAACAGATTCGGCGAGATGTCGGCGAGTGGCGTCCATTCCAGCATGCGTTGTGAGCGATCGAGACGTAGCCGCTCGACGACATTGCCGTCACGATCAAGGAGTGCCGCTTCCGAGCTGCGGGTGGCGGCACGGACTTCTTCGAAGCTGGGTACGCTGGCCGTGATTACGACGAGGGCAATGCCGAGCAGCAAGCCCAACGCGATGCCGGGCAGCAGTTTTTTAGCGAACGCTCCGTGAAGTCGTTTCCGCATCAGGCAGCCTCGCCAGAAACATTGGCATCCGGGCCAGCTTTGGAAACGGCGTAGCCGCGCGATGCTCCCCTCGCCCGCTTGCGGGAGAGGGGTTGGGGGAGAGGGCAATAGCCGGGATCCAGATCGGACGCGCGGAACTGGATCCCGGCCTTCGCCGGGATGACGAGAGCGGAGGGTTTGCGTGACTTGCGAATCAAGTTCATCAATCCTTCAAGTCATGCCGCATATGGTAGGTGGCATCGTCTTCGTTGATGACTACAAACCCAAGACGGTCATAAAGTTTCTTGGCAGGATTGATTCTTATTACTTTGAGATAAAACTGCTTGCCGGCTTGTCTGGCACGTGTCACCTCGCTCAAGATCAACTCTGAGCCAATGCCGCGATTCTGAAACGTTGGCAATAGAAATATCAGGCGCAAGACATTAAGTGTTTCTTGTTCTTCGACGTGAATGCCACCAGCCTTTTTGCCATCCACAGTGATGACACGTAATTGTTCGTGCGGATGGTGTTTACAAAAACCTGTGCGTTGAAACTCCTCATTCCAACCCCATGCCCATTCGACGCAAGGCTGAAGCGTGGCCTTGTACGACTCGAAAAGAAATTCCCGGTCATCATCGTTAGCTTGGCGGAGTTGGATCGTGTTCATGGAGTTGGCGTGCAGGCTAAAGCCGCGTTCCTCTACCGTCATGGGTAGCACCGTCATTCCCGCGAAGGCGGGAATCCAGTGGCGTTCGGCACGCCCAACAAAGCCGCTGGATTCCCGCCTTCGCGGGAATGACGGATTTGGGAGCGAGTCGCCTCATAGCACCCGCCGTAAATATCGAGCCGTGTAGGGCGCGCAAATCTTTATTTGCGCACGCGGTCACATGGTGGTGCGCAACGCTACGCGTTTCACACCCTACAAACCCGGTCGTGGACGAATCACGGGAAGGTCTCATCACTTCACCTCCATCCTCGCCACCGGCACTTCCGCAAATATCTCCGGTGCATACATCGCCTCGACCCGCGTAGCAGGCATCTGGAACGTGCCTGGGTTGTTCAACCGCACGGTGTACTCGACCGTGAACTTGCCTTTCGGCACGTACTGGTAATACGCGCGGAAGCCGTCGAAGGCGCGCTCTTCGAAGGCGGGGCGTTGCCATCCGGTTTTCTTTTCGCCCGAGGCGAGTTGCTTCGAGTCGCCACCGAGGCCGCTGCCCAGCACGCTGGCGCCTGCTGGCACTGGGTCGTTCACCACGACCCAGGTCATGTCGGCCTGCGCGTCGATTTCCAGCGTGACGCGGTAGGTATCGCCGCGTTGCCAGACGCCGGATTTCTGCTGCTCGACCGGCGTGATGGTGCGCTTGACGCTGTAGCCGGCGAAGAGCGGTTTATCGAGCGGCAAGGAGGCGCGTGAGGCAATGAAAGCCCAGGGTTTGCCGCTGCCTTGATGCTGTAACGATAGCGGTGCAACGGCATTGGGCCAGTCGAAGTGCGCCGACACGCCATCGCCAATCGACGTGCCTTGCGTGGGGTCGCCGCTGTTACGCGAGACAGCCTTTGACCAATCGAGCGGACGCTCTACGTCGCCGAGCTTGAGCAGGCTGATGCCGGCCACCGGATCGCGCTCGAAACGCTCTTTGAAATGGCGCAGTGCGACGACGCCCCAGGCGTTGGTGACGGTCGTCTGCCAGCGGCCCTGTTTCTGGCGACCGAGTGCGCCGCGTGCGAGGCGGCCGGCATCTGCTGGCGCCAAGCCAGGCTCGTCGGCAGCCAGCCGCAGCATGCGGATGGCATTCAGCTCGGGCGAAACCATCAGCCACCACAGGTAGTCGCTCTTCTCGGTGGAGAAGCTCATGGTGGTACCGGAGAACATCAGGCGCGATTTCAATATCTGGCGCGCCTCTTCGAGCTTGCGGTCATGGTCGGGCACATTCTTCATGCGCGTGAGCAGCGACACCCAGTCGATGACGCCAGAACTCGGCCAGAGGTTGGGTGCGATCTCGAGCGATTGCAGCATCTCCGGTTTGGCGCGGTCATATCGCGCCAGTGCGTCGATGGCGGCGAGCTTGCGCATAACGAGATCAGCCGTCTGCAATGAGCCGTAACGATGGATGCGGCCGGCGACGAAATCTTCCAGACCTTTCAGCATGCGTTCGCGTGCGGCGTCGGGTATCTCGAAGCCCGCTTCGTTGGATATGCTGAGCAGGTAACTGGTCAGCGTGTCATCTCCCTGCAACCAGTCCATCGGGAAGTATTTCGCCAGCCCGTCGCGATCGAGATAGGTCGGGAGGCTGTTCATAACGGCTTGCCAGCGCGCGCTGTCTTCGAGCGCCACGGCAACCGAAGCGCGCTGCTCCAGGCAGGTGTAGGGATAGCGCGTCATCCATTCGCGTAAGCCGCCCAGCTCGCCACCGAGCGAGTTGGCGAGACGGATGTCGACACCACCGCGACCCGGTATGGCGCCTGCCGGGCGTTGCACGGGAAAGCTCAGCGCCTTGCCCGGTTCGAGCTGTTCCAGCGTCTGTTGATAGACGCGCACGGGGTAGGCGGCACCGACGGTCTGCACGAATTTGAGTGCGTCCTGCGCGGGCTTGGTGTTGCCCGCTTTATTGCCACTTGCGACTTCGGTGGCGGCGAAACTCCACATGAGCTTCTTCGCGTCGAACGGTACGGTCGCCGGGAAGCTGACCGTGCTGGCTTCGCCGGGCTTGATACTGACGCGCTGCGTGCCGATTGGTTTGCTACCGTCGCCTGCGTCTGAATTTGCAGTGACATCCAGCGTCAGCGCGCGATCACCACCATTACGCACGGTGAGCATCGCGGCAAACTGGTCGCCTTCGCGCACGAAGGGCGGCAGGCCGGCGAAGAGCATCACTTCCTGTGAGGTGCGGATGCTGGTGCTGGCCGAGCCGAACTGCATGGCATTGGCATGCGCGATGGCTTCGATGCGGAACGCCGTGAGCGAGTCGTTGAGCGGCACTTCGACGCGCGCCTCGCCCTTTGCGTCGAGCTGCACCGATGGGCGCCACAGCAGCAGCGTGTCAAAAAGCTCGCGCGCATTCGCACCTTCGCCGCCACCGCCGCCACCGGGTGCCGCCGCCTTCTTGCCGAAGTGGCGTTTGCCGATCACTTGCGATTGCGCTGTGGAGGTCTGCACCTCGGCCGGGCGGCGTTGCATCATGGCGTCGAGCAGTTCCCACGAAGTCGGTGCGGCGAGTTGCAGCAGACCTTCGTCGACCGCCGCAATCGCCACCTCGGCATTCGCCGCGGGTTTGCCGTCAGCGTCCGTCACGCTGATTTTCACGGCGGCCTTGTCGCGCACCTTGTAGCGCTCGCGATCTGCTTCGACCTTGACCTTGAGCTCGTACTGCTGCCAGCCGACCTTGATCTGCGTCATGCCGAGACGGAAGGCCGGCTTGGTGAGATCGACCAGTGCGGTCGGCGCCGTGTTGGTCTCGTGTGGCAGCTCCTTCACCAGGCCGAAGAACATGCCGATGCGATAAATCATGCGCCGCAGCCAGGCGAAGCGGCCGGGCGTCTCAACGTCAACACGACCGCGTACGACCATCACTGATACGTAAGCATTGGGGCCGAATTCCTTCGCGATCGGCACGTCGACGAAAGGCTTCTTCGCGCTGATCGGCACGACCATGGAACTGAGCACGCCTTCGCGTTCGACCGTGACCAGCGCAGTCGCTTCGCGGAATGGCATGCGCACCTCGAAATGCGCTACGTCGCCGGGCTGGTAGGCGCGTTTGTCCGGCAACACATCGATGCGGTCGCTCTGCGAGGCGGAGAACCATGCATCTTCGCCAGCGACGTAGACATCGGCACTGGCGACAGCAGCATTGCCCTTGTCGTCCTGCGCACGCGCGACGAGGATGATGTCGCCCGAATCCGGCGCTGCACCGTCGCAGATCAGCATGCCGCGCTGATCCGTCGTGCCGCTGCAGGCCGAGCCGACACGCTTGATCTCGGCGGTTTCCTCATACGCGTAAAAGCCACCGAGCAAACGCTTGCGATATGCATAAGTCTTGCGCTGGTAAGCGTCGACGGTGATCTTGCGGCCGGGCTGGATCTTGCCGCTGGCATCCAGCGCCAGCACCTTGAAGGCCATGTGATCCTTGGTGGCGTACCAGCCTTCCATGCGGATGCCGAGCACCAGCGCGGAAGGCAGCACGAGCACGCGCGTGGCCGAGGTGAGGATCTGGCCGTTCGGGTCGCTGTATTCCATCTCGACTTCGAGCGCGCGCGAGTCGTCGGAAAGCGGGATGCCGTCGAAGCTCACGCGCACGCCGCCACTGGCATCCAGCGTCAGGCTGCGCGTACGTGCGGCGTAGCCCGTTGCGCCTGCCGGCGCAGCATCCGTCTCGCCGTCGCCCTCTTCGTCATCGCTCATGGGGTCGTATGAATAGGGTTGCACAGCCGAGATGCCTTCCTGCGGCGCCTTGCCGCCGAAGCGGAAGTCGTCGTACGCCGGATAGAGCAACGGATAGGACACGAGGCGGCTGCGGAACTTCACCGGCGCACCGGCTGCAACGCCGCCTGCGAGGTAGGAAAGCTGCGCGTCGACATCGACCTTGCTGGCTCTCACCGCCGTTACGGTCGGCGGTTTGAGCACGGCCTTCATGAACGGCACGCGGTACTGCTCGACGCGGAAGCTGCCGGATTGCAGTGTCCGATCGCCGAGCTTCACGGCTATCGTGTAGGTGCCGAGCTTGGCCTCTTTCGGGATCGCCCAGGTCGACACGCCTGTGCCCCCATTCCAGCTTGCCGGCACTTCGTAATGCTGGCCGCTGCCCTCATGGTTGAGGACGATGGTTTTGTTCGGCACGGCATCGGGTTGCGCGAAACCTTTACCGGTGCGCAGCCGCACGAAGTGCTTCATCGACACCGTTTCACCAGCACGGAATAGCGGCCGATCGAGCACGGTATGCGCAACGACGGCACCAGCAACGGAACCGCCGCCGAGATTGAATTGCCAGGTTGAAATGCCTTCGTTCCAGCTGGTCAGCATGAAGGACAGGTCATCGTCCTTGCGCGCGATGACGAGCAGGCCACTGCAACGCCCGTCGTAATGCGAGTCCAGTTGCGCATCGATATGCGCTATGCCCTTGGCATCGGTCGTGCCGCTCCATAGCGGCGTGCCGTAACAGGTCGACACGCTGAGCCTGGCGTTGCCCACCGGCTGCGCATTGTCGAGCTGTGTAACCCAGGCCAGCGAGGATTCGCGGCCGAGCTTGAAATGCACGGCCATATTGGTGACCAGCGCGCTTGAATACGTGTAGTACGGCTTCTTCTCGTTATGCAACGCCGCGCCGAGGCGGTTGCTGGCGAATTCGACGACGTAGAAACCGGGCTTGGGCAAGGGGATGCCGACGAGTTCCAGCGCGCGTTCGCCTTCGAGGCGCGGCAGTGTCAACGGCGTTGTCTTGAACGCATGCGTCTTGTTGAACAGCAAGGGCAGCTCGCCTTCGCGCGGATAGCGATCGAATTTCTTCTCGAAGGCGGCCTGATTCTCACGCTGCTCGTGTGGCGGTCTCAGCACGCGCATCAACCACGTCGCGATCTGCCCGTCGCTGCTGCTGTCGGAACCGGTATCGATGCGCGCCATGCTGCCTTCGCCCGCACTACCCGCCAACCCGCTGTTGACGGGCCTGGTCTGCAAGCCCTTCATCGTCGCCTCGACATTGCGCACGCTGACCGGCAGCGCAGGCTGTGCTTTCGATTCGAGAATGCCGAAGTGGGAGCTGAATTTCACCAGCGGCGGGTCGTCGTCGACGCGTACGCGCAGCGGAAACGACGCCGCATTGGCAAGCTCGCGCCCGGCATCGTCACGCAGGCCGCGTGGCAGGTTGATCGTGACCTCGGTGCGCGCATCGAACGGACCATTGAAGCTGACGCTCTCGACCGCTTTGGCACGCTCATCGAGCTTGGGGTAGAAGCTCTTGCCGTCGGCCGTATGCAATTCGATTTTCGCCGCAAGCGCAGCATCGATAGGCGCCGTGAAATTGAGTGAGATGGGCAGCACCGGCACGCAGCCGGCGTTCGGATTCACACGCTCGCAGCTCTGCTTGACGGAAAACTGCTGGCGCACTTTGAAAAGCAAGGTTTGATCGGCGGAAGTCGGAACACCGCTGATCGTACGAATGCCCGCGCCCCACACCAGGCTTACCTCGGCACCGGCCGGCAGCTTGCGCGCGCAGCGCGCGACGACGATGGGCGTATCCTTGAAGCGGTCATCCTTCACTGCCAGCACACCATGCCGGCCGCGCTTGGTCAGCACTTCGAAAAAATTCCGCGCGCGGCCTTCCTGCTCGACGAGAACCTTCTTGCGCGCATCGCCTTCGATGATCTCCAACGGCACACGTTCGCCAACGCCGGCCACATTGCAGAAGGCGTGCTCGCGCACACTGGCGATATCGGCCATTGCATCCAGGCCGAACAGGAAGACCTGCTCTTCGTCGATACCGCCCTCACCTTCATCGCCGCCCGTGCCCTCGCTCGGCCAGGATTCGCGAATCGCCGGGCCACCCGTGGAAAAGTTGTAGGTCGTTGCAGAAACGCTCGCGCCAGCCTGCGTGACGAGCTTGGCACGTGTCATGAAGCTGCACTTCAGCCCCGCTGGCAGATCGGCTTCGAAGTCGTAAGCCCAGTTGCGTGCATCCACCCAATGGCCGCTGCCCTTGCCCTCGCATTTCACGTCGAACGGCGAAGGCAGGCGCGGATCGCCAAAGGCCACCATCGGCTCGGAGAAGCGCGCTACGACCTGGCGCACATCCTTGACCTCACCCTGCGGCGAAAAGCTCTCCACGCGCGGCTGCGGCGTCGCCGTCGGCTGCGCATAGCTCAAACCGGAAACTGCAACTGCGAACCAGATGACGTTTGCCAGCTTCATGTCTGCCTCGTAAGTGTGTGCGGCCGGGCGGCGCAGTAATAATGCAAAGCGCATCGACAGGGCCGGCGTGGCAGGATCATACAAGTCCCGTGACGTTTATGTCTGCCTTCGCGCTACCAGCTGCCGGCACGGCGCGTGCAGCTTGGTCGCCAAGGGCCAGCAATGATACAAACTCTGCTCGCGCATTCAACCGAACGAGGAACAGACAATGTCCATCACCCTCAAGAGCCGATTGTTGCCGGCATTGCTGGTTGTTGGTTTGTTCATTCTGCCAACCGGCGCGCCGGCGCAAGCACCGGCCCCAGCCCCGGCTATCGAGCTGCAGATAATCACGCAGTCCATCGACAGCAGCAGCCTGCTGCTGGCGTGGCGCAAGCCTGCTACGAACGCAGGCATAGCCGACTACGAAGTATTCATGGACGGCAAGCTGCTGGGCAGCGCGCTGGGCAATGCGCGCAAGTACTCAGCCGCGCAAGCCTACATCGACAAGTTCTATGCTGAAGACGTGAAGAACATTCACGTCAAGATCGCACAGCACAACTTCTTCATCGAAGGCCTTGCACCGGCCAGCGCGCATCAGTTCAGCGTGCGCGCAATCATGGCCGATGGCACGCACTCACCTGAGAGCCTGCCGGTGACTGCACGCACGACAGACGTGCCGAAACCATGCGACATCACCGCACAAGGCGCACGTGGCGATGGCGTCACACTCAACACCGCCGCCATTCAGAAAACCATCGAGCAATGCCCCGACGGCGGCACTGTGCGCATACCCAAGGGCACATTCAGGAGCGGGGCGATATTCCTGAAGCGTCACATGACGCTGGAATTGACTGAAGGCGCAACCTTGCTGGGCTCGGAGCATGCCGAAGACTACCCGCTCGGGCGCGGCTACCTGCTCTACGACTACACCAGCACCAAGCGCCCACCCTCGCTGATCAATGCCATCGCACCGCCGGGCAAGAACGCCAATGACTTCGGCGACATCCGCATCGTCGGCCAGGGCGTGATCGATGGCAACGGCTGGAAGCAACAGGCTGAACAAGACGTAACGGATGAAACAGACCGCATGCTGCCGCAATACATCGCCGCCAATAACAAGAGCGTGCTCAACGACGGCATCCTCGCCGCCGCGCAGGTCAAGCAGGCGCTCAGCGAAGGGCTGTCTGCGCAAGTCGCTTATAGTCAGCGGCGTTCCAGCCTGATGACTTTGCGCGGCGTGCACAAGCTCTACATTGCCGGCATCACGCTGCGCAATCCCGCCTTCCACGGCGCCATGGTGCAGAACTCGGAGGATGTCGTGATCAACGGCATTCGCGTCGAGACCTTCGACGCCAACAACGGCGATGGCATCGAATTCGGCAATAGCCGCAATGTCTCCGTCATGAACAGTTTCTTCGACACGGGTGACGACTGCGTCAACTTCGCAGCTGGCGCCGGTGAAGAGGCCATCGGTCGTCCACCGCAACAGTTCGCCTGGATTTTCAACAACTACTTCCGCCACGGCCACGGCGCCGTCGTGATCGGCAGCCACACCGGCGCATGGATCGAAGACGTGCTGGCCGAAGACAACGTCATCAACCAGACCTGGAGCGGCCTGCGCGCCAAGAGCAACAGCATCAACGGCGGTGGCGGCCGACGCATCGTCTATCGCGACAACGCCCATCGCGACACCCGACGCGAAGCCTTCATCGTCACGCTGGACTATGCCGACAGCAACACAGTGATCGACTACCCGCCAGCAAAGATACCGGCGAAGTTCGAGGACATCCTCGTGCAGCACAATTCGGTGGAATTCACCGACACCGCTTCAGCCAGAAAACAACCGGCTTATAGCACCATCGTCGTACAAGGCGATTTGAAGACCAACACCTTGCACGAGCGCATCGTCTTCAACGATCTGATCCTCGTGAACGCCCGCCCCATCAAGATCGACGGCCTGCGCAACGGCGAGCTGCGCGACATCACCTTTGTCGACTACAAACGCCAGGGCGAGCCGTGGAAGATCACCAACGCGCCGGGCATGTCGGTAGTGAATGTGAAGCAGACCAACTCAGTCAGGACGCCACCGGCGAACACTACCTCTACACCCATAACGCGGTAAGCCGACGCCCATGCGTTACGGGGTTTGCAATGAAGATTACATACTTGACTTACAGAGCCTCAACTTCCGTCATTCCCGCGAAAGCGGGAATCCACTCGGTGGCGCAGTCCTCACGTAGAAGTGGATTCCCGCTTTCGCGGGAATGACTCATCTTTCATTGTCTTGTCATGACAATGCATTCTCCAGTCACTACACTAACAGCTCAACGCGCAATGCCCGGGCAGTGTGATGAAATTTCCAGTGAATGCATATCCAGCAGTGTTACTGCACACTGCGCCGAATATCTAACGTCAGGGCACATCCCTCATGATTCGTCGAGAACGATTGACCGCAAATCTGGAAGGCGACTTTGTCGTCTTTCTGATTGGCATGCGCATCAATAATCCATTGAAAGTCCACAAGTGGCTACCCGTTGCTGCGGCAATGCCGCGCATGATCAAGGAACTCTACCGCCAGCCGGAGTTGGGTTTCATACACGCAGAAGCGTGGTTTTCGCGCACCATTATTCTTGTTCAATACTGGCGCTCGATGGAGCACCTCCTGGCTTATGCCAGGAACAAGGAAGCGCAGCATTTACCCGCGTGGCAATCATTCAACAAGGCGGTGGGTACGGACGGCTCAGTGGGTATCTGGCACGAAACCTATGCAGCCTCGCCTGGAACGTACGAGAACGTCTACGTCAACATGCCGCTGTTCGGTCTTGGCAAGGCTGGTTCGGTAAGCGTAGCTAGTGGTGGGCGACAGTCAGCCTTGAGCCGGTTAAATGCGCACAAGAACGGACCCTCACCTACAGTCGAATAGATCTCCAAAAGCTACGGTTATTGCTGCCTCTTCACTATGCGTTCCGGCTGCTTTTAGTTTCCGTTATATGACCCTGCTTTCACGAAAGGCATCAGAACATGTACCGTCTATTCGTCCTCGCCGCCGTCCTGTTCTGCTCATCGCTTGCGAACTCAGCCAGCGCAGAGTCCATACGCCTCACGATCTATGATGATGGCCTATCCTGTCCGGCCGGTTGTGACGCTCACGTTGTATTTCATCCCACACTGAACGGTACAGAGTTTGCGCACGATCCCGGCACGACCACCAAACCGTTTGCCAAATGTACGCCCGGACAGACTTGCCAGATTTGCCTTGAGTCCGGAGGCGAACAATGTCTTGAGGTCATGTATAGAGGCGGGGGACCGGCGCCGAAAACTTTTGATCTCACCCCGCGCTTTTACCAGTCCGCTTGCGCCAGGACTCCATCTCAGTCGAGGCTCGCGATGAAATGCCAAGAGCTAAAGAAAGCTGCGTCTGGTTTGGAAGGGCGTAGAAACTGTATTGCTGAACCTGATCACGCCGCGTGCAAAGACATGATAAAGGCGGCGACTGCCAGGCGAACTGAAGATCGCGTGGAGTTTGAACGGTGTCTCGCCCAAGGCGAGAAGAACTACAACATGGGCAAGCCGATTGAGCAGCAGCGCTCCCTCAAATGTGCTTATGAGCAGAAGGGAACCGGAGGCCCAAATACGAAGGGAACAACCTGGCGGAGGTTGTTGCCCGGTGTATGCCGTGATGGCACATACGTGGGTCGCGACGGACTCGATTGCTGTTCGGGAATCACCTTGGCAGACGGGCCGCTGGGCCGGGAATGCAATTCGTTCTACCCAAATCCAGGGAACTGATTGCCTAGCCGTTCCATCGACAGCGCGCTCGATGTTAACCCTTCACATGACCGCCCGTACGGACAGTTTCCTTTTGACTCTTTTTGCAGCGAAGCCCTCAAGCTGCGCCCTGACTTCGCCCTCGCCGCCAACAACCTCGGCTTCGTTTTCTTCAAGCAACAGAAATACAAGGAAGCCGCACGCTGGTTCGAGAACACCCTGAAGATCGACCCCTCACGCGCCATCGCCTATCGCAACCTCGGCGACGCCTGCGTAAAGAGTGACGACAAGGACTGCGCACGCAAAGCGTTCAAGACCTATCTCGAGCTCGCACCGACGGGCAGTGGTGCAGAGTATGTGAAGCAGGAGCTCGGCAAACTCTGAGGACGTCCGCACGCATGTAGTTACCCGCTGACGCCATCACAAAGTTGTAACGCTCCAACTGCATTCTTCGCATGGTTTTTACAACAACATGCAAAGGAACGAGAGATGGATACCCCGGACTTTTCAGGATCGCGACGCGGTCTCATCAAGGGCGGCTCGGCCGCCATCATCACGGCATTTGCCGGCCCGATTGCGGCACTGGCCAGTCGCACTGCCGAGGCAGTCTGCCTGCCTGCCACGGCCTCCACACTGGGCGTGAGTCCATACGGCGCGATTGCACCGGTCAATGACCTGACCACCGGCCTGCCGCTGATCCAGCTGCCCCCCGGTTTCAGCTACAAGTCCTTCGGTTGGCGTGGCGACCTGATGGCCGACGGCCTGGCAACGCCGGGCACGCACGACGGCATGGGCGTGGCGCTGACACGCAAGGTCGGCCGCAGCAGCGAGCTGGTGCTTGTGCGCAATCACGAGCAGACGACGTCGAGCAATGCCAGCAACATCATCGGCGCAAGCAAGTCCTCCGTCGCGAAACACGATGTCGGCACAACCAGCGGGTCATACCAGATCGGCGGCACGACCAACCTCGTGTGGCGTGACGGTAACTGGGTGGAGAGCTTCGCTTCCTTCGGCGGCACCTACCGCAATTGCGCAGGCGGCATCTCGACCTGGGGCTCGTGGATGACCAACGAAGAGCTGCTGTCGAACAGCATCAGCAGCACAGGCAAGAAGCACGGCTACGTCTTCGAGGTGCCAGCCGACACCAGCCTCAACGCCGCCAATTCCAACCCCATCGTCGGCATGGGCCGCATGGCGCACGAAGCCAGCGCGATCGATCCGCAAACCGGCTACTGGTACCTCACGGAAGACCAGGGCAACGCCAACACGCTGTATCGCTTCCTGCCGGACAACATCAGCGGCGGTTTCAACTCGCTGCACGCCGGTGGCCGCCTGCAGGGCCTGAAGGTCAAGAGCGTGACGAACGCCGACCTGCGCCTGCCCACGCTGTGCCAGGAATTCCAGACCGAGTGGGTGGACATTGCCGATCCTGATCTGAATGGCGGCAGTCTGTCGTCCATCGTCGGCACCGTCTCCGCCAGCGGCCCCTACATCCAGGCCTATGCCAGAGGCGCCGCCGTGTTCGGCGCGTGCGAAGGCGTATGGGTTGCCGGTGGCATAGTGTTCTTCACCGACAAGCAGGTCACGTCCAGCCCGAATCGCGCCGGCCGCATCTGGTCGCTCGATCTGGCGACAGGCACGCTCAAGGCGATCTTCGTCAGCAATGACATCACCGTCGGCAACTCGCCGGACAACATCTGCATCAGCCCGCGCGGTGGCCTGCTGTTCAACGAAGACGGTGCATCGTCCGGCCTCAACGCTGCGGGTCAGACCATCTCGGTACCCGCACAGCGCCTCATGGCCCTGCGCAACAACGGCAGCTCGTACGTGTTCGCTGCCAACAACTACAACTTCACCGCTGCCCAGCTTGCCGCTGCGGGCAAGCCCGGCGCGGTAACCGGCAACCAGCGCAATACGGAGTGGTGCGGTTCGTGTTTCAGCCCCGACGGCCGCGTGCTGTTCGCCAACCTGCAAGCACCCGGCCTGACCGTTGCCATCACCGGCCCGTGGGCCAGCGGCACGCTGTGAAAGCGCGCCAATTCATCTCCAAGGAAAGATCATGAAAAAACTCTTGCTTGCCCTGCTGTTGTCGGCTTCACTGCCGGCCATGGCAGTTTCCCTCTCTGCTTCCAGTCTCAACGGCAACACCTTCACGGACTACTCCGCAGACGGTCTGCTGGCGCTCGACATCAACGCATACAACTCGCAGAAGATCTCTTTCAACCTGAATTTCAATGCAGCCGAAATTGCCTCGGGTTGGGTGGACTTCAATGCCGTGGTCAATAACTTCCTGGCTGGCGGCATCCCCGCATTGCGCTTCGATTTCGGCTTCGCACCGATTACGCCCGGCACCGCAAATTCCGCATTCAATGCAGGCGCCAGCGGCGTGTTCACCACATCGCAAGATGGCAGCACCTATGTCGTGCGCAACCTCGCCGTACCGTTCGAACACTTCGGCGTACTCATCGGCAATCCCTACGGCGATGCCGGCAAGATCGACTGGCAGATCAACACCGCCGCACTGAGTGCTGACACCGACTATGCATTCTCGGTACAGGCCGTGCCGGAACCGGCATCGCTGGCGCTGCTTTGCGCGGGGTTGGGTCTGCTGGGGGTGACAGCACGTCGTCGCAGGACAATGAAGTAGCATCTTTTTGGCAAAGATGTGAGAAGGGGTGGCATCCATGGGTGCCGCCCCTTTTTTATTCGCGTGTTCAAAGCAGCGAGATGTTGATTGCGTCATTGCGTGCACCGCCATGGCCATACGCCGCCGCACGCTAGTTCAAGAACACCCTGAAGATCGATCCCTCACACGCGATCGCGGACCGCAAGCAGGAGTTGGGAAAGTGGGGGCGATGACACGCAGCGGTTGCAATGGCAGAGCGCTAGCCTCGATCTCTGGCGGCTTTTCGGCCAGAGCCGCCATTCGCTTACGCTTTAACGAGCGGCGGCTTCGCCGTGCACAACGGTCATCGCCTTGGAGATTCTCTGACCGACTGGCAGGGTTTGCGATGGAATCAATGGCGGAATTTAGTGGAATGCGCAGTTGGCTCATAGGAAGGGATGCTGCCTGGCCCACCGCATGACAGCAAGCTCCAATACATCCAGTTGGGATTCCACGGATCTATACCAGTGCCGTCTTGCATCGGGCGGCATGCAGCTTCCCCCGGCGAGTAGCGCGCGTCGAGGCCAATGGGGTTGATCAAATAGTGTTCGCCATTGTGACTGAAACCAATGAGCCTGATGTGCCCGCCCCATTGCCAAGATGAGGTTGCGCCTGCAAGCAGGGTCCGTTTCGGTTCCGTATAAAGCAAAGAACTTTGACTCGTTGTCCCATTCACGTGAGTGAACGAACAAGTCAAGGATCCACATTCGGTGATACGGAAGTTCGCTGACTACAGATCCGCTCAGGAGCGTAAGCATGCGCGCTCCCAGCGCGGATTTCCCAACTGGGTCAAGGTGGCGAAGGCTCTGAATGTATCGGCAGATATCCGGCAGTGCGGTGTGTAGTTTGTCGAGGCTTGAGATGATGTCGTCCACAAGAGTTCCGTCGCCCAACTGGCTAAGGCGCCGGAGTACAAAGCGTAGGATCGGAAGTTCCGGCTCGTCTTCTTGTAGCTCCTCACGAAAGAGCTCAGCAAGATTTAGAGAATCAATCGCGGCCTTCTGGTCGTCATCAAGATCATCATATTCAATCGGTTCATACCAGTCGTTCAGGCCTAGCTCATCTGCGAGCTGCTCAAATTTCTCGTGTAATGAGTCCATTTCTCGGTCAAGTGGTGTGACGAGAAACTTCTGCCGGAATGCCTCAACCTGATACACCTTGGTCTTCTGAGGTTGCAGTTGTAGTCCGTGGTTTCTGTAGAGTGTCTCTGCTAGATAGGTCACTGCGCGATAGCCCTGCTCATACGTCTCGGCAAAAATGCGGTAGTCATCGTTGAATCGAATGAAGTCAACGCCAGCGGCCAATAGCGCTTCATCAACATCGGCAAGTGTTGACTCTGCTAGCAGCCGCGCGGGCGCGCTTCCAATTGGTATACCAAACGTCTCCGTGCCATTCCAGCCCGAGAGGAGTTGCATGATTGCCCGGACATGGTTGGTTTTTGTCGTGGCGGTGTGAAGTGCGTTCTCGAGTCGATGGTGATATATGCGGGCATAGAAATCGGAGATGTCCGTTGTCGCTACAAACAGCGTGCGTGGGTTTGCTCTAAGCTTTTTTGAGCATTCATCCAAGAACTGCCGGTAGCCGGTTACTGGCGAGAAAAGTTGTCCATCCGCAAGCGGTGCTGCCCGATAAGAAAAGACTCGGTTCTCGGGGACTGGGACGCGCCTCGTCTCAAGCTCAGCCGCGATCTCCCGAACCAAGCTTGCAAATACTATGAAGTCGAGCGGATCAAGCTGGGTGATGACGCGAAATCCGGTTTTGTTCTTTGGGGAAAGGAGGATGCGTTGTGGACGAGTCGTCCACTGGAGCACGTCAGCATCTAGTAGGCTCGCTTTGACGTTTACCCAGTCGTGTTCTATCGCGTCATATTCGAAGGGTACGGGAAACACATCGGTATCCCCGTACCATTGAACGTGGGCAAGTGCCCAATCGAGGGAAGCTGCTTGTAGTTTGAGCATGGGTGTCTTTTGTGAACCCCAACGTGTTAGCTATCCGGCGCGCCGCTTGTCGGCACCTCTGTGTTGAGCATGAGGTTAACAACAAATTCATAGCACTCTTCGCAATACCGGTGCTTGCCAACGAACGTGGAAAAAATGCCGGGAATCGGTGGCAATTACCTTCGTTCAGTTCTGCCCCTGGTCAAAAAGCTCATCGCGATGGTACGCCAGGTAGGATTTCAAGGCCTCGTCTGGAGGGTGCCGCAAGGGCAGCGGCAACCCAAAATGCTTGCGTTCGTCGCAGAGGATACGTGGCGACAAGAGCATCTTTCCGGCGTTATCGAATGATATGAGCCCTTTGTCGAAAAGGGCATCTAAGTGGGCCGCCAGCAGCAGTCCATTGTTTAAGTCCAGTCGCTCACGTCTATTGGAGCAAGACCAAGGCTTTACGTGAGAAGCGCGCAAGAGCTCCGGACAGGTCAAGCCGGTAACGGCGCATCTGTGGTCCCACTTTGTCATTAATGCGTCGCGGAATCCGCCTTGTCCGACCCGCGCCAGAGTGGCGGTCAACCGTGTCGTTGCGGTTGCGTCGTCATCCTTTCCTGGAAGTAAGAGCGTCGGCGCCTCAGGTGCACTGAGCATCGCGTCAGACAGTCGCTCCCACGTCTTTGACCGAAGTTTCTTCGGCACGCTGTTCATAACCACGGAGACTGCTTCGCCCCCCAACGCTTTATAGCCACTGAACATCTTGGGTAGCGAGTCGCTGCCGGTAATACGATGTGGGTCAAGCGTTACAGGCTCCTCCATCCACATGAAAAAGTCGGCTGGGCAGATCCAATTAGGCACCCAGCCAAAGTCGTGGTTGAAATGCTTGCGGAACTTGGCAGAATCGTCGTTGAAGCGTTGGCGTACGCTGGGGAGCTTCCACGCATCACGCCACAAATCGTTAACGTGCAGCAGTTTGGCGACACGATTTCGTTCAGCCTCGTACTTCTCATCGCCAATGTACATGGCGTTGCCGGCAATCCCCACTAGCTGCTGAATTCGGTCATGCGAGACAGTCATCAGGACAAAGGTCTGACCTGCGTATTCCTCAACCGGTGCTTTCTTGACACCTTCGGTATGGAAGGCGCGGTAGCGTCGCCCGCGCTCAGAGAATTCCATTCTCGGCGAATTGTTCCACTCCTCATGGCCGAAGCCAAACTGACCGGGATAGCTTTTGGCTGCGGCACGTACGCCTGCAGGTCGGACATATCCCTCGGTATTCCATAGAATCGGTTTGAGTAGAAACAGGGCCATCTCTTCCTCGATCACTGTTGTCGTTAAGCGGCCATTCGGATCGAGTGGAAAGGGTTAGTGTCAGCTCGAAGCACGGACGTGAGACCTTCTGCCGGGTGTGGCGCCTCCTCAAACCAAACTGTACTGCTTCATCACGCCATGAACCTCCTGGATTTCGCGATTCAATTGGGTGAGATATTCATTGGCGACCGTAGAAAACAAGTCCTCTCCGACTTGCTCGAGCTTGATGTAAAACTCTCCGACCTTGATTCGTTTTATGAGTTTATTGAATGCGCTCTTTACCTCGTTCGGACTGTCATCAGACATCGGAATGCTGATCTCCTCATCTTCGGCCGCAATCTTGATGAAGTATTTGTCATCAAGGTTCTCCACAGTCGCCTTAAGTGTTTCCATAGATCTTTCCTCGCTCGCCAAATGCTTCTTCCCCACCTTCAAGGGTTCTCATGCTGATCTTCTTCCAATCAAGCTGATCACCGACATCATCCAGATTCACTAGGTTGTTCGTGAAGGGATTGCCTACATAGGTGCTATAGCCCGTCGGACCGTGGCTTCGGTAAATCGAACTGTAAGGGAGGGTCCGCACGGCAATATTTGCGTCGTGCGTTGAAATGAACACCCTTTTGCCTGACCGCGCGCGCTCCTTGATTAGCGGTACGATAACGTCATTTATATATTCATTGCCTAGACTCCTCTCTGGCTCGTCCAGAATGTAGACCTCTTTGTCCGTCCCCAGCTCTTTTTGCAACATGACCATCGAGGACTCCCCACTCGACGGCGAGTAGCGTAGCCCGTCTAGTGCAAAGTATCTTTTGAACAGAAGCAACTCAAGGACTGTTTCGATAGCTTCCACGTCTTCAATCTCATTGAGTTCGGAAATGCACTGAAACAGATCATCTGCATAGGCGTGCTTGAGTATCTTCCTGACACAGATGGCAAACCTCTTCTGCGGCCCTTTCTTAACTCCTGTCAGGCTGAACATTGCGCTATCCGTAATGGAGCCGCTTTGGAACTTAAATTCCGACAGGAACTGCAAATCCCCTTTGTTTGAGCCGAGATTCCCAACAAGCTCGGTTTGCATAGGAATCTCAGTGTCTAGGCTCTTAACAATCCTGGAGGCGTTGACTTCGATCTCAATGCGATTCATCGCGTAGTCACGAAAACCTGTTGTTGTCGGTTTGGCTGGTGATCCCGTTTTCCGCTCTACCTCCCTGCGGAAAACCGTGATTGCTGAGTTCATCAAATAAATTTCTTTCCAGCCCAAAAAGTTGCTCCACTCCTTTCCGAGCAGGCGCTCCAGAAGTTCTGACAGGATTCGAGCAACTTCCTTCAGTTCCTCTTCGCCAAGCTCCTTCTTGACGGCCGGACTTTTGGCCAGAAATTCCAAAAATGCTGCCGTCGTTTTCGCCGCCTCGTTAAATTCAGTAAACCCGCGTCTAGCACCGCTCTCTTCCTCTGGCTCAATGTCTTTGAGCAGTATCTTCTTCGCGTTTCTGTTTGTACTCTTCGCCGCGAAGTGGATCACGTATTTGCTGAGGCTCGTAACTGTGACCTCATTCGCGTTTCGCAGCGCTTTGATCTCGTCCGTGCAGTATTCGATGCCATGCGTATTAAGATTGATTGTCAGATCTTTACCTTTGATATCGAAAATATCATCTATGCGATCACTCGCGGATTCATAGACTGTCGCATCGATCCCGCTCCCTGAGTAGTGCTTGGCAATGGCTTTCAGAATGCAGGATTTGCCCGTACCTTTCGGCCCAAATATGACATTGATATCGTTAAATGCCTTGATTTCCAAACTCGAGCCGTCGTCAAAAGGGAGCAGAACCAGATCCTCGGACGTCTTTCGATCTAGCACCGTATTGATTGTCGTTGGATCCTTTTTCAACAGCAGGCAAAAATGCTCAAAGCTATCGACAGGAAGCCGAAGGTCAGGCAAATGCTGAGCTAGCTGTTCGTACTTCCCCCAGTCGTGGATATCGGATCCGTAAATGGAAGAGTGCCCATGCGAGATATAGATGCCTGCCGAAATTGAATTGGTCACCTCTTTGAGCACACATTCCGGGCTCTTGGTTCTCCTCTCCAGCACCTCTAGCATCTCGTCCGATAGGTTGGGCTTCTTCTGTTTGTAGTGCGCAACGTATAGCGGCTTGAATACGTCGAACGTCTCCAGAACCTCCTCCATCGTTGCTGTAAAGTTGTCTGGATGGGAACCCTTGGTTAGTTCGTCGACTGCCGCAGAAAAGTCTTTCGCTAGTCTCGGTGAAACGATAACTAACAAGTGACCCCTCGATCCGCTGTCATGGACATCAAGTTCAACTCCAGGCCAAGCTTGGGCGTCCTCCCCCAAACGAGTCACGATCTTCTCGAATTGATCAAAGTCGAAAACATTGTGATTGGTGATAGCAATGACTCTGACCTCCGTCGACAAGATTTTTTCGCAGAAGTCTTCTGGGGAAATTTCTCTCGTAGACGCGTCACCTGATTTGCATTTTCTCGTGTGCGTATGTATGTCGATCTTCATGGCTGCATTCCCCATACCCCTTCGAGATGTGCTACTACGAAGCCCTGATTGAATATGAATTCAAAGGAACGATCTGTGTCATCGTTTTCGTTGAGAGCTAGATTGAATCAGCAGGGCAATCGTTCATGACAGCAGAAAAATCTGAATATATGCCAATATTCTTTTATGGACAACAACAGCTTTCTGGCGCGTGAGTCGATGGTAGGCTCCCTGCTAATAGCTGCCGTTCAACGTCGCGAAAACTAACGGCCGCTTAGGCCGAACTGTGAACGTTGGTGCTGAACGACAATGTCATGTGACACGTCGTCGGCCCCTGCGGACGGTAAAGCTGCATGCCATGAGCGAACGCTGAGCAGCGAAAGCAGCGTGTAACCGGCTGTAGTCCAATACAATGCAAACGTCAGAAGGAGCAGCGATGAAAAGGGAGAGAGTAGTTTTATCGGCCACGGTGCGGCCCTTCGCCGGGCTGGACGCCAACATAGCTGTAATCGAATGACTTCGATGCCGAGCACCCACGGAGGGACGACAGGCGTTGATCCATTCACTGCCAGTCAGCGCTACTACTGGCGGATCGCGCTTGAACTCAAGCTGCGCAAGTGCAATAGCGATGCGTTCCAAGACTTTTTCTCGACCATCATGGGCCTTCTACATGGCGACGACTTTGTGCGCGTTCGCCCATATGGTGCTCTTGGCGACAAAGGATGCGATGGCTACTTGCAATCGAACGGGCAGCTCTTTCAGTGTTATGGGGCACTGGCCGGCGAGTTGAAGCAGGTTGCCACGTTAACTACCAAAATGACGGATGATTTCGCTAAAGCGTCGAAGAATTTGACAGCCATCATGAAAGAGTGGCACATGGTGCACAACATCGCCGACGGTCTGCCCGTCGAGGCGTTGACGACTATGGAAACGCTCAAGGTTGCCAATCCCGCGCTCGCGTTCGGTTTCGTGGGAATGGAGGGCTTCTCGGAACGCGTCTTTCATCTGCAACCGTTCCAGATCGAATCCGTGCTCGGCCCAGCTGCGTCCGATGCCGATGCCGCTACCCTCGACGCAGCGGCGTTACGAGACCTTGTTCAGCATCTGCGCCGCGAGGCTGATGCCATCGACTTCGACTCACAGGACCTGCGCCCAGTCCCTCTCCATAAACTGACTTACAACAATCTGCCGAACCACTGGAAGCAGCTTATCGCCGGCGGCTGGAAGAACGCCCATCTCGTCGGTAAGTACTTCGACCGCCACCCGGACCCGCTAACAGGCGAACGTATTGCCAAGCTCTTCCGCGATCGGTACGACTATCTGAAGGCGCAGCTTCTCAGTCCGGGCGACATCATGGCGTCGCTGTATGAACTGGTCACGGGCATCGGCAGCGTTCCGCCGCAAAAGCAGGTGGCAGCGCAATCTCTGCTGGCCTTTCTTTTCGAGAATTGCGACATCTTCGAGCGTGAGCCCGTCGCCACGGTAACGCCATGATCCTGCCGACCAAGTACCTGCCGCATGACCGGGCGCTGATCACCATTGGAGGCGAAATCCTCAAGTACCTTGAGGAGCCCCGGTCGGTGTCCGCCCTCTGGGATTGTGTGCGCGGGGGGCAGATCTACAAGGCCGCGGACGCGCTGGTCTCCTTTGACTGGTTCGTTCTCGCGCTTAACCTTTTGTATGCCATCTCGGCCATCGACTATCGGGACGGCATCGTCTATGGCGAGCACACGGCATGATCGTCTCAATCGAAAGCTCGCTGAAGACATTCAAGGCCGTGACGTTTCACCCCGGACTGAACGTACTGCTCTCTGATCGGACGGCAAACTCGACTGATAAGCAGACCCGCAACAGCGCCGGCAAGACAAGCCTCATTGAGGTCATCCATTTCCTGCTGGGGGCGGACTGCGAAAAGGACTCGCTCTTCCGTCTAGACGAGCTTGTCGAGCACACCTTCAAGGGCACGTTCCGTATCGACGGCGAACTGCTGACGGTCGCTCGCGCGGGCTCCGACCCGTCCAAGGTATTCCTGATCAGCGGCGGCGAAGAGCGCACGGACATTCCGCGCAAGTTTGACAAGGCCAGTGAGCGGTTCTATGTCTCCAACGTGAACTGGCGAGTATTCCTCGGCCACGCCATGTTCGGGCTGCCAGCAGACGAGCGCGGTACGCTCTTTGACGAGTCATTCACACCGACCTTCCGCTCGATGTTCTCCTACTTCGTGCGGCGCAGGAATTCGGGGGGCTTCATCAGCCCCGAGCGTCAGGCAGAGAAGCAACAGCGATGGGACTGGCAGGTCAACCTTTCGTACTTGTTTGGCCTCGATTGGCAAATTCCGTTCGACTTCAACAAGATTCGCGCACGCGAAAAGACACTGGAAGAGCTGAAAAAGGCCGTCAAGATCGGTGCGCTCGGTTCGGTGATCGGCACGGTCGCGGAGTTGCGCCCGCAGGTAACGATTGCCGAAGCGAAAGCCAGCAAGCTGCGGCAGAGCCTGGTGCAGTTTGAAGTGCTTGACAGCTACAAGTCCCTTTCGAAGCGCGCGGGGCAGATCAAGACCGAGATGCAGACGCTGACCCGGCAATCGGTCACACTGAACGAGACGCTTGATCATCTTCAGGAGGCGCTTCAATCGGAGCGGCCACCACAGCGCTCTGACATCCAACAACTCTACGCTGCGGCCGGCATTGAACTGCCAGGTGTCGCTCTACGCCGTTTCGATGACGTGAGCAGCTTCTACGAGTCTGTGGTTGCCAATCGCCGCATTCATCTCGAGCAAGAAATCAGCGATGTGCGCGCCCGTAATGCGGCCGTGGAAAGCGGCCTCGGCCGCCTCGATGAAGAGCGCAGCAACATTCTGCGCACACTGCAGGGACGGGGGGCGCTCGACGACTTTCTGGCGATGCAGCGCGACTTGGCAGATGTCGAAGCAAACGCCGCATCGCTGCGCGAGCGCTTCAAGGCAGCGGAGGCTCTCGAGGGCGAGTCCACGAAGCTCGACATCGACCGGGCGGAGCTGAAGCGTAAGCTCCAGGAGGACCATCGTGTGCGGGAAAAGGCGCTTCATGAAGCGATCCTAATCATTGCTGATGCAATCGCTGAGCTGTACGACGATCGCGCAGGCCGCTTCGTGGTCGAGGCCACCGAAAATGGACCTGAGTTCGGCATCTCGATCGAAGGGGACCGCGGTGGCGGGATCGCCAACATGGAGATCTTGTGCTTCGACCTAGCGCTGCTGCAGATCGTGACGAAGCGCTACGGTGGTCCGGGATTCTTGATCCACGACAGCCACCTCTTCGATGGCGTCGATGAGCGCCAGGTTGCTGGAGCGTTGCGCCTGGGCAAGAAGACCAGCGAGAGGCTTCAGCAGCAGTACATCGTCACGATGAACTCTGACATCTTCGATCGCTTACCCGCTGACGAGTCGACCGATCTAGGAGCTGCAGTTCTCGATACCCGACTTTCGGATCACACCGAAGACGGCGGACTATTCGGCTTCCGCTTTGGATGATTGAAGTCCGTGCGCTACGTCCGCTAAGAACCTTGAGCAGACTTCGTCGGTTGCCACTTTGACTGGCAGCTTTGGCCGAAAAGCCGTCGAATAAATATCTCTCCATTCTCAGGTCGCAAGATGTCGATAGCGCGATTTGCGTGCGCCGCGCACTTGGCCACGGCGCGCGCGGGTAGCCGGCACAATGTCAGGATTACTAATCTGCTCCGGTCTACGCTTGCAGAGACGGCTTGAAACTTGCGGATATGGATGCCATCTCATCTACTGTGCGCTTGCATTCTCTTATTCCCTCGCTGTTCCGTGACCCAACGCAGGAGCCTCGAATGCCCGACTATCGCAAGACCCCCGAAGCCGTTGCCCGCCTCACGCCTGAGCAGTTCCGCGTTACGCAGAAGAGCGGTACCGAGTATCCCGGCACTGGCGAGTACCTGGACAACAAGGCGCCCGGTATCTACGTGGACGTTGTGTCAGGCGAGCCGCTGTTTGCTTCCAGCGACAAGTTTGAATCCGGCTGCGGCTGGCCGAGCTTTACCAAGCCTATCGAACCGGCCAACGTCGCCGAATTGCGCGATGTTTCGCACGGCATGGCTCGCACGGAAGTGCGCTCGGCGAATGGCGACAGCCACTTGGGGCATGTGTTCGAAGACGGGCCGAAGGACCGGGGTGGGCTGCGCTATTGCATCAATTCGGCTTCGCTGCGCTTCGTGCACCGCGATGACATGGTGGCGCAAGGGTATGGTGATTATCTCGACCAGGTGGAGGATGTGTGATGAATGAGGTAATGAGCGATGCAACGAATCCAAATGCGACCGAACGTGCCGTGCTGGCAGGTGGCTGTTTCTGGGGCATGCAGGAGTTGATCCGTCATCAGCCCGGCGTGATCTCGACACGTGTGGGTTACACGGGTGGCGATGTGCCGAACGCGACGTATCGCAACCATGGCACGCATGCTGAAGGCATGGAGATCGTTTTCGATCCGTCGCAGATCAGTTTCCGTCAATTGCTCGAATTTTTTTTCCAGATCCATGACCCGAGCACGGCCAATCGCCAGGGCAATGACCGTGGTGCGAGTTACCGCTCGGGCATCTATTACACAAGCGATGAGCAAAAGCGCGTCGCGCAGGACACGATCGCCGACGTGAATGCATCCGGCCTGTGGCCCGGCAAGGTCGTCACCGAAGTGGCGCCGGCCGGCCCCTTCTGGCAAGCCGAGTCGGAGCACCAGGACTATCTGCAACGTATTCCGAATGGCTATACCTGCCACTTCGTGCGGCCGAACTGGCGCCTGCCGAAACGCGCTGCGTAAGTGTGCTGACGGCTCATGACATATAGCTTATCGCGCTGAGGATGCATGAGCTCTTGAGCCCCGCACGCGCGAAGGGCGTTGAGATTGGAGCAGAAACGCTCTCGTCATCCGGCGAAGGCCGGGATCCAGTTGCCCAGTGTGGCGCTGGACCCGGCGGTCCTCTTCCCCAACCCCGCTCCGCGCCCCATGGTCAGCATTGCCGACCGGCTGCGCATGCGGGGCGCATCTCGCAAATGAGCGGGTACCGTTCAACGATTAGTTTGAAATCCGGGTTTTGCCAAGCCTCCAACTGCCACCGCCAGAGAGTTACTTTTTAGTCATTGTGGCTGCCTGCCGGCGCGATCAAAAATCTGCCAGACATTGAAATTTTCTCACGAGGTACTAGTCTAACGGACGGATCCCGCGGCCCGGATCTGCGTCATTTGCCCGGCATGCACTACGTTCAGCGACCCAAGTGGAGGTGAATCGATGGCACAAATCCCGACGACAAACGTAACGCGGCGCCACTTGCTCCTGGCGCCCATCCTGACCGGCGTCGCCATGGCACTCAAGCCATGGCCTGCGTTCGCACAATCGGCGGGCAAATCGAAGCTGCCGATCGGCATCATCGGATCGGGGCGTGAGGGTGGCGCGATCGGTAGCCTTTGGGTCAAGGCGGGCCACCCTGTGCTCTTTTCCTCGCGTCACCCTGAGGAGCTGAAGGACTTCGTCGCGGGGCTTGGGCCACTGGCGCGTGCCGGTTCGGTCGCAGACGCGATCAGGTTCGGCGAGGTAATGTTCATTGCCGTACCTTACGCTGCACTTCCCGAGATCGGTCGCGACTTCGGCGCAGCGTTGAATGGCAAGATCATGCTCGATGCGTGCAACGCCGTGGCATCGCGCGACGGCGACATCGCTCAGGAAATTGAACGTAACGGGATTGGCGTGACGTCGCAAAAATACCTTCCTGGCACGCGCCTCGTGCGGGCGTTCAACACGATGTCATACATGATCTTTGCGCGCGAGGCGAACCGGCCTGAGCCGCGTCTGGCGGTGCCGATTGCTGGCGATGACCCTGAAGCAGTGAGAGTGGCGCAAACGCTCGTGCAAGATGCTGGTTTCGATCCGGTGGTGGTCGGCAAGCTGGTCGACGCGGCTCGCTTTCAGCGCGGAGCGCCGGGTTATGGCCAATCGGTAACCGCAGCTGAACTCAGGAAAACACTGTCGCTCGCACCATGATCGGCGCGCCATCCTGGATTTCACGCGTTATGCCCGCAACGCCCGCCGAGCGCAGCGCGGCGTTGTGGTCTTTCGCTTATTTCTTCATGTTGCTCGCGGGCTATTACGTGCTCCGGCCGCTACGCGACCAGATGGGAATCGCCGGCGGCGTCAAGGCGCTGCCGTGGATGTTCACCGCGACCTTCGTCACGCTACTCGTCGCCCAGCCGCTGTACGGGGCTCTTGTCGCAAAAGTCCCGCGTCGGCGTTTCATTCCGATCGTCTATCACTTTTTTGTCGCGAACCTCGTTCTCTTCTGGCTGTTGCTGATCTTCAAGGTCGAACCGGTTTTGATCGCCCGGATGTTCTTCGTCTGGGTCAGTGTGTTCAACCTGTTCGCCGTCACCGTGTTCTGGTCGTTCATGGCTGACATCTTCACCAGCGAGCAAGGCAAGCGGCTGTTCGGATTCATCGGCGCTGGCGGTACCGCAGGGGCGCTGCTCGGGCCTTCAATCACGATCGCCCTGGCGGTGCCTCTCGGGCCGGCAAATCTTCTGATCGTCGCCGCCGTGCTGCTCGAAGTCGCTGTCTTGTGCGTGTACCGGCTTGAGCGTGTCGCCGCTACGCCGCAGCATGAAACCCACGGCGAACAGCGGATCGGCGGCAGTGCGTTTGCCGCGCTGACCGAGGTGCTGCGCTCGCCGTATCTGTTAGGCATCGCGGCTTGGGTGAGCCTGCTGTCGTTCGGCGCGACGATCCTTTATTTCGCGCAGGCCAACCTCGTATCCGCCAACGTGCATGGCGCGGGTGCGCAGACTCGTGTGTTCGCGAGCGTCGATCTTGCGGTCAGTGTGCTGACGCTTTTGACCCAGGTCGTGGCGACCGGGCCGCTGCTCAAGCGTTTCGGTACGGCGATTGCCGCGAGCGCACTGCCCGCGGTGTATGCCGTTGGTTTCGCCGTGCTCGCGCTGGTGCCCACGCTCACGGTCGTGCTGGTGTTCCAGGTCGTCCAGCGCTGGGCCAACTTTGCAATCGCCAATCCAGCGCGCCAGCTGTTTTTCACCGTGGTCGACCGCGAAGAAAAATACAAAGCGAAGAACCTGATCGACGTTGTCGTTTATCGTGGCTCGGACGCGCTGTACGGCTGGATGTTCGACAGCATGCACGCGCTCGGGTTGAAGCTGGGCGCAGTCGCCGTGTGCGCGCTGCCGGTGGTATTCGCGTGGCTCGCCTTGTCCGCCACACTGGGGCGCACACAGGAGCGCCGCGCTGCACTCGCACCCCCTGCATCGGGAGACTGATCATGACCCTATCGCGCCGCCGCTTCGTCACCTTGCCGCTCGCCACGCTCGCATTGCCAGCTGCCTTCGCCCAGCCCGTGAGCGAGTCGGCGCGGATCACGCGAGCCATCCCGAGCACTGGTGAGCGGTTGCCCGCCGTCGGCCTCGGCACCGCCGTCGTGTTCGAGCGTGACGACGCCGAGACGCGCCAGCGCGCCGCAGAGGTCTTACAGGCGCTCGTTGCTGGAGGGGGTCGGCTGGTCGACACGGCGTCGACTTACCGGGATGCCGAGACCGTGCTGGGGTCGGTGTTCGCGAGTACACGGTTGCGCGACCGGCTCTTTGTCACGACCAAGGTCGAAGCGCCGGACATCAACGAGTTCAAGCGCTCGCTCGAACGGCTAGGAGTAGCCAGCGTCGACTTACTTCAATTGCATAATGTACGCGATTCGCATCAATCGCTTGCCAGGTTTCGCGACTGGAAGGCGCAGGGCCTGTGCCGCTATATTGGCATCACGTCGACCTTCCACAGAGATTTTGCGGCGCTCGAAGCGGTGCTCAAAAACGAAAAGCCGGATTTCGTGCAGATCGACTATTCAATCGACAATCGCACCGCGGAAGAGCGGATCCTGCCACTCGCGGCCGATGTGCGCGCCGCCGTCCTGACTGCGCTGCCGTTCGGACGTGCACGCCTCTTCGGCACCGTGCGCGGCAAGCCGGTTCCCGACTGGGCCAACGATTTCGCGGCGAGCTGGGCGCAGTTTTTCCTCAAGTTCCTGCTCGCGGACGAGCGCGTCACGGCCGTAATCCCCGGCACGTCGAACGCCGAACACATGGCCGACAATCTTGGCGCCATGCGCGGCCGCCTGCCGAATCCGGACGAGCGCAAGCGCATGGCAGCCTTCGTTGCCGCGCTCTAACGCATGTCAATTTGGCGCTGAAAAGAAGGGGCGTCCATCGCCTCATTCGAGAGGGGCGCTTCCGCTTCTTAGCCCACCGGATGCTGATAACGCGACTCCTGTGTACGCCCGCCATAGCCATAAGCCGCCGCGCGCACGTCCTGCACGTAGATATAGCTCTCTTGGTGCAGCTCGCCGAAGATCTGGCGGAAGCCGTCGAAGGCTTCGCGGATGTATTGCGCCTTTTCGTCCTTGGTGTTCGTTTCGTCGGTGATCTTGATATCGAAGTAGAAGCTCGCCAGCTTGTGTTCGGCGAGTGATTTGCCAGCGATGATCCAGTCTTCGGGATCGACATAGTCTATGGCGATGGCCGTGACTTTCGGGTCCTTGCGCAGAATGCGGCTGGTCAGATCGATGAGCAGTACGGCGACGCGTTGCGTGGTTTCGCGGGATTTCTTTGTGCCGAGTTTTACGTTGAGGATGGGCATGGTGGTTCTCCTTTCAGTTTTTCCATATGGTTAGTGATGCAACTATTTGCTCGAACGAAAGCACCACTGACTCTTCGGGCGCTCGGCGGGAAACATTTCAAAACATCACAGAAAGCTCGTCATCCCGGCCCTTCGACAGGCTCAGGATAAACCGGCCTAGCCGGGCCGGGATCCAGGCTTGGAGGCGCCGTACTGGACTCCGGCCTTCGCCGGAATGACGACGCGCAAATGAATTGCGAACGCTTCCTAGCCCAGCGAGCTACGAATATCGCGCAGTTGTCCTACTACTTCGGCGAAGGCATTGGCGCCGAGCTGCTTCTTGAGGCGCTTTGTCACTGCGCCACTTGCGTCGTTGAGCCCGGCCTCGATGGCACGGGCCTGCTTTGTCGGATGGATTTCCCACTCGCGCCCGTCGTTGGCCGAACTGCGCCGCTCGATGAAGCCTTTCTCCTGCAGGCCGTCGAGCAGCCGCGTGGCAGTTGGCCGCGCGATGGTCATCATGTCTGCCAGCTCGCGTTGCAACAGCCCGGGTTGAGCGAGCACCGTGCGCAACAGGAAGGCTTGCGGCGGTGACAGCTCGAAGGGCTTGAATGCGGTCGTCCATTCACGCTCGAGCAATCGGGCAAGCGAGGTGGTGTTGAAGTAGAGGCATTGCTCGAACATGGATGCAGCATAGGCATTTATAGTTAGCTATGCAACCATTAATTGATGGCGGCGTGGGGCGGAACCTCATTTCATGACACTCGGCGGTTCCGCCGGGGCTGGACTCAGGCTTGTCTCTTGGGAAGCCGCCTTGCGGCGGTTGGCGGAACCGCTTTGCGTTCCGCCCTACGCTTGAAGCTTTGCCATGGCGAGTTCAACGAGATACGGCAGCGGATAGATGCCGCGCGCGTGTCCATCGGAGAAGTGCAGGTTGAGTGCATTGCTGCCGACAGGCTCGATTGTCTTCAGGATAATGTCTGCCGCTGCGATGCTGCCACCGCGGCGGTGCAGGGCGGTGCATTCGGCACAGCGGCAGGCCGTGCGCAGGCGTGTGTAGCTCAGACTACATTGCGTGCCGTCATCGAGGTCCAGGTTAAGAATGCCTTTGGCATCATCGGTGCGTATGCCGAGGATCTGCATGCTCAGGCTCCCTGCACGGCGAGAAGACGGCCCAGTGCGATGCGCGACAGCTTCCGCACGTCCGGGTCGGCGTCGTTCGCGGCGACTTCCAGCGCGGGCAGGGCACGTGTGTCGCCGAGTTCGCCGAGGGCGATGGCTGCCTCCTTGCGCAGGTTGCTGACGGTGTGGGTGAGGGCGTCGATGAGCACGTCCAGCGCTGCGACTGCGCGCATCTTGCCTAGCGCGCGGGCGCTGGCGACTCGCACTTGCCAGTAGTCATCGTTCATTGCCTCGGCGAGTTTGTCGGCTGCACGGCCCAGCTTGAGTTTGCCCAGCGTGTGTGCGGCTTCTTCGCGTACCAGCCAGGCGCTATCTTTCAATGCGGCTTCAAGTGCGGGGATGACTTCTTCGACATTGGCAGGCTCGGCAAAACCGAGTGCACCGACGGCGACCTTGCGCACATCCGCTTCCGCATCCTGCGTGGCGATGAGTGTGAGCGTGGGCAGGGCGGCGGGTTTGCGCAGGTAGGCGAGCACGCCGACTGCTTCGCGACGCACGGATGCGTCGGCGGAGGCGCTGGCGTTCAGCGCGGGTGCGTAGGCGGCCTCGACCTTGAGCGCGCGTAGTGCGCGCAATGCGGCGGCTTGCACGCCGGGCTCCGCGTCGCTTGCCATGCCGAGCAGCAAGCTGCCCCAGCGCGATTCCTTGAGTTCGGCGAGGGTCTTCGCGACAGCTTCGCGAACGGCATTGTCCGTGTCCTTGAGCATGGGTACGAGGGCGGCGACAACCTCTTCTTCCTCGACGCCTTCGAGCGCATGTGCGGCTTCGGCGCGCACCGTGGCGGCTTCGTCGGCGAGTGCTGCGGTGAGGAGCTCGATGTAGTCGTCTTCATCGCCGTAGGGCAAGTCGAGGACGGCGACGCGGCGCACTTCGGCGTCGGGGTCGGCGAGGCGGGTGCGGAGGGTGTTTGCTTCGGTGAATGGGTTGGTCATACGTCTTCCTTCATTTCTTATTGATTTGTCATCCAAGGCAGGTCGGCCAAGCAAGGCACGCGCGTTGCAGTTCCCTCTCCCTGAGGGAGAGGGTGTCGCTATGCGACCGGAGAGGGGGTAATCGTGGCTAGTCAACAGAGGTACCCTTCTTCCCTCTCCCGCCTCTGACGAGGCACCCTCTCCCAAGCTTGGGAGAGGGAACTGCGGCGCGTCTTCGGTTTGCGACCAGCCCTCTCCCCAACCCCTCTCCCGCAAGCGGGAGAGGGGCTCAAGTGTTGCGCTGCCTATCTCAATAAATAAGGAATGCTCACCCGCACGGCATCCGTCGGGCAGTCGGTCTCACACGGCATGCAGTACCAGCATTCGTCGTATTTCATGAAGGCCTTGCCCTTGAGCATGTCGATGGCGAGGACGTCGAGCGGGCAGACGTCGACGCAGACCGTGCAGCCTTTATGTGCAATGCATTTCTCTTCGTCGATGACGACGGGAACGCTGGAGAGCGTGGCGGCTAGTGGCATGGGTTATCTTCCGGCTAGATTCTGGTTGGTTCGTCATCCTCGCGAAAGCGGGGATCCACTTCTACGTGACATACGTTGTTGATCGTGGATTCCCGCGTTCGCGGGAATGACGGGGATTGGGACTTCACGCTTAGGCAATCGCCGGTTCGCGCTTCACGCGCAAGCGGTCGTAAGCGGATTTCTCGGTGTCATCAAGCTCGACGATGTAAGGCTCGACAGCGCGCTTGAGGTGTTCCATCTCACCATCTGCGCCTTTGCGCACATGGCAATGCACGAACCATTCGGCGTCGTTGCGTTGCGGGTAGTCGACACGGTAGTGGTACAGGCCCCAACGGCTTTCCTTGCGGAACAGCGAGGCGCGCGCGGCCATCTCGGCGCAGTCGGCGATGTGGTAGACCTCCATGGCTCGCATCAGCTCGTGCGGGTTGCCGGCGACCATGTGCTCCATGTCGGCACGCACCTGCTGGATGCGCTCGAGGCCAATCTCCATCTTGCGAGTGACCTTCGGTGGTTGCAGGTAGTCATTCACCAGGCGGCGTAGCTTGTACTCGACCTGGGCGGGCGGCAGACCGTCGGTGCGTAGTAGCGGTGCTTCGACGCGTGCACGTTCGAGGTCGATCTGCGTCTGGTCGATCACTGGCTTCGCGCCGGCGGGATAAGTCTCGGCGATGTAGTCCGCAGCGTTCTCGCCGCAGAACCAGCCATAGGTGAATGCGCCCAGCATATAGTTGTGCGGCACGGCGGCCATGTCGCCAGCCGCGTAAAGTCCTTTCACCGAGGTCTCGCCCTTCTCATTCACCCACACGCCGGACGCGCTGTGGCCGCTGCAGAAGCCGATCTCGGAGATGTGCATCTCGACCATCTTCTCGCGGTAGTCCGTGCCGCGCCCTTCGTGGAAGCGGCCGCGGCTCGGGCGCTCGTTGGTGTGCAAGATGTTCTCGATGGTGGCGATGGTCTCCTCGGCGAGGTGATTCATCTTGAGGAACACCGGGCCGTTGCCGCTCTGCAACTCGTTGTAGAACTCCATCATCATCTGCCCCGACCAGTAGTCGCACTCGATGAAGCGCTCTCCCTTGTTGTTGGCCGTGTAGCCGCCGAACGGGCCGGTGACGTAGGCGCATGACGGGCCGTTGTAGTCCTTGATCAGCGGGTTGATCTGGTAGCACTCGAGGTTCTCCAGCTCGGCTCCGGCGTGATACGCCATGGCATAACCGTCGCCTGCATTGGTAGGATTTTCGTAGGTGCCAAACAGGTAGCCGGACGTCGGCAGGCCGAGTCGGCCGGCTGCGCCGCAGCACAGGATGACGGCTTTGGCACGTATGACAATGAAATCACCGCTGCGGCAGTCAAAGCCCATCACGCCCGCCGCCGCGCCGTTCTCGTCCAGCAGCACACGCGTGGCGATGACGCGGTTGGTGACTTCAACGCGCTTCTGCTTGAGCTGGCGATACAACACCTTCTTCATGTGGTGACCTTCCGGCATCGGCAGCACGTAGGTGCCGATGTGGTGCACCTTGCGCATGGCATAGTCACCGGTCTCGTCCTTCTCGAACTTCACGCCCCAGCGGTCAAGTTCCTGGATGGTGCGATAGCTGTGTTGCGCGTACGCATACACCGTCGCCTGGTTCACCACGCCATCGTTGGCGGTAGTGATTTCCTTGACGTATTGCTCGGGCGTGGCGAAGCCCGGCACGACGGCATTGTTGAGCCCGTCCATGCCCATCGAGATTGCGCCACTGCGCTTGACGTTGGCCTTCTCCAGCAGCATCACCTTGAGCTGCGGGTTGCGCTCCTTGGCCTTGACGGCCGCCATCGGCCCGGCCGTGCCACCGCCGACCACAAGGATGTCGACACTCCACTCCACTGTTTTCATCGCGCATTCTCCTTTGCGCCGACAGGCTACCGGCGATGCACGCGCGATCGAACCAAGAAATCCTCATATCGATATGCACATACGGACACGCTAGTGGCATCAATGCCCTGCCCACCGCGAAGGCACAAAATGCGGCCACGGCTGCAGTTCGCAGCGTTTGAATTCACAGTAGAAGTGTTGCCCGGTATATGGATTCGCACACGGGCCTGCAAGCCCGACTAGCCCGTGAACACGAACCACGTAGCCATCGCCACCGCAGCGGCAGCCAGCAACAGGTTGATCATCGGGCCTGCCCAGACGAGTTGCCCGCGCGGAATCTCGACCGCGCTGAGTTCGCGCAGGAAGCGTCGGAATTGCCAGGTAGACAAGGACGCGACGGCAGCCCCGGCAAGCAGGAACAGCACGCCGAAGAACAGCGAGGTGTGGGCATGGCCGGGCGGCAGCTTGGCGCCGTTCGATACGACACGCATGAACAGGCCGAAACGCTCGACGACGAAGCCGAGACCAATGAGGGCAATCGCCGTGCGCTGCCAGGCCAGCAGGGTGCGCTCGGCAGCGAAGAACACGCGTGGATCGTCGAGATAGGACATGGGTGTCGATCTGGATCGTCAGGGGTTACTCGGTCGTGCCCAATTTACTCCGTTCGTGCTGAGCGTAAGGAGCGCAGCGGATGGAGTCGAAGCATGGGCGGTCTGGCCCTCACCTCGACTCCGCTTCGCGCAGCCTGTCCTGAGCGAAGTCGAAGGGCTCAGTGCGAACGGACTATTGTGGTTACGCGTCTCATTCTTTCTGTCACACATCGATATTCGCAGCCAGCAAAGCATTGCTTTCGATGAAATTGCGGCGCGGCGCCACCTCGTCGCCCATCAGCATGGTGAACACATGGTCAGCCTCGATGGCGTCGTCGATCTGTACTTTGAGCAAGCGGCGTATGGCGGGGTCCATGGTCGTCTCCCACAGCTGTTCGGGGTTCATCTCGCCGAGGCCCTTGTAGCGCTGGCGCCCAACCGCGTTCTCGGCCTGCGCCATCAGCCAGGTCATGGCTGCGGGGAAGCCCGCGACGCGGCTCTCCTTGCGGCGCTCGCCTTCGCCGCGGCTGACGCTGCCCTCGGCTGCGATAAGATTCCTGAATGTCATACCGGCGCGCGCCAGCGTGGCGTAATCCGCGCCGTACAAGAAGTCCGGCGTGATGACACTGCTCTTGCGGTTGCCATGGTGCTGGCGGCTGATGCGCAGCACATGCCGCTCGCTGCGCATATCGAACTCGGCGTGGACTTCTGCCTGTCTCACGACACGCGCCATGGCCAGCGCGCTCTGCTCCGCGCCTTCGAGGCTGTCGAGATCGAGCGTCAGGCCGTCGGCGATGGCGCGCAGCGCTTCCACGTCCATCCAGTTCGACAGGCGCCTGATGACCGTCGTCGCGGCGAGATATTGACTGGCGAGGTCGGCCAGTTCCTCGCCACTGATATCAGGGCGTCCGCCACCGGGATGCACTTGTGCGCCATCGAGTGCAACCTTGAGCAGATATGTGTCGAGCTCGAAGTCGTCCTTGAGGTACTGCTCGCTGCGCCCGTACTTCACCTTGTAGAGCGGCGGCTGGGCGATGTAGATGTGGCCGCGCTCGACCAGCGCCGGCATCTGGCGATAGAAGAAGGTCAGCAACAGGGTGCGGATGTGGGCGCCGTCTACGTCGGCGTCGGTCATGATGATGATGCGGTGGTAGCGCAGCTTGTCGACATTGAATTCCTCGCTGCCGATGCCGGTACCCAGCGCGGTGATCAGCGTGAGGATGGATTCGCTGCCTAACAGCTTGTCGTAGCGCGCTTTCTCGACGTTGAGGATCTTGCCGCGCAAGGGCAGGATCGCCTGGAACTTGCGGTCGCGGCCCTGCTTGGCGCTGCCACCGGCAGAGTCGCCCTCGACGATGTAGATCTCGCAGAGTGCAGCATCCTTCTCCTGGCAGTCAGCGAGCTTGCCCGACATGCTCATGCTGTTGAGCACGCTCTTGCGACGCGTCAGGTCGCGCACCTTGCGTGCAGCTTCGCGTGCGCAGGCAGACTCGACGATCTTGCTACAGACCATCTTGGCGTCGACGGGGTTTTCCAGCAGCCAGTCGGTCAGCAGGCGGCTAACGATTTCTTCCACCGGCGCGCGCGCTTCCGAGCTGACCAGCTTGTCCTTGGTCTGGTTGCTGAATTTCGGCTCGGGCATTTTCACGCTGACGACGCAGGCCAGCCCTTCGCGCATGTCTTCGCCGGTGATCTCGACCTTGGCCTTTTTCGCCAGCTCATTCTCTTCGATGTACTTGTTGATGACGCGCGTCATCGCCGCGCGCAGGCCGGTGAGATGCGTGCCGCCATCGCGCTGGGAGATATTGTTGGTGAAGCACAGCACGGACTCGCTGTAGCCCTCGTTCCACTGCATCGCCACTTCGACACTGACATTGACGCCGTTGACACAAACCTCATTGCCAACGGCATGGAAGACGTTGGTGTGCAGCACCTTCTTGCCCTGGTTGATGAAGTCGACGAAGCCCTTGATGCCGCCGACGAAGGCGAAGTTTTCTTCCTTGTTCTGGCGCTCGTCGATCAGCGTGATGTTGACGCCGTTGTTGAGGAAGGAGAGTTCGCGCAAACGCTTTGCTATGACGTCGTAATGGAAGTCGACCAGGGTGAATATTTCGACATCCGGCAGGAAGTGCACTTCGGTGCCGCGCGTGCTGCTCTCGCCGACGATCTTCATCGGGCTGACTTCGACACCGTCGCGCATCTCGATCTGGCGGTCCTGCACGAAGCCGTGGCGAAACTCCAGCGCGTGCACCTTGCCATCGCGTCGCACACGCAGACGCAGCCATTTGCTGAGCGCATTGACGCAGCTCACACCGACGCCGTGCAGGCCGCCCGAGACCTTGTAATTGTTCTGGTTGAACTTGCCGCCGGCATGCAATTCGGTGAGCGCCATTTCCGCGGCCGAGCGTTTGGGCTCGTGCTTGTCGTTCATCTTCACGCTGACCGGAATGCCGCGGCCGTTGTCGATGACGGAGATGGAGTTGTCGCTGTGGATCGTCACCAGCACTGTGTCGCAGTGCCCGGCCAATGCTTCGTCGATGGAGTTATCGACTACTTCGAAAACGAGCTGGTGCAGGCCCGTGCCATCTACCGTGTCGCCGATGTACATGCCCGGCCGTTTGCGCACGGCTTCGAGGCCTTCGAGTATCTGGATCGAGGAAGCGTCGTAAACTTCCGCGCCATGTTCTTCAACGTCCTCGTTGGCTTCCATCGCATTTTTGTCCGTCGCCTTTTCGTCCATGTGCGTCAGCTCTCGAGCGCGCCGGTCAGGCGACCGTGGAAGGCGCTGCTGCGGCCATCCAGCCCAGTGAAGCTGACCGCTGCGCCGTGCTGGCGATACTTGGTCTCGATGGCGTCCAGCGTTGCAACGCTCGATGCATCCCAGATCTGTGAACGCGTGAAGTCGACGACTACGGTGGTCGGGTCCTGTGCGTAGGAGAAGCGCTCGACCAGATCATTACTGCTGCCGAAGAACAGCGGCCCGTCGATCTCGTAGCGCACCGAGCCACCATCGGCACTCGGCGTGCGCACCACGTCGATGACGCTGGCGACGCGACGCGCGAACAGGGCCATGGCGAGGATGACACCGCCGAACACGCCCAACGCGAGATTGCCCGTGCTGACCGTGATGACTACGGACACGACCATCACCAGCGTCTCCGACCAGGGCATGCGCTTGAGCGTGGCGGGCTGCAGGCTGTGCCAATTCACCGCCTTGAGCGCGACGATCATCATCACCGCGGCAAGCGCCACCATCGGTATCTGCGCCATCACGCTGCTCAGGCTGGTGACCAACAAGAGCAAGACCAGCGCCGCAGCTACCGTGGATACGCGCGAGCGCCCGCCACCGAGCTGCACGTTGACCACGGTCTGGCCGATCATCGCGCAACCGGCTATGCCGCCGTAATAACCCGCACCGATGTTGGCGAGACCCAACGCCCAGGATTCGCGGCTCTTGTTGGAGCGCGAGTCAGTGAGGTCATCCACCAGCTTGGCGGTCAGCAAGGATTCGAGCAGGCCGACGAAGGCCACGCTCAGCGCGGTCGGCCAGACGATCTGCAAAGTCTCGAAACTAAGCGGCACCAGCATATGCGTCATGCTTGGTAAGCCCGGCGCCATGCCACCCGCGCCGCCGACATTGGGCACCGCGAAACCGCCCAGCATGACGATGGCGGTGCACACGACGATCGCAACCAGGGGTGAGGGCACACTCTTCGTCACGCGCGGAAAAAAATGCACGATCAACAAGGTCAGCACGAATAGTGCGTACACGACCATCGGCTTGTCCACCACATGCGGTACCTGCGCGCAGAAGATGAGGATGCCAAGCGCATTGACGAAACCGATCATCACCGAGCGCGGCACGTAGCGCATCATCTTTGCCAGCCCGGCCGCGCCGAAGGCGATCTGCACGAAGCCAGCGAGTATCACCGTCGGCAGGATGTACTCCACGCCATGCGCGCGCACCATCGGCCCGATGACCAGCGCCACCGAACCGGCAGCGGCCGTCACCATCGCCGGCCGACCACCGAACACCGACATGATCAGGCCGAGCACGATGGACGCCACGAGCGCCGCCTTGGGGTCGACGCCCGAGATCACCGAGAAGGAAATCACCTCCGGGATCAGGGCCAGTGAGGTGATGATGCCGGCGAGATATTCACGCGTGAACAGGCGCGGTGAACGCAGTACGTCGGCGGTTGTCGTGGCGCGGGCGGGCTGCGCCTGTGTATGCATTCCGGATGTCGTGTTCATGACACTCCAATCAGGTAAAAATTTCCGTCATTCCCGCGAAAGCGGGAATCCACCCAGTGGCACAGATCTCACGTAGAAGTGGATTCCCGCTTTCGCGGGAATGACGGCGTTAACTTGTATCGCGCAGCACACAACGGAAGCCGATGTGGCTCGTGGAGGTATCCAGCGTCTGGCCTTGGCGTGCGGCAGGCCGGTAGCGCAGGCAGTAGTTCGGCGCGCACAGATGCGAGCCGCCCTTCACTGCGAGACGGATATCGAGGTCAGCCGCATTGCCCGGCAGGCAGCAGGCCTTGGTCTCGCCCTCAGCCTGACCTTCAGTGCGCTCATAGAGACTCGAGGTCCACTCCCACACATTGCCGACGACGTCGTACAGTCCGTAGCCATTAGCGGGGTAGGTCCTGACCGGCGAGGTGCCTTCGTAACCATCCTCGGCGAGGTTCTCCCACGGGAAGCGGCCCTGCCAGGTGTTGGCCATGATCTTGCCATCAGGCGCAGGATCGTCGCCCCACGGGTAGATGGCATTGTCGAGACCGCCGCGCGCGGCGAATTCCCACTCGGCTTCGGTCGGTAGCGATTTGCCGGCCCATGCGGCGTAGGCCTCAGCGTCGGCGTGACCGATGTGCACGACAGGGTGAGTCTCGCGGCCGGCGATTGAACTGTCCGGACCTTCGGGATGACGCCAGCATGCGCCGGGCACGTAGGCCCACCACGCGCTGTGATCGCGCAGGCCGACGGGTTGTGAGGGCTTGATGAAAACGAGCGAGCCGGCCGCAAGCAATGCGGGGTCGGCATCGGGGTAGAGCGCGGGGTCGGGCGCACGTTCAGCCAGGGTGACGTAACCGGTGGCTTCGATGAATGTCTGGAATTGCGCGTTGGTGACAGGATGCGGGTCGATCCAGAAGGCCTCGACCGAAGCCCGGCGCAGCGGGCGCTCTTCGCGGTAGAAACTCTCCGAGCCCATGACGAAGCTACCGCCGGGCACGCGTGCCATGTCTTGCGCACGCGTGTCGGTAACCGTGGCAACAGCGGGCGTCTCCGGACGCCCGCTCCGGCTCGCGCAACAGCACGCGCCGGAGCGGGTTTGCTCGGGGGCTTGCGCCCCTTGTGCAGTAATGCTCATGGCATCAGGCCGCGAGCTTCTTGTTGTACTGCTTCGGCACGAAGTCGAGTGGCGAACCCGGTGGGATCAACTCCTCTTTCTTCACGCTGTCTTCGAAGTCGCGCACGACGCGATGAGCGTGCTGCATGACCCACCAACGCACGTAACGCTGATTGACCGCTTCGCGCTCCTTCGGATCTTCCTGCAGATGCGTGATGCGGGCGAAGCCGAGATCGAGTTCCGGGTCGTGGAAGTGCTGCTGACGCTTGAAGTTGATCTTGAAATCCTTCCACTTCACTGCGTGCAGCTCGTCCTTCAGCCACACCATGCACGATTCGCGATTGGAAGTCGGCTGCTTGCCGAGGAAGAAGTCCTTCTGGTCGACACCGTCGATCAGGCGATCCTTCGGTGCTTCCATTTCGGCGAAGCTCAGCAAGGTCGTGAACATGTCAGTGACATGCACCATCTCGTTGCTCTCGGTGCCGGCCGGGATGTGATTCGGCCAGCGCGCCAGCAGTGGCGTGCGGATGCCGCCTTCGGCCGAGCTGAAGTACGAACCATCGAAGAAGCCACCGGTGCCACGACCGGCGAGGTGATCTTCCGCACCGTTGTCACCACACAGTATGACGATGGTATCGTCGGCAATGCCGAGGCGATCCAGCTCGTCGAGCAGCACGCCGAAGTCGTGGTCGAGCATCAGCAGACAGTCGCCCCAGTCACCGTTGGTGCTCTTGCCGACGAATTCGTCGCGTGGCGACATCGGGAAGTGCATCAGCGAGTGATTGAAGTACAGGAAGAAGGGTTCTTCTTCCTTGGCGCAACGCTGCATGAAGTCGATGCCGCGCTTCTGGTAGGCCAGGTCGCAGGTCTTCTTCGTTTCCATGGTGAGTTGTTCGTCGAGCAGCGGCTTGGTGCCCTTGCCCTTGAAGCCTTCGTGCATGTGCGAGTAACCGTCGCGCTCTGGTTTGTAGTGCGGGTCTTCCAGCCACATGCATTCGTCGTAAGTGCGCAGCGGGCCATACCATTCGTCGAAGCCGTGGTCGGTCGGGAAACGGCCGTCTTCGGCCCCGATGTGCCACTTGCCGAGACAGGACGATTTGTAGCCGCCCTTCGCCAGGATTTCAGCGATGGTTGTTTCCCAGGTGACGATGCCGCCACCGTTACCGCCGAGGGCGATGGTGTGGTTACCCGAGCGGATCGGGAAGCGGCCGGTCATGAGGGCCGAGCGTGTCGGCGTGCATTGTGGTTCGACCACGTAGTGGGTCAGCTTGGCGCCTTCCTTGCAGAAGGTGTCGATGCGCTTGGTGTCAGCACCACGCAGCTTGCCGCCGCCGTAGCAGCCGAGCTCGCCCATGCCGAGATTGTCGACGTGGAAGAAAAGGATATTGGGTTTCTTTGCCATTTTTAGCTCCAGTATTGAATTGCGAGCGTTTCTCGCTTAGTTGAGAACTCGGTTATAAGAACAATGATTACGTTGCATCCGTTCATGTCATATGACTACAAAACGTTGCCAACGCCTTCCGGCCCGACCTCCATGCCGAATCCGGTGACACCACCGGAAGTCAGCTCGGTGCCCATGGCAGCCAGTGACTCTTCGCGGATCAGTGCCTTGAGCTGCTGCACCAGATCCGTAAACTCTTTCGTCGAGGTCATCGCTGCCGTGCGCGGGCGCGGCAGCGGCACGACAATTTCGGCCTTGATGCGACCTGGTCTGGCCGTCATCACGTAGATGCGGTCGGACAGGAAGATCGATTCCTCGATGTCGTGTGTGATGAAGAACACCGATATGCGGAATTGCTGCCACATATTGGTCAGGATCTCCTGCATCACGGTGCGGGTCTGTGTATCGAGCGCACCGAAGGGCTCGTCCATCAGCAACACTTGCGGGCTGGTGGCCAGCGCACGGACGATGCCGATGCGCTGTCTCATGCCGCCCGATAGCTGATCGGGATAGTGGTTTTCGAAAGCCAGCAGACCGGCCAGACCGAGCAGGGTGCGTGCAGACGTTTCACGCCTGGTGCGTGCCACGCCGGCCATCTTCAGGCCGAACTCGACGTTCTTGCGAACGGTGAGCCACGGAAACAGCGAGTACTGCTGGAACACCACGCCGCGCTCCGAGCCCGGCCCCTTGATGACTGCGCCGTCGAGCGCCGCGGTACCGCTGGTGGGTTTGGTGAAGCCGGCGACAATGCTCAGCAGCGAGGATTTACCGCAGCCCGATGGCCCGATCACGGAGACGAATTCACCGGGATTGACGGTCAGCGAAACGCTCTTGACGGCCTCGACCCGCGACCCTCCGGAACCGAACACGACACCGATATCGCGACACTCGACCAGACCCTTGTTGGCGACGGAATTGAGGGCCCGGGTGGTGACCTTGTCCTTGGGAATGATGTTGATAGGTTCGGCTTTCATTTCTTGTCTCCATTCACGTAGCTGAGCCAGGGCATCGTCAGACGGCCGATCAGACGGATCGCTCCGCTGCAACCCAGGCCGAGGACGCCGATGGTGATCATGCCGAGCACGATCGCCGGGTAATTGACGAGTGAGTAGGCTTCCCAGGTGAAGTAGCCGACCCCGTACTGACCGGAGATCATCTCGGCGGCGATCAGCGATACCCAGGCCACACCCATGCCGACCGCAAGACCTGTAAATACATTTGGCATAACGCCGGGGAGAATCACATGGATGAAAAGCTGCGGTTCGCTCGCGCCGAGGCAGCGGCCTGCACGCAGCAACACACCATCCATGGACTGCACGCCGTGCACCGTGTTGAGCAGGATCGGGAAGAAGGCGCCGATGAATGTGATGAACACGATGGCCGCCTCGTTGTTCGGCCACAACATGATCGACATGGGCACCCAGGCAATTGCCGGTATGGGCCGCAGCACTTCGATGGCAGGCATCACCAGTTCGCTCATGCGGCGATACCTGCCGACGAGCAATCCCAGGAAGACGCCCAGCGCGATGGCAATGAAGAAGCCAAGCAGGATGCGGCGAATGCTGTTCACGACGTTGACCAGGAATTTGTCGGTGCGGCTCACTTCCAGCGCTTGCTGCAATACGTCGTAAGGCGTCGGCACGTTCTTGAAGCGGATGTAGAAATCGAGGTGGTACCTCGTTCCGACATACCAGAACAGGAACAGGCCGCCGATCGAGACGATTGCGAGGATGGCGGTAATGCCTTGCCTCCTCGCCAGACCCGACAGCACTGCTGCCAGGTCAAATCGATCACGCCCGGAAATATCCGGCAGTGATGTTGTCTGCTCGTTCGGGTTCTTCACTGGCGACTTCATGATTCTCTCCCTATCACATGGGATGGCATGTATGACTAGCGGGCAGGAACAGCGATGGCGTTCAGGGCTTCGCTATAGGTCACGACCTTGCCACCCGTCTTCTTCGCGTTCTCTTCGGCGTCGCGCTTGAGCAGGAACGGTATGACATCAGGTTTTTTCGGATCCTTGCCGCTGATCGTGTAGAAGGCAGCGTCGGCGAATACCTTGATGCCGAGCGCACGATCATCGAGATAAACGGCACTGAGCTTCTTGCCCTCGGCAGTGAGCTTCTTTACGCCGGCCAGCGTGCAGGCCGGCGAGCTGAATGGCAGGATGTCGCCGCCTTGCACCCAGATCTGGCCGGCGGGCGATGCCTTGGTAATGGCCACGTTGCACACCGTGTCCTTGCCCTCGATCGCGTAGTTTTCGAAGCTGGCCAGCTGAGCGTCATAGTTCATGTTCAGCTCCTTGAAGGCCTGACGCACATAGCTGTCATTCACCCATGCAGGAATGTTCAGTTCCTTGATCATGTTGAGCTTCTGCAACACGCCGTAGTCGACCTTGAGTGCTTCGACCCAGCGCGGCTTGATCGTTGGATCGAGCGTGTGCACACCGTCCGGACCGAGGAAGATGTAGGCCACTTCCTTGTTGATCTTGGTCCACTCCTCGATCTTCTCGGCGGCCACTTTCGGGTTCTTGCGAACCCAGTCATTGGCTTCGATCAGCGCTTTGATATAGCCGACGACGACTTCCGGATACTTCTCGCCGAAGTCCTTGCGAATGACAATGCCATGGAAGGTCGGCTGCTTGGTCTCGGCGCCGTCGTAGATCTTGCGGGCGAAACCGCGGAACGGCAGCAGCTCGGCGAACGGCACAAAATCGCCATGTGCATCGATGCGCTTTTCCTGCAGATTGGTGCTACCGATTTCCGGCGACTGCGACACGAGGTCCCAGAAGTCGCTGGGCAGGCCGTGGCTCTGCAGGGCCTGCAGCATCATGCCGTGTGCGGCCGATCCGAACGGTACGGATACCTTCTTGCCTTTCAGATCGGCAAGTTCGTAGTAAGGCGAATCCTTGGGCACGACGATGCCGTTGCCACCACCGAAAGCGTTGTAGGCGATGACGGCGATGAGTTGCGTCTCGTTCTTCGTAGCCTGACCGGTGGCACCATTCACCAGCAACGGATAGTCACCCATCATGCCGATCTGGATGTTGTTGGCCATCATGCCGTTGGTGATGGGCGGCCCGGAAGTGGCGTTCTGCCAGTTGAAGACGAACTTGACGTCCTTGTACTTGCCGGTCTTCGGCATGTACTTGTCGAGCAGGCCGAGCTCCTTGAGCACAATGCCGCCGGTGACGGTATTGGTTGTGGTGTTCTGTGTACCGATGCCGATTTCCAGTGTCGTCTCTGCGTGCCCTCGCGGTGAACACAGGCAGGCGGCAATAAGGAAGATGATGGAACGGATTTTTCGCTGGGCAAGATTTGAAATACGCATGGTCTGACTCTCCATGAAAATTTTATGAAATCGATTTAACTGTTTGTCATTGACGTGTTCTGGTAATGCGTTTCGTAATTTCGGCTCCGCGCGTTCAACCGATTGGCTGAGTGGCGATGCGGTCGACGCGGACCTTGAAGCGGAAGGCGTCGCCGCGGTAGTAGAGTTCTTCGTATTCGAGCGGCGCGCCGTCGGGGGTGTGGATCACGCGTTCGATGAACAGCACGGACGAGCCTTCGGCGACGCGCAACTGATCCGCCAGGGTGTCGCCAGCAAGGATTGAATTGATCTGCAGGTCGGCGTGGCCGAGCGCGATCTGCAAATCGTTTTCGAGGATGGCGAAGATGTCGCGATTGGCGAGATCGGCCTTGGCCACACGCGAGCCAATGGCTTGCGGCAGATACGACACGTCGACCGAAATCGGTTCGCGATTCAGGAAGCGCAGACGGCGCAGCTCGGTGACCTTTTCGCCTTTGCCAAGCTGCAATCTGTCCTGCACCTGCTGTGACGGCTTCATGGCACGCACGGACAGCACCTGCGAGTGCGTCTCGTAACCCATCTCGCGCATCGCCGTGCCAAAGCCCTGCAAGCTGCCGAGGTTCTGGAAAGCGCGCGGGCGGGAGACGAAGGAGCCCTTGCCCGGAATACGGAAAATGAGGCCTTCGCTCTGCAGATTGCTGAGCGCCTGACGCACGGTGATGCGACTCACACCGAAAGTGCTCATCATTTCGCTTTCGGACAGCATCTGATGGTTCGGCGGATAGGTGCCTTCGAGAATGCGACCCCGCAGAATGTCGGTGATCTGCAAGTACAAGGGGCTGTGCGAATCGAGACGGATGGGTGAGGAAAGGTCCGTTTCTGGCACAACTGCGAGACTGGTCCTGGGTGTCGTAGAGGTCATTTTCGGCAACTTGTTATAACAGGTTAGATTAGGCTCTCTTAAGCAAAGCGTGTGCCAGTTTTTAAAACACTTATTTCACGGGGGTTTGGTTCTGCACAAAGCTCGTGGCGCGCACTGCACGAGGGCAATGCACGCCGTTGACGCATTGGGATGGGGCAGGCGCCCGAAACGGAAGAGATGACAGGTGCTCGTAGCGATGCAACGCCCGCCGACGTGGAATGCGGTGAAAATGGGCGGCAACAGGAAACAAGAAAGCGCGCGGCAGCCGAAGAAAGAATGGCGGCCCTCCACACACGTCATGGCACCAGGGGTTTGCATGCAACAACGCAGTGGGGACGTGGTCAGCGCGATTCTCAAATACAACGCGGGCCGCGATCCGGAACGTCTGGCGATGAAGTACCTCGCCCTGCGACGCGACGCGCACAGCTTCCTGCGCGGCACCTGTCATCGCTATATGGACTGTCTGCCGGCACACCCGCTGTTACAGCAGGCGCCCCCGGCCTGGAGCTGCGGCGATCTGCATCTGGAGAATTTCGGCAGCTATGTCGGTGACAACGGTTACGCCACCTTCGACATCAATGACTTCGACGAGGCCGCGCTGGCAGCCTGCGTGCACGACCCGCTGAGACTGGTCACCAATTTGCTGGTGCTCACCGAACGGCTGGCGCTGAGTGCGGCCGACGCGCTGGCCATGGGCAGACATTTCATCGACCTCTACGCGCAAGCCCTCGGCGAGGGCAAGGCGCGCTGGGTCGAACGCAATACCACGCAGGGGCTGGTGCGCGATCTGCTCGACAGCCTGGGCGAACGTACCGCCATCGGCATGCTCAATACGCGCACCGAAGTGAAGGCCGGCAGGCGCCGCATCCGGTTGGACGGCGTCAAGGCCTTGCCGGCATCGGCCGCACAGCGCGAGGCGGTTACCGAATTGATGCTGGCGTTCGGCGCCGCACAGCCCGAGCCGTCCTTCTACAAGCCTCTCGACATCGCCCGCCGTATCAGCGGCAACAGCAGCCTCGGCCTCGAGCGCTATATCGTGCTGACCCGCGGCACCGGCTCATCTGATGGCAATGCCTTGCTCGACCTCAAACTGGCCACGCCTTCGGTGCTGGCGCGCGCCGTCGCCACCAGGCAGCCAGCGTGGAAGAGCGAGGCGCATCGGGTGGTCGCATTGCAACACCGCATGCAGGCGCTGCCGGTTGCTTTCCTGCATGCTCTCCACACCGGCAGCAGGCGTAGCGACAATTCGCTTGTCTTGCGCGCGCTGCAACCGGGCCAGGACCGTGTGGATCTCGATCGTTGCAAGGGCAAGCCACGCCGGCTCGCCCGGCTGCTCGAAACCATGGCGCAAACCCTTGCCTGGGCGCAGTTGCGCAGCAGCGGCCGGCAAGGCGCTGCCAGTGCCGATGCGCTGATCGCGTTTGCCAATCAGAAGAAATGGCGTATTCAATTGCTGGGCCTGGCGCGGCAATGCAGCGCGCAGGTCGAGACGGACTGGAAGAACTATGCGGAAGCTTTCGATGAAGGTGCGGTGAGCGTATGAGTCAGGGTGGCGTTCTTCTACGGCAGATCAGTGCGCACCGGCGCCTGTTCATCTCCGTCATCGTCGGCATCGTTGCCGCCGGCCTGTTGCCGCACGGCATCGTCGATCAACCCATCACCCGGCTGTTGCTGGGCTGGAATGTGACCACCTGGCTATACCTCGTGCTCGTTGGCATCATGATGTGGCGCTCGACGCCGGACAAGATGCGCTGGCGCGCCAGAACGCAGGACGAAGGCAAGATCATCCTGCTGATCCTGGTGATCATCACCGCGCTGGCCAGCCTGGCAGCCATCGTCGCCGAGCTGGTCGTCGTGAAACACATGAGCGGCATGGAGCGCTCGACTCATATCGCGCTCGTGACTTTCACCATCATCGGCTCATGGACCTTCACCCACACCATGTTTGCCTTGCACTACGCGCATGATTTTTACGCCTCGACGACCGATGGTCGCGATGGCGGCCTGATTTTTCCGGGAACTGAAATCCCTGCCTACAGCGATTTCGTTTATTTCGCTGTCATCATCGGCACCTCGGGTCAGACTGCAGACGTGGCCTTCTCGGCGCAGCACATGCGCCGTGTCGGCACGGTGCATTGCGCGCTGGCTTTCTTTTTCAATACCACTGTATTGGCGCTGACCATCAACATCGCGGCAAGCCTGCTCTGAAGCCACGCGCAGACTCATCACCGTTCTGTATACCGGCTACGCGACCAGCACACCCTTCCAGAACGCTACGCGATCCTTGATCTGCATGGCCGCCTCTTTGGGCTCCGGGTAGTACCAGCAGGCGTCGACATTTTCAGCGCCATCCACCACCAGCGTGTAGTAGCTCGCCGTGCCTTTCCACGGGCAGACGGTGTGCCTGTCACTGGGCTTGATCACCTTGCGGTTGAGCGCCGCAACGGGAAAATAGTGATTGCCTTCGACTACGACAGTGTCATTACTCTCGGCAATGGTCGCGCCGTTCCAGGTGGCTTTCATGTCGCTTCTCCCAGAGTCAGGCCGGTGCTTCGAGCCAGTGCAGCCCGAACCAGCGCTGCCCATCGCACCATGTCGCGGCCGGGCGGAAGCCCGCTTCGACAGCCATGGCGTGGAAGCCTTCGACCGTGAATTTGTACGAATTCTCGGTATGAATCGAGTCGCCTTCGCTGAAGTGAAAAGTCTCATCGCCGATATGTACTTCCTGACTGCGGTGGCTGACGAGGTGCATTTCAATACGCTGCAGCGGCGCATTGTAAAAAGCGTAATGCGCGAAATCATCGACCTCGAAATCGGCGCCAAGTTCGCGGTTGGCACGTACCAGCAGGTTGCGGTTGAATGCCGCCGTAACGCCCGCCGCATCGTTGTAGGCGGCATGCAGTATCGCTGGCTCCTTGATCAGGTCGGTGCCGATCAACAGGCCACCGCCACGCAGCTGATTGGCGACCTGCCGCAGGAAACGCCGCGCTTCGTGCGGATCGAAATTGCCGATGCTCGAACCCGGGAAAAATCCCACGCGCGCACCGTGCCCCGGCATGCGCGGTGGCAACGCGACGGGACGCGTGAAGTCTGCAACGATGGGGCGGATCTCCAGTGCCGGGTAAGCCTCGCGCAGCACGTCAGCGGAAGCATGCAGATGTTCGCCGGAAATATCGATCGGCACGAAACGCTGCGGTCGGTGCAGGGCGTCGAGCAGCAGGCGTACCTTGCGGCTCGAGCCTGCGCCGAACTCGACGATCTCCGCGTTGGGGCCGATGCTGGCCGCGATGTCAGCGGCATGCGTCGTGAGAATGCCGATTTCGGTACGCGTCGGGTAGTACTCCGGCAGCTCGCAGATACGGTCGAACAGCACAGAGCCGGCCGCGTCGTAAAAGAATTTCGGCGACACCTGACGCGGCTTCATGCGCAAACCCTCGCTCAGCTCGCACGCAAATTCGTCGCACTCGTTATCCGGCAGGGCCTGGAATAAGGGAACTGTGTTCATGGTTCTTGTTGTCCTTGAATGTCACGCGCCAATATCACGGGCCAATCGCAGGCCGGAAAACTGCCAGCGCGCCCCGGGCGGGAAAAAATTCCGGTAGCTGGGCCGCATATGTCCTTCTGGCGTGGCACAACTGCCACCGCGCAAGACAATCTGGCCCACCATGAACTTGCCGTTGTATTCGCCCACTGCCCCACTGAACGGTTTGAAACCCGGATACGGATCGTAGGACGACCGCGTCCACTCCCACACATCGCCATACATCTGCAGCAAACGCGAGGGCACCGACTCATCCGCCTGCGCCGCACCGGGGTGAATATTCGCCGGATCGAGAAAGCGCCCGTCGAACCCCACCAGACTGCTCGCCGCTTCCCATTCGAACTCGGTCGGCAGGCGGGCGTCTGCCCAGTTCGCATAAGCTGTCGCTTCATAGAAACTCAGATGACACACCGGCTCCGCTGCATCCAGGTGACGCAAGCCATGCAGCGTGAAGATCTGCCAGGCAGTCTGCCCCACCCCGTCCTTCTCTTTTTCCTTTTCCTTCTCCTGCCAATACAGCGGTGCGCGCCAGTCCTGCGCCTTGACCATGGCCCAGCCATCCGCCAACCAGAATTCCGGTCGCCGATAGCCGCCGTCGTTGATGAAGGCGAGGAAATCGCCATTCGTCACACAGCAACTGGCAAGCTGGTAAGGGCGCAACAAGACCTCGTGGCGCGGCGTTTCGTTGTCGAACGCAAAACTCGTTCCCTCATGGCCGACCTCTATCCGGCCGCCCGGACAGTCGACCCACGACAGCGACAGCGCATCGTGCGCTTTTCGCTGCGCACCGGCCGAATATGCGGGCAGTAGCGCATTGCGCGACAGGAGATGCTTGATGTCCGTCAGCAACAGCTCCTGATGCTGCTGCTCGTGATTGAGCCCGAGGACGATGAGCGGCGCCGCCACCGACCAGGTAGCTTCGTCCGCCACCTTTGCAAAATTGCGCATGGCCGCGTCGACGTGCTCGCGGTATTGCATCACCTGTTGCAGCGGCGGACGGGTCAGCAACCCTCGCTCGGCACGCAGCTGGCGCGGGCCGAGCGCTTCGTAATAGGAATTGAAAAGATAGTGGAACTGCTCGTCGAACACCCGGTAGCCGGGTACATGCGTCCTGAGTACGACCGTTTCGAAGAACCAGCTGGTGTGCGCCAGATGCCACTTGGCCGGACTCGCATCCGGCATCGACTGCACGCACTGGTCTTCCGGTGACAGCGGCGCGGCCAGCGCCTCACTGAGCGCACGCACCACGTCATAGCGACGCGTCAGCAGTTCGCGACCATCGTAAATCCGGCTCTGGTGAAGATCGGCCACCGCACTCTCCTGCTGGATGCTGGGACGAAACACATGGGGGTTTGTGATGCCAACTACAAGGCTTGAAATCGTGAGCGCCCACAGTATCGCTCCTTTGTAGCCTCTTTGTGACAAGCCATCAAATGGGAGCTTCAGCAACAAAAAGGCCCGCTGTTCAGGCGGGCCCTTCTGCAATTCATCAGTAATCTAGCTGCGTTGTCGGATGATCAGGTACTCGACGCGGAGCGCTCCAGCAAAGTACTCACGTCAAGAAATTCACCAGACAGCACAACCGATGAAAAATACTCCACGGATCACCTCCTTTCGCAGTTAACGAGTTTGCATCGTTCAACAAAGAATGGCAGCCGTCAAGGCTTGGCCGTGAATTTGTCGCCAATTGTGTGACGTATCGCCGACATGAAGTGCAAAGATGTTGTCGATGAGGCAACATTGCGCCGCAGCACGACATGACATTCAAGAAAAAGCCCCGGGGAGAAATAGATGCATCTGCATAAGATTGTGATTTCGCTGTTTCTGACAATGCTGGTCAATTCGGCCATGGCAGAAAACGTCTTCTATCCGTTCAAACGCGTCCTGGCGCACCCTGACGTACAGGAGATTCTCGATCCCTCCGTGCGGCTTTTCTTCGGTACGCAGGCGTCTTCACCGCCCATCGAGAAATCCAGACCGGATACGCACAGTCGTAGCGGAATCAGCATTGCGCCGTTCGGAAGAAATCCCGATGTCCTGTGCATGGAGGGCTTCGAAAGGATTGTGGAGTCGCTGATCAAGGATGCGAAGAAGATGGGCTTCGATGCCGTCGTCAATATCCGGGGCAGGGTGGGCGACGAGGGCGCTTTCAGCAATGAAGGCTTTGACTGCCGTGCAGGGCGCCGCACCTCGGAAGTTCAGCTCATCAGCGAATTCGCCCTGACGCAGGATGGTGTTCGACGCGCCGAAGAGATCGAGCGCGATCCGGTGAAACAGGCCGCCTTGAAGCGCAGAAACCCGCCTTCAAAAAACGCGATTTTTCTACCCCTGGAAGATGCCCTGACCCTGCCTGAAGCGAAAACGATTCTCGGTCCGACCAGAATACATTGGGGACCCAACAAGGCACCTTTCTACAGCGAACGCTATGGCCCCAACGACTATGACGGCGAAGCCAGCGTCAAGGAACTCGGGCGCGAAGCTGCCTGCAAGAAGGCCGTACTCAACGCCCTCGCGTCGATGATGGAAGACGCCACGGAGCAAGGCTACGACGGCATCATCAGGATCCGCAGCTACCTCGATGAACAACTCGCCCCCAACGATACAGACTTCGAGTGCGAAGCCGGCAGCAGGACGGCTTCGGTGAAACTGCAGGCCACGCTGGCGAAGATGAGATAGACGCCGCCAGCACTTTTGATCACACGAGAAAAGGCCCGCATTGCGCGGGCCTTTTTAATGGGAATTACATACTCGACTTGCAGCGCCCCAATTCTCGTCATTCCCGCGAAAGCGGGAATCCACTCGGTGGCACAGTCCTCACGTAGAAGTGGATTCCCGCTTTCGCGGGAATGACGAGAATTGGCAGAAATCGCATTTCCAAACGTGATTTGCCGTTCTGCAAGTCAAGTATGTAATTTCCTTTTAATGCCTTGCGTGCCTCACAACGGCGGCACAGCGCCATTCAGTCCGACCGTCACACGATTGCCGAGCAGTGATCCGTCGGCCTGCGTGCTGACACTCACCACAATGCGCGCGCCACTGACGAGCATTGCCCGGTCACCATCCTGAATCAACATTACCGGCGTGTTGGGTTGTACGAGCACCACTTTCTCACCGCTGTTGTATTTGACGGTGATCTTGCGCGCCTGATCGGCGTTCGCCACTTCGCTGACCGTTGCATTCGTCATGTAAGCCCCGGGCTGGGTGGCGCTGACCGCGGCAACAGTAGCATTGGTCATCGTGCCCCCAGCACCGGAGGCCATGAGCCGGTGACCTTCGCCCGTGCCACGCATCGACTCGGGAAATACGCGAATGTCGATGGCATTGAGCGTGCCGTCGGGCTGCGGCATCGCGGCGACGCCGATATACGCATTCGGCGCAACTTTCGACAGGTCGCCGCGCGTGACAGCGACCACCCGGTAATCGTTGCTCAGTTTCACCTTGAGCGCCTGGCCGCTGTCGGAGCGCATCTGCAGGTCGCTGCCGTCGAGCGCGATGATCTGGCCGCTCAGGCGTTGTGCAGGCGCCGGCGTGGCCGTCTGGGCAACAGCAATGCCGCAGGCAAGGGTACACAGGCAGGACAGGACGTATGGCAGCTTCATGACATTTCCTTCGCATCATGCTTCGTGGATAACGTACTCACAGCATCGTACTTACAGCATCTCCAGCGGGCGGGCAACTTTCGGCGGTGGAAACAGGGCCTCCAGCTCGGCCATTTGTTCAGCTGTCAGCGGGTGCTCCAGTGCCAGCATGTTTTCACGCAACCGCTTGCGATGGCCTGTCTTGGGTATGGCGATGACATCGTCCTTGGCCAGCAACCAGCTCAGCGCTGCTTGTGCCGGCGTCATGCCATGGCGTTGTGCGAAGTCGGCCAGTCTGGGGTTGCTGATGAGACGCGCCTGCTCGATCGGCGAATAGGCCATCAAGGGAATGCCACGCTGCCGGCACCATGGCAGCAAGTCCCACTCGATGCCGCGACGCATCAGGTTGTAGAGAACCTGGTCGGTTGCAATGTTCACGCCTTGCGGCAGGGCAAACAATTCTTCCATATCGGTTACATCGAAATTGCTCACGCCGAAATAGCGGATCTTGCCGTCTTCCTGCAATCGTGCGAAAGCGTCCAGCGTTTCGGCGAGAGCCACATTGTCGCGCCAGTGCAGCAAATAGAGATCGATGCGGTCGGTGCGCAAGCGGCGCAGGCTGCGCTCGCAGGCGGCCACGGTGCCACGACGCGAGGCGTTATGCGGATAGACCTTGCTGACGAGAAAGACGTCTTCGCGGCGACCTGCGATGGCCTCGCCGATCAGCGTCTCGGAATCGCCCTCACCATACATCTCGGCGGTATCGATCAAGCGCAAGCCCATGGCAAGCCCGAGCTGCAGCGTTGCAATTTCTTCCGCCCGCTGCGCGCCACTATTGCCAATGTTCCAGGTGCCCATGCCCAGCGCCGGAACGTTTTCGCCAGAAGGTAGCTTGACGGTCTTCATGATTCACCTCTGTCGTATGTTCCGCGCGCCGACGACCGTGCGCATCGTCTGCTGCGGCACATGAAAGCTGTCACACCAGGCCTTGTCAGCAGGGATCGCGCCCGGATCGCATTCAAAACCCGCCAATCCTTCCGGACGAATGTCGTACCCGCCCAATTACGTTTCTGTCATGGACAGCAGAACACCGGGAAACAACAAAGGCCCCGAAGGGCCTTTATTGCACAAACATTTACCGGCCGGTCGTCCGGCATGAACCGGGCAAGAGACCAGCTAATAATCAACCCGCAACAGCATCCTTCAACGCCTTGGCAGCGGAGAAGTCAGGGACATTCTTTGCAGCGATATCGATTTCCATGCCCGTGGCAGGGTTACGACCCTTGCGAGCCGCTTTGTGCTTGACGGACAGCTTGCCAAGACCTGGCAAGGTCACGTCGCCACCAGCCTTCAGTTCGTCTTGCACAACGCTACCTACGGTCTTGAGAAGTTGCTCGACGTCGCTCTTGGAGAGGTCAGCCACTTCGGCCACTTTGGCGATAAGTTCGGATTGGTTCAATGCGTGCTCCTTGAGTAATTTTCGGGTTACAACAGGTTGCCTGGGTTTTGCCCGGCGTTTGCCAGATTCACGCACCGGACGTCAACTGCGGATTCGGGCGGTGATCTGACTCGCACTATCGCAATGGCGGTTCAGCCATTTACGACTAGCTCCGTTCAACAGCATAGCAACGGAAATGGCGATGGGCGATTTATAGCGTGTTTTAGGCATTCTGTGTCACTCCGCTTGACAGTTGGTGCCCGGAAACACGAGTGTTGCGGCGTTTTTTTGCTATGCAGCAATGACAAAATGATGTTTCAGGAGCTGACAGCAAGTTTCGCGCCGCGCTTGTCGTCGGCCCTCCTGCCACGCAACAGGAGGGCCGCGAAGGCCGGTCAGGGGTAAGCGCTCAATCTCGACACATTGCTGGCCGAGTTGGCCGCACTGCCCTTGCCGTTGACGATGTGCGTGATCTCGCCGACGCCGCCGAGAGATACCGATGTCATGTTGTGGAATTTGACACTGGCATTATTCGGTGCCTCGATGGCATTCGCCGCTTTCACGCCGCTGTTGGTACTGAAATAGCAATAGATGCCCAGCCCCCAGGCCTCGTGGCTGGTCACCGAATTGCCGATCTTGTAGGCCGCGAATCCATTCGCGCCACTGCTCGTCCAGTTGCTCTGCGCGGGCACGTCGTACGGCATCTCGCTCTGGTAGAAATAGACGCGTCCGCCGTTGCCGTTCCACACCGTCTGATACTGCTGGTAGTGCTCGACGAAGAGTCCGTAGATGGTCACGTTGACGCCGTTGACGGTGAGCCCGTTAGCGGCCGTGTTGGTCGACCAGCCGACGCCGTTGCCGTGGTCGGCGCGCCAGATCCAGAAGTGATCGCCGATCACGTTGTTGCTGTTGATGCGCAGACTGATTGCCGCCTTGCCGGCGCCGGCACCGCCCACACGGAAGAACAGATCGTGCAACGAAGTCGGATTGCCCGAGTGGTCGGCCGAAGCACCCGCCGGGCCTACGTCGAGCAGCACCGGCGAGCTGACCGTTCCCGCGTCGAATAGCAGACCGGCGATCTTCACACCATCGACATCGGCAACGCTCATCGCCGTCACACCACTGTCCGGCACCAAGGTGGCGAAACCGAGACCGAGCACCACGGTATTGGCTTTGGCGATGCGCAAGGTGTCGTTGAGGTGATAGACCCCCGGCGTGAAGAGCAGATGCTTGCCCTGACTCAAGGCGGCGTTGATGGTCGCCGCCGTATCGCCCTGGCGCGCAATGTAGAACTGGCCGATGGCAATCGACTGACCCGCTGCCGTGCCCGCACCCCAGGTAATGCCGCTGGCATTGGTGCGCAGTGACGGGACGAAGACGCTGTAATTACCGGCGGCATCGATCATCAGGAAAGGCTTCTCGCGCACGACGGGCGCCTGGCCGACGACCGTGTTGGACGGACTCGGCCAGGTGGCACCGGAGGGCGCGCCGCTGACGCCGACGAAGACCATATTCCAGTTCGAGCCGGCCCAGCTGCCCAGTTGCGAATTGCGCGTGAGCCATTGTTGCTGGCCGCCCGAATTGATCTGGCCATCGACCTTGGTGTCGGCGATGAAGCCGCCGCTGGACCAGCCGCCGTCATCGAGCGCCATGTTGCCGCGCACATGGACGCGGCGGAAAGGCGCAGCCTGCGATACGGCCCAGCGATTCGTGCCGCCTGTGGGCACCACGGCGAGGTTCTCGGCCGCGCGCCAGAAGTTCTGCGTCGCATTGCCACCGAACCAGTCGGCTTCCGCATGCACCGCGCCGTTGATGGTGACGTTGTCGGGCAGCAGACCCAGACCGGCCACGTGCGTGTAGAAGCCGACATTCACGTCGACGTTGTAAGTACCCGGCTTGAACAGCAGCGCATAACGGTTCGTGCCGAACTGGTTCGACTGCTGCTGGTTGAAGACGTTGTTGAGCTGGCTCTGGATGGTCGACGCGGACATGCCCGGATCGAAGATCAGGACGTTGGGGCCGAAGTTCGGCGGCATGGAAATACTCGAAGTGCTGGAACTCGAAGCACTGGAACTCGACGTGGACGAGCTTGCCGTCGAACCGGCACTGCTGGAACTGGCGGTACTCGTGTTCAGAAGCCAGCGCTGATTGGCACCCCCGCCGCATGCCCATTGCTGGATTGCGGCGCCGGGGCTGGTACTCAGATCCTTGACGTCGACGCACTTGCCG
>JAQGMG010000040.1 GCA_028292485.1 Rhodocyclales bacterium | reverse complement strand
CACGCAGCTCGGCGCCGGATTCACGGGCCTTGCGCAATTCTTCAGCGACCTTCTTCTCGGCAATAGCGAGATCGGTCTTTGCCTTGTCCGCAGCAGCCAGACCGTCAGCGACTTTCTTGGCGCGCTCGTCGAGTGCCTTGATGATGGGTGGCCACACGAATTTCATCGTGAAGCCGACCAGCACCGCGAACACGACGAGCTGAGCCCATAGCGTTGCGTTCAGATTCACGGCATTACTCCCGTCTTAAAGTGAGTGGAGAGTTATGCCGGATCAGTGCAGAACGAACGGGCTGGCGAAAGCGAACAGCATCGCGATACCGACGCCGATCAGGAAAGCCGCGTCGATCAGACCAGCCAGCAGGAACATCTTGGTTTGCAGCGTGTTCATCAGCTCAGGCTGACGTGCCGCTGCTTCGAGGTACTTGCCGCCCATCAAGCCAATTCCGATACAGGCGCCGATAGCACCCAGGCCAATGATCAGACCGCAAGCCAGAGCAACGAGGCCGAGAACGTGTTCCATGACAACTCCTAGTTAGTTAAAGGTGAGAAAGGGTTAAGACAAACGGAAAGAGGTAATTCGTTAGTGCGATTCGTGAGCCTGCCCGATGTAGACCAAAGCCAACATCATGAAAATGAAGGCCTGCAGCAGTACGATCAGGATGTGGAAGATCGCCCACACCGAACCGGCGAGGACCTGACCGATCCACAGCGACACGCTGGTGAAATTCCAGCCAGTCCATGCCGCGCCCATCAGCGCGATCAGCATGAACAGCAGCTCGCCGGCGAACATGTTGCCGAACAGTCGCATGCCGTGCGAAACGGTCTTGGCCAGGAACTCGATCAGCTGCATGGCCAGATTGATGACGCCGAGAACCAACGCAAAAATCGGATTCTTGCTGGTGCCAAAAGGCGCACAGACCAGCTCATGCGCCCAGCCGCCAATACCCTTGATCTTGATGTTGTAGAACAGGCAGACCAGTAGCACGCCGATCGACAAACCCAGAGTGCCATTCAGATCAGCCGTCGGTACGACGCGCATGAAAGCGTGATGTTCGTCGTGACCAAGATTGCCGTATATATGCGCCCAGATGCCGGGGATGACATCCAGCGGCAGGAAGTCCATGGCGTTCATGAGGAAAATCCACACGAACACGGTCAGCGCCAGCGGGGCGACCAGCTTGCGCGACTCAGGACTATGAATCAGACCCTTGGCTTGATCGGCCACCATTTCCACAAGCACTTCAACAGCCGCCTGAAAGCGCCCCGGCACACCGGAAGTTGCTTTGCGCGCTGCATTCCACAAAAGCAGGCAGCCGATCACGCCGAGCAAAACGGAGTAGAAAATGGTGTCGAGATTGAAGACATTCCAATCGACGATGACGGACTGCTTCTCGCCAAGCGTATTGAAGTGGGTCAGGTGATGAACAATGTACTCACTTGGAGTGGGCGCGTGCACGACGCCGCTTACAGCTTCAGTTGCCATGTCAGGGTTTTACCAATAAGGCCAAGAAATTCGCTTGCAGGGTGACGACCAGACCGAGCACCACTGCGCCCCAATGCGCTCCAGGAAACAAGAGCCGCACCAGAACAAGTATTCCTATCGCGGAGGCGATCTTGATGAATTCCCCGATCAAGAACGCGTTTACGTGTGCATTACCCGGGCGGCGCGCAACCAGCGTCAGTCGCCAGGCAAAAAACAGTGTTGGCAATATGACCGCCATGCCCCCACACAATGCCGACAATGCGCCGCGCGGACCCATGAAAGCCCAGGCAATCAGCACACTTAACAGCGCCGTTCCGCACTGGAGCAAAACGACTTTTAGCATCATTTGGAAGCAGTGTTGCGTGTAGACGACAAGCACTGTCAAAAACCCCAAGATTTTAGTGACTTGCGTGAGCCGCGTCAATCTCGCTGCGATGCAGCGACGTTGGAAATGTGCTGCCTCCGTGCGGTTTTCGACGCCAGCATCCCCGACGCTTTCCTCTTTCTTCAGGACCGTTGACAATCATATCGATATATCTAATTATATCGATATGAACAGCGATTATTCACGTACGATTCCGGCGCAGTGGCGCCACATGGCGAAGGTGTTTGAAGCCTTGGGTGACACCCACCGGCAGAGGCTTGTGTTGAGCTTCGAGCCGGACGAGCGTCTGAATGTCGGTCAGCTCGCTGAAGTATCGACGCTATCGCGCTCGACCGTTTCTCATCACTTGAAGATTCTGCGCGGTGCTGGTGTGCTGGAATCCGAGAAGATCGGCAAGGAAGTTTATTTCTGGGTGAACAAGCGTTTTCTGCAAGAGGTGTTTGGCGATGTAAGCGACTACCTCAAACAGAACCTCTAAATTTTTTTGGGACATATAACTAAATGCTTAAACATATCGATTCGATCGATTGTCAGTTTCCGGAGTTGAGCGTGGGCGATGTGGTGTTCATCCGCATTCCCGTCGGGCTGTTTCTCAAGGTGGCCGAAGCCAGCAACAGCTGGTCGAATCATGTCGGCATCATTGTCGGGCGCGACGGCGCGGACTGGATTGTCGCCGAGAGCTGCGTGCCGTTCGTGCGCAAACGACACCTGCGCGAATTCGTGGCGCGCTCCGAGCGTGGGCGCTTCGTCGTGCGCCGTATGAATCGGGCCTTGACGGAAATCGAGCAGGCAAAGCTACGCGAGGCTGCAGATCGTCGCATGGGGCTGCTGTATCACACGGGGTTCGATCTGCATTCGCGACGGCAGTTCTGCTCGAAGTTCGTCCGCGAAGTCCTGGAAGAGGCGTGCGGCGAGGCGGTCGGTGATGTCGAAACGTTCGCCACCTTGTTGGCCCGCAACCCGCAAACCTCTCTGGCTTTCTGGCGCATGTGGTTCTTTGGATTCATCCCGTGGCGACGCGAAACGGTCACGCCGGACAGTCTGCTGCGTTCATCGCATTTGCATACCTTGATGGCAAACTGATCTGTGTTGGCCGACTATCTGCCTGGGGTGCGCATGGCATACAAAACGACATTTCGCCTGTATCGTCGTGCCGTCGTTGCAATGCAACTCATCAATTGTCTGCAACGACGCACATCAATAACAAGTCTCACAAAGTAAACAGGGTCTTAAAAGCAATGCGCAATCCCCACCTGCTTCGCACCTTCATCAAGTTCCTGTTGCGCCACATCACCGGCGCGCTGTTTCGCGTCCAGCTGCGCGGCATCCCGGACATCAAGGCCGAGCGCCTGCTGATCATCGCCAATCACGAGTCCTTTCTCGACGGCCTGCTGCTGGGCCTCTGGCTGCCGCAGAATCCCGTATTCGTTGTGCATACCGGCGTTGCCGCCAATCCGATGTTCAAGCTGGTGCTGATGCTCTGCGACTACCTGACCGTAGACCCGACCAGTCCGCTGGCCATGAAAAAGGTCATCCGCCTGATCGAGAGCGGCCGGCCGGTGGTGATCTTTCCCGAGGGGCGCATCACCACCACGGGTAGCCTGATGAAAACTTATGACGGGCCTGCTTTCGTCGCTGCCAAGACGGGCGCGACGGTGCTGCCGATCCGCATCGATGGCGCCGCGCGCACCTTCTTCTCGCGTCTGTCGGGACGTTTCCCACGCAGACTGTTCCCGCAGATCTCGCTGACGGTTTGTGAGGCCACACGCATCGACATGCCCGAAGGCAACACGGCGCGCGAACGTCGCCGGCGCGCAGGTGATGCCATGCGCCGCATCATGCAGAACATGGTCTTCGCCAGTCGTCCGCAACAAACCCTGTTCAGTGCCCTGCTCGACGCCATGTCGTTGCACGGTCGCAAACGCCGTCTCGTCGAGGACATCAAGCAAACGGAATACAGCTATGGCGATCTGCTCAAGATGGCGCTGGCGCTCGGCCGTCTGGTTGCCAAACGCACGGCGCAGGATGAACGTGTCGGCGTGCTGCTGCCGAACCTGGCGCCGACGCTGGGCCTGATCTTCGGGCTGAACGCATTTCGCCGCATACCGGCCATGCTCAACTACACGGCTGGTGTCGACGGCATGCAGGCGGCATGTACGGCCGCGACGATTCGCACCATCGTCACTTCGCGCGCCTTCATCGCGCAAGCCAAACTCGAGGACAAGATCGCAGCGCTGCGCGGTGTGAAGATTTACTACCTCGAAGATCTACGCGAGCAGATGGGCATCGGCGACAAGATCTGGCTGATGTGCTGGGCGTTGCATTTCCCGCGCGCGGCAACGCAGGCCGCGATGCCGGAAGACACTGCTGTCGTACTGTTCACATCCGGCTCAGAAGGTAAACCGAAAGGCGTCGTGCTGTCGCACCGCGCCTTGCTCGCCAACGTCGCGCAGATCCGCTCCGTCATCGAGTTCTCGGTCGACGACAAGATCCTCAACGCGCTGCCACTGTTCCACTCCTTCGGTCTCAATGCGGGTGGTTTGCTGCCTGTGCTCAGCGGTACAAATCTCTTCCTTTATCCATCGCCCCTGCATTACCGCATCATCCCCGAGCTGGCATACGACCGCGCCTGTACTGTGCTGCTCGGCACCAGCACCTTTCTCGGCAACTACGCCAAGCATGCGAACCCGTATGACTTCTTCCGTTTGCGTTACGTGATTGCCGGAGCAGAGAAGCTTTCTGAATCCGTGCGTGCAGCATGGTTCGAGAAGTTCGGCGTGCGCATTTTCGAGGGCTACGGTGCCACGGAGACGGCGCCTGTTCTTTCCGTGAACACGCCGATGGCATATCGTACCGGCACCGTTGGCCAGCTGCTGCCCGGCCTGCAATCCCGATTGATGCCGGTGCAAGGCATCGAGCACGGCGGCATTCTGCATGTCAGCGGGCCGAACCTGATGTCAGGCTATCTGAAAGTGGACAAGCCCGGTGTGCTCGAAGCGCCCTCGTCTGAAGCGGGTGAAGGCTGGTACAACACGGGCGACGTGGTCGAGATCGACGCGGATGGTTTCGTGAAGATCGTCGGTCGCGTCAAGCGCTTTGCCAAGATCGCGGGCGAGATGGTGTCGCTGGAATCGGTGGAGAAACTGGCAGTGCAGGCATCGCCCGACGCGGTGCATGCTGCCAGTGCGGTAGCGGATGCGGCCAAGGGCGAGGCGCTGGTGCTGTTCACGACAGACAAGGCTTTGAGTCGTGAAGCCTTGCAGGCTGCGGCGAAGGCGGGCGGCTGGCCAGAACTGGCGGTGCCGCGCAAGATCGTGGTGGTGGATGCACTGCCCTTGCTGGGGACGGGGAAGACGGATTATGTGACTTTGAAGGCTTGGGCGGAGAAGGTTTGATGCTCCCCTCTCCCGCTCGCGGAGAGGGGTTGGGGGAGAGGGAACGATGATGGACCCCGAACTATTGGACAATGCGAAACGGCTACGCACAGAGCAAACAGAGGCAGAAAAATGCCTTTGGTACCACCTGCGCGCTCATCGTTTCATGGGTTTGAAGTTCAAACGCCAGAAACCCGTTGGTCCCTACATCACGGATTTCATCTGCCTTGAGAAACACCTTGTAGTAGAAGTGGACGGCGGTCAGCACGCGGAAGCGCTTACATATGACGAAGCCCGTGACAAGTACCTCAATGAACAAGGTTTTGCGGTATTACGCTTCTGGAATAACGATGTACTGAATCAAACTGATGCTGTGCTTGAGAAGATCAGGATTACTGTCGAGGGGTGCGACCAACCCTCTCCCCCAACCCCTCTCCCGCAAGCGGTAGAGGGGAGCTAAACGGCTTCTGCCCATGACCATCAAGACGAACTCTCAATCGCCACTCAAAGGCCTGCTCTTCGCCCCGCGCTTCGGCCCGATCTTCCTGACGCAGTTCCTCGGTGCGTTTAATGACAATGTCTTCAAGAACGCACTGGTCCTGCTGGTCGCCTTCCAGAGCGGCAAGATCCTCGGGTTGGAGCCGGCCATCGTCGTGCAACTTGCTTCGGGCCTGTTCATCCTGCCCTTTTTCCTGTTCTCAGCAATGGCCGGACAGATCGCCGACAAGTTCGACAAGGCGCGCATTATCCGCATCGTCAAGGTCGTCGAGATCGGTATTGCAGCCACTGCCACCGCAGGCTTCGCCACATCACACGCCGAGCTGCTACTTGCCGCACTATTCCTGATGGGTCTGCACTCGACTTTCTTCGGTCCCTTGAAATATTCCATCCTGCCGCAGCATCTCGCCGCTGATGAGCTCGTCGCCGGCAATGCCTGGGTGGAGAGCGGTACGTTCGTGGCGATCCTGATCGGCTCGGTCGTCGCCGGGCTGCTGATGGCGATCAAACCGCAGGGGCCACTGCTTGCGGGCATCACTTGCGTCGTCGTGGCGGTCGCTGGCTACTTCGCCAGCCGTATGATTCCCGCCGCGCCGCCTGCCGCCCCCGGCCTAAAAATCAGCCTCAATCCCTTCACCGAGACGCTGCGCAATATCAGGATGGCGCGCGGTAACCGCACCGTGTTCCATTCGTTGATGGGCATCTCGTGGTTCTGGTTTTATGGCGCGATCTTCCTCACCCAGTTCGCACCCTTCGTGAAAGAGGTACTCGGCGGCGGTGAGCTGATGGTCACCGCCTTGCTCGCAACCTTCATCGTCGGCATCGCGCTCGGCTCGTTCCTGTGCGAGCGCCTCTCCGGCAAGCATGTGGAAATCGGGCTGGTGCCGCTCGGCTCGATCGGCCTTACCGTGTTCGGTGTCGATCTGTGGTGGGCCAGCCCATCGGTGCCGCCACAGGATCTCGGCGTGTGGGCCTTCTTCGCCGATCCGCATCACTGGCGTCTGGTGTTCGATCTGGTGATGATCGGCGTCTCGGGCGGCTTCTACACGGTGCCGCTGTACGCCATGATCCAGGCGCGCTCAAGACCGGCAGAGCGCTCGCGCATCATCGCCGCCAACAACATTCTCAATGCCGCTTTCATGGTCGTCTCCGCCGTCTTCGCAGGCGCGGCTCTCGCTGGTGGCGTGAGCATCCCGCAGATCTTCCTGATCACGGCGCTGATGAACGTGGCCGTTGCGCTCTATGTCTACAAGCTCGTACCGGAATTCCTCATGCGCTTCCTCATCTGGATGCTTATGCACACGGTCTACCGGCTGCGCACGCAGGGCCTCGAAAACATCCCGGAGAGCGGTCCGGCGGTGATCATCTGCAACCACGTCAGCTACGTCGACGCGCTCATCATCACGGCGGCAAGCCATCGCCCGATCCGTTTCGTGATGGATCACAACATCTTCAAGATCCCGCTCGCTAACTTCGTCTTTCGCGAAAACCGCGCCATTCCGATTGCGCCAGCGAAAGAGAACGAGGCCTTGCTCAACAAGGCCTACGACGACATCGCGGCCGCGCTGGAAGCAGGTGAGCTGGTCGGGATTTTCCCGGAAGGCGGCATCACGCGCGATGGCGAAATCGCCCCGTTCAAGAACGGTATCGCGCGCATTCTCGAGCGCTCCCCTGTACCAGTCGTACCGATGGCGTTGCGCGGCCTGTGGGACAGCGCCTTTGCACGCAAGCCTGGCTCCAGCCTGCTGCGTGCCGTGCGGCGCGGCATCTGGAGCAGTGTCGAATTGAACGTGGGTGCCGCACACGCCGCCGACTTCGCCGATCCTTTTGGTCTGCAACTAGAAGTGGCACGCCTGCGTGGCAGTGCGAAATAGTTGCGGCAGGTCGTAGCAATGCCAAAGACATAGATACAGACTACGGCAGCGCATGGATTGTCCCGCCTTGCGCATTATTGTCGTGCCGATTTACGGGTTTATAAGTGCCTGCAGAGGGCGTACAGTGGCCGTTCTCCGGCTGGTGCTGATAAACCTTCTTCATGAAAATCCCCTACGTAATGCTCGCGCTGCTGCTTGCGGCGCTGAACACCATTGGCCCGTTCGCGGTCGATACCTATCTGCCTGCCTTCCCCTCCATTGGCGCAGGTCTGCATGCCACGCAGCTCGAGTTGCAGCAGTCGTTGACGGCGTACATGCTGCCCTTCTCATTCATGATGCTGTGGCACGGCGCGATCTCGGATGCGGTCGGCCGCAAGAGCGTCATCATCGTTGGCCAGATTGTTTTTGCCCTGGCCTCCTTGCTGTGTGCGACGGCACCCAACATTGAGACCTTGTGGCTCGGCCGCGTGTTGCAGGGTCTGTCGGCCGGTGCAGGCGTCATCGTGGCGCGCGCCGTGATTCGCGATGTGCTCGAAGGCATCGCCGCGCAACGCCTGATGTCGCATGTCGCCATGGTGTTCGCCGTGTCGCCCGCCATTGCGCCCATCATCGGTGGCGCCATTGCGACCACGCTGGGCTGGCGCGCGGTGTTCTTCTTTCTGTGCGCCGTCGCACTGGCACTGCTGCTCATGACCTGGAAGCTGCTGCCAGAAACGCTGCCGCCGGAGAAGCGCCAGTCGCTGCATCCTGCGCATCTGCTTGCGGGCTATCGCAGCATGCTGGGCAGCCTGCCCTTCGTGATGCTGTGCCTGTCGATGGCGCTGTTCTTCAGCGGCTTCTTCATCTACGTAATGTCGGCGCCAGTGTTCCTCATCCAGCATCTCGGCCTCACGGCCACGGAATTCGGCTGGCTGTTCGTGCCCATCGTGGTTGGCATGATCGCCGGCTCGGCGCTGTCGGCGAAGCTTGCCGGAAAACTGCATCCAGGCGGCACCATTGTGCTGGCCTATGGCATCGCCGCGGCCGCCATGCTGATCAATCTCGCATTGAGTTACTCGCTCGTCGATTCGGTTGCTACACGCATACCGCAGATCACGCTGTATACCTTTGGCATGAGCTTCGCGATGCCGACACTGACCTTGCGCGCGCTCGACATGTTCCCGCACCGCCGCGGCATGGCAGCAAGCTGTCAGGGTTTCATCCAGACGCTGATCATGGCAGTGGTGGCCGGGATGGTGGCGCCGGCGATATGGGACACGACGCGCCATCTGGCCTGGGGCATGGTCGTCGGGCTGCTGCTGAGTCTTGCTGCCTACCTGATTTCGTTACGCAGCTATCGCGTGGTCAACATCAGCTGATGAAATGCGGGCTAAGATGCAATCAGCATTCTGGCCCGCACTCGCGACATCTATTGCTACCTCATTTATCACCCATCGCGCCGAACACCTTGCGCGCAATCTTGCCCACCGCTTCGGCCGGATTCTGGCGGATCGCCTTCTCCTCTTCGCCGATGCGCAGGTACAGCGCATCGAGTGCCTTGCGCGTGACATAGCGCTCGACATTCGCGTCATCCGCTTTCACCAGCCCCAGCGCCACGCCCTGGTTCGCCAGCTGGTTGTACTGCTCGGCAAGCTGCAGGCGCGAAGTCGCTTTGGTCACTACGGGCAGGAATTTCTGTGTCAGCGCTTCGGTGGTCTTGCTGCGGAAATACTGCGTTACCGAATCATCACCGCCTGAGAGAATGTTTTTGGCATCCTGTACGCTCATCTGTTTGACGGCGTTGACCAGTAGCGGCTTGGCCTCTGCCACGGCGCTTTCGGCCGCGCGATTCATGGCGAGGTTCAGATCGTCCAGCGCCTTGCCCTGACCCATCGCACGCAGTATCGGCTCGGCCTTCTTGAAGCCCGCCGGCAACGTTATGCGAAAGCGATCATTGCCGAGAAATCCGTCCTGCACCCCAAGCGTCGCCACAGCCTGCGTCGCGCCCTGCTCCAGCGCCTGCTTCAATCCGGCAGATGCATCCTTGCTGCTGAACGCATCCAGCAAATCAGCGTGCGCCAGCAAGGGCATGGCCGACAACACAAGCAGCAACAGGCGTCGTTTCGATTTCATGCGCACTCCTTCATGGTTTTCGTGACCTTGGCGGCGATGTGATAAAACAAGGCCATGACAAAACCGCCTCTCAGGAAACGTATTCTGCGCGCATTCGCGTTCCCGTTCGTACTCTTCGTGGCACTGCTGTTATGGCTCGAAGAATGGCTCTGGGAGCCGCTCGGCAACATGATGCGCTGGTTCGGCGGCTTGCCGATCATCCGCAATATCGAGAATCTCGTGCGCCGCGCACCGCCCTGGCTGGCGCTGGCATGCTTCGCGATTCCGCTGATTTCCATGCTGCCGTTCAAGCTCGCTGGCCTGTGGCTGTTCGGCAAGGGGCACGCGTTCTCGGGTGTGGGTGTGTTCCTGTCAGCCAAGGTCGTCGGCACGGCGCTGGGCGCGCGCATCTTTGCGCTTACCCAGCCGTCATTGATGCAGTTGCAGTGGTTCGCGAGATTGTGGACCTGGTTCATCGCGATGCGCGAACGCATCTATACGCGAGTTAAGGAGCATCCGGCCTGGGTCGGAATTCACAAGACACTTGCCAGCATCAAGACCTGGTTTCGCGCGCACTTCCACTGAATCGCACAGCCGACAGGCTTAACGCTTGAAACCCAGTATCAGCACACCGAGCGCCACCAGCGCTATGCCCAGCCAGCTGCGCGCATCTGGCCGTTCGCCGAGAAAGATCACCGCAAAGATCGCAACGAGCACCAGACTGAGCTTGTCGACCGGCGCCACCTTCGACGCCTCGCCTAGCTTGAGCGCACGAAAGTAGCAGACCCACGAGGCGCCAGTCGCCAGGCCGGAGAGCACAAGAAACATCAGCGATCGAGGCTGCAGCGCAAAGGGGTTGCGCCATTTCCCAAGCACGATCACCAAGGCGCCGAGCACCAGCAGGATGACAACAGTGCGGATCAACGTAGCGAAATCGGAATCGATGCCTTGCAGGCCGAGCTTGGCGAAGATCGCCGTCAGCGCTGCGAACACGGCCGAGAGCAGTGCCCAGTGAAACCATGGTGCCGTGTTGCTCACGTTGTCTCCCCGTTCAGCATGTGAACAGCCAGCCAGACAGTGTGGGGGCCAGTGCCGCCTACGCGATGGCGACAATGCGCGGGAATGCACAGGCTATCGCCGCGCAACAGCAGCTGTCGCTCGCCACCGGCAAATTCCAGCACCGCCTCGCCCTGCACCAGCATCACCCATTCGTCATGCGGCTGGTCATACCAGAAATCCGGCGGGCTGCTGTGCTCGTCGGAGACGATGCGCTTGATGCGCACTGCAGACGACTCGAAGAGGGTCTGGAAGTTTTCGTGTTCGCCCGGATCAGGCAATTGGGAGAGAAGATTGAAGATTTGGGGGAGCATGAAATCCTCGGTGAATCACCAGACCCTTCGACTTCACTTCGTTACGCTCAGGGCGAACGGCTGATATCACGGATTGCAATTATCAAAACAAGCTGCGCGGCGCAGCTATTCTGCAATGACTTGTCTTGACGCGGTGCTTCTCCGAATCCGTTCGTGCTGAGCGTAACGAAGTGAAGTCGAAGCATTGCGCCGCACACGAAACTCACAAGCTCTTGCGTTGATGCACGTGCTTGCCTCGACTCAGATGATTCACTTCATCCCAATCACCAAGCATCATCGCTTCCTTCTTCGCCCTGCTCCAACCTTTGACACGCCGTTCAGCCGCAAGTGCATCCTCGCGCGAGGCGAATTCCTGCGACCACACCAGCGTTACGGGCAGCCGCGTTGCCGTATAGCCGCCGCACACGCCGCCTTGATGCTGACCAAGGCGGTGCTCCAGATTGTCCGTGTGCCCAGTGTAGTAAGTGCCATCAGAACACTTGAGGATATAAACCCAGAACACGACCTAAGTTCTTTACTTGAAACGCTCCAGCAAACCATCCAGCTGATCCAGACTGCTAAAGTCGATAGTCAGCACGCCCGCACCCTTCTTGTTGGCCTTGATCTTCACCGTTGCACCGAGCTTGTCGGAGAGGTCTGACTCAAGACGCAACAGGTCCTGGCTTGCGGTAGCGCGCTTCGTCGTCTTGTCATCCTTCGATGTCAGCTTGCTCGACACCAGCTTTTCGGTATCACGCACGGACAAGCGTCTGGCGACAACCTGGTTACCAAGCAATATCTGTTCAGCAACAGGTAGCGCAAGCAAGGCACGCGCATGACCCATTTCGATATCACCAACCATCAGCAATTCGCGGACCGCATCGGGCAATTGCAACAGACGCAGCAAATTGGACGTGGCCGGGCGTGAGCGGCCCAGCGCATCGGCGGCCTGTTGATGCGTCATGCCGAACTCGTCGATCAGGCGCTGGATGCCAAGCGCTTCTTCGAGCGGATTCAGATCCTCACGCTGGATGTTCTCGATGAGCGACATGGCCAGCGCGGCTTCGTCCGGAATATCGCGAATGATGACCGGCACTTCCGTCATCTCGGCGATCTGCGCTGCACGCCAGCGTCGCTCGCCAGCGATGATCTCGTGGCGGCCACCGCCAACGGGACGTACCGTGATCGGCTGCATCAGGCCTTGCGTGCGGATCGACGCGGCCAGCTCTTCAAGCGAGCCGGCATCCATGCGCGTGCGCGGCTGGTACTTGCCGGGCTGCAGATCCATTACCGGCAAGGTGGTGAGATTGCCGACGTTATCGGAAGGAAGCGTGTCGCCGCCAAGCAGGGCGTCGAGGCCGCGACCGAGGCCTTTGAGTTTGGGAGGTGTCATGATGGTTTTGTATTACTCGTCCAATGACTGGATGAGCTGTTCAGTTGCAAAATCAGGGCCGGAATCTCTTGTCGGGCAGTAGCCCATACCAGCTTGAGATCAATTTCGAAATAATCGTGAATCAGTTTGTCACGGAACGCCGCCATATAGCGCCATGGAATCGCCGCAGGTGCATTGCGTAACTTCGGCGACAGCTTCTTGCTCGCTTCACCGATCACTTCAAAACACTGAATTACTGCACGCTGACACATTCTGTTGCTCAGGAATTCGTCCTGGGCAAGTGCGGTGTACTCGACGATGTCGCGCGCGGCTTGCACCATGTCTGCCAGATACAAGCGCTTATTTCGACGCTTCATCGTCATAAGGCACGTGCCTCGCGCAGCGCTTGCTCGCGAATCAATGGGTGCAGGCCCTGCTGCGTTGCCAGTTCGACCCGATGATGTAGCAAGACTTCCAGAGCCTCTTGCAAAGCAAAGGCATCGAAAAGCGTTGCACCGTCCTCAAACTCGGCGATCAAATCCAGATCACTGTCATCACGATCTTCACCACGCGCTACGGAGCCAAACACTCGCAAGCTAAGCACACCATACTTGCTAGCAAGGGTGAGAACTTCGCTACGATGCTGTTGCAATGCTTCGCTCGGTTTCATGCTGTTACACCGTCTTGATGCGCTCGATCATCTCGGCAGCAAACGCCAGATACGCTTGCGAGCCCTTGGCTGCCTTGTCGAAGACCACGCCCGGCAAGCCGTGGCTTGGCGCCTCGGCAAGGCGAACATTACGCGGAATGACGGCCTTGAATACCTTGTCGCCAAAGTGCTGTTCGAGCTGAGCGGAGACTTGCTGTGCCAGCGTGCTGCGTGGGTCGAACATCACGCGCAACAGGCCGATGATCTTCAGGTCGCGATTGAGCTTGGCGTGCACCTGCTTGATCGTGTTGACGAGATCGGACAAGCCTTCCAGCGCAAAGTACTCGCACTGCATCGGGATGATCACACCGTGCGCCGAACACAAACCGTTGAGCGTCAGCATGGACAAGCTGGGCGGGCAGTCGATCAGGACAAAGTCATACTCCGACTCGACTGTCGCTAACTGGTCCTTGAGCCGCTTTTCACGATTCTCGATGGTCACCAGATCAACCTCGGCGCCAGCCAGTTCGCGGTTGGCAGGGAGCACATCGTAGCCACCGGCTTCGGAGCGCTGGCGCGATTCAACCAGTGTCTTGAGGCCGACCAGCACCTGGTACACCGTCGATGGCGCAGTGCGCTTGTCTATGCCCGAACCCATGGTGGCATTGCCCTGCGGATCGAGGTCGACCAGCAGCACGCGCTGGCCATGCGCGGCGAGCGCGGCAGCGAGATTGACAGTGGTAGTGGTCTTGCCAACCCCGCCTTTCTGGTTGGCAACTGCAAAAATGCGGGCCATCTCAGCCTTTTTGACTCGTTTTTTGAAGAATGATCAAGTGACGTTCGACATCCACGCCCGGCACCTTCAGGGCAATGGATTCGCTGACCCGAACCCCCTCGGGCAAGCGTGAAATCTCGTCGGAAGGATACACGCCTTTCATAGCCAGCCATTGACCCCCGTCGGCCAGCAGATGATCGGTCCAGCTCACGAAATCGGCCAGTTCGGCGAAGGCCCGCGAGGTGATTGCCGGGAAAGGCTTTTCAGGTCGCCAGTTCTCGACACGAACGTGATGCACGCCGACGTTTTTCAGCCCAAGCTGTCCCGCTACCTGGCGCATGAAGACGCATTTCTTGTCGACCGTATCGACCAGCTCCACTTGCAAGTCGGGCCAGCAGATCGCCAGCACGATGCCAGGCAGGCCTGCTCCCGCGCCAATATCGGCGAGACGATCCACCTTGATATGCGGCAGCAGGGTCAGCGAATCGGCGATATGCAGATCAATAGCCTGCGCTTCATCGCGAATGGCGGTGAGGTTGTAAACCTTGTTCCACTTGAGGATCAGAGCGACGTAGGCGAGCAGCTTTTGTCGCGCCTCGACAGGCAGGTCGAGACCGAGCGAAGCGATACGCTCGTCGAGACGCCCTTCAGTGCTCATGCTGCCCGTTCCGCCTTTGCCAGCATCTCGGCGCGTTTCAACCACACCAGCAGGATACCGATCGCCGCAGGCGTGAGGCCCTGGATGCGTGAAGCCTGGCCGATGGTTTCGGGCTTGTGCTGGTTGAGCTTCTGGGTCACTTCCTTCGACAGGCCGTGCACTTCGTTGTAATCGAAGTCGGCGGGCAAGCGCGTGTTTTCCTGTGTGGCGGCGCGGGCGACTTCGTCGAGCTGGCGGTCGATGTAGCCCTGGTATTTCGCCGAGATTTCGACCTGCTCGATGGCTTGCGGATCGGTCAACACGTCCGTGGGTGAGCCGCTGAGTGCCATGAGCTGCGCGTAGGTCACAGCCGGGCGGCGCAGGAGGTTGAAGTAGTTGTATTCGCGCTCAAGCGGCTGGCCGAATGCTGTTTGCATTTCTGCTTCGGTCAGCGCTTGCGGACGGGTCCAGATGGTCTTGAGGCGTTCGACTTCGGTGGCGATGGCGTCGCGTTTCTTGCAGAAGGCGTCCCAGCGGCGATCATCGACGAGGCCGAGTCGGCGGCCGTGTTCGGTGAGGCGCAGGTCGGCGTTGTCTTCGCGCAAGCTGAGGCGGTATTCGGCGCGCGAGGTGAACATGCGGTAGGGCTCAGTGACACCGCGCGTGATGAGGTCATCGACGAGCACGCCGAGGTAGGCCTCATCGCGACGCGGACACCAGGCTTCCTTGCCTTGCGCCTGCAGTGCGGCGTTGAGGCCGGCGAGCAGGCCTTGTGCGGCCGCTTCTTCGTAGCCGGTCGTGCCGTTGATCTGGCCGGCGAAAAAGAGGCCGCTGATGCTCTTTGTTTCCAGTGAGGACTTGAGGTTGCGCGGGTCGAAGTAGTCGTATTCGATGGCGTAGCCGGGGCGCAGGATGTGCGCGTTTTCCATGCCCTTGATCGAGTGCACGATCTGCAGCTGCACGTCGAAGGGCAGCGAGGTGGAAATGCCGTTTGGATAGTACTCGTGCGTCGTCAGCCCTTCCGGCTCGAGGAAGATGTTGTGGCTTTCCTTGTCAGCGAAGCGATGGATCTTGTCTTCGATGGACGGGCAATAGCGCGGGCCGACGCCTTCGATGACGCCGCAATACATCGGCGAGCGGTCGAGGTTGGCGCGGATGATGTCGTGCGTGCGCGTGTTGGTATTCGTCAGCCAGCATGGCATTTGCCGCGGGTGCTGTTCGCGCGTGCCAAGAAAGCTGAACACCGGCTCCGGCGTGTCGCCGGGCTGCACCTGCATGACGGAGAAATCTATTGTCTTGCCGTCGATGCGTGGCGGCGTGCCGGTCTTGAGGCGGCCAACAGGCAGCGACATTTCGCGCAGGCGATGCGACAGCGTGATCGACGGCGGATCGCCTGCCCGGCCCGCAGAGTGATTCTGCATGCCGACGTGCACGAGGCCGTTGAGGAAGGTGCCTGCCGTCAGCACAACGGTCGCGCCATTGAAACGGATGCCCATCTGCGTGACGACACCGGCGACACGATCACCGTCCAGCACGATGTCATCGACTGCCTGCTGGAACAGCGTGAGGTTCGGCTGGTTCTCCAGGCGTTTGCGGATCGCTGCCTTGTAGAGCACGCGGTCAGCCTGCGCACGCGTGGCGCGCACGGCCGGGCCTTTGCTGCCATTGAGGATGCGGAACTGAATGCCGCCTTCGTCCGTCGCCTCGGCCATGGCGCCGCCGAGTGCATCGACCTCTTTGACCAGGTGGCCCTTGCCGATGCCGCCGATGGAAGGGTTGCAGCTCATCTGGCCGAGCGTTTCGATGTTGTGCGTCAGCAGCAGTGTCTTGCAGCCTGCACGTGCCGCAGCCAGCGCAGCTTCGGTGCCCGCATGGCCGCCGCCGACGACGATGACGTCGAAGCGTTCAGGAAAAATGGTGGCGATGGCAGTGGACATGGGAACGGCTCGGCTACGGGTGTTTCGGGGAAGAGCGGAATGATACGACTTTGAAGTGAAAAAGCCCAGATGAAACATGGGCTTGCGTTTGGCGGCGTTCACAAAAAAGCCCCGCTTTCGCGGGGCAGGAGAGGAGACAACACCAACTACAACAACAATCAGAAACTCATAGGTGACGCATGAAACTCATTTCTTGCCGCGGATACGCGCCAGTTCGGCCTGGGTTTCATTCCACAAGTCCATACCGACGCTGGCACCGATGCTTGCATTCACCCGCGTCAGTCTGTCGCGCATGCGGCCAGCCTCGACGGGGGTGAGTTCATTGACCACCATGCCCTTGGCCTTCAGATCGGCCAGCGCCTTGCCGGCTTCGTCGCGCGTGTCCTTGCGTTCGAAGTCGCGGCTCTTCCTGGCGGCGGCCATCAACACGTTCTGTTCATCCTTCGACAAACCGTCCCAGTACTTCTTGCTGACGGTGACGATCCACGGGCTGTAAACGTGGTTGGTAACGGTCAGGTACTTCTGCACTTCGTAGAACTTGCTGGAGAGGATGGTGTTGTAGGGATTCTCCTGACCATCGACAGTCTTCGTTTCCAGTGCAGTGAAGAGTTCGGAAAACGGCAGCGGTACGGCATTGGCGCCGAGTGTCTTGAAGCTGTCGAGAAAAACAGTGTTCTGCATCACGCGCAGCTTCACGCCATCGAGATCTTCCAGCTTGGCGACGGGACGCTTGTTGTTGGTGAGATTGCGGAAGCCGTTCTCCCAATACACCAGGCCGACCATGCCGTTGTCCGCGAGTCTGGCTTTCACCTTCTCGCCGATCGGGCCATCGAGCACCGTGTCCGCTTCCTTGGCGTTGTTGAACAGGAACGGTGTATCCCACAGCGCCATTTCCTTGCTGATGCCGACCAGCGTCGCAGTCGAGCCCACCATCATTTCCTGCGCGCCGCCGATGAGGGCTTGCTGCATCTGGATGTCGGAGCCGAGCGAGGCGGCACCGATGGCGCGCACCTTCATCTTGCCGCCCGAAAGCTTGTCGACCTCGTCGGCAAAGACCTTGGCAGCGCGACCCTGGTTGGACTGCTCGACGAGGCCGTAACCGAAACGGATGACGCGCGGTTTGATGTCGGCAGCTGTGGCGCTGCCGACCGCCAGCAGACAGAGACTGAATGCGGCGAAGAGTTGAGTGTGTTTCATGATGACTCCTTGATCAGGCTGTGTTTCTGGGTTGAAGGTAATGCTGATGTCATTGCGCTAGAACCACTTGAGCGGCCCCAGCACCAGTTGCGGAAAGATCGTGAATAGCACCAGCAGAGCGAGATACATCACGAGGAAAGGCGTCGTACCCTTGATCACGGTTTCCATGCGCATGCGTCCGACACCAGCCACCACGTTCTGCACGGTGCCCACCGGCGGCGTGATGAGACCGACCGAGCCGACGAAAATGAACATGAAGCCGAAATACACCGGATCGATGCCTGCCTTGATGGCCAGCGGCGCGCACACCGGACCAAAGATCAGGATGGTCGGCGTGAGATCCATGGCCGTGCCGACGAAGAGCAGGAACAGCATCATCAGCGCCATGAACACCGTCGGGCTGCTCATCACCGGCGCAAACACCGAAGCGAGCTGGTTGGGCAGATCAGCCAGGGTGATCATGTAAGCCGTCACTGTCGCAGCGCCGCACAGGAACATGACGACTGCGGTGGTTTTCGATGCGGCGACGAGCACGTTGTAGACATCGCGCACGCCCAGCTCGCGGTACACAAACATCGATACCAGCAATGCATAAACAGCGGCCACGACGGCGGCTTCGGTCGGCGTGAAGATGCCGCCCTTGAGACCGCCGAGAATGATGACCGGCATCATCATTGCCCACAGGCTGCGAGCCAGCGCACGCATGCGCTCGGCCCATGAAAGGCGCGGCATCGGCTCGAGCTTGTGACGGCGCGCGATCCACCACCAGGTGATGAGCAGGAAGAAACCCATCATCAGCCCGGGGAAAACGCCTGACAGGAACAACTTGCTGATCGACACATTGGTAGTGACGCCGTAAATCACGAAGGGCATCGACGGCGGAATGATCGGCGCGATGATGCCGCCCGATGCGATCAAGCCAGCGGCATAACTGTCAGGATATTTCTGCTCGCGCATCATCGGGATCAGCAAGGTCGCCAGCGCAGCCGTGTCGGCAATCGCCGAGCCGCTCATCGAGGCCAGCAGCACCGCTGCGGCAATCGCGACATAGCCCAGACCACCGGGGATGTGCCCGACAAAAGCACGTGCCAGATCGATGATGCGACGTGACAAACCGCCGGCATTCATCAGCTCGCCAGCGAGGATGAAGAACGGCACAGCCAGCAGCGGGAAGCTGTCGAAACCTGCCTGAAGGTTCTGCGCAAGCAGTTGCGAATCGAAGAAATCCAGGTGCCACATCAGCACCACGCCGGTGAGGATCAGCGCGTTGGCGATGGACATGCCGATCATCATGCCGATGATCAGTACCGCTAGGAATATGACAGTGACAAGCATCGCTCACTCCACTCCGACGTCGGTGTCGTGATGGCTGACCGACATGCGCCCGCTCATCTGCAGTGCCAGCACGGCGAGCATGCCGATCGACATCACCAGCGTGCCTGCCGCGGCCAGCGCCAGCGGATAGCCGATTACCGTGCTGTACGCATGCATGCCAGCCTTGACCTGTTCCCACGAGCCCTTTGCCACCAGCAGCAGGCAGTACACCGAGGCCAGTTGCGCGACGAAAGTGCAGGTCTTCAGCGTTTTGCCGGACATGCGCGCTACCAGCATGTCGAAACCCAGGTGCTTGCCCTCGGCGGACGCCAGCACTGCGCCGATGCACACCAGCCATACGAACAATAGGCGCGAGAGTTCTTCGTAAAACACGATGCCGGTGTCGAAACCGTAGCGCAGCACGACGTTAACGAAAACGGCCAGCACCATCAGCGCGAGGCTGAACGCCATGCTGGCTTCGATGATGTGGCGCCCCCAGTGTTTCGGTGCGTCGTCAGCGTGGCTCATTGTTTGTCTCCGCGTGGATTGGTGGAATCTGGGTCGGGATTTGAGTTGCTGTTCTGCTCTTGCATCGGTGTAAGCCAGGTAATCACTTGTGCTGTCAGCGCGGATATCGGCTGCGTGGCGTCCAGCGTCAACATGCCGGGCTCGTCCACCGGCGACTCCAGCGTGGCGAACTGGCTTTCCACCAGGCTTGCCGGAAAAAGATGGTCAGTGCGCGCCGCAACGCGCGCTTCGGCCACGGCCTGGTCGATACGCATGAATGCGAAACACAGGCCCGGCACCGCTGCGCGCAGGCGATCACGGTACGTCTTGCGCAAGGCCGAGCAGGTCAGCACAGCGCCCGTGGTCGCCTCGTTCTGCAACAGCGCACCGAGCCGGTCCAGCCAGCCTTCGCGGTCGGCATCCGTCAACGGAATGCCGCTGCGCATCTTCTGCACGGCTTCGGCCGAATGAAAATCGTCGCCCTCTATCAGCCGCCAACCCAGACGCGCGGCAGCTGCCTCGCCCAAGCTGGACTTGCCGCAACCAGCCACACCCATGACGACCAGCGTCTTGACGAGTGGCAGGCATGGCGAGAGGTTGGAATTTTCAGTGATAGCGCTATCCATTGAATTGAGAGGCTGTCGATCTTGCAGGATTGCCTTGGATCGATTCAAGGCCGCCTTTTTCGGCGTTCCGGTTAAGAGATCAGGGCTTTCCTGCGTTGTTTCGATGATTGGATAGCGCTATCATAACCAACTTGTAGCTAATTGCGCTTGGGGATTACACGTAGCCGATAGGTGGGCCCTTGTTTATTCCGCAAGGCAGAACCGCAACTGTAGGATGCGCAAAAGCCTTTGTTGCGCACACGGTTGAGTCGGACCCCCCTGGTGCGCAACGCTGCGCGTTTCACACCCTACGTTTCACCGCTCTTCATTGCTTTACCCGAACAACCAGACATGGTCAGAAAAAGTCGTTCCACCGGTCGCATCACGCTCGACGACGTCGCCAAGGCTGCGGGCGTTAGCCGCATCACTGCTTCGCGCGCCCTGCATGGCGGTCGGGCAGTGGGTGCCGAGCTGGTTGCCCGCGTGCAGCAGGCGGCAGCGCAACTCGGCTACATCCCCGATCCGGCAGCGCGCGCATTAGCTTCGGCGCGCAGCACCCAGGTGCCGGTCCTCGTGCCCATGTTGTCCAATGCGCTGTTCGTCGATCTGCTCGAAGCGGTGCACCGCATGCTCTACCCGGCCGGTTTCCAGCCGATGATTGGTGTCACCCACTATGACCCGGCCGAAGAAGAGCTGTTGTTGCGCAACTTTCTTGCACATCGGCCGGCCGGTCTGCTGGTCACCGGCTTTGATCGCACCGAGGCCGCACGCCAGCTCATCGCCAATAGCGGCGTGCCCTGCGTGTACCTGATGGAAACCACCGACGCGCCCGGTGTGCACTGCGTCGGCTTTTCACAGACCGCTGCCGGCTCCGTCATGACGCAGCACTTGCTGGATCGCGGTTACCGGCACATCGCCTTTGTCGCCGCCCAGCTCGACCCACGCACGCTGCAACGCGCCGAAGGCTATCGCGCGACCCTCAAGGCGGCAGGCTGTTATGACGCCCGGCTCGAGCTGCTGAGCCCGGAACGCTCTTCCATGGCACTCGGCGGACGCCTGCTCGAAGAACTGGTGCGCACGCATCCGGAAGTCGACGCCGTGTTCTTCAACAACGACGACCTTGCCCACGGCGGCTTGCTTGGCGCACATCGTCTGGGACTGGCCGTGCCAAGTCGCGTGGCCATTGCCGGCTTCAACGACCTCGCTGGCAGCGACCAGATGGTGCCGGCCCTGAGCACGGTGCATACCCCACGCGTCGAGATCGGCGAGCAGGGCGCACGCATGCTGCTGCAACTCATTGGCGGGCAGACACCGACGCCATCGAGTATCGAACTCGACTATCAGCTGGTCGTGCGCGCCAGCACCTGAATCGCGCGAGGCGCGCTTGCGCTTGCGCCGCAAGCAGCGCTGAGTTCGGTCCTGCGAATACAAAGCCGCCTGCATGGCGGCTTTTTTCATGGGGTGTTGCATGCGCGCACCCGCCAGCCACTGCGGATTGGCACCCGCCTTGCGACTTGCCCAGCATGCGGCGATACAAGAACCTCAGCGGAAACTCCGGCGTCCGGGCCTACGAACCGGCGGCCGACTCGATCGATGTCGAGTTCGCCGGCGGTGCCGTGTATCGCTACGACTACGCAACCACCGGGCGGCATGAGGTGGAAACGATGAAGGCGTTGGCGAAAGCCGGTGAAGGGCTCAGCACTTTCATCTCGCAGCATGTGGGCGATGCCTATGCGGAGAAGATAAGGTGATGCGCGCCGGGAGCGTGAGGCAGTAAGATCACGCGTCTCCAACGGAAACCGCTCATGACGCTTTCTTCGCCCGGCATCGCACAGATCCCACAGATTCTCATCGTCGAAGACGAGCCCGCCATCGCCGACACGCTGTGCTATTCGCTGCGCAGCGAGGGCTATGCGCCAGAGTGGGTGGCGACGGGCGAAGCTGCGCTGAATGCCGTTGGTATCGACACGGCTTTGGTGATTCTCGATGTCGGCCTGCCGGATCTTTCCGGTTTCGAGGTGTGCCGACGTCTGCGTGCGCGACCTGATTCGCCGCCGGTGATGTTCCTCACGGCGCACAGCGAAGAGATCGACCGCGTGCTCGGCTTCGAGATCGGTGCAGACGATTACGTACTCAAGCCTTTCAGCCCACGCGAACTGGTGGCACGGGTACGTGTGATCCTGCGACGCCATGGCAATGGCAACACGACAAGTAAGGCAGCAACCGAAACCCTGCAACTCGACGAAGCTGGTGCCCGCGTGAAATGGTGCGGTTTGCCGCTACCGCTTACCCGCTTTGAGTATCTGCTGTTGCGCCACCTGATGGGTCAACCGGGCCGCGTCTTTTCGCGTGAGCAACTGCTCGATGCGGTGTGGGGCAATGAGCGCGACAGCACGGACCGCACCGTCGACACTCACATCAAGACCTTGCGCGCCAAGCTACGCGCAGCCTCGCCGGAAGCCGACCCGATCCTGACCCACCGCGGCATGGGCTATTCCCTCCAGCCATGAACCTCCCGCTACGCGTCCTGCTCGGCTATTTCATGGTGCTCGGCCTGGCCGCGTTCTTCGTGCTGCGCATCTTCGTCAACGAGGTGCGGCCCAGCGTGCGCGAGACCATTGAAGAGGTGATGGTCGACTCGGCAAACATGCTTGCCGTGCTGGCGACCGAGGACATGAAGAGCGGCCATATTGCCGACGGCGCCTTCTCACGCAATCTCGAAGCCTATCGCCACCGCACGGTGAATGCGCCGATCTGGCATTTTCGCAAACAGTCGCTGGATTTTCGCGTGCTGGTGACAGATGACAAAGGCATTGTGCGACTCGACTCGGATCACGTCGCCGAGGGGCTGGACCACTCGAAGTGGAACGACGTTTACAAGACGCTGATGGGCGAATACGGCGCGCGCTCGACACGCCTGGACCCGAAGGACGATAGATCGAACGTATTCAACGTAGCGGCGCCCATTACCGACGGGACCAGGATTATCGGCGTGCTGACGGTGGCCAAACCGGTGTCGACGGTCGAGCCCATCATCGCGCGTGCCGAACTGGCCATCCTGCGCGACGGTGCCTGGTTGCTGGCTGGCTCGGCGCTGATCGGTCTCGGCGTGACCTTGTGGCTCACCGGCTCCATCGGTCGCCTGCGCAATTACGCGCGCGACGTGGCAGCGGGCAAGCGCGTAACACCGCCCACCGGTGGCGGCAAACAACTCAGCGAGCTGGCGCTGGCCATGGATGCGATGCGCGCCGAGCTGGATGGCAAACAGTACGTCGAGCGCTATGTGCAGGCGCTGACGCACGAGCTGAAAAGCCCGCTGGCGGCGCTGCGTGGCGCGGGCGAAATTCTCGCCGAACCAGATTTGCCGGATGCAGATCGCACGCGATTCGCCAGCCACGTGCTGGAACAAGGTGCGCGCATGCAGGCCTGCATCGAGCGCATGTTGGCGCTGTCGCAACTCGAAGCACGTCGCTCGCTCGAGCACGCCGAGACGCTGGATTTTGCGGAGCTGGTAGGCGAAGTCATGGCCACACGACAAGGCCGCGCCGAAGCAGCAGGTGTCATGCTGCAAGGCAGCCTGCCTGCCACGGAAAAACTGCGCGGCGAGCGCGACCGGTTGGCGTTGGCGATCGGCAATCTCCTCGACAACGCGCTGGATCACGCACCCGCCGGCAGCACCATCAGCGTGAGCCTTGAGCGGGCCGCCGACTGCATCGCGCTGAGGGTACGTGACGCCGGCCCTGGCATTCCCGATTACGCGTTGCCTCGCCTGTTCGAGCGCTTCTACGGCCTGCCGCGACCGGACGGCAGCAAGGGCTCGGGCCTCGGCCTGGCCATCGTGCAGGAAGTGGCGATTCTGCACGGTGGCAGTGTGGCGCTGGCCAATCACCCGGCAGGCGGCGCTTTCGCAACACTGTCATTGCCCGTCGCCGTGTAGGCTACTGCCCGGGGAGCAGCACCGGTGCTTGTTCTCCGGGCATGTCATGCGCAGAACCACAGCCTGCTTTGATCACAGGTCATGCATCCTCAAGAGCCAATACCAGAGCCGTTCTCCGGACACCCCATCTCCAAGAGACTGTTCGATCTTCCATCTGTCATCCGTCATCCCGGCCCCTCGACAAGCTCGGGATAAACCGGGCTTACCGCAGAGACGCAAAGCCGAGTAGGGTGTGCAACATTTTTTTGTTGCGCACGCGGGCAGGCCGTCCAATCCGCTTCGCCTGTATTTCGCCACCGGCTGGTGCGCAAATGCCTTCGGCATTTTCACACCCTACACAAGCACAAGGACAGAACTCCGCAAGAGGTTCGGCCCTTGTATCTATGTAACCACTTCACAGTCTCTTCACACAGTCCACATCTTCGCCTCATCGCCGCCCCACATGAGCGCGGCAATCTCTCCCTGTCATCTGTTCAACAAGGGAGAAACCAATGAAGAGCTTTGCCTCGAAAATGCTGATGGTATGCACCGTCGGCTTGTTGCTGCTGATTGCGGGAATGATGTTGCGATCGGTCGTGCAGGATCGCCTGCAGAACCGCGAGCTGGCGCGACACTCGATCACCGAGAGCCTCGCTGCGGAGCAGACGCTGGCCGGTGTGTCGCTGGTGATTCCCTATATCGAGCGATACCAGGAAACGATAACGGACGAGCAGACCAAGCTCACGCGCGTTGCCTCGCGCCGCGTCGAGCATCAGTTCGAAGTGCTGCCCGAGCATGCGGATCTCGTCGGTACGCTGAAGACTGACGCGCGCTATCGCGGTCTGTTCCGTGTCAATGGTTACATCCTGGAAGGCCGGCTGAGTGGCGATTTCAACCTGCCCACTGCCGAGCTCCTGCCGCGCAACAAACCCGACTCGTCGCTGGAACTGGGCACCGCACGAATGGTGCTGGCCATCAGCGACCCACGCGGCATTCGCAAGCTGCAGATGAAGCTTGACGATGTCATGCGCAATGTCGAACCGGGAACCGGCCCGGCCGACAGCATTCCCGGTGCGCATGCGGACCTGCGCGGCATCCTCGCCTCGCTCGGACGCAATGCGAAGTTCGACGTGAATCTTGAACTGGTCGGGACGGACTCGCTCAACATCGTACCGCTCGGGCGTGAGAGCACTGCGGCACTCACCTCGGCCTGGCAGCATCCGTCATTCGGCGGACGCTTCTTGCCCATCGAACGCAATGTCGGCCAGAAAGGTTTCGATGCGAAATGGCGCGTGTCATCGCTGGCGACGAACGCTCGCAGTAACTGGCAATCCACCCGGGCACAGACACAGGCTGCAGAGAGTTTCTCTGTCTCGCTGATAGACCCGGTGGACATCTACGTGATGTCGGATCGCGCCGGCAAATATGCCAGCCTGTTCATCGCCATCACGCTGGGCGGCTTCCTGCTCTTCGAGCTGCTGCGCAACCTGCGCCTGCACGCCCTGCAATACCTGTTGATCGGCGCGGCGCTGCTGATCTTCTTCCTGCTTCTGCTGGCGCTGTCGGAGCGTCTCGGCTTTGCGCAAGCCTATGCGATTGCGGCGGGTGCGTGCGTTGCACTCATCGGCATTTATTCATCGAGCCTGCTGCGCAGCGCCTGGCTTGCGCTGGGCTTCTCGGCCGGGCTGGGGGCGCTGTATGGCGCGCTCTACGTGATCCTGCTATCCGAGCAGAACGCGCTGCTGATGGGTTCGCTGTTGATCTTCGCCCTGCTCGCGGCAGTGATGCTCGGCACGCGCAAGGTGGATTGGCATTCGTTGCTGGCAGAGCGGCCAGTACCTCCTCGGGTAGTCGAGAAGCATCAGTACGAATGACGTGAATCCGGTGCCCTCTTCATGGAGGGCGCCATCGATATGTCATGTGCATTCCTTCCTCGTTTTGCAGAAAGTCTGATCATGCCCTTCACTGTCTCTCACGCCGCCGCCGTACTGCCGCTGCGCCGCTACCTGCCTGCCCTGCCACTGAGTGCCATGGTCATCGGCAGCATGGTGCCGGACCTTGGTTTTCTCATTCCGCATCTGGATCGCCATCTCAGCCACGGCTTCGGCGGCCTGTTTCTCTTCTGCCTGCCGATGGGCTGGCTGGCGCAATGGCTGTTCTGGCGCGGCCTGCAAGGCCCGCTGCTGGACCTTGCGCCACGCTCGGTGCAGCGTCGTCTGCAAGCGGTACTGGGCATGGAATCGCGCAGCTGGTTGCACGTTTCTGCGGCGCTGCTGCTGGGCGCGACGAGCCATAGTGTGTGGGACGGCTTCACGCATCTCGATGGCTTCGTGGCACGCGCCTGGCCGCTGTTGCGTCTTCCATTGTTCGTGTTTGGCGACGAGCCGATGCGGGTGTGCGAAGTGCTGCAGCACGCCAGCAGCGCGCTCGGTCTGGTGGCGCTGGCGATGTATGCATGCCGCTGGTTCAGCCGCAGCTCGCCCGGGGAGGCGCGCGCAATGCAGTACCGCGTTTTCTGGATGCTGGTGTTCCTGCTGATTCCTGCGAGTGCCGGGCTGCTCAGTCTATTGGTCTGGCTACCTGCGCCCGCAGCCGGGCATATCGCCGCCATGGCTGCGGGGCGTGGTTTGCAGGCCGCCGGGGGGTGCCTTCTGGTCTATGCGCTGTGGTGGCATCGGCGGCGGGCGCGCCAACAACAAGCTGGTTTGCGTTTAGGAAGATGAATATGCAGGCAAGAACTTTCTTCCGCGTGGCGGTGTTGCTGCCGCTTCTCATCCTGCTGGCAATCTGGTGCTGGGAGCCACGTATCTGGCAGTACGGTCAGGACGCGACAAGTCCATTTGGCATACAAGCGCTGGCGTTCGCGAAGTCCTGGCTGCTGATGGGCGGCGGGCAATACATGCTGGCGGCAACCGCAGTGTTGTATGCGATGGAGCAGATGCGCTGCCGTAGCCAGGTGCAGTTGTTGTTCGCGCTGTGCCCGGTGATTTTCTTCCTGGTCTGCTGTGTGTTTTCGCTGCTGGGGAACTGGCTAGTTCCAGTGCTGGGAGAGGACATAGAGGACATGAAAAGAATGGAATTCGGCGGCGTCTTCCTGGCACTGGCCACTCTGACGCTCGGCACCATTTATGTTTTCGTCATGAGCGTGATGTTTATTGTTCTGCGCCGACGACAGCGAGTCCGCGCCCGGTCATGACGTAGAAAAACGGGCTTGCTGGCCAAGTTGCTATCGGGCTGATCTCGTGTAGGGCGGAGTGCCAACTCCGCCGTCTGGGGCACACCGCATCGGCGGAGTTTGCACTCCGCCCTTGTATCTTAAGGAGTGTAGCGAATAGCTCCCGCTACACGAGGCGAAGGATAGCTTCTCTCCG